>NZ_MWLN01000182.1 GCF_002198655.1 Kineosporia sp. A_224
CTCGCCGGCGAGCACCCCGAGCAGCGCACCGCCGGTCGCCGCGAGGGCGACCTCGCCGGCGAGCAGCGCGCGCAGGACGCCGCGGCCGGCGCCGCGACGGCGCAGTGCCCCGACGAACGCCTCGTGGTCGCGGCGCAGCGCCGCCCCGCCGACGACGGCCGTGCCGAGCAGCAGCACGGCGGTCGCGCTGCCCAGCACGGTGAAGCGGCCGGCCGAGGCCCGGGCCCGGGCGTTCTCCGCACGCAGGACGTCGTCGACGGTCGTCAGGACGAGCCCGGCCCGGGCGATCCACAGGTCGTCGGCGACCCGGGTCGCGTCCGCGAGCCAGGCGTCGACGCCCTCGCGGCGGACCCGGTCGAGGTCGAGCGCCGCGACCCAGCCGACCGTGCGCTGCCGTAGCGCGAGCGACTCCAGCAGCGACACCCGCTCGACGCCGTCCCCGAGGAGCACCGTCGCGTCCGGGCCCGGGTCGAACGTGCCCGTGAGCAGCAGCGGGTCCGTGCGCCGGGCGTGCCCGACGATCCGCAGGCCCAGCTCCGGGGCCAGGAACGGGTCCCGTCCCGGGTCGGCGAGCGAGACCACCTCGCAGAGCGTCGGCGTGCACGTGGCGGGGAGCCGGCCGTCGACGAGCCGGACGGCGGCCGGCAGGTCGTCGGCGGCGGCGAGCACGTAGTCGCCGCCGCGGCTGTCGCCGAACGCCCGGAAGATCAGCTGACGGTGCAGCGGCCGGCCGGAGAGCCGGGGCAGCTCGCGGCGGACGGCCGCGTCGAGCAGGCCGAGCTCCGCGGCGTCCGCCGGGGTGTTGAACGAGACGATGACGCTGCGCTCGCCGACCGGCCGGGCCGCCAGGCCGCGCTGCAGCGCGGCGTCCGTCGTGGTCGTCGTGAGCGCCGCCGCGAGCACGGGGAGCACCGCGGCCACCGCGAGACCGGCGGCGACGAGCAGCCGTCGGCGCCCCGCGTGCCGGACGCGGGCGGCGAGCAGCCCGGGGACGACCCCGACCGACCGCGCCATGCCACCCACCTCCCGGGCTCCGAGGAGAGCCTGACGGTACCCACCGACGATCCGCAGTGGGTAACCGGTAAAGTATCATTCAGTGGTTAGTAGATGAGCGCGACGGCCGGATTCGTCCGGACGACGACCCGGCGACGTCAAGCCCCGGCCCGTCGGCGACGATGATCCCCACCGGCGGCAGGGTGCCGACCTGCCGGCCGGACCGGCCTGAAGGAGTCCGACGGAAGGAGGGCGCGATGTCCTGGCAGCTCGTCGAGGGCGTCCCGCTGCCCGACCCCGTCGGCGGCCACCCGGCGCTCGACTTCTGCAACACGCGCGCGGGCTGGGGCACCGACGCACCGAAGGAGTACCTCACCTCGGTCCGTGCGCTCGGGCTGTGGGCGCGCGAGGCGGGCCTGCTCGACCCGGCCGACGTCTCCCCGCTGCTCGGCACGAGCGCGAGCACCCCCGCCCAGGCCGCGGCCCTGCTGCGCGCCGGCGCCCTGCGCGAGGCGCTCTACGCGTGCGCTCTGCGCCGCGGCACCGAGGGCGACTGGGCCCTCGTCGCCCACGAGGCGGCCGCCGCCCGGGCCGCGTCCGTGCTCGCCCCGCCGGCCGGCGGCGGGCCCGCGGCCTGGCGCCTCACCGGTGCCGGCGCGCGCCGCGCGGGCACCGACGCCGTGAGCCCGCTCGACCTGCCCGTCCTCGCCGTCGCGGTCGCCGCGGAGGACCTCCTCACCTCGACCCTCGGCACCTGCGTCGCGGCCTGTCCGGGGACCGGCTGCGGCTGGGTCTTCGCCGACCCGCGCCGCCGGCGCCGCTGGTGCTCGATGGCCGTCTGCGGCAACCGGGCCAAGGCCCGGGCCTACGCCGAGCGCAAGCGCGCCTGACCGGCGCCGCCCCCGGGGCAGGGCGGCACGAGTGCGACAAACCGGCCGATAGGTGCTGCCCCGAAACATGTCGGAGCGCCATACGAAACATCGGGCGCCCGACCGCTAAGTGGTGACCCGATCGTGACCATGTGGTGAGCCGGAGCGTATTGACAGGCTCATGCCCCAGTTGGGAGAACTAGGCCTCGACCTAGCCTTCACAAGGGCACGATGCCCATGACGAGGCAGTTCTTCAGCCGCGGTCCACGTCCGTGGGCCACGAAGAGAGGTGGCCAGGCATGACCGCACGCCGGGAGTACGACGCCATTCGCAGAGCGGCGAACCCCCTCCAGCTCGACCTCATCGAGTCCTTCGTCGCAGGCAGGCTGCCGCGGCGCGAGTTCGTCCGCATGGGGCTCCTGCTCGGGATGACGGGCGCGACCATCGCCGCGTGCGGCGGGGCCAACTCGATCGCCTCGAGCACCGGCTCGGCCGGGCAGTCGACGGGTGTCGGCGTGGGCGGCGGCACCGCCGGCAGTGTCAAGACCGGCGGCACGATGAAGATCGCGAGCGTCCCGCCGGCGGGCCCGCTCGACTCGGTGAAGATGGTCGACCTCGCCGCCTACGGCCTCGTCGCCCAGTGCTACGAGTTCCTCGTCTACACCGGCGGCGACCTCCAGCTGAAGCCGGGCCTCGCGACCGAGTGGAAGCCGAACGCGGACGCCACCGAGTGGACGTTCACCCTCCGCCCGGGCGTCACCTGGCAGAAGGACGGCGCCCCCCTCACCGCCGACGACGTCATCTCGACGTTCGACCGGCTGAGCGCCGCGGGCAACTCCGCCCTCAAGGGCGTCATCGACAAGGGGTCGGTCACCTCGCCCGACGGCAAGAGCGTCGTCTTCAAGCTCAACGGGCCGAACGGCAACTTCCCGTACCTCGTCTCGCCGGACAACGCCCAGTCGCCGATCATCCCCAAGTCCCAGGCGGACGGCGCCACGCTCGACAAGGAGCAGAACGGCACCGGCCCCTGGAAGATCACGAAGTTCGACGCCAAGACCGGCGCCACGTTCGTGCGCAACGACAAGTGGTGGGGCACGAAGACCCCGCTCGACAGCGTCGAGTGGGTGTTCTTCTCCGACCTGCAGCCGCAGGTCGTCGCGCTGCAGTCCGGCCAGGTCGACGCGATCGTCCAGTTCCAGGCCAACGGCGGCGAGGCGCTGCTCAACAACAGCAACCTCACCGTCATCTCGCTGAAGTCGGCCAACCACCGGCAGGTCTGGATGCGCACCGACAAGGGCGCCTTCAAGGACCCGCAGGTCCGTGAGGCGCTCGCCTGGACGCTCGACCGCGACGCGATGGTCAAGTCGCTGTGGAAGGGCACCGCCGACGTCGCGGCCGACACGGTCATCGCCCCGGTGTACCCGTTCGCCGACCCGTCCCTGCCTGCGCGCAAGCAGGACATCGACAAGGCCAAGGCGCTCCTCGCCTCGGCGGGCGCGACGAACCTCAAGGCGACGCTGCACGCCGTCAAGCTCCAGGAGATCCCGGACCTCGCGACGCTCATCAAGTCGGACGCCGCGAAGGCCGGCATCACCCTCGACATCCAGGTCGAGGACGGCAGCACGTTCTACGGCAAGCAGTGGTGCCCCGAGAAGCCGGCCGACCCGCCGTGCTCGGGTGCGTCGGACCTCGGCATCGTCGACTACGGCCACCGCGGTACGCCGGACGTCTACCTCAACGCGGCCCTGTCGGGCGGCGGCGTGTGGAACTCCTCGCAGTACAACAGCAAGGACTTCGACGCGGCGTTCAAGGCCTACCAGGCCTCGATCGGTGTCGACGCGCAGAAGACCGCGTGCCGCAAGATCAGCGACATCATGCAGAAGGACACGCCGATCCTGGTGCCGTACTTCTACCAGTACCTCGCGGCCCACTCGACGAAGTACGTCGGCATGGCGACGACGGCCCTCGGCCAGGTCGACCTCACGGCGTGCGGGCTCAAGGCCTGATCTTTACTCTCACGCACCGGGCGGACAGAGTGTGCCGGTGACGGGTCGTACGGCCCGTCACCGGCACCACCGTCTGCGCACCGCACGGAACCGCCCGCCCCGTCCGAACCGCACGCACCATCTGCTGCACCCGCCCTGCCCGCGCCGCCCGGCGCCGACCCGTCTGCCACCCGACCTGGGGGTGAGTCCATGGTGGTCTACGTCCTGCGGCGGCTAGCGCTCGCAGTCGTGACGCTGTTCCTCCTGACCCTGATCGTCTTCGCGATCTCCAACGTCCTCCCGCAGGACGTCGCCCGGGCCATCCTCGGCCCGTTCGCGCCGGCCGAGTCCGTCGCCCAGCTCAACAAGCAGCTCGGCACCGACCAGCCCCTGCTCGTGCAGTACTGGCGGCTGCTCAAGGGCATCATCACGTTCGACTTCGGCACGTCGTACCAGTCCGGCCAGCCGGTCACCGAGCTCATCGGCCAGACGCTGTCGAACTCGGCCAAGCTCGCGATCCTCGCCCTGCTGCTCACGGTGCCGCTCGGCGTCGTCGGCGGCATCGCCGCCGCGCTGCGCAAGGGCCGGCTCGCGGACAGGGTCATCGTCACCCTGGGCCTGGCCGGCTCGGCGATCCCCGAGTTCGTCACGAGCACCTTCCTCATCTTCGTCCTGGGCCTCAAGCTCAACGTGCTGCCGGTGCTCGCGACCTGGCCGGAGGGCTCCTCGATCGGGACGCAGGCCTACTACCTGCTCATGCCCTCGCTCGCACTCGTCCTCGTCTACTTCGGGTACATCGCGCGGATGGCCCGGGCGGGCACGATCGGCGCCCTGGAGGCCGACTACACGCGGACGGCGACGATGAAGGGCATGACGCGGGCGAAGGTGCTGCGCACCCACGTCCTGCGCAACGCCCTCCTGCCGACGATCTCCGTCGTCGCGACCCAGACCGGCTACCTCTTCGGCGGCCTGCTCGCCGTCGAGGTCATCTTCAACGTCAACGGCCTGGGCCGGCTCCTCGTCACGGCGGCGAAGGCGAAGGACCTGCCGGTGCTGTCGGCGGGCGTCCTCGTCATCGGCACGATCTACATGGTCGCCACCCTGCTGGCGGACCTGCTCATCTCCTACCTCAACCCGCGGATCCGGTTGGCGGCCAACGCATGAGCGAGACGACGCGACCCCCCGACGGCCCGCACAGCGCGGCCACCCCGAGCGGCAGCACCAGCGACGCGGCAGACATGACCCACGGCCTCGCCGACCGGGAGATGAACGAGATGGTCACCGTCCCCGCGGGCCCGGGCATGACGGCGTCCGCCGCGGCCCTCACGGCCCGCAAGACGGCGCGCCGCGAGACGTTCCGGCTGCTCATGCGCAAGCCGTCCTTCGTCATCGGCAACCTCATCGTCATCTTCTGGGTCGTCTGCGCCGTCGGCGGCAAGGCCATCGCGCCCTACGACCCCCAGCAGAACTTCTCGGACTTCCTGCACGCCCCGCCCGGCGGGGACTTCCTCCTCGGGACCGACCGGCTCGGACGCGACGTCCTCTCCCGGATCATCACCGGCGCGCGCGACGTCCTCATCGTCGCGCCGGTCTCGGCGGTCATCGGCGTCACGCTGGGGACCATCCTGGGCCTGGTCATGGGCTTCTACCGGGGCGCCGTCGACGACATCCTGTCGCGCGTCGTCGAGGCGTTCCTGTCGCTGCCCATCGCCGTCGTCGGCCTGCTCGCGCTCGTCGTCCTCGGCCCGTCGAACACGACCGTCCTCACCGTCGTCGGCCTGCTCTTCGCACCGATCGTCGCGCGGACCGTCCGGGCCGCCGTGCTCGCCGAGCGCGAGCTCGACTACGTGCAGGCGGCCCGGCTCCAGGGCGAGTCGTCGTTCTACATCATGTTCCGCGAGATCCTGCCGAACATCACCGGCCCGATCATCGTCGAGCTCACGGTCCGCATCGGCTACGCCATCTTCACCGTCGCGACGCTGTCGTTCCTCGGGGTCGGCGTCCAGCCGCCCTCGCCGGACTGGGGGCTGGCGATCTCCGACGAGTACAGCTTCATCATCAGCGGGTACTGGTGGCCCGTCGTCTACCCGTCGCTGGCGATCGCGAGCCTGGTGATCGCGGTCAACCTCATCGCCGACGCGCTTCAGGGGGTGCTGTCCCGATGACCGATCCGATGATCGACCCACTGCACGACAACGACTCCGCAGCAGCGGCACCGGTCGCCGTCGACCCGCTCGCGGGCTCGGACCCGGCCACCGCCGCGCTCCACGTCGAGAACCTCGAGGTCGACTTCCTCGTCCGGGGCATCCCGCGCCGCGTCCTGCGGGGCGTCTCGTTCTCGGTGCGGCCGGGCGAGTCCTTCGGGCTCGTCGGCGAGTCCGGCTGCGGGAAGTCGACGACGGCCTACTCGGCCCTCGGGCTGCTCCCCGACAACGGCCGGGTCGCCGCGGGCCGGGCCCTCATCGCGGGCAAGGACGTCACCAGCATGTCGTCGTCCGACCTGCGCCAGGTCCGGCTCAACGACGTCTCGATGGTCTACCAGGACCCGGGCGCCGCCCTGAACCCGACGCTGAAGATCGGCATGCAGGTCGCCGAGGCGTTCACGATGCTCGGCGCCTCCAAGGCCGAGGCCCGCGACCGCGCGTTCGAGGCGCTGCGCCGGGTGCGGATCTCCGACCCGCGCGGGGTCATGGAGCGCTACCCGCACCAGCTCTCCGGCGGCATGCAGCAGCGCGTCGTCATCGCGATGGCGCTCGCGAACGACCCCAAGCTCCTCGTCCTCGACGAGCCGACGACGGGTCTCGACGCGACCGTCGAGGCGGAGGTGCTCGACCTCGTCGAGTCGCTCCGCGAGGACACCGGCGCCGCCGTCCTGCTCATCGCGCACAACCTCGGGGTCATCCGGCGGATCTGCGACCGGGTCGGCGTCATGTACGCCGGCAAGGTCGTCGAGCAGGGCCGCGCCGCCGAGGTCTTCGACAACCCGTCGCACCCGTACACGGTCGGCCTGCTGCGCTGCCTGCCGCGGCACGGAGCGCGCAAGAACGACCGCCGCCTCGACACGATCCCCGGCTTCCTGCCGCAGATCGGCGAGTCGCTGCCCACGTGCGTCTTCGTCGACCGGTGCCCGATCGCGACCGACCTCTGCCGCACCGACGCGCCGCCCGTCGTGGCGCTCGGCGCCGACACGAGCGGTGCCCGCTTCGCGCGCTGCCACCACATCGACAAGGTCGCCGAGATCGCGCCCGCGGGGCTGCTCGACGGCACCGACCCCGGCGCCCGCGAGGTGGAGCCGATCCTGCGGCTCGAGGGCGTCAACGTGACGTTCCACCAGAACCGGCGCAGCATCCACGCGCTCGTCGACGTCAACCTCGATCTGCGCCCCGGCGAGACCCTCGGCCTCGTCGGCGAGTCCGGCTCGGGCAAGACGACGCTCGCCAAGACGATCCTCGGCATCCAGCAGCCGGACGCCGGCAGCCGGGTCGTGCTGGACGGCGTCCCGCTCGAGGGCAGCACCCGCAAGCGCCCCCAGGACGCCCGCCGGTCGATCCAGATCGTCTTCCAGAACCCGGACTCCGCGCTCAACCGGGCGCAGTCGGTGCGCGCGATCCTCTCCCGCGCGCTCTCCAAGCTCACGGGCATCACCGGGAACGAGGCGGACGACCGGCTCGAGGTGCTCATCAACCACGTCCGGCTCACCCCGCGCCACCTCGACCTCAAGCCACGCCAGCTGTCCGGCGGCCTCAAGCAGCGCGTCGCGATCGGGCGCGCGTTCGCGGGCGACCCGCGGATCGTCGTCTGCGACGAGCCGACGAGCGCCCTCGACGTCTCGGTGCAGGCGGCGATCCTCAACCTGCTCGCCGACCTGCAGCGCGACGAGCAGTCGAGCTACGTCTTCATCTCGCACGACCTCGGCGTCGTCCGCTACCTCTCGGACCGGATCGCGGTGCTCTACCTCGGCCGCATCATGGAGGTCGGCCCCGCGGCCGACGTCTTCGCCGGGCCGCACCACCCGTACACCGAGGCGCTGCTCTCCGCCGTGCCGAGCGTGGACGGGGCGCCCGAGACCCGGATCCGGCTCGACGGCGAGGTCCCGAGCGCCGCGGCGCCGCCGCCCGGCTGCGTCTTCCACACGCGCTGCCCGCGCCGGCTGGAGAGCGGGATCTGCGAGACCGAGGTCCCGCCGCTCGTCGAGGTCGAGCCGGGGCACCGGATGGCCTGCCACATCCCGCTCGAGGAGCTGCGCGGGCTGCAGGCCGCCGAGACCGTGCAGGCCTGACGGCAGGCGACCCGATGATGGCTGTCACGACGCGGACGCCCCCGGACGCCGAGGGGGCGGACGGCGACACCCGGACGACGCAGCGCGAGAACCAGTCGGTCCGCAAGGCGGCGGCGCTCCTGCGCGCCGCCGCCGACAGCGGCGCCGGGGCGACCGTCTCGGCGCTCGCGCGGGCCGCCGACCTGCCGCGGGCGACGGCGCTGCGGATGATCGAGTCCCTCGTCGCGGAGCGGCTGCTCGCCCGGCTGCCCGACGACCGCGTCGTCATCGGGCCCGGGCTGCACAACCTCGCCCGGACGACGAACCTCACCGAGCTCATCCTCGACAGCGCACGGCGGCCGATGGAGGAGCTCGCCGAGCGGGTGCGCGAGTCGGTGACGCTCACGGTGAGCCTGCCCGACGGGTCGCTCGCGCTCGTGCGCCAGATCGACGGCCCGCACATGCTCGGCATGACGAACTGGGTCGGCCGCCCGTTCGCGCTCCACACGTCGAGCTCGGGCAAGCTCGCGCTCGCCCATGCCGACCCCGCGCGGGTGGAGGCGTTCCTGCGCGGCCCGCTCACGAAGGTGGCGTCCCGCACCATCACCGACCCCGACGTCTTCCGCGCCCAGCTCGACGAGGTCCGCGCGACGGGCTGGTCGCAGATCGAGGACGAGATCGAGGACGGCATCGCGGCCATCTCGTGCGGCATCTTCTTCGACGGCACCCTCGTCGCGAGCCTCAACATCACCGGGCCGACGATCCGGTTCACCGCGAGGTCGCGCAAGGCCGCCCTGCCGCCGCTGCGGCGGGCCTGCGCCGCCGTCGAGACGGCCCTCGGCTCGACGCCGACGCGTCGCCGACGCTGAGGCCGCAGGCGTGACCGAAGGCTTCCGGTGGCGCCGGCCCGACGAGGCCGACCACGCCCGGATCGCGCCCGTGCTCGACGCGTGGTGGGGCGGGCGCGACATGTCCGGGATGCTGCCTCGCCTGTTCTTCAAGCACTTCGCCGGCACCTCGCTCGTCGCCGAGACGGACGACGGTGCGCTCGCCGGCTTCGTCGTCGCCTTCGTCTCCCAGGACGACCCGACGGCCGGCTACATCCACTTCGTCGGCGTCGACCCCGTGCACCGCGCGTCCGGCCTGGGCCGCGACCTCTACGAGCGCACCTTCGCCGACCTGCGCGGCCTCGGCTGCACCCGGGTGCGGGCCATCACGTCACCGGTGAACACCGGCTCCATCGCCTTCCACACCCGGATGGGCTTCGAGCGCGTCGCCCCGTCGGTGCACGTCGACTACGACGGCCCCGGCGAGGACCGCGTCGTGTTCTCGCGCGCGCTCTGACCTCCGGGCCGGGCCCGGTCCGCCGCGCTGCCCGTGGCCCCCACCGCGCCCGCCGTCCACGGAGAAGCCGGGTGACGCCGCTCTCACTTCCGGGTCCTCCCTGCGCCCGCCGGCGACCCTCGCCGCGCACGACCGGTACATCTGCGTCACCGCGGCAGCACTTTGTGTCGCTTTGTCGTACGTGATCGTTTGAGGGTTGTTTATACCGATCTGGTTACATTGCTCGAGTTGTCGTCCCGATCAGGAGAGAACTCGTGCCCTTGCGTCACCACCGTGCGGAGCCCACCGGGCAGCCGTCGACCCCTTACCGCCCCCGGCTCCCGCGCCCCCTCGTCACGGCTGGCGTGGGCGTGGCCGCGCTAGGGGTGACCCTGGGCGCCACGCTGTGGCCGGCAGCAGGTCCGCAGGCCTCGGCGCAGCCCGCCGCCGCCGCCGCGGGCGAGCAGCAGGACACGGCCCGTCGGGAGGCCGCCGGCCGTGCCGCGGCGGCGCTGCGGATCGAGGAACGCACCAGCCGGGACCGCAGCCGGACGTCGCCGCCGGCGCCCGCCGTCCGGACCCCTGCCGCCGCGCCGCGGCCGGCCCCGGTCCCGAGCGTCGTCGGGAGGAAGTGGGTCACGCGGGACGTCAACGTCCGTTCCGGCCCGTCGGCGGGCAGCGACCGCATCGACGGCCTCGCGGCCCGCGCCCGCACGGGCGTGACCGGGCTGACCCGCAGCGGGTGGACCCAGGTCGTCGTCGACGGCCGCGCCGGCTGGGTCAGGTCGACGTTCCTGTCGACGACGAAGCCCGAGTCGCGGACGGCGAAGACGTCGCGGTCCGCGGCGCGGCGGGCACCTGCCGGGGTGTCGAACGCCAGGTGCCGCAAGAGCAGGGCCATCGAACCCCATCTCACGGCGAACGCCCGTGCCGTCTACCGCGCCGTGTGCGCGGCCTACGGCGGCTCGGTGTCGTCGTTCGGCGGCTACCGCCCCGGCGACCCCCGGGACCACGGCACCGGCCGTGCCGTCGACATCATGGTGTCGGGCGCCCCCGGCACGAGGATCGCCCGGTACGTCCAGGCCAACGCCCGCGAGCTCGGCGTCACCTACGTCATCTACCAGCAGCGCATCTGGATGGCCGGCGACCCCGCCGGCCGGTGGAAGTTCATGGCGGACCGCGGCGGCGCCACGGCGAACCACTACGACCACGTCCACGTCAGCGTCCGATAGCCGCGCGGGTCACCCCAACGGCCGCGGCCAGATCGTCCCGGCGTTCATGATGCCGTTCGGGTCGAACGCCTGCTTGAGCCGCGCGAGCATCGGCCACGCGCTGCCGTGCTCGTCCTCGATCCACGCGGTGCGGTGCTTGCCGACGCCGTGGTGGTGGACGATCGACCCGCCGAAGCGCAGCGTCTCCTCGCAGATGATCGCGTTGATCGGCGTGTGGAACCGGGTGATCTCCTCCTCCGGCGGGCAGTCGCCGACGTTGTAGTAGTACACGAAGTACATGTTGGTGCCGTTGACGTAGCTGTGCGACGAGTGGCCGCCGACCATCTCGATGCCCTCGATCTCGGCGAGGATCCGGAACCTTGCCTCGACGTAGATGTCGTGGATCGCCGACCAGCCGGCGGAGACCTCGGTGGTGAACCCGATGCTCTTCGTCTCGGCGATCTCGACCCGTTCCGCGGCAACCTGCTCCGGCCCCCAGTTGAGCCGGTCGAACCAGGCCTCGATGACCGCGCCGTCGACGGGACGGCAGGTGCCCCGCGCTGCGACGATGTCGGCGATCGCCGTCGCGGTGGCATCGGCGATCGCCGCGTGCCCCTCGGTGACGAAGACGAGCGTGCACTCCAGGGGCTCGGCGAAGTGCGAGAAGTGCTGGGCGCCGTCCGGCCCGTCGTAGAGCCGGGCGACCGACGGCCGCAGCCCCTGCGCCATGACCTCGCGCAGGACGGCGAAGCCCTCGGCCATGGAGTCGAGCGTCCAGCCGAGGTAGCGGTTGTTCTCCGGGCGGTACGGGAAGATCTTCACCGTCACCTCGGTGACGAAGCAGAGCGCGCCCTCGTTGCCGATGACGACGTGCCGGATGTCCGGCCCCGCCGCCCTGCGCGGGACGTTCTTGATCCGGGACACGGTGCCGTCGGGGAAGACCACCTCGAGGCCGACGACCATGTCCTCGATCCCGCCGTAGAGCGTCGAGAGCTGGCCGATGCTCCGGGTCGCGACGAGGCCGCCCAGCTGCGCCAGCGGCTTCGACTGCGGCGAGTGGCCCGTCGTCCAGCCGCGCACGCGGAGCAGGTCGTCGAGCTCCTGCAGGCCGACGCCGCACTGCACCGTCACCTGCATGTTCACCTCGTCCACCGACAGGACGTCCTTCATCCCCGACCCGTCGAGGACGACCGAGTCGGGGACGACGGTCTCGAGGCCGCCCTCGGTCGCCGACCGCCCGGTGCGGGGCACGACGTTGACGCCGTGCGCGTCCGCGAAGGCGAGCACGGCCGCGACGTCCGCGGTCGACGTCGCCATGACGACGGCGGCCGGCGGCGGCTGGGTCCACACGCCGCAGATGTCCTCGTACTTGCGGAAGCGGTCGACGCTGCTGCGGCGCAGCTCCTCGGGGTCGGTGACGACCTTGTCGGCGCCGACGAGGCCGACGAGGCCGGCGACGACCGCCTCCCGGGTGAGCGTGCTGGGCGACATGACGGAACCCTTCAGTGGAAGATCTCGTAGCTGCGGGCCAGGACAGGGTCGGTGCCGGTGCGGATCGAGCCGTGGATCTCGCGCAGCCGCTCGTACAGCTCCACGACGTCGGGGCGCGGGTCGGCCTGCGGCCCGGGCCGCACCATCCGGGCCGCCGCGGTCGCGACGTCGGGCGCGAGGCCGGCGCCGACCGCGGCGCAGATCGCCGCGCCGAGGCTCGCGGCGCTGCTCACCGCGGGCCGGGCGACCGGCATCCCGAGCGCGTCGGCGAAGACCTGCAGCGTCAGCGCGCTCGCGGCACCGCCGCCGGACACGACGGCGTGGGACGGCGTCAGGCGCAGCTCGGCGTACATCGCGTCGAGGCAGGTGCGCATCGTCAGCGCCAGGCCCTCGACGACGGAGCGGTACAGGTGCGGCCAGCCGTGCCGGGCGTCGAAACCGAGCATGACGCCCTTGCGGTACGGGGCGTCGGTCGGGGCGAGCCAGTCGAGGACGGTCATGAGACCGTCGCTGCCGGGCGGCACCCGCTCGGCCGCGGCGTTCATGACGTCCTCGGGTGCGACGCCCTCGGCGGCCGCCCGGGTCGCCAGCTCGGCGCCGAGCAGGTCCCGCAGCCAGCTCACCGTCCACATCCCGCGCCGCACCCCGTGGCTCTCGAAGAGGTACCGGCCGGGGACGCACGCGAAGTTGGTCCACGCGTCCTGCAGGTCGGGCGCCCAGCGGTCGCCGACGACCATCCCCGCGACGTACGTGCCGAGCGAGACGAGGACGCCGCCGGAGTCAACGAGGCCGCACCCGAGCGCCTCGACCGCCTTGTCGTTCGCGGTCGCGACGACGGGGACGCCGGCCGGCAGCCCGGTCGCGGCCGCCGCCGCGGGCGTCAGGGTGCCGAGCACCTCCCCCGGGGCGACGAGGTCGAAGAGCATGTCGCGCCGGGCGTCGGTGCCCGGGTAGCCGCCGCCCGGCCCGGGCGGCAGCCAGTCGAGGGCGGCCCCGTCGAACGGCCACTGCCCGGCGTAGTTCGCCTGCGTGTCGACGAAGGCTCCGGTGAGCCGGTGCCCGACGTACCCGGACGACGCGGTCACCCACGCGACCGACGGGTCGACGTGCTCGTAGGGCCGGGACACCCGGGCGTCCATCCAGCTGAGGACCGGGCCCGCGAGCGAGCCGTCGGCGCGCAGCATCGCGCGGCAGAACCGGATCGTGCACAGGCCGACGGCGGCGATGTCGGCCGGGTCGCCGGGGAAGGCCGCCATCGCCTGCCGGCAGGCGCCGGCGAGGGAGTCCCACAGGTCGTCGTCCGGGTGCTCGACGACACCGGGCACGGGAGTCGCGTTGGGCCGCAACGGGACCCGGCCCTCACAGACGGGCCGCCCGGTCTCGTCGTAGACGACGACCTTGGTGCTCTGCGAGCCGCCGTCGATGCCGACGAGGTACCTCATCGCGCCCTCACCGCCATCGGAACCACTGCCGCCATCGGACCCACTGCCGTCATCGGACCCACTGGCGTCATCGGACCAGGTACCCGCCGTCGACGACGAGCAGGTGACCGTTGACGTAGTCGGACGCGCGCCCGGCGAGGAAGACCAGCGCGCCCATGAGGTCCTGGGCCTCGCCCCACCGGCCGGCCGGGATGTGCTCGAGGACGCGCCGGTTCGCGTCCGGGTCGGAGCGGGTCTTCGCGGTGATGTCGGTGGCGTAGTAGCCGGGCGCGATCCCGTTGACCTGGATGTTGTGCTGCGCGAGCTCGTCGCAGTACGCCTTGGTGAACCCGGCGAGGCCGTGCTTGGTCGCCGCGTAGGCCGGCGACCACTGCCCGCCGAGGTAGGAGAAGAGCGAGCAGATGTTGACGATCTTCCCCGAGCCCTGGGCGACCATGAGGCGGGCGGCCTCGTGGCTCAGCTCGAAGGGCGCCGTGAGGTTCACCGCGACCATCGGGTCCCACAGCTCGCGGCCGAACTCGTCGACCGGAGCGATGTGGCAGATCCCCGCGCTGTTGACGAGGACGTCGATGCCGCCGAGGGTCTCGACGCACGCCTCGACGATGCGCCTGGGCGCACCGGGCGCGGTGACGTCGACGGCCATGAACTCCATCCGGCGCCCGACCGCCTCGACCTGGGCGCGCGTCGTCCCGTCGTCGTCCGCGAGCCCCGGGACGAGGACGTCGGCCCCGGCCGTGGCGAGGGCGAGCGTGAAGGCCCGCCCGAGCCCGGTGTTGCCCCCGGTGACGACGGCCCGCTTCCCCTTGAGGGAGAAGAAGTCCATCGAGAAGTCGGTGATCTCCACGTGCCTGTCGCCCTCGCTCCGCCGTCCCGGCCGCGGTCAGTCGCCGAGCTCGGTGCGGCGCCGGTTCACGAACGCGAGCAGCTCGTCGTGGACCGACTCGTCCATCGCCGGGAGCTCGTACTTCTCGACCGTCTCGCGCCAGATCTCGCCGGCCCGGGTCGCGGTGTCCCGGCCGCCCTTGCTCACCCACCGCTCGAAGTTCTCGGTCGAGGAGAGCATCGGCCGGTAGAAGCACGTCCGGAAGCGCGTCATCGTGTGCGCCGCCCCGAGGAAGTGCCCGCCGTGCCGGACCTCGTCGTGCGCCTCGAAGGCGAGCGCGTCCTCGTCGACGACGAGCGGGGAGAACTGCTCGCGCAGCACCCGGAGCAGCTCGACGTCCATGACGAGCTTGTCCGGCGACGAGACGAGACCGGACTCGAGCCACCCGGCCGACTGGACGACGAGGTTGGCCCCCGCCTGGAAGGCCGCGAGCAGGGTGTTGAAGGCCTCGTAGGCGGCCTGGGCGTCCAGGGTCTGGCTCGAGGTCAGGCCGCCGCCGCCGGCCCGCCAGGGCAGCCCGTAGCGGCGGGCGATCTGCCCGGAGGCGTACAGCCCCTTCGCCGACTCCGGACCGCCGAAGGCCGGCGAGCCGGACTGCATGTCCGTCGTCGAGAGGAACGACCCCATGACCGCGGGCGTCCCCGGCCGGACGAGCTGCATGAGCGCGATGCCCGCGAGCGACTCCGCGGTCTGCTGGGCGAGCGCCGAGACGGTGCTCACCGGGGCCATCGCCCCCATGAGGAGGAACGGGGTGACGACGACGCCCTGCCCGGCCTCGGCGTAGCGCAGCAGCGCCTCGAGCATCCGGTCGTCGTAGCGCAGCGGGGAGTTCACGTTGACGATCGTCATGATCGACGTCGTCGGGCGGCCGTCCTCGCCGGCGGGCACGAACAGGTCGTGCCCGCGGTGCACGATCCGGGCGGCCTCGATGGAGTCCAGCGCGTTCGCGTTCGACAGCGCCGACCCGAAGATCGGCTTGTCGGTGAGGGTGAAGCTCGCGTAGAGCATGTCGAGGTGCCGGGAGTCGAGCGGCCGGTCGTTGGGCTCGATCATCGGCATGGTCGCCATGTCGAGCTGCGGGAACGACTGGACGAGCTTGGCCATGAGCTCGTAGTCCGACAGGGTGCCGTCGCGGCGCTCGTCGCCCGTCCGGAAGAACGGCGGCCCGGAGACGCACGGGAAGACCATGTTCCGCCCGCCGAGCACGACCGAGTGCTCCGGGTTGCGCGCGCGCAGGTGGAACTCGCTCGGGGCCTTCGCGACCATCTCGAGGACGAACTCGGGGTCGAGGTGGACGACGCTGTCCTCGACCTTCTGCCCGGCGGCCCGGAACAGCTCGAGCGCCTCCTCGTGGAGGAACTCGATGCCGATCTCGCTGACGAGCCGCTTCCAGCCCCGCTCGATCGTCTCCAGGCCCTCGGGCGAGATGATCTCGTAGTAGGGCATGTCGTTGCGGAACACGTCGGTTCCTCCAGTCGTCGCAGGGCCCCGCCCCATGGTCGGGAGCGCGCGAACCCGTCGTCAATATGTGGTGGTCATAGCACCACTATTTGGTTGGACGTGCTGTTCGCCGATCAGGCTGAAACGGACGGATCAACCGCGCTGGCGCAGTCCCTCGGGGTCGTACGGGCTGTCCTCGACGACCGTCGCCGGGGTGCGGACGCCGACGACGTGCACCTCGAGCGGCGTGCCCGGGACGGCGAGGTCGACGTCGAGGTAGGCCATCGCCAGGCTCCGCCCGACACTGTGCCCGTACCCGCCCGACGTCACGAACCCGACGCGCCGCTCCCCCGACCAGACCGGCTCGAACGGGCCGGCCTCGGCGTCCTTCGTCGCGACGTCGAGGGTGACGAGGCGCTGCGCCGGGCCGGTCTCCTTCTCGCGCAGGGCGGCCTCCCGGCCGACGAACGCCGGCTTGTCGAAGGCGACGAACCGGTCCAGGCCGCTCATCCCGGGGGTGTAGGCCCAGGTGAACTCCTTGGACCAGATGCCGTAGGACTTCTCCAGGCGCAGCGAGTTCACGCACGTGTATCCGATGTCGGCCACCGGGACGCCGCGGGCCGAGAGCCCCGCCCCGGCCTCGCGCAGCGTCGCGTAGAGCGAGCGCAGCTGCGCGGCCGGGACGTTGAGCTCGTACCCGGTCTCGCCGGTCACCGAGAGCCGGCCGGCGCGGGCGCGGACCAGACCGACGTCGAGCGTCGTCGCCCGCATCCGCTTGAGCGCGGCGCCCGAGACGTCGTCCTTCGTCACGGCGGCGAGCAGGTCGCGGGCGGCCGGGCCGGAGAGCGAGACGCCCGCGACGTCGTCCGAGATGTCGCGGACGGCGACGCTGCCGGCCGGTGCCGCACCGCTCGCGTCACCGCCGGCCCCGGGGAGCTGGGACTCGAACCAGCGCATGTGCCACTCGCGCAGGTAGTACGAGCCCATGAGCCAGAACTCGTCGTCCGCCCAGCAGGTCAGGGTGAGGTCGCCGAGCAGGCGCCCGGACGGGCTGAGCATCGGCGCGAGCCGGATGCCGCCGACGCCCGGCACCTTGGAGGCGACGAGCTGCTCGAGCCAGGCCCGCGCACCCGGGCCGCGCACCTCGTACCGGGAGAACGCCGTCGTGTCGAGGATCCCGACGCCCTCGCGGGTGGCGGTCACCTCGCGGGCGACGTGCTCGAAGGCGTTGCTGCGCCGCAGGGTCGGGGTCTCGGTGAAGCCGGGGTCGGCGGCGAAGTAGAGCGGCGTCTCCAGGCCCCACGAGACGCCCCAGCGGGCGCCGGCGGCGTCGAGGTCGGTGTGGATCGCCGAGGTCTTGAGCGGGCGGCCCGCGGGCAGCTGCTCGTTCGGGTACGTCATGACGAAGCGGCGCTTGTAGAACTGGCCGGTCGTCGCCTCGAGGTAGCCGCGGCCGCTCGCGTACGCGCCGTACCGCGCGACGTCCATGCCGTAGACGTCGCCGGCGGGCTCGCCGTCCACCATCCACTGCGCGAGCGTCAGACCGACACCGCCGCCCTGGCTGAACCCGGCCATGACACCGCACGCGACCCAGTACCCGGGCAGCCCGCGGACCGGGCCGACGAGCGGGTTGCCGTCCGGGGTGAAGGTGAACGCGCCGTTGACCCAGCGCCGGATGCCCGCGCCGTCCAGGCACGGGTAGCGCTCGAAGCCGACGGCGAGCTCGGGGGCGATCCGGTCGATGTCCTCGGGGATGAGCTCGAGGCCGTAGTCCCACGGCACGCCGTCGAGGTTCCAGTGCTTCGGGGTGAGCTCGTAGACGCCGAGGAGCAGGCCGCCCTGCTCCTGCCGGGCGTACGTGTAGCCCTCGAGGTCCATCATCATCGGCAGCTCCTTGGTGAGCGCCTGGACCTCGGGGAGCGGCTCGGTGACGAGGTAGTGGTGCTCCATCGGCGTCACCGGCAGGTCGACGCCGGCCATCCGGCCGACCTGCTTGGCCCACAGCCCGGCCGCGTTCACGACGTTGTCCGCGGTGACGGTGCCCTGCTCGGTGACGACGGTCCAGCCGCCGCCGGGGCGCTGCACGAGCTCGAGAACCCGGTTGTGCAGGACGATCTCCGCGCCGCGCTGCTTCGCCGCGGCGGCGTAGGCGTACGTCGTGCCGGAGGCGTCGAGGTGGCCCTCGATCTCGTCGAACAGGGCACCGTGGACACCCTCGACGTCCATGATCGGCGCGAGCTCCTTCACCTCGGCGGGCGAGATGAGGTGCACGGTGTCGATGCCGAGGGTCTGGTAGACGGCCCACTGCGCCTGGAGCCACTCCCAGCGCTCCGGGGTGCCGGCGATGCTCACGCCGCCGGGCATGTGCAGCCCGCACGACTGGCCGGTCTCGGCCTCGAGCTCCTTGTACAGGTTGATCGTGTACGCCTGCAGCGCCGCGACGTTCGGGTCGGCGTTGAGGGCGTGGAAGCCTGCCGCCGCGTGCCACGTCGAGCCCGCGGTGAGCTCGGACCGCTCGACGAGCACGAGGTCGGTCCAGCCCAGCTTGGCCAGGTGGTAGAGCACGCTCGCGCCGACGACGCCGCCCCCGATGACGACGCAGCGGTAGTGGTTGCTGTTGATGGCCTTCTCCTAGCCCATGACGGTGAAGCTGCTGTCCCGGTTGATGACGCGGCGCCGGCTGAACGCCGACAGGTCGACCGTCTGCCCGCTGTGCGGCAGGTCGACGGTGACGGGGGTCGTGTCGTGGTCGACGCCGTTCTCGCTCGCCGCGATGATCCGCTGCAGGTAGAGCCCGGCCATCGGGGCGTTCTTGAACTGGTTGCCGCTCGTGCCGATCGCGACGTAGTAGCCCGGCAGCGCCGTCCGGTCGTAGATCGGGATCCAGTCGTCGGTGACGTCGTAGACGGCCCCGATCCCCTTGGGGCGGTTGGGGACCGTGAGCTCGGGGAAGCGCCGCGCGGCGCGGTAGACCTGCGCGGTGTAGATCTCCTCGGTGACCCCGGTGTTGAAGTCGTCGGGGTCGTCGACGAAGTGCATCGGGTCGCACGCCGGCTCGGTGCCGCCGACGAGGATCTCGCCGTTCGGGGTGCCCCGCCAGTAGGTGCCGAGGTCGAGGTCGGCGGCGACCGGCCCGGCCACCCGGCCGGCGCTGTACCCGGGCGGCTCGGGCACGTAGTGCACCTCGTTGCGCAGCGGGCGGGTCGAGACGTTGAAGTCGCCGAGGACGTCGCCGCCGTCGTCCGCGAGGGCGTTGAGCCGGCTCGACGCGGGGCCGGCGCAGTTGACGACGACCGGGGCGTCGATCCGGGTGCCGTCGGCGAGGTCGACGCCGGCCACCCGGCCGCCGGCCCGGGCGACGCCGGTCACGGTGGCCTTGAAGAAGAACGCGGCGCCCAGCCGCCGGGCCGCGGTCGCGAGGTTGTGCGCGGCGAACTGCGGGTCGTCGACGAAACCGGCCTCGGGCATGTAGAACGCGCCGAGCTCGCCGTCCGGGTCGGCGAGGAACTCCTCGCTGTCGACCGGCTTCGGCGGGTAGAACCGGCCGTTGTCGATGCTCGGGATCCGCTCGCGCAGGGTCGCGGCGTCCCACACCTCGTACGGCACGCCGACGGTGTCGAACAGCGGCAGCACCTTCTCCGGGGCCAGGCCCGGGGCGTCGAGGCAGAACGAGCCCACCTTGTGGAACCGCGCCGCCCGGCCGTCGTCGTCCGGGCCGCCGAGGAACTCCTCCCACGCCTCCCAGGCGAACTTGCCCTCCCAGGACGTCGCGACGCCGGCGAGGGTGGAGTAGTTGAAGCGGATGATCGCCGACGAGGCGCTCGTCGAGCCGAGGCCGGGCGCGCCCTCGCGGGCGACGACCGCGACGCGCAGGCCGTCCCGGGCGAGGGCGTGGGCGACGGCGCACCCGATGACTCCGGCGCCGACGACGACGGCGTCCGCGGTGTGGTTCGGCATGCGGCCTGGCTCCCTGCTCGGGGCTGCGGGCGGCACGGAGGGGCCGTCGCACCCGTGTTCTACCAAGGAGTCCGCACCCCCGGCTAGAGCGGGAGGGACGGCGCGCCGAAGGTCACGCCGGGGTCACGACGCCGGCGAGGGGTGTTCACTGGCCGGTGAGCACCCGCCCGGCCAGTGAACAGGTACGAAGCGGGCGGCGACGTCGTCCGGTCGTCAGCGGACGATCTGCAGGTGCGGGCCGGGCCCGTCGTCGTCCGAGCGGCCGCGACCGCCGGCGGCGGGGC
>NZ_MWLN01000183.1 GCF_002198655.1 Kineosporia sp. A_224
CCCCGACGACCACCCCGACCACCCCGACGACCACGGCCAGCGGCTCCGGCACGGGGACGGGTACGGCGACCGGAGGGGTGGGTGGCGCGGGCGGCGGCGTCGTCGACCCCCCGGGCCTGAACGGCGGGACCACCCCGTGACGACGACAGGGCCGGCCGGGGTTCCGGCGCAGGAGCAGACCGTGACCGACGCGAGACAGGGACAGAACCGGTGAACACCAGCCCCCGCGTACTGGGCAACCGTTACGAGGTCGGCGACCTGCTGGGCCGCGGCGGCATGGCCGAGGTCCACCTCGGCCGTGACACCCGCCTCGGCAGGACCGTCGCCATCAAGCTGCTGCGCACCGACCTCGCCCGGGACGCCACGTTCCAGGCCCGGTTCCGGCGCGAGGCGCAGTCGGCCGCGTCGCTGAACCACCCGGCGATCGTGTCGGTGTACGACACCGGCGAGGAGGTCGTCACCGAGTCCGGCGGCGGCGTCGTCCCGCTGCCGTACATCGTCATGGAGTACATCGAGGGCCGGACCCTGCGGGACATGCTCCGGGGCGGCCAGCCGCTCGAGGTCGGTCTGGCGATGGAGATCACCGCCGGCGTGCTCGCGGCGCTCGAGTACAGCCACAAGGCGGGCATCGTCCACCGGGACATCAAGCCGGCCAACGTCATGCTCACCCCGCGCGGCGACGTCAAGGTCATGGACTTCGGCATCGCCCGGGCCCTCGCCGACTCATCGGCGACGATGACCCAGACCCAGGCCGTCATCGGCACGGCGCAGTACCTGTCGCCCGAGCAGGCCCGCGGCGAGACGGTCGACGCCCGCAGCGACCTGTACTCGGCGGGCTGCCTGCTCTACGAGCTGCTCACCGCGCGGCCGCCGTTCGTCGCCGACTCCCCCGTCGCCGTGGCGTACCAGCACGTCCGCGAGCTGCCGCAGCCGCCGAGCGTCTACAACCCGGCGATCCCGGAGAACGTCGACCGGATCGTCCTGCACTCCCTCGAGAAGGACCGCGAGAGCCGCTACCAGAGCGCCGCGCTGTTCCGGGCGGACCTCGACAGCGCCCGCGCCGGGCGCCCGGTGCAGGCGTACGCCGGCGCCGGCAGCGCGGCCGCCGCTGCGGCCGCGACCGAGTTCATGCCGCAGGCCGGCACCCGTGCGATGACCTCCGTCGGCACCGCCCAGCCCGGCGGCGGGCTGCTCCCCGGTGCCCCCGGCGTGCTCCAGCCCGGCCTGCCGGTCAACGACCCGGACGGCCACTGGGACGACGACGAAGGCTCGGGCGGCGGCCGCAAGGCCGGGTACGCCCTGCTCTTCGTCGCCGTGCTCCTCGTCTTCGGCCTCATCGCGTTCTTCGTCGCGAAGTCGATCGGCAACGACACCCCGGATGTCGTCCAGATCCCGATGCCGGACGTCGTCAACGTCGCCCAGGCGGATGCCGAGAAGCAGGTCAAGGACGCCGGCCTGGTCCCGGTCGTCGTGACCGCCGCGAGCGACACGGTCGAGAAGGGCCTCGTCATCAAGACCACCCCGGCCGCCGGCGCCCAGGTCGACAAGGGCGCCTCGGTGACGCTGACGGTCTCGGCCGGCCCGGACGTCGTCCCGGTGCCCGACGTGGCCGGCTTCACCCAGTCCCGGGCCAGGGAGGCGATCGACGGAGCCGGGCTCAAGGTCGGCGACATCACCTTCGAGGACAGTCCGGACGTCAGCAAGGACGACGTCATCAGGAGCGACCCCGAGGCCGGCTTCAAGGCCGCCCCGGGCGACGTCGTCAACCTCGTCATCTCGACCGGCCAGGTCACGGTGCCGGACTTCACCGGCAAGAAGTTCTCCGAGGCGAAGAAGGCGCTCCAGGCGCTGGGGCTGTCGGTCGAGTCGTCGGAGGAGGCGTCCGACAAGCCGGTCGGCACCGTGATCTCGCAGACGCCGAAGGACACCAAGGTCGACCAGGGCTCGACCGTGACGATCGTCGTCGCCAAGGCCCAGCCGACCCCCACCCCGACGCCGACAGACACCGCGACGCCGTAACGGCGCCGCCCGGCAGCACGCAGAACGGCCCCCGGTCCTGCGACCGGGGGCCGTTCTGCGTCGGGCAGGCTCAGCGGCGCACGAGCGGCGCGAGCCCCTCCGAGCGGCCGACCGCGGCGTCGTCCCCGCACACCGCGAGCCAGTTCGCGAGCAGCCGGTGGCCGCCCTCGGTGAGCACGGACTCGGGGTGGAACTGGACGCCGTAGAGCGGCAGGTCGCGGTGCTGCAGGCCCATGACGACCCCGCTGTCGGTGCGCCCGGTGACCTCGAGAACGTCGGGCACGGTGTCGGCCACAACGGCGAGCGAGTGGTAGCGGGTGGCCGTGAACGGGCTCGGCAGCCCCTCGAGCACGCCGCGGCCCTCGTGGTGGACGAGGCTCACCTTGCCGTGCATGAGCTCGGGCGCGTGCGTCACGGTGCCGCCGAAGACCTCGCCGAGCGCCTGGTGGCCGAGGCACACCCCGAGCATCGGCTGCGCGGCGTCCGCGCAGTGCCGGACCATGTCGGGGCAGACCCCGGCCTCGGAGGGCGCACCCGGCCCGGGCGACAGGAGCACCCCGTCGAAGCCGGCGGCGTCGTCGACCGTCACGGCGTCGTTGCGCCGGACGTCGCACTCGGCGCCGAGCTGGGCGAGGTAGCCGACGATCGTCCAGACGAAGCTGTCGTAGTTGTCGACGACGAGGATCCGGGTGGGCGGGGTGCTCGGCATGCTCCGATCGTCCCACGGTGGGCGGGACGCCGTCCGCCCGGTTCTGCCGTCCGGCCGCCCGCCGTCAGCCGCCGGACGAGGTGCCGGACGCCGTCCCGCTGCCGGTCCCGGTGCCCGAGGACGTCGCCGCGCCCGACGCCGTCGCGGTCTCCGCGGGGAGCGGGGTGGCGAACCGCAGGTCCGCGTCGCCGTCGAAGGCGGGGAAGGTCTGGGCGCCGACCTGCTTCACGTCGTACCCGAGCTGCACGAGGTTGACGAACTGCTTGTAGACCGAGACCTCGGGCGAGGAGTCGAGCGCCGACTGCATCCGCGCGTAGTCGCCGATCGCCCGGATCCGGTACGGCGGGGAGTAGACCCGGCCCTGGAGGATCAGGGTGTTGCCGACGCAGCGCACGGCGCTCGTCGAGATGACGCGCTGGTCCATGAGCATCATCGCCTCGGCGCCGCCGCGCCAGAGCGCGTTGACGACGGCCTGGACGTCCTGCTGGTGGACGACGAGGTAGTCCGGCGGGATGTCCGCCGGGACCGGCAGCCCGCGCGGGGCGTCGTCGAGGGTGACCTCGAGCGTCGTGCCCCGGACCGGGGCGAACCCGCCCTGCGGGGCGAGGGCGTCGCCGGCGGCGATGACCGCCGCGAGCGTCGAGTCGGCCCGGGCGAACTGCGCGCCGGCCCGCTTGTTGGCGGCCTGCAGGGCGAGGAGCCGCTTGCGGGTCGCCTCGTTGTTCGCGTCCGCGCGCCGCAGCAGCGCGGCCTGGTCGGCGCGGTCGGTCCGCAGCGACGTACCCGCGGACGCCTGCGCGCTCAGCGCGAAGAGGCCGCCGGCGAGCAGCGCGGTGATGACGACACCGATCGTCCACGGGTTGAACCCGCGGCGGGCGACGTGGTTGCGGCGCCGCGGCGGGCGCGGGCGCTCGCCGGCGGGCTCCGCCGGTCGCCCGCCGTCCGGCCCGTCTGCCGCGTCCATCCGCCCCGCCCTGCCTCGTCCGACCGTTCTGGCCATTACGCTAGACGAGAGGTGCCGGTGCGGGAACGTCCGGCGCGGCGCGGCCCCGGCGGCCGAGACGACATCTGGAGGAACCGGACATGCCCGAGTCGAGGCTGCGGAAGAAGTCCGCGTTCACCCCGCCGACGCCCAAGTCGAGCGGGCCGAAGGTCAACGGGCGGTTCTTCGTCCCGACGATGGTCACCCTGCTCGTGCTCGGGCTCGTGTGGATCGTCGTCTTCTACATCACCGAGACGCGTTACCCGGTGCCGGACATCGGCTACTGGAACCTCGGCATCGGGTTCGGCATCCTGCTCACCGGCTTCGGGATGACGACCCGCTGGCGCTGACGCCCGGCGCCCCTCCGATCCGCCTGCACGCACGGCGTCCCCTCCTCCGGGAGGCGGGCGCCGTCGGCGTTTTGGCCGGCCGCGGAGTTACCCACACTGTGGAGAAACCCTGTGGAGAATCACAGGCGTGTAATTCCACACCTGTGAGCAAGCCTGTGGACAACCGGGCCGTCGGGCCCGTTCAAAGCACAGGGCGCGGACCCTGCGGGGTCCGCGCCCTTGTGGACGACGGGGACGACGGGGGACGACGAGAAGGACCCGCCAGGCCGGGGACGGCTCAGACGAGCAGCCCGGCGGGCACCGTCGCGGCCTTGACGAGCACGAGCGCGACGAGCAGCAGCAGGACGGCCGCGAAGGCGACCGGGTGCAGCACCTTCTGCCGCTCCCGGGGCGTGCTGACGAGCGCGAACGCGACGAGCGCGCCCGTGGCGAGCCCGCCGAGGTGCGCCTGCCACGCGATGCCCACGCCGAAGATGTTGATCCCGAGCAGCGGCAGGAACCCCAGGACGAGGTTGAGGACGACGATCGCGACGACGCCGCTGCTGTCCCGGCCGAGCCGGCGGTTGACGACGAACAGGGCGGCGAAGAGCCCGAACACCGCACCCGAGGCGCCCAGGGTCGACGTGTTCCACGAGGAGTCGAAGCCGCCCGGCCGCACCATGAGGAAGTAGCCGACGTTCCCGCCGATCGCGCTGAGCAGGTACAGGGCGGTGAACCGGAGCCGGCCGAGGATGTTCTCCAGGTACGGCCCGATCATCCACAGGATGTACATGTTGAAGGCGATGTGGAGCAGGAACGACGTCGAGTGCAGGAACCCGGCCGTGACGAACCGCCACGGCTCGCTGAGCGCGACGGGCGGCCAGAACGACAGGTTGTCGGTGACGAGGCCGCCAGTCACCCACTGCAGCACGAACAGGCCCGCACAGATCCCGATGATCGACTGGGTGACGATCGGGCGCTCCTGCCCGGCGCGGCCGCCGAGCACCGTCCGGGCGCCGCGGATGCTCTTCGCGCCCTCCTTCACGCAGTCGACGCACTGGATGCCCACGGCCGCCGGCCGCTGGCACTCCGGGCACACCGGTCGCTCGCAGCGCTGGCAGCGCACGTAGGCCTCGCGGCGGGGGTGCCGGGGGCACACCGGCACGGCGTCCTGGCCCGCCTGCGGGGCGTCGCCGGGGACTGCGCTCATCGTCGTCCTGCTCCGTCGGGTGAGGGGGCTGGTCTGTTGTCGACAGGCCGGTGTCCGGCCGAGGGGTACCACCGCTCAACGACGACGCGGCGGCATCCGTTCACCGGACGCCGCCGCGTCGTACGCGTCGAAGGTCGTGCAGGGGTGCTGGTCAGCCGCGCTCGATCGTCACCGAGTTGATGACGACGGGCTCGGTCGGCTTGTCCGACCGGTCGACCTGGGTGCTCGCGATCGCGTCGACGACGGCACGGCTCGCGCCGTCGGCCACCTCGCCGAAGATCGTGTGCTTGGTGTTGAGGTGCGGCGTCGGGCCCACGGTGACGAAGAACTGGGACCCGTTGGTGCCCTTGCCCATCCGCTTGCCGGCGTTCGCCATGGCGAGGATGTACGGCTTGCTGAACTGGAGCTCCGGGTGGATCTCGTCGTCGAAGTCGTAGCCCGGACCGCCGGTGCCGGTGCCGAGCGGGCAGCCGCCCTGGATCATGAAGCCGGCGATGACCCGGTGGAAGCCGAGGCCGTCGTAGAACTTGCTGTGCGTCGGCTGGCCCGTCTTCGGGTCGCGCCACTCGCGCGTGCCCTCCGCGAGCTCGACGAAGTTGGCCACGGTCTTGGGGGCGTGGTTCGGGAACAGGACCAGCTTGATGTCGCCCCGGTTCGTGTGGAGCGTCGCATGCAGGGTCGAGGGGAGCTGCTCGCTCACGTCTCGCGGCCTTTCGGTCGGCCCGGACGTCGGAGCCCGGGCGGGATTCGCGCCGTCGGGTGCGGCGACGGCGCCGTCTGATCGCCCGCCAGTCTGTCACGCCGTCCAGGGACCGGCAGCAGGGACCGGCAGCAGGGACCGGCGGCGGACCAGCGGCGGGACCAGCAGCACTGGCGACTTCGCCGCAGCGGGAGAGGATGGCAGGCAGACCGTCCGAGCGGACCGTCCGAGGGGAGCACACCGTGTTCAGCAAGAACCGCGTCGAGGCGTCGGCCCAGGCGGCCGACCTGCGCGACCGGCTGGTCCCGGTCGTCGAGCACGCCGTCCAGGTGGCACGCGAGCAGGCGGCGCATGCCGTCGAGCTCGGCTCCGCCCGGCTCGAGAAGGGGCTGCAGGCGGCCCAGCCGCGCGTCGAGGCCGCGGCCGACCGGGTCGCCCCCGCGGTGGACGCCGCCCGGGACCGGATCGTCGAGGACCTGCTCCCGCGGATCGTCGAGGCCGTCGGTGCCGCCGCGGCCGCCGGGCTCGCGGCCCGGGAGACCGCCGCAGCGAAGGCCGCGACCGCCGCCGAGCTCGCCGGTGACCGGGTGAGCGGCCGGGTCGAAGAGGCCGCCCTCGCGATCGCCCGGAGCACGCCGACCGCCCGCCGCCGGGCCGCCGCGCGCCGGACCAAGATCCTCGTCGTCGCGGCGGTCCGGCGGCGGGCGGTCG
>NZ_MWLN01000184.1 GCF_002198655.1 Kineosporia sp. A_224
TGGGTGCGGGGGTGGCGGGTGCGGGACGTCCGGCCAGACGCTGAGACATGAGGTGCCTCCTCGGGATGCCGGGCCATGGGCTGCAGCCCGGGCGTCATCGACGGTACGCGCGCTTCTCGGCACAGAAGGGGGCCGAAAGACGCCGGTTCCCACGAGGCATCGGACGCCGTCCCGACCCCGGGAACGCCGTCCGACCAGGCATGCTGATGCCATGAGCCCCGGTGCCCACGACCCCGCTCCGTCCGCCGTCGAGCTCGTCGTGCTGCTCGACGACGACGGGCAGCCCTGCGGCACCGCCCCGAAGGCCGACGTGCACACCCGGACGACGCCGCTGCACCTGGCGTTCTCCTGCTGGGTCGTCGACCGGGCCGGGCGGGTCCTCCTCACCCGCCGTGCGGAGTCGAAGCGGACGTGGCCCGGGATCTGGACGAACGCCTTCTGCGGCCACCCCGGCCCGGGCGAGCCACCGGAGGCGGCCCTCGGCCGGCGGGCACGGCAGGAGCTCGGGACGCAGGTCACCGGCGTCCGCGTCGTGCTGCCCGACTTCCGGTACGAGGCCACGATGGCGGACGGCACCCGGGAGAACGAGGTGTGCCCGGTGTTCCTCGCCGAGCTCGCCGACGGCCGGCTCGACCCGGACCCCGACGAGGTCGCCGAGTGGCGCTGGACGAGCGTCGACGACCTCGTCGCGGACGTCGCCGCCGACGGCACCTACAGCCCCTGGGCGCTGCTCCAGCTCGGGCAGCTGCTCGACGCCGGCTGCCTGGCCCGGCCCGGGAGCGGACCCGTCAGCTGAGGTGGTGCGGCTGGACGCCGCTCTTGTGGTGGTCGTCCGAGCCCACCGGCCGCGGGCTCGGGCCGAAGGCGCAGGCGGCGTCGTGGTCCGGAGCCGTGGTCGGGACCAGCCGGACCACCACGGACTTCGACGTCGGGCAGTTGCTCCCGACCGCCGTGGAGTCCAGCGGGACCAGCGGGTTCACCTCGGGGTAGTAGGCGGCCACGCACCCACGCGGGGTGTCGTAGGGCACCACCCGGAACCCGCGGACCGCGCGGACGGCGCCGTCGTCCCACGCCCCGACGAGGTCGACGAGCCCGCCCGCCTCGAGGCCGTACGCCGCGATGTCGTCGGGGTGGACCATGACGACGTCGCGGCCGCCGGAGATCCCTCGGTAGCGGTCGTCGTGCCCGTAGACGGTCGTGTTGAACTGGTCGTGGCTGCGCAGCGACTGGAGCAGCACGTAGCCGTCGGGCACCCGGAGGACGTCGAGCGGGCTGACGCTGAACTGTGCCTTGCCGTCCGGGGTCTCGAACGTCCGTGAGTCCCGCGGCGGGTGCGGCAGGACGAAACCGCCCGGCTGCTCGACCTTCTCGGGGTACGCCTCGCAGCCGGGGACGACGTGGGCGATGTGCTCACGGATGCGCCGGTAGTCGGCCCGCATCGCGGCCCAGTCGATCCGGCTGCCGGCCGGGGAGGAGCCGAGGGTGGCCTCGGCGAGGCCGGTGATGATCGCGACCTCGGAGCGCAGCAGCGGCCCCGCCGGGGCGAGCGGCCCGTGCGAGAGGTGGACGGCGGACATCGAGTCCTCGACGGAGACCGACTGCGGGCCGGACTCCTGCAGGTCGACCTCGGTCCGCCCGAGCGTGGGCAGGATGAGCGACGTCCGGCCCGCGGTGACGTGGGACCGGTTGAGCTTGGTCGAGATGTGCACGGTGAGGTCGGCCGACTCGAGCGCGGCGTACGTCACGGGCGTGTCCGGTGCCGCGGCGGCGAAGTTGCCACCGAGGGCGACGAACACCTTCGCCGCACCGTCGCGCAGGGCGCGGACGGAGTCGACGACGTCGAGGCCGCGCCGGCGCGGGGGCTCGAACCCGAACTCGTCCCGTAGCGCGTCGCCGAAGTGCGTGGGCAGCTTCTCCCAGATGCCCATCGTCCGGTCGCCCTGGACGTTCGAGTGGCCGCGCACCGGGCACAGGCCCGCCCCCGGCTTGCCGATGTTGCCCTGGGCCAGCGCGACGTTGACGATCTCCTTGATCGTCGCGACCGCGTTGCGGTGCTGGGTGATGCCCATCGCCCAGCAGACCACGGTCCGCCGGGAGCCGGCGAACATCGCCGCAGCCTGCTCGATCTGCCCGCGGTCGAGCCCCGTGGCCTCGAGGACGCGGTCCCAGTCGAGCTCGGCGAGGTGCTTGCGCCAGGCGTCGAAGCCCTCGGTGTGCCGGTCGACGAAGTCGTGGTCAAGCACCCCGCCCGCGGCGTCGGCGTCCAGCAGGAGCGCCCCCACGGCCTGGAACAGCGCGAGGTCGCCGTTGGTCCGGATCGGCAGGTGCAGGTCGGCGAGCGTCGTCCCGATGCCGCTCACGCCGCGCGCGGTCTGCGGGTTGCGGAACCCGAGCAGACCGGCCTCCGGCAACGGGTTCACCGCGAGGATCCGCGCCCCGCGCTGCTTGGCCTTCTCCAGCGCGGTGAGCATCCGCGGATGGTTCGTCCCGGGGTTCTGCCCGCAGATCACGACGAGATCGGCCTGGTGGACGTCGTCCAGCGAGACGCTGCCCTTGCCGATGCCGATCGTCTCGGCCAGTGCGACGGACGTCGACTCGTGGCACATGTTCGAGCAGTCGGGGAGGTTGTTGGTGCCGAAGGCGCGCACGAAGAGCTGGTAGACGAACGCCGCCTCGTTGGAGGCCCGGCCGCTCGTGTAGAAGATCGCCTCGTCCGGCGAGCCGAGCGCCCGCAGACGCGACGCGACGAGCGCGAAGGCCTCGTCCCAGGAGATCGGCGTGTAGTGGTCCGCCCCGTCCCGGCGGACCATCGGGTGGGTCAGCCGGCCCTGCTGCCCGAGCCAGTAGTCCGACCGGGTCGCGAGGTCCCGCAACGGGTGCGCTGCGAAGAAGTCCGGCCCGACCCGGCGGACCGTCGCCTCCTCCGCGACCGCCTTGGCCCCGTTCTCGCAGAACTCGGCCCGCGACCGGTCGCCGGGCCGCGGGTCCGGCCACGCGCAGCCCATGCAGTCGAACCCGTGCGCCTGGTTGAGCCGCGTCAGCGTGCGGGCGGTCCGCACGACCCCCATCTGCTCCCGCGACCGGTTCAGCGCCACGACCACGGCGGGTACGCCGGCGGCGGTCGTCTTGGGCGGCCCCACCTCGACCTGGGTCGCCGGGACGTCGTCCTGCGGTGCGGGCGTGGTCATGGGTCTCCTCACGGCAGCCGGCACGGCGCGGGCCCGTTCGGCGGCCCGCAGCCTCTGGCCCGAGGAACGTAGGCACGCGGGGCGACGTCCGCAGCCCCACCCGTCCCCGCAGTCGGTCAGGAACCGGCGAGCGAGCCCGCGAAGATCTGCCAGGCGAGGAGGGACTTGGCGACGAGGCTGAGGACGAGGTACGTCTTCTCGCCGTAGGCGTAGTCGCCCCAGCGGCCGACCCCGCGGTACTGCAGCCACTGGTTCAGGCCGAAGCTGAAGAACAGCACCACCTGCGTCACGACGATCCCGTAGACGAAGCCGGGGACCGTGTCGGCGGCGAGCACGTTGAAGCCGATCGCGGCCCAGGGCGCGAGGCCGACGACCGTGCCGAACCAGAAGGGCAGCATCGTCGTGACCGCCCGCCCGGGCGGGTTCATGACCTCCTGCAGCCACCCGAACCCGATCATGCCGACGTTCGCCCCGGCGACGGCGAGGACGACGTCGAGACCGGTCAGCCCCGAGTAGAAGCCGATGAGGATCACCATGAGCGTGGCGCTCACGGAGTACTCCGCCCAGCGGAACCGGTTGATCCCCCGCCGCAGGTCGCTCTCGTAGACCCGGCGGGACGACGTCGCGGTGAGCAGGTGGTCGGCGGCCGCCAGGGTGAGGAACAGCGCGACGGCCCAGGCGATCCGGACGTCGAACAGCCCCTCCGGCGCCACTGCGGCGGAGCCGGGCGGTCCGGTGGGCACCGACGACGTCACGGTGATGGCGAAGGAGCCGCCCAGCGCGAGGACGGCGACCGCCTGCGCGAGGTGCAGCGCGGCGAGCCCGAGGTTCCACCGGTGCAGGTCCGCGAGCCGCGTCGGCGTGACCCCGGGTGCGACCTGGGACGGGCGAACGTGCTCGGACGTGGTGCCCGGGACGACCATGGCTGACTCCGATGCCCTCGCGCCGCGCGGTGTTCATGTGCGGTGTTCATGTGCGATGTTCATGTGCGATGTGCACAGACCGTCGCCGGGGGCCGGGGCAACATGGTCAACGTAGCCCGTCACCGCCCGACGCGCTGCTCCACCGTCCGTAGCGGGTGCAGGTCGAACCACTGGTTGTTGAGCTGCTGCCGCAGCCGCCCCGCCTGGTCGGCGAAGCTGCCGGCGCGGGGCGGCAGACCGGCCGGCGGCGGGTCGTCGTCGAACAGGCCGCGGCCGACGTCCTCGGTCGCGGCCATCGCCCACAGTGCCGCGATCTCGAGCCACACCAGGCCACGGTCGCGGGCCAGGTCGAGCGCGGCCCGGGCGTCGACGGCGGCCTCGGTCGAGGTGCCCCCGGTCTCGAGGGTCAGGCGCGACCGGACGACGAGCGCGTCGCCGCGCAGCGCGAGCAGACCGTGGGTGCCGCACGCGTCGAGGACCGCCACGACCGTCTCGCCCGCCTCGTCGTGTCGACCGCGTGCCAGCAGTGCCTCGGCGCGCAGCAGCCGGGCCCGGACGGCGTCCGGCACCTGCCCCTCGGTGTCGAGCACGGGCAGCGCCGTGTCCAGCCGCAGGAGGGTGGCACCGGCGAGCTTCTTGTCCAGCTCGAGCGCCGCGAGCTCGACGTCGGCCAGGGCGGCGGCCACCGTGTCGCCACGCTCGGTGCACCCGGCGGCGCTGCGCTCGAGGACCTCGCGGGCGTCGTCCCAGCGGTACGTCGTCCGCAGGTACCAGCCCCAGCGCGCACCAGGCCGCCCGTCCAGGTGGACGTCCGCCTCCGCGAGACCGCGCCGGCACTCCGCCGCCATGAGGTAGGCCGTCTCGGCGCGCTGGATCTCGCCGACGAGGGCGCTCGCGTGCCCGAGCAGCCCGGCCGTCTCCGCCACCCGGGGCCAGGCCTGCGCCTCGACGACGAGGGCGAGCGCCTCCTCGGCGAGGCTCCTCGCGACGACGGCGTCCCCGACCGGCAACGCCTCCTCGGCACGGGCGACGAGGTCGTCGACCCCGTCGTCGCGCCCTTCGTCGATCCCGCTCTCCGCCCCGTTCACGCGTAGGTCATGAGGAAGCCCAGCGGGTCCTCGGCGCGGCGGCTGTAGGCCTCGCCGACGCCCAGCTCGCGCGACGCGACCCGCAGCGTGCGCAGCCGGGTCGCCTCCGTCGGCGGCAGGTCGGCGAACGCGAACTCCACGACGTCGTCCGCCTCCGCGTCCCGCAGCTCGTCGTTGAACTCGAGCACGCTCTGCTCGCTGCCGAACGTCGGGGCGAGGGCCCACTCCCAGGTGACGACGAGCAACGGGAGCCGGCCCGCCCAGGGCTCGCCGAACCCGGCCGCGACCTGTGCGACGAACGCCTCCGCGTCGTCGTCCCGGCCCTCGTCGGAGAGCAGGTCGGCGAGCACGCTCAGCCCGCGTGCGAGGGCGTTGAGCCCGGACGGCGGAGCAGCCTGCGCGTGCAGGATCCCGACGGCCTCCCGGGCCATCCGGACGGCGACCGGCTCGTCGTCCGTCCCGCCGTCCTCGCCACCCTCGGACGGCTCGTCGGACACCGCCTTCGCGAGCAGCAGCAACGCCTCCGCGAGGTTCGTGGCGTACTGGGCCTCGGTGGGGTCGAGGTCGACGAGCCGGCGGCACGTCGCGACGAGGTCGCGTCGGGCGGCCAGCGGGGTGAGCCACGGCTCCTCGTCCGACTCGGGCTCGACCTCGGCGACCGCCTGGAGCAGCGCCGCACGCCACCCGAGGTACGTCAGCGGTGCGCCCGGCGCGAGGTCGTCGAGATGCTGGAGCGCGTAGTAGGCGCACTCGAGGGCCTCGTCGCCCTCCCCGTCGGCGGCGAGGAACCGGGCGAAGTTCACGCCGACGAGGGTGAGGTCGACGAGCGTGCAGTCGGGGTCGTCGCCGTAGAGACTGCCGGTGAGCTCGTGGGCCCGGCGGCCGACCCGCACCGCCTCCGCCGGCTCGCCGCTCAGGCTCAGTGCCATGGCGATCCGGCCGAGCACCCGGGGCTCCGCCGAGCGGGCGACGACGGTCTCCTCGACGAGGACGCGGCAGACCGCCAGGGCCTGCTCCAGCACGGGGACGGCACCCTCCGGGTCGCCGTCGGCGATCCGGGCGTTGCCCTCGGCGAGGAGCCGGTCGAGCTCCTCGGGGGTCGGGTCGTTCACGGTCTCTCCTCGGGCGGGAACAGGTTCTCGACGGGTCGGGCGGGTCGGTCGCGTCGGTCGGTCAGCGGTGCTCGAACGTCACGTCGGGCCGCACGGTGCGCAGCGCCTCGAAGAAGGCCCCGAGGTCGGCGTCGGCGAAGCTCGCCCGGCCGACCTGGGCGATCTGCTCGCCCGCGCCGTCGACGAAGACGACGACCCGGCGGCTGCTCCGCGAGCCCTGCACGGACGTCGTCACCGCCCCGGTGACGACGCGCGCGAGCCGCGCCGGCGGCATGACCACGTCGCCGCGGCGCACGTGCAGGGTCACCGTGCCGTCGTGGGCGAGGCTCAGCGTCGTCGGGTCGGCGCCCGGCCGCAGGAACCGGCGGACGACGAAGGGGACGGCGACCGCGACCGCTCCCGACGCGGCGAACCAGACCCGCTCGACCCCGTGGGCCGAGAACCCCGCCATGAGGAGCGAGAACAGCCCGAACGCCACGAACGGGGCGCCCAGGGCGAGCGGCAGGCACGCACCCGGCGAGTGCTCCACCGGCGTGGTGGCGAAGAGCGGCTCGGTCACGCGGTCCTCCGACGGGCGCTGCCGGTGATCGTCGACCGGGCGGGGCCAAAACTAGTGCCGGCCACGGCGTCCTGTTCGGATCATCGCCGAAGACGCACCGGTCGAAGGACCGCTGTCCTGCGCGCCCGCGCGCCGGCCGGGAGACAATGGAAGCAGTGCACGCGCCAACCATGGGGGTGGTGGCCATGCGGCACGCTTCGCGTCTTCTCACCGTTCTCGCCGCGGTCGTCCTCGCGGCCGGCCAGGTCGTTCTCACGGCGGCACCCGCGGGCGCCGCCGTCCGGTCGTGCAGCACCTCGACGCCTGTCGCGCAGCGGCCGACGCTGCGGCTGCACGACTCCGGCAGCTGCGTCGTCGTCGCCCAGAAGGCGTTGGTGTCCAAGGGCTACAGCGTCGGGTCGGCCGGCGCCGACGGCGACTTCGGCAACGCCACGCTGCGCGCGGCCCGGGCGTTCCAGAAGGAGTTCGGGCTCGACGCCGACGGGGTCGTCGGCCCGCTGACGTGGGCGAAGCTCGGCACCGGTGCCGCGTACGACCGCGGCCGGGGCCCGAACGCGACGTCCCGTGTCGTCGCGACGTTCGACGACTGCCCGCCGTCGGTCGCGGCGTTCCGCGCGATGGTCGAGGCCGCCGACGCGGCCGGGGTCGGCCTCGTGCTCGCGCCGACCGGCACCTGTCTGACGAAGTACCGCAACCAGGGCGTGGACCTCGCCGCGCTGGCCCGCTCGCACGGCCAGTACGTCATCAACCACACCGTCTCCCACCCGGACCTGACGACGATCAGCTACGCATCGGTGCTCACCCAGCTCGCGGCCCCGGGCGTCGTGACGAACGTCGGGCGGCCGCCGTACGGCGCGTCGAACTCGACCGTCGCGACGGCCTACACCGCGGCCGGCATGCGGCAGTGGACGTGGACCGTCGACACCCGGGACTGGACGGGCAAGACGGCCGCCCAGGTCGTCACGTACGTCGTGACGAACGCCCGGGCCGGCGACACCGTGCTCATGCACATGGGCTGGAACGCCTTCACCCCGTCGGCGCTGAGCCAGATCCGCGCCGGCCTCGAGGCCCGCGGGCTCGCCCTGTGCGCGGCGTACGACGGCACGACACCGACCAGGCTGCCGAGGTCGCTGCCCTGCACCGGGTAGGTGATGCTGGGGCGCACGCCCGCCGCCGCGCACCGGGAGGACCCACCGGATGGACCGCCCGACCGCACTGCCCGACGGTGCCGAGCACGTCCGCACGACACCGGACTTCGATGCCCGCACCGTGCCGGCCGGGCTGCTGCGCGCGCACCGCGTGGCGGACGGCGTCTGGGGCCGGCTCGTCGTCCGCGCCGGCACGGTCGTGTTCCGCTTCGAGGACGAGCCGGACACCCCGGTGACCGTGACCGCCGGCGGGCACGTCGTCATCCCGCCCGGCCGGCTGCACCACGTCGAGCCGGACGACGGGGCGGGCTTCGCCGTCGAGTTCTACCGGGTCACGGACAGGTCGACGACCCGCCCGCCGACCGGGATCGCCATCCCGACGGACCGGGGTGCCGTCGCCCGGAAGCCGTGACGCTCGTAGAGCCGCCGGCCCGGCTCGTCGGCCATGAGGGACACGTAGGCACCCGGCGGTGCCAGCGCCTCGATCCGGTCGAGCAACCAGGTCAGGACGGCGTCACCGATCCCGCGGCGCTGATGCTCGGGCAGGACGGCCATGTCGACCACGTGGAAGTACCAGCCTCCGTCGCCGATGAGCCGCCCCATGCCGACCGGCCGGTCGCCCGGCCCCACCACGTGGCACGCCGCCCAGCCGCCGGCGAGCGCCGGGGCGGCCTGCTCACGGGCCCGCGGCGTGAGGCCCGACCGCTCCCGGAGCGTCAGGTAGGACTCGACGTCGGGCGGACCCTCGACGAGCCGGTAGTCCTCATGCAGGGTCAACCCGCTCCCCCGGGCCGGCCCACCGGGTTCGCCGCGCGCAGCACCCGCAGGATGCGCGCCAGCTCCTGGCGGTCGGCGTCGCTCAGGGCCGCGAAGTAGGCGTCGCCCTCGGCCGAGCGGGCCGCCCGGACCTGTTCGGAGACGTGCTCCCCCTGCTCGGTGAGGGCGACGAGGACGGCGCGGCGGTCGTCGGGGTCGGGGCGCCGCCGGAGCAGGCCCCGGCGCTCGAGGTCGTCGGCGACCTCGGTGCCCGAGCGCGGCGCGATCCGCAGGTGCTCCGACAGCGCACTCATGCGCATCTCGCCGTGGCGGGTCAGCACACGCAGGGCGCGGGCCTGGCCCGGGGTGACGTCGAGCGGGGCGAACGCCTTGGCCGACCGGTGGTGCAGCGTCCGCGCGACGGTCGTGAACGCCTCGGGGAGCGAGAGGTCGTCGGGATCGGGCACGGGGAACAGACTAGCAACACATCGCGTTACCGCCTCATAATGAGGTAACCTCAAGAAATCAGGACCCGACCCCAGGAGGCACGCCCTTGACGGACATCACGACCAGACCCAGGACCCGCACCACCTCCCAGACGACCACCCCGACCACCACCCAGACCCCCGCTCCGGACGGCGCACGCACCGAGGCACCCGGCGGCCGCGGCTCGCGCCGCGTCACCGAGGCCGAGCGCGCCCAGGCCCGTGACGTTTCGCTGCGCCGGATCGGCGCCCTCTTCGTCCCGCACCGCCGCCCGCTGACCCTCGTCGTCGCGACGATCGTCGCGTCGTCCGTCGTGGCCATGGCCTCGCCCTTCCTCCTGCGCCACGTCATCGACGTCGCGCTCCCGCAGCAGGACGTCGCGCTCCTCGTGAAGCTCGTCGTCGCGATGGTCGCCGTCGCCGCCGCCACCTCCGTGCTCGGCGTCCTCCAGACGTGGATCAGCACCAGGGTCGGCCAGTCGGTCATGCACGACCTGCGCACGGGCGTCTTCGCGCACCTGCAGCGCCAGTCGATCGGCTTCTTCACCCGGACCCGCACGGGCGAGGTCCAGTCCCGCATCACGAACGACATCGGCGGCATGCAGGGCGTCGTGACGTCCACCGCGACGTCCATCGCCTCGAACCTCACGACGGCGATCGCCACCGCCGTCGCGATGCTCGCCCTCTCCTGGCGCCTCTCCCTCATCTCGCTCGTCGTCATGCCGCCGGCGATCGCCCTGACCCGGCGCGTCGCGTCGATGCGCCGCGAGATCACCGCGCAGCGCCAGCGCGAGCTCGCCGACCTCAACGTCGTCATCGACGAAGGCCTGTCCATCAACGGGATCCAGCTGAGCCGAACGATGGGCGCCGGCCAGTCCCTCGTCGACCGGTTCACCGCGTCGTCCACCCGGCTCATCGACCTGGAGCTGCGCTCCGAGCTCGCCGGCCGCTGGCGGATGGCCACGATGAGCATCATCTTCGCGGCGATCCCGGCCGCGATCTACCTCGCCGCGGGCCTGCCGGCCACGCGCAGCGGGATGACCATCGGCACCCTCGTCGCCTTCACCGCGTTGCAGGCCAACCTCTTCCGGCCGCTCATGGGGCTGCTCAACGTCGGCGTCTCCCTCGTCTCCTCGCTCGCCCTCTTCGCGCGGATCTTCGAGTACCTCGACCTGCCCGTCGACGTCGACGACCCGACCGAGCCGGTGGACGTCGACCCCGCCACGGTGCGCGGCCACGTCCGGCTCGAGGGCGTCACCTTCACCTACCCGGGCAGCGACTCGCCCGCGGTCGACGACGTCACCGTGGACGTCCCCGCGGGGACGACGCTCGCGCTCGTCGGGCCGACCGGCTCCGGCAAGAGCACCCTCGCGGCGCTCGTCGCCAGGCTCCAGGACCCGACGGCCGGCCGCATCACCATCGACGGCGTCGACCTGCGCGACCTGCGCCTCGTCGACCTCGCGAAGGTCGTCGGCGTCGTGAGCCAGGAGACCTACCTGCTGCACACGACCGTCCGCGAGAACCTGCGCTACGCCAAGCCGGACGCCACCGACGCCGAGATCGAGGCCGCGGCCCGGGCCGCGCAGGTCCACGAGCTCATCGCGTCCCTGCCCGACGGCTACGACACGATGGTCGGCTCGCGCGGGCACCGGTTCTCCGGCGGCGAGAAGCAGCGCATCGCGATCGCCCGCACCCTGCTGCGCGACCCGAAGGTGCTCGTCCTCGACGAGGCGACGAGCGCCCTCGACACCCAGACCGAGCGCGCCGTCCAGGAGGCCTTCGACCGGCTGTCCGCGGGCCGCACGACCATCACCATCGCGCACCGGCTCTCGACCGTCCGCGACGCCGACCGGATCGTCGTCCTCGACCACGGCCGGGCTGTCGAGACCGGCACCCACGACGAGCTCGTCGCGCGCGACGGGCGGTACGCGGCGCTGGCCGCCTGACCGGCCCGGCGGCGGACGACGGACGGCTCAGTCCGGCGTGCGCGCCGGGTCCGGGGTGAGCCAGTCGAACGCGTCGCCGGTGACGTCCCGGACCGGGTTCTCCAGCACGCCCACCCCGGCCACCGACACCCGGACGACGTCCCCTGCCAGCAGCGTCCAGTCCAGCTCGGGCACGATCCCGGTCCCGGTCGAGAGCACGACCCCGGCGGGGAACCGCTGCGCCCGGAACAGGTGCTCGACGAGGTCGTCGAGGCTGCGGTGGATCGCGGCCGTCGACGTCGACCCCGACCAGACGACCGCCCCGCCGCGCAGCACCGCGACCTCGATCGCGAGGTCGCGGACGTCGTCCACCTGCCACAGCGGGACGACGCCCGGCCCGAGGGCGCAGGCCCCGGCGTACGTCTTCGCCTGCGGCAGGTAGAGCGGGTTCTCGCCCTCGATCGTCCGCGACGAGACGTCGTCGCAGACCGTCAGCCCGACGACCTCGCCGCTCGCGCTGCAGACGAGCGCGAGCTCGGGCTCGGGGACGTCGACGCCGGAGTCGGTCCGGATGCCGATCGGCTCGCCGTGCCCCACGGTGCGCCAGGCGACCGACTTGAGGAACAGCTCCGGACGCTGTGCCTCGTAGACCCGGGCGTAGACGTCGGCGACGGCGCTCTCCTCCTGACGGGCCTCGCTGGACCGGCGGTACGTCACGCCGGACGCCCAGACCTCGGTGAGCCCGTCGACGGGCGGCAGCAGCCGCACCGGGCCCGCGACGGGCTCGCCGGGCGACCCGACCGCCTGCCGGAACGCGGCCGCGTCGCCGGCGAGCAGGTCGGCGACGGACGGCACGGCGAGCCGGCGGGCGGCAGCCGGGTCGCCGTCGGGGGCGAGCGCGACGACCACGCCGGACGGCGTGGCGAGACGGACGATCTGGTCCGGCACGGGACCTCCTCCACGGCGGGGAGCCGGGCGGCCCGGCGTCGTTCGCGGCCCAGCCTAGGCACCCGCGCCGCCGGGCGGCAGTGCGGCGGCCCCTACGCTGAGGTGGCCGGCAGGCCCTGTCCGGACCCGCGAGCCAGGCGCGAGGAGGTGCCCCCGTGACGACGACCCACCGCGCCGCGGCGCGCCCCAACCTCGAGCAGGTCGCGGCCCGCGCCGGGGTCTCGCGCGCCACCGTCTCCCGGGTCGTCAACGGCTTCGCCTCGGTCGACCCGGCGCTGCGCGAGCGGGTCGAGCAGGCCGTCGCCGACCTCGGGTACGTGCCGAACCAGGCGGCCCGCTCGCTGGTGACCCGGCGCACCGACACGATCGCGCTCGTCGCGTCCGAGCCGGACCAGCGCGTCTTCGGCGACCCGTTCTTCGGGGACGTCGTCCGCGGCGTGAGCCAGGAGGCGATGGCGTTCGGCCTCCAGATCACGCTCCTCATGGCACAGTCCCACGGCGACCTCGACCGGATCGCCGGGTACCTCACGACCGCCCCTGTGGACGGCGTCCTCCTCGTCTCCGGGCACGCCGGCCACGACCCGCTGCCGGCGACGATGGTGGCCGCCGGGATCCCGGTCGTCATCGGCGGCCGGCCGCTGCAGGCCGGGCTCGACGTCCCTTCGGTCGACAACGACAACGTCGGAGGCGGGGCTGCCGCCGCGCAGCACCTGGCGGGCCTGGGGCGCACCGTCGTCGGCAGCGTCGCCGGGCCGGCCGACATGGCCGCCGGCATCGACCGGCTCGCCGGCTTCCGGGCCGGGCTCGGCCGGGCCTGGCGCAGCGCGCGCGTGGAACGCGGGGACTTCACCGTGGACGGCGGGGAGGCCGCGACACAGCGGCTCCTCGAGCGCGTCCCCGACCTCGACGGCCTCTTCGCCGCCAACGACCTCATGGCGATGGGCGCGCTCAAGGCGCTGCGCCGGGCGGGGCGCCGGGTGCCGGACGACGTCGCGCTCGTCGGCTTCGACGACATCCGGATGGCGACCCTCACCGATCCGCCGCTCACGACGGTGCGGCAGCGCTCGGTGACCCAGGGCCGGGCCATGGTGCGGATGCTCCTGGCCCGGACCCGCCCCGGGCTCGTCCTGCCGGCCGACGCCGACCTGCCGGACGACAACGGCACCGACCGCGTCGTCCTGCCGGTGACGCTCGTCGTCCGCGACTCGGCCTGACGGACCACCCGCCGCACCCCGTCCCGGTGCCGCCCGCACGACCTGACAAACCACTGTCCGTATCTCCCCCTTGTGCCCCCGTACGGCCCTGTGGTTGTCTCTGCCGGGAGAGCGCTCTCTCAGCACGCAGCAGCCTCCGAGGAAGCAGGTTCGCAGCCATGGGTCCCACGCGTCCGCCGTCCACCGCCCGCCCCCGCCGCACCGTCGGCGCGCTGGCCCTCGCCGCGGCCCTCGTCGTGCCGGGCGTCGCGCTCGCCACCGGCGTCGCACCGGCCTCGGCGGCCACCGGCGACCCCGACCTGGGGCCGAACGTCGCGGTCTTCGACCCGTCGATGGCCACGAGCGCCATCCAGGCGAAGATCGACGAGATCGCCGCGAAGCAGATCGACAACGAGATGGGCAGCGACCGGTACGCCCTGCTCTTCAAGCCGGGCACCTACGGCACCGCCGCGGCCCCGCTCAACGTCAAGGTCGGCTACTACACCGAGGTCGCCGGGCTCGGGCTCAACCCGACCGACGTGACGATCAACGGCCACGTCGACGTGGTCAACCGCTGCTTCCCCACCCCCACCGGCGGTCAGAGCTGCATCGCGCTGAACAACTTCTGGCGCTCGCTCTCCAACCTCACGATCGACGTCAAGGCGATCGGGCAGGACGGCTGCCGCGACTCGGCCACGTTCTGGGCCGTCTCGCAGGCGGCACCGATGCGCCGGGTCAACGTCACGGGCGGCAACCTCTCGCTCATGGACTACTGCAGCGGCCCGTCCTTCGCGAGCGGTGGCTTCATCTCCGACTCCAAGGCGAGCTTCGTCATCAGCGGGTCCCAGCAGCAGTGGTACACCCGGGACAGCACGGTCGGCGGCTGGTCGAACGGTGTCTGGAACCAGGTCTTCTCCGGCGTGAACGGCGCGCCCGCGACGTGCTTCCCGGCCGACGCCGCGACGTGCGGGGGCCCGTACACGACGCTCGCGAAGACCCCGGTGAGCAAGGAGAAGCCATACCTCTACGTCGACGCGGCAGGCAGCTGGAACGTCTTCGTCCCGGCCGTTCGCCGCGACTCGTCGGGGACGACGTGGGAGAACGGCCCGACCCCGGGCACGTCCGTCCCGCTGTCGAGGTTCTTCGTGGCCAAGCCGTCGACGTCGGTCCGCACGATCAACGAGCAGCTCGACCGCGGCAAGCACCTGCTGCTCACGCCGGGCGTCTACGACGTGGCCCGCACCATCGAGGTCGAGCGCGCGAACACGGTCGTCCTGGGCCTCGGTCTGCCGTCCCTGTCGGCGCAGCGCGGCGCGCTCGTGCTCGACGTCGCGGACGCCCGCGGCATCGACATCGCCGGCGTCATGGTCGACGCCGGACCGGTGAACTCCAAGCTGCTCATCCGCATCGGCTCCCGCGACGACAAGGTGCGCCGGTCGGGCACCCCGGTGGCCCTGCAGGACGTCTTCGTCCGGATCGGCGGCCCGCAGGTCGGCAAGGCGACGGTCACCATGGAGGTCAACAGCGACGACGCCCTGCTGGACAACCTCTGGCTCTGGCGCGCCGACCACGGCAACCCCGGCACCGTCGGCTGGACCGTCAACACCGCCGACACCGGGCTCGTCGTGAACGGCGACGACGTCACGGCGACCGGCCTGTTCGTCGAGCACTACCAGAAGACCGAGGTCATCTGGAACGGCGAGCGCGGCAACGTGGTCTTCTTCCAGAACGAGCTGCCGTACGACCCACCGAGCCAGGCGGCGTGGAGCCGTCCGGGCGGGGTCAAGGGCTACCCGGCGCTCAAGGTCTCGAACCGGGTCAAGGCCTTCACGATGACCGGCGCGGGCAGCTACAGCTTCTTCAACCAGGGTCTGGACATTTTCGCGGACAACGCGTTCGAGGTCCCGAAGACCCTGCCGAAGGGCAGCCTGACCAACCTGCTGACGATCTTCCTCGACCCGGCCAACGGCAAGGGCGGGATCGAGAACGTCGTCAACGGCGTCGGTGGTTCGTCGACGATCGCCAACCCGGACGTCCCGGTCACGGTGGTCAGCTACCCCTGATCCGCAGCGCCGTCACGGCGCCCGGACGACGACCGGCCCGCATCCCGCTCAGGGGTGCGGGCCGGTGTCGTGCGGGTCACACCTGCGACCCTGTATCCCTGCGGGACCCGACGGCGTCCATGCGCCGACCCCGCAGGGAGCGGGGCATCCACCAGGAGGTCGTCATGGTCCGCAACGAGAGCACCGCAGACCGCATCATCCGCCTCGTCGTCGCGGTCGTCGCCGTCGTCGTCGCGTTCACGGTCGGCGCCGGCTCGGCGCTCGGGATCGTCCTGCTCGTCGTCGGGGCCGTCATGCTCGTCACCGCGGCGGTCGGGTTCTGCCCGCTGTACCGCGTCTTCGGCCTCAGCACGTGCCCGATGCCGAAGAGCTCGGTGCACTGACACGAAGGACTAGCGTTGCAGCGATGGATGCCCGCGACGCACTGGGAGCCGCGCTCCCGGACGAGGTCCCGGGCCTGTACCGGTACGCGAGGACCCTGACGCGCGACCGGGAGCAGGCCGAGGACCTCGTCCAGGAGACCCTCGCGCGCGCCCTGGAGAAGGCGGACTCGTTCCGTGGCGAGTCCGCCCCCGCGACCTGGCTGCACCGCATCCTGCACAACCTCGCCGTCGACCGGGCCCGGCGCAGCCGCGAGGTGCCCGTCGACGAGGTCGCCGAGGCCGTCGAGACCCTCTGGGGCGACGACGCCTACACGGTCGACGCCGAGACCGTCGCCCTGCGGGCGCAGACCCGCGAGGACCTCGAGGACGCACTGGTCCACCTGCCCGTCGCGTACCGCTCCGCGGTGCTCCTCCACGACGTCGAGGGCCTGACCTCGCTCGAGGTCGCGACCGTCCAGTCGGTGAGCCTGCCGGCGGCGAAGCAACGGCTGCGCCGCGGCCGGATGATGCTCGTCTCTGAGCTCGCCCGCGGCCCGGAGCGCCGGGCCGCCCAGAAGGGGGTCCCGATGCGCTGCCGCGACGCCCGCGGCCAGGTGAGCGACTTCCTCGACGGCGACCTCGACGACGCGCAGGCCGCGCTCGTCGTCCGGCACCTCGAGGGCTGCCCGACCTGCCCACCGCTGTACGCCGCGCTCGTCGCGACGACCGAGGCGCTCGGCGACCGCCGCGCCCGGTCCGGCGACCGGGACCCCGACTCCGTGGTCCCGCCCGAGCTCGCGCGCCGGGTCGGGGCGCTGCTGGGCCGGACGGACGGCTGACGTCAGGCGGCCGGCGTCTCCCGGGCCGCGCGGGCAGCACGCCCAACGAAGGACGCGAGGGCCAGCCCGAGCAACCACGCCGCGAGGTGACCGAGGTCGGTGAACGCCCGGTCCACGGCCAGGACCGTGCCGAGGACGGCGGACCCGGCCAGGACCAGGGGGCGGCGCCGGCCCTGCGGCGCCCAGACAGTGAGCAGGCCGAGGGCGGCCACGAGCACGTAGCTCACGCCGACGTCCGGCGCCGTGGCGACCGAGAGCGCGACCCGGCCGTGCGTGATGCCGGCGAGCAGCATCGTCGAGACGACGAGGGTGGCGCCGACGTGCCCGAGCGCAGCGGTCAGGACGACGGCCCCGCGACCCAGCCGGCGCTGCACCGCACCCAGGGCCCAGACGAGCGGGACGACGAGCAGCACCTGGGCGGGCGTCGGCACGAGGAAGGCGCTGACGACGAGGGCGAACGGCAGGTGCTGGCGCAGGTTGACGAGGTTCGTGCTGCTGCGCAGGACGACCTCCTGCGCGACGGCGTCCGGCGCGACCTGCAGCAGCACCGCCGCCACGGCGACGACCGCACCGTAGGTGACGGCGACGTCTCGGCCGCGGACCCACCGGGCCGCGGCCGCCGCCGCGTCATGCATCCGGAGGCGCGACCCTCACCGGCACCGCGCACGCCGCCGTGGCGGTACGGCGCTGCTGGAGGCCGAACACGAGCAGGACCACGGCGGTGAGCATGCCACCACCGCCGGGGGTGGTGTCGAGGAGGAGCAGCCCTCCGACGATGCTCACGGCCGGGACGACGGCGCACGGCGTGCAGCCGCGCTCGAAGAGGCGGCCCGACCCTCGCGGGGCGACGTACCCGGCCACGGCGACCGCACCGAGCACGGCGCACACGGCCGCACCGGGCCAGACCCACCAGGCCGAGGCCGGGGTGGCGGCGTCGTGGAACAGCCACGCGAGCGGGCCCGTGACCAGCACCGCCGTCGCAGCACGGCGGGGGTCACGGTCCCGGGCCGCGCGGCCGGCCGGCCGCAGGCGCATCAGCGGCCGAAGAGCCGCGAGAGGAAGGACGGCGGCTGGGCTGCCGCCTTCATCTCCGCGGTGCAGCGGCACCGGTCGTTCTTGGGAACGCTGCGCATGACCTGGTCGACGTGCTGCCCGCACCCCTTCCAGGTGGTCTTGCTGCAGGCGGGGCAGGTGGCGGCTCGGCACATGATGGTCCTTCCGTAGGTCTGACGGTGGCTTCGGCGCTCGACTGCAGCGACTTTATACCCCCTGGGGTATCACTTGCTCAACTTTGCCCTGTGAAGCTATTGTACGGACATCCGGAACTCCGGATAGACGTCAAGCACAGGTCGCCGACGACCGAGGAGAGAACAATGACGACACAGCTCGAGGTCGACCTCGAGTCGTTCGCGGCAGTGCAGCCCGACGCGTTCCTCATCGACGTCCGGGAGCCCGACGAGTACGCGGGGGGCCATGTGCCGACGGCACGGCTCGTCCCGGCCGGCTCCCTCGCGGGAGCCGCCGCCGGCCTGCCCGAGGACCGGACGATCTACGTCATCTGCGCCAGCGGCAACCGCAGCCTGCGGGCGGCCGCGGCGCTCACCGCGTCGGGCCTGCGGGCCCTGTCCGTGGCCGGCGGCACCTCGGGCTGGGTCCGGTCCGGCCGCCCCGTCGTCACCGGGGCCCGCACGTCGTGACCGCGACCCTGACGGTCGTCCTGGCACTCGCCGTCGGGGTGTCGCTCGGCCTGCTCGGCGGGGGCGGCTCGATCCTCGCCGTGCCCCTGCTCGTCTACGTCGGCGGTCTCGACCCGCACGAGGCGACCGCAGGGTCCCTGTTCGTCGTCGGCGTGACGAGCGGCGTGGGCCTGCTGAGCCACGCCCGGGCGGGGCGGGTGCGCTGGCGCACCGGCCTGCTCCTCGGCGCCGCCGGGATGGCCGGCGCCTACGGCGGCGGCCGGGTCTCGGCGCTCGTCCCGGGACCGGTCCTGCTCGGCGCCTTCGCCCTCATGATGCTCGCCGCCGCCGTCGGGATGCTCCGCGGTCGGCGCGGCGGCGACACCGGCCGCGAGGAGCTGCGCGTCCCCGCCGCGATCGGCCTCGGCGCCGCCGTCGGCGTCGTCACCGGGTTCGTCGGAGCGGGCGGCGGGTTCGTCATCGTGCCCACGCTCGTCCTCGTCGCCGGGCTGCCGATGACCGCGGCCGTCGGGACGTCCCTGCTCGTCATCACCCTCCAGTCCGCCGCCGGGCTCGCCGGCCACCTCGCCGGCACGTCACTGCCCTGGCCGCTCGTCCTGGCGGTCACGGCGTCCGCAGTGCTCGGCAGCCTCGTGGGCAGCCGGCTCGCCGGGCGGATCCCGGCCGACCGGCTCCGGCGCGCCTTCGCCGCACTGGTCCTGGCCATCGCCGCACTCGTCCTCGTCGAGCAGGTCCCCGCGGGCGCGGCGCGCTGGACCGCCGCAGCGGTCGCAGTCTCGCTGCTGACCGTCGGGGCACTGCTCGCGACCATCCGCTCCCGGCATTGGAAATATACCCCCGGGGGTATAGAGTTGACCTCGTTGCCCGACCCGCAGGGGCCTGCGACGCCCCGCACCTCGACCCGCACCCCGAGCCGTCAGGAGACACAGATGTCCGACCCGCAGCCCGAGACCACGACCCGCCCCTCGACGATGGTGTTCACGCAGTACTACGTGGACTGCCTCTCCCAGGCCTCGTACCTCGTCGGCGACACCTCGACCGGCCAGGCCGTCGTCGTCGACCCGCGCCGCGACGTCCAGGAGTACCTCGACGACGCGGCGGCGCAGGGCCTGACGATCGTCGGGATGGTCAACACCCACTTCCACGCCGACTTCCTCTCCGGGCACCTCGAGCTCGCGAAGGCGACCGGCGCCTGGATCGGCTACGGCCGGGTCGCGCAGGCCGAGTTCGAGACCCGCCCCCTCACGGACGGCGAGCGCATCCCGCTCGGCGACGTCACCCTGGAGATCATGGAGACCCCGGGCCACACCCCGGAGTCGATCAGCGTCCTCGTCTACGAGCACGCCGACGACGAGGTGGCCTACGGCGTCCTCACCGGCGACGCCCTCTTCATCGGCGACGTCGGCCGCCCCGACCTGCTCGCGTCGATCGGTGTCACCGCCGACGAGCTCGGCGTCCAGCTCTACGACTCGATCCAGCGCAAGCTCATGGGCCTCGCCGACGCCGTCCGCGTCTTCCCCGCGCACGGCGCGGGTTCGGCGTGCGGCAAGAACCTCTCGACGGAGCGGCAGTCGACGATCGGCCAGCAGCGGCTGCTCAACTACGCCTGCCAGCCGATGAGCCAGGAGGACTTCGTCGCCCTCGTCACCGCCGGGCAGCCGTCGGCCCCCGAGTACTTCGTCTACGACGCGATCCTCAACCGGAAGAACCGCGAGGTGTACGACGCCGACGCGGCCGTCCCGGCGCTCGACGCCGACGCGCTCGACGCGGCGGTGGGCCGTGGCGCCACCGTCCTGGACACCCGGGACGTCACCGACTTCGCCGCCGGCCACCTGCGCGGCTCGCTCAACGTCCCCGCCGACGGCCGTTTCGCCGAGACCGCCGGGATGGTGCTCACGGCCGACCAGGAGGTCGTGGTCGTCGCTCCCGACGGCCGGGAGGCCGAGGTCGCGACCCGGCTCGCCCGGATCGGCTTCGACAAGGTCGCCGGCTACCTCGCCCGGCCCGAGGCCGTCATGCTCGACCGCCCGGGCGACGTCGAGCACGGCAGCCGGCTCACCCCGGGCCGGCTCGCCGAGCTCACCACCGGCGAGGCCGCCGACGCGGCGGACGCACCCGTCGTCGTCGACGTGCGCAACATCGGCGAGCGCGAGGGCGGGCACATCCCCGGCTCGCTGCACATCCCGCTCGCCGAACTGCGCCGCCGGATGGACGAGATCCCGGCCGGGCGGCCCGTCGTCCTGCACTGCGCCGGCGGCTGGCGCTCCAGCGTCGCGGCGAGCCTGCTGCGCAACGCCGGCCGCAGCGACGTCTCCGACCTGGTCGGCGGGTTCGCCGCCTGGCAGGCGATGAACGAGCCGGTCAGCGCCTGACCACCAGCCCGACCACCTCCCGCCGGACCACCGGAGCACCTCGTGACCGACACCGCAGCCCTGGCCCCCGCCGCACCCGCGGCGGGGGCCGCGGCCCGTCTGGAGCACCTGCCCGTCACCGTCTTCGCCATCGTCATGGGGCTGGCGGGCACGTCGCTCGCCTGGCAGCGCGCCACCCGGACCGGGCACGTCACCCCCGCCGTCGGGACCGGGCTCGCCTGGCTCGCCGCCGGCGTCCTCGCCGTCGTCGCGAGCGCCTACCTCACGAAGGTGGTGCGTCACCTGCCCGCGGTCCGGGCGGAGTGGCGGCACCCGGTGAAGCTCGCCTTCGTGCCCACGGCGACGATCTCCCTCGTCATCCTCGCGGCGGCGTTCCTCGACACGGCCCCGACGTTCTCGGCCGTCCTGTGGTGGGTGGGGGCACCGGCGCAGCTCGTCCTCACGCTCGACGTCCTGCGGACCTGGATCGGCGACCCCCGGTTCACACTCGACCACGTCCACCCGGCGTGGTTCATCCCCGTCGTCGGCAACCTCGTCGTGCCGCTCGCCGGGGTCGCGCACGGCCCCCGGCAGATGTCGTGGTTCTTCTTCTCCGTGGGCCTGGTCTACTGGCTGGCCCTGCTGCCGATCGTCCTGGGTCGGCTGGTCCTCGGCGGGGCGCTGCCGGGGCGGCTCTCCCCGACCCTCGCCGTCCTCGTGGCACCACCCGCGCTGGCGGCCCTGGCCTGGGTGCGCCTCGGCGGCACCTTCGGGGACGCGCCGAGCCAGATCCTGCTCGACGTCACCCTGTTCCAGCTTCTGCTGCTCGCCACCCAGGCGCCCGCGCTCGTCCGCCTGCCGTTCGCGATCTCCGGCTGGGCCTACACGTTCCCGCTCGCCGCCGCCGCGTCCGCGTTCTTCGGCGCCGGCGCGGCCGGCCTCGGCGCGGGCTTCACGTGGCTCGGCGCGACCGTCCTCGCCGTCCTGAGCCTCGTGGTGGCCGGGCTCGGCGCCCGCACGCTGCTCGCCGTCCGGCGGGGCGAGCTCTGCCTCCCGGACCCGGCACCCCCGATCCCCGTCGCCCGCACCAGCGCCGACGGCCGCACCGACACCGATCTGGAGACCTGATGTCCCGCCGCACCGCCCGCGCCGTCCCGGCCGCCGCCCTGGTCCTCACCGCGACCCTCGCCCTCACCGGCTGCGGGTCGTCGTCCGGCAGCGCCGGGAGCGCCGTCACGGCCGTCGACGGCGTGAAGCACATCGGCGTCGACGCGTTCGCGTCCCTCGCCTCGACGCCGTCGGTCGTCGTCCTCGACGTCCGCACGCCTGCCGAGTTCGCGACCGGCCACCTGGCGAACGCCGTCAACGTGGACTTCAACGCCGGGGACTTCGCCGCCCAGGTGCACGCGCTCGACCACGCGAAGACCTACGCCGTGTACTGCCACAGCGGCAACCGGTCCGGCCAGGCGCTCGAGGTCATGAAGGCCGACGGGTTCGGCCACGTCGCCGACCTCGAGGGCGGGATCACCGCCTGGACCGGGGCCGGCCAGGCGGTCGTCACCTCCTAGGCCGGGCCAGCGGTGACGCTTGAACCAGATACCCCCTGGGGTATATAGTCATATCAAGACCACAGGACAACGGCCCGCATCCGGGCCGGGAGAAGGAGACACCTCTCATGTGCAGCCCCGCCGTCTGCCCCCGCTGCCGCAAGGTCACCTGGACCGGCTGCGGCATGCACGTCGACCAGGTCATGGCGAGCGTCCCGCGCGACAAGCAGTGCACCTGCCGCTGAGCCGGGACCGCACCCGCACCGCCCTCTGATCCCGCAAAGGACCACCACGACGACCCGGCGTCCACCCCGGGCCGCTCCTTGAGCCACACCGGACACCCAGGCAAAGGAGCCTGAACATGGCCCGCATCGTCGTCCTCGGCGCCGGCATCTCCGGCCACACGGCGGCACTCCACCTGCGCAGGCTCCTGCCCAAGCAGCACGAGGTCGTCGTCGTCTCACCGAACTCGAAGTGGAACTGGATCCCGTCGAACATCTGGGTCGGCGTCGGCCGGATGACGAGCGGGCAGGTGACGTTCCCCCTGGCCCCCGTCTACAAGCGCAAGGGGATCACCTACGTCCAGGCCAAGGCGGTCGCCGTCCGCCCGGAGGGGACGGACGACGACCCGACGGGGTGTGTCGACGTCGTCCACACCTCCCCCGAGCGCTCCGGCCAGGAGGAGCAGCTCCGCTACGACTACCTCGTCAACGCCACCGGTCCGCGGCTGAACTTCGCCGCGACGCCGGGGCTGGGCCCGGACGGCGGCAACTCCTGGTCCGTCTGCACGTCCGGCCACGCCGAGGAGGCGGCCTCCGCCCTCACCGAGGTCATCGCCAAGCTCCGCGCGGGGCACCCGCAGCGGATCGTCATCGGCATGGGCCACGGGATGTGCACGTGCGAGGGCGCCGCCTTCGAGTACACCTTCAACGTCGAGCACGAGCTGCGGACGGCGGGGGTGCGCGACCTCGCCGAGATCGTCTACCTGAGCAACGAGTACGAGCTCGGCGACTTCGGTGTCGGCGGGATGTCCTTCGCGCAGCAGGGCTTCGTCACCTCGAGCCAGACCTGGACCGAGTCGCTCTTCCGTGAGCGCGGCGTCAAGGCGATCCTGCGCGCCCACGTCGAGCGGGTCGAGCCCGGCGTCGTCCACTACGAGACGCTCGACGGCGAGCGGCACGAGCTGTCCTTCGACTTCGCGATGCTGCTCCCGCCGTTCCGGGGTGCCGACCTCACGGCCTACGACCGGGCGGGCGCGGACATCACCGAGCGGCTCTTCGCACCGAACGGCTTCACGAAGGTCGACGCGGACTACGCCGTCAAGCCGTTCGAGGAGTGGCGCGCCGAGGACTGGCCGTCCACGTACGTCACGCAGGCCTACCCGAACATCTTCGCGGTCGGCATCGCGTTCGCGCCGCCGCACGCGATCTCCCGGCCGCGCAAGAGCCCCAACGGCACGGTCATCGCCCCCGCGCCGCCGCGCACCGGGATGCCGTCCGGCGTCATGGGCCGGCAGGTCGCGCGGTCGATCGCCGACATGGTGCGCTCCGGCGCCACGGTCCCCACGCACACCGCCTCCATGGCGCACATGGGTGCCGCGTGCATCGCCTCGGCCGGCGCGGGGCTGCGGACCGGCACCGCCGCCGCGATGACGATGTACCCCGTCGTGCCCGACACCGTGAAGTACCCCGAGACCGGGCGCAGCCTCAAGGACACGTACGGCGAGATCGGCCTCGGCGCGCACTGGATCAAGCATCTGCTGCACTTCCTGTTCATCTACAAGGCGAAGGCCCGGCCCGGCTGGGCGTTCATCCCCGAGTGAGACGTCCCGAGCGAGACGTCCCGAGCGCGTCACACCCGACCGAGAGCACGGCTGAGGAGCACGTCATGAGCGACGTCGACGACCGCATCGCCACCGCGCCGATGCCCACCGCGAAGACCCTGCGCCGGCGGCACTCGCTGCCGATCCAGCTGTGGCGCTTCGCCGTGGTCAACCTGCGCATGATCCGGATGATCGGCAAGGGGCACTGAACGCCATGTCCGAGCAGCCCGAGCAGGGGGCCGGGCCGGTCCGTCGGTCCATGGACCCCGTCGCCCAGAAGGAGATCACCTCGCGCCTGCGCCGTGCCCGCGGCCAGGTCGAGGGGGTCATCGCCATGATCGAGAGCGGCCGGTCCTGCCGGGAGGTCGCGACGCAGCTCGCTGCGGCCTCCAAGGCGCTCGACCGGGCCGGCTACAAGCTCGTCGCCGCGAGCCTGGCCGAGTGCCTGCTCACCGACGAGGCGGACCGGGACATGACGCCCGAGGAGATCGAGAAGCTCTTCATCTCGCTCGCCTGAGCCTTTCCAGACCCGCTCATGCTCGCGCCGGGTACCGAGAACGCCGCTGCCGGAGCCGCTTTCCGTTACCCACCGCGAGTATGAGCGGCGGGGTGGACAGCGCGCGGCGGTCAGGCACCCGACCGGTACGTTCTGAGCCCGTCGTTCGCCGCCCGAGCGTACACACCGGGTGCCTGACCGGTCTGAGGCCGCACAGCACGCGTGAGTACGCTTGTCCGGACACGGCGGCGCACGGCCGCCCGGCACGGACAGGAGCACGGTGCCCGCGGACCCCGGCGCACGCCCGCTCGACCGGCAGGACCCGCTGCCGCTGTGGGCCCAGCTCCAGCGCGACCTGTCCCGACGCCTCACCGCGGGAGACTTCGCGACCGCGTTCCCCGGCGAGCTCGACATCGCCCGGGAGTACGACGTCTCCCGGCACACCGTCCGGGAGGCGCTACGCCGGCTGCGCGAGGCCGGGGTGCTCGACTCCGCGCGCGGCCGGCCCACCCAGGTCCGGGCCGCCATCGAGCAGCCGCTCGGCAGCCTGTACTCGCTCTTCCGCGAGGTCGAGAACCGCGGCATGACCCAGACGAGCGAGATCCTCGACCAGTCGCTGACGACGGACGCCGAGGCCGCCGCCGCTCTGGGCCTGCCGGAGCGGACCCGCCTGTTCCACCTCGAACGGGTCCGGCTGGCCGACGGCGTCCCGCTCGCGCACGACCGGGTCTGGCTGCCCGCCTCCCTCGCCGCGCCTCTGGTCAAGGCCGACTTCACCCGTGGCGCGCTCTACGACGAGCTCGCGGAGCGGTGCGGCGTCAGGGTGACCGGCGGCCGGGAGCGGATCAGCGCGACCGTGCCCGCGCCCGCCGAGCGGGCGCTGCTCGCCGTCCCTCGCGGTGTCGCCTGCCTCACCGTGGAGCGCTCGGGCTACGCGGAGGCCCGCCTCGTCGAACGGCGCGTCACCGTCGTCCGCGGCGACCGGTGGTCGGTCGTCGCGGACTGGACGGCGCGCGGCTGGTCCGTGGGTGCCGTCGCCGGGCCCGGCTGAGCCGGACCCGCTTGGGCGCCGGGCGGCCTGCGCTCAGGCCAGGCCCTTGAGCATGAGATTCCAGTAGAGCGTCGGCAGCCCGTACTTCTTGAGCAGGCCGAAGTCCCGGTGCTCGTGCGTGGTGTCGAGGATCGGGATGCTCGGCGCGGGCTTGAGGCTGTAGTCGAACTCCGCGAGGAGCATCCGGTCCCGGGCGGTCGTCAGCGGGCACGAGGCGTAACCGTCGTACTCGGCGGACGGCTCCCGGCCGGACATCACCTCCTGGAGGTTCTTCACGAGCACCGGTGCCTGGTGCCGGACCGCGGCCCCGGTCTTCGAGTTCGGCGTCGAGCCCGCGTCACCGAGGCCGAAGACGTTCCCGTAGGTCACGTGGCGCAGGGTGTGCTTGTCGAGCGCGACGTAGCCGGCCGGGGTGCTCGTGTCCGCCAGCGGGCCCTGCCGGACCCAGTCCGGGGCCGACTGCGGGGGGACAGCATGGAACACCTGGTACCCCAGCCGCTCCTTCGTGTCGTTCGCGTTGTCCCTGATGATGACCTCGCGCGTGGCGCCGTCGACCTCGACGACCTCGCTGTTGAAGTGCACGGTGATGCCGTAGCGCTCGACGACCTGCTCGAGGATCCGGGCGAACTCGGGGACGCCGAACATGCCCGGCGTCGGCAGGACGAGGTGGACGTCGATGTCCTTCAGGACCCCCTGCCGCCGCCAGTAGTCCGCTGCGAGATAGGCGATCTTCTGGGGTGCTCCCGCGCACTTGATGGCCCCCGCCGGCTGGGCGAAGACGGCGGTGCCGCGGGTCGTCGCCCGGACGAAGTCCCAGGTTCGCGGGGCGAGCGCGTGGTCGTAGTTGCTCGAGACGCCGTCGCGGCCGAGTGCGTCCGGCAGGCCGGTGATGCCGCCCCAGTTGAGCTGGATGCCCGGGGCCATGACGAGGTACTCGTACCCGACCGTGCGACCGTCCTCGAGGGTGACGGTGCAGGCCTCGGGGTCCACGGCCGCGGCCCGGCCCCGGATCCACGTGACGCCCTTCGGCATGACCGACGACTGCGGCCGTCGTGAGCGGGCCACGTCGGCGAGGCCGCCGCCCACGAGGGTCCACAGCGGCTGGTACCAGTGGTCCTGCGACGGCTCGACCATCGCGACGTCGCTCACCCCCGCGCGCCGTAGCCTGGCTGCGACGGTGACTCCCGCGGAGCCCCCTCCGATGATGACGACACGGTGGCTCGACGTGCTCATGGCGACTCCTTCGGCGGCGGACGTTCGAGGGCATCACGGCGTTGACGACAACTAGACCGTACGGAATACAGGATGTCCGGACATTCGGAGATGTCAAGAGATGGCTGGTAGCGTGATGCCGCCGAGAGGCCGGTTCGCGTCGACCGGCGGTCGCTCCGGCCGGGACGAAGGAGCAGCGTGGACAGCACCGACTGGGACACCCGCTACGCGAGCAGCGAGCCCGTCTGGTCGGCGGGCCCGAACCTGTGGGTCGAGCAGGTCTGCTCCGACCTCCCGCCCGGCACGGCCGTCGACCTCGGCGCCGGCGAGGGCCGCAACGCGCTGTGGCTGGCCGCGAAGGGCTGGCGGGCGACGGCCGTCGACTTCTCCGGCGTCGCCCTCGACCGGGCCCGGCAGCTCGCCGCCGAGCGGCTCGGCGGGGACGCCGACCGGTTGACCACCGAGAGGTGCGACCTCACGACCTTCGAACCGGCGACCACCTACGACCTGGCGCTCGTCGTCTACATCCAGCTCCCGGCGCCGGCCCGGCGCGCCGCCCTCAGGGGCGCGGCCCGCTGCGTCGCCCCGGGCGGCCGGCTCGTCGTCGTCGCGCACCACAGCGACAACCTGACCGAGGGCGTCGGCGGCCCGCAGGACCCGGCGGTGCTCTACACCGAGGCGGACGTCCTCGACGACCTCGCGCAGGCCATGGCGGACGGCGCGTTCGCCGTCCAGCGGGCCGAGCGGGTGCTCCGCCCGGTCGGGGACGGCGACCGTCACGCGGTCGACGCGCTCGTCGTCCTCCGCAGGGCCTGACCCGGTCGCCCGGCGTCCTGCGCGACGGCGGGCGGCATCGCGGGGAGCGTGACCGTCACCGTCGTGCCCGAGGCGCCGTCCGACGTCACGACGACGGCGCCGTCGTGCGCCTCGACGAGCCGCGCCACGACGGCGAGCCCGACCCCGGAGCCGGCCACTGCGTGCCGGTCCCGGCCCCGCCAGAACCGTTCCAGCACGTGGGGCAGCTCGTCGGGGGCGATCCCCGGCCCGCTGTCCGCGACGACGAGCCGCGCGGTGCCGCCGTCCGCCGGCGCCACCTGGACCCGGACGATGTCCCCCGGGCGGCAGTGCCGCGCGCAGTTGTCGAGGAGGTTGCCGACGACCTGGTGCCACCGGTCGGGGTCGAGCGCCACGAGGACGCCGCCCGCGAGGTCCCGGGTCACGGCGAGACCGGCGGCCCGCAGCTGGGGCAGCCGGGCGTCGAGCGCCTCGCCGGTCACGGCACCGAGGTCGGCCGGGGCCCGGTGCAGGCCGGCCGCGGCGGCGTCCGCGGCGGAGAGCTCGGAGAGCTCGGCGACGGTGCGGGTCACCCGCAGCGCCTGGTCGTGGAGCCGGGTCAGCGTCTCGCGGTCAGGTTCCACGAGGCCGTCCCGCAGCTCCTCGAGCCCGGCTTGGAGCGCGGTGAGCGGCGTGCGCAGCTCGTGCGCGACGTCCGCGGTCATCTGCCGGCGCAGCCGCTGCTGCTCCGCCACGGCCTGCGCGGCCTGGTCGAAGGCGCCCGCGAGCTCACCGAGCTCACCGACGCCGCGCTCGGCCGGGCGGGCCGTCACGTCACCGGCACCGAAGGCCCGCGTCGCGTCGGTGAGCGCGACGAGCGGGCGGGTCAGGAGTCGGACGACGTACCAGCCGGCGGCGACCGCGACCGCGACGGCGGCGACCGCCGCGACGAGGATCCACGACCACGCGAGACGCCGTCCGCCCGTGTCGGCCGCCGGGAACGTGAGGAGCACCGTGCCGACCCGGGTGCCGGCGACGAGGACCGGCTCGGTGACCTGCACCCCGCCGGTCGTCGCAGTGCCCGCGCCGCCCATCCCCATCCCGGTGCCCATGCCGGACCCCATCCCCATGCCCTGGCCCCGGCCGGTCGAGGTCACGGCGCGGCCGGCGTCGTCGAGCACGGCGAGCCGGGCCCCGGCCGCGGCGGCGGTCGTCACGGCGGCGGTGAGGTCGCTGCCCGCCCACTCCCCCGTGACCGAGTACCCGGTCGCGGCCGCGGCGGCGACCCGTTGCGCCGCGAGCGCCCGGGACTGCGCCGTCGTGCGGGAGACCCCGAGCGAGCTGCCGACGAGCCCGGCCGTGGCCACGAGGGCCACGGCCACGAGCGCGACGAGGACGAACGACGCGAGCAGCCGCCGACCGAGCGGGCCCAGGCTCGTCGCCGTCGTCGGCCCCGCTGCGGGCCCGCTCATCGCGGGCTCCCGGTCGTGACGTCCCGCCGCAGGGCGAGCCGGTAGCCGACGCCGACGACGGTGTCGACGACCGACGTCGGGTCCTGCCCGAGCTTGTGCCGCAGGTTCTTCACGTGCGAGTCGATGCTCCGCTCGTAGCCGGCGAACTCGTAGCCGCGGACCCGGTTGACGAGCTCGTAGCGGGAGAACGGGCGCCCCGGCACCGAGGCGAGGGTCGCGAGGATCCCCCACTCGGTGGCCGTGAGGTCGAGCGTGCGCCCGTCGAGTGTCACCTCGTGCCGCGCCTCGTCGATCCGCAGCCGGCCCTCCCCGAAGAGCAGGGCCCCGTCGTCCCCGAACGGGCCGACGGTCCGGGCCAGGACGGCGCCGACCCGCAGGACGAGCTCGGTCGGGCTGAACGGCTTGGTCACGTAGTCGTCCGCACCGGACGACAGCCCGCGGATGCGGTCGTCGACCTCGGCCCGCGCGGTGAGAACGACGACCGGCAGCCGGCCACCGGCCCGGCGCGCCTCGCGGAGCACCTCGAAGCCGTCGAGGTCGGGCAGCCCGAGGTCGAGGACGACGAGGTCGACGGCGGCGTCGTCGAGCAGCCGCAGCGCCTCGATGCCGGACCCGGTCGACAGCACGGCGTGGCCGGCACGCTCGAGGTAGCGCCGGACGACGTCCCGGATGTCGCGGTCGTCCTCGACGACCAGCACGGTTCCCACAGCACTCATCCTCGGTTCCCGCGACGCCGCCCGGCCGGGACCGACGGCCGCTCTCCACATCGTCTCCACACCGGCTGCACGGCCGGTCCACCCCGCGGGCCGAGAGTCGTACCAAGAGCCCGGGACGGCGGACCAGCCTCCCCCGGGTTCCGGAACCTCAGACCAAGGAGCACACCATGAACAGCAGGACCACCAGGACCGCCCTCGTGACGGCCGCCGTCGCCGGCGGAGCCGGTGTGCTGCTGCTCGCGACCCCCGTCGTGGCGAACACCACCGGCTGGGGCGGCGGGCCCGGCACCCGGACCACCGCGACGAACACCGCGACGACCTGCCCGATGACGGACGACGACACAGGCACCGGCTACGGGATGGGCAACGGGATGCGCAACGGCATGCGGGGCCGTGCCGACGGCAACGGCTACGGCATGCGCAACGGCGGCGGCATGATGGGCGACCCCGGGGCGAACCTGCCCGCGAGCGGCACCCTGACCGACGCGCAGAAGTCCACGCTCGCCGGGATGGCCGAGGAGGAGAAGCTCGCCCACGACGTCTACGTCGTCCTCGCCGGCTCCACCGGCGACCGGCGCTTCACGATGATCGCGGCGTCCGAGGCCCGGCACCTGTCGGCCGTCCGGACGCTCCTGGACCGGTACGACGTCACCGACCCGACCGTGGGCAAGGCCGACGGCAGCTTCACGACCCCGGCTGTGCAGAGCCTCTACGACAGCCTGGTCGCCGAGGGCAAGAGCTCGCTGACCGCGGCCCTCACCGTCGGCCAGAAGATCGAGAAGCTCGACATCGCCGACCTGGCGAAGGCCGGCGCCGATGTGAAGGCCGCCGACGTGACGACCGTCTACAGCCGCCTGTCGGCCGCGTCGCAGCACCACCTCGCCGCCTTCGGCGGCTGAGCCCCGCAGGGTCCCGCCCGGCAGGTCCCGGCGGACGCTCACGCGGGCCGGTGGAGCCACCGCAGGTGCTCCACCGGCCCGAGCAGGTCCAGCCGGCGCCACAGGACGCTGCCGGGCACGGCCTGGCTCGGGTGCGCGGCGACCGCCTCGAGCTGGGCGGCCCGGTCGACGGTGAGGACGAGGTCGACCTCGGCCTTCGGCCGGCCGGCGAACGGGGCACCGAACTCGTCCCGCAGAGCCTGCGCGACGGGCTCGGGGAGCGTCCAGGCGAGCACCGGCAGACCCGCCCCGCGGGCCGCGGTGACCGCGGCGGCCGTCGCGGCGACATGGTCGGGGTGCCCGGTGATCCCGGTGTCGTCGAAGACGACGAACCCGTCGGCGCCGTGCCGGTCGAGCGCCCGCAGCACCGCGGTGACGAGCCGCTCCGAGCCCGCGGCGCCGAGCGCGCCGTCCGGCTCGTCGAGCAGCTCCACGCCGGCGAGGCCGAGCCGGCGGGCCGCCTCGGCGAGCTCCCCGGCCCGCAGCTCGCGCAGGTCGCCCTCGACGCCGTGCAGCGTCGAGGCCTCGCCGTGCGTGAAGCACAGCACCGCCACCGACGCCCCGGCGCCGACGAACGCGGACAGCACCGCGCCGAGGCCGAACGACTCGTCGTCGGGGTGCGCGACGACGACGAGCGGACGCCGCCAACCGGGCAGGGCCGCCGTCGGCGACGGATCCGCATCGGTTGCGGCGGAACGGGTCTCGTGGGCAGCGCTCATCGAAGGCACACCTCCGGCAGGTCGAACCAGAGCAGGTCGTGGAACTGGGGCGACGGGCAACGCGCCTCGGCGAGGTGCTCGCCGTCGGCGTCCGCCCGGGCCGGTGTCGCGAGGTCGAAGAGCTCGCGGGCCCGGGCCAGCTGGTCGGCGAGCACCGACTCCGGCACCCGGTCGTCGTGCCGCGGGTACGTCATCCGGCCCTCGTCGTCGTAGCGGACGTCGGTGAGCCGCAGGAGCGGCTCGGCCGGCCCGTGCCGGTGCCGCCACAGCCCCGTCCGCGGGTCGAACCGGTAGTCGGGCAGGAGCTTCCAGCCGTCGCGGGCGACGAGGTCGACGGCCTCGACGACGTAGTCGGCGACGGCGTCCGTGACGAAGTAGTTGAGGCTGACCCTGGTCCAACCGGGCTTGATGCCCTCGCAGCCGCGGTGGATCTCGCGCTGGAACGCGTGCGAGCGCTCGACGTCGATGCCGAGGAGCCGGTGGCCGTACGGCCCGGCGCACGAGCAGCCGCCGCGGGCCTGGATCCCGAAGACGTCGTTGAGGATCGCCACGACCGCGTTGTGGTGGACGTAGCGGCCCGGTGTGCCGTCGGCCCGCACCCGGCGGACGACGAAGGAGACGATCGCGAGCCGCTCGGCGTCGGGGTTGCCGAGGATCTCCATGGCCGGGTTCGCCCGCCAGCGACCCAGCGCGCGGTCGAGGAGCGCCGCCTCCCGGGCCCGGATGACGGGCACCCCGACGGCCCGCTTGAGGCCGAAGACGAGGCCGGCGCGGATCGAGCCGACGATGTCGGGCGTGCCGCCCTCCTCGCGGTGCTCGACGTCGTCGACGTAGACGTGCTCGTCGGGGTTGACGTACTCGACGGTCCCGCCCCCGGGGACGACGGGGACGCTGTTGCGGACCAGGTCGCGGCGGACGGCGAGGACGCCGGGCGTGCCGGGGCCGCCGACGAGCTTGTGCGGGCTGAGGAAGACGGCGTCCTTGTACGCCAGCGGGTCCGCCCCCGCGGCGGCGTCCGGCACCATCCGGATGTCGACGTACGGGGCGGCCGCGGCGTAGTCCCAGAAGGCGAGGGCGCCGTGCCGGTGCAGCAGCACCGAGACCGCGTCGGTGTCGGTGAGGATCCCCGTGACGTTGCTCGCCGCGGAGAACGAGCCGATGAGCAGCGGACGGTCGGCGTACCGGACGAGGGCGGCCTCGAGCGCGGCGAGGTCCACGTGCCCGGAGGCGTCCTCGGGCACGGTGACGACCTCGGCGATGCTCTCGCGCCAGGGCAGCTCGTTGCTGTGGTGCTCGTACGGCCCGATGAGCACGACGGGCCGCTCGTGCGCGGGGATGTGGTCGGTGAGCCCGTACTTGGCGTCGAGGTCGGCGGGCACCCGCAGGTTGAGGATGCCGACGAGCCGGTCGATCGCGGCGGTCGAGCCGGAGCCGACGAAGATCACGGCGGTGGAGGCGTCGCCGCCGACGGCGTCCCGCACCTCCCGGCGCGCGTCCTCGCGCAGCCGCGACGTCTGCAGGCCGGTGCCGCTCGCCTCGGTGTGGGTGTTCGCGTAGCGCGGGAGGACCTCGTCGCGGACGAAGTCCTCGACGAACGTCAGCGCCCGCCCGGACGCCGTCCAGTCGGCGTACGTGACCCGCCGCGGGCCGTACGGACCGGGTTGGAGCCGGTCGTCCCCGATGACGGACGCCGCGATCCGCGCCAGGAGCGCCTGCCCGGGCGGGCCCTGCCCCGGTTCGGCCGTACGCTCGGACGGCACGGGCGCCGTCGTCGGCGGGTGCGTCATCGAACACCACCTCCAGATACCCCTGGGGGTACGCTACGCGACGCGGCGCGAGCCCGTCGCAGGACCTTCGACCGTTGCCGGCCTCGTCGGCACGCTCCCCCCGGAGGACACACCATGGCAGCACCGCAGGGCACGATCGCCGTCACGGGCTCGACGGGCCGGCTCGGCGGGCGCGTCGCCCGCCGGCTCGCCGCGGCCGGGGCCGCGCAGACCCTCGTCGTCCGCGACCCGTCGCGGGCCCCCGCTCTGCCCGGCACCCGGGTCGCGACCGCCACGTACGGCGACGGCGAGGCCGTCCGGGCCGCCCTGGCCGGGCACCGGGTCGTGCTGTTCGTCTCGGCGTCCGAGGACCCGGACCGGGTCGGCGAGCACCGCACCTTCGTCGATGCTGCGGTCGCCGCCGGGGTCGAGCACCTCGTCTACGTCTCGTTCTTCGGCGCCGCACCGGACGCGACGTTCACCCACGCCCGCGACCACTGGCACACCGAGGAGCACGTCCGCGGCAGGGGGCTCGGCTTCACGTTCCTGCGGGACAACCTCTACCTCGACTTCCTCCCGCTGCTTGCGGGCGAGGACGGCGTGATCCGGGGCCCTGCGGGCGACGGCAGGTTCGCCCCGGTCGCGCTCGACGACATCGCGGACGTCGCGGCCTCCGTCCTGCTCGACCCGGCGGCGCACGCGGGACGGACCTACGACCTCACCGGCCCGCAGGCCCTGACGCTCACGGAGGCCGCGACGCGGCTCACCGCGGCGACCGGCAGGGCGGTGACCTTCCACGACGAGACGGTCGAGGAGGCGTTCGCCTCCCGAGCGCCGTACGCGGCCCCCGAGTGGCTCGTCGAGGCCTGGGTGTCGACGTACACCGCGATCGCGGCCGGCGAGCTGGACGGCGTGACCGACGACGTCGAACGGCTCACCGGGCACCCGGCCACGGGGCTCGAGGAGGTGCTCAGCCGGGCGGAGCAGCCGGCTCCGTGAGCCCCGTGACGACGAGCGCCGCGGCCCGCGAGGCGAGGCTGCGGCCGCCGTCGAACGGGTCGGCGAGCACCTCCTGGTCGGCCCACCACAGGACGACGGAGCCGACGACCTGGGCCGCGACCGCCGTCGTGAGGTCGCGCAGCCGGTACGGCGGCCGCATCCGCAGGCCGTAGGCCTCGAGCAGCCCCTGCCACACGTCGTCCGCGGTGGCGGCGAACCGCTCCCGGCGGTGCGCGAGCGCCGCCCGCACCCGCGGGTCCACGGCCGCGACGAGGAAGCTCAGCTCGACCCGGAAGATCGGGTCGTCCCGGTAGGCCCGCCAGATCTCCTCGACCGCACCGACGACGACGTCCTCCAGCGCCGCGCCGGCGTCCGCCGCCGCGCGGAAGCTCGCCACGACCTCGGCGGCCCCCGGGCCGAGCACCGCCTGCAGCTCCGCGATGTGGAAGAGCAGGTCGGCCTGCAGGTCCGCCTGGCGCGGCCAGACCTGGTACGCCGCACCGGTCGTGATCGCCGCGGCCTCCGGCCGGCCGTCGCCCGCCGTCCCGAGGTCGGCCCGGACCAGCTCCGTGGCACGGCGGGCGATGTCGGTCACCCGGACGTGCGCGAGGGCAGCCGAGACGACGTCGTCCCCCTGCGACAGTGCGCGTTCGCGGAGCAGGTCGACAGCGGCCCGCAGCATGAGCGCGCGGGTCTGCTCCTTGGTGCGCTTGGGCATCCGGCGACGGACCGGCACCGGGCGGGACGACGACCCGTCCATCCGGCGACCCCTCCAGAGCTGTCGACGAGACCCGTTGACCCAGGGTCGGGGTCACCCTACTGTTCTGACTCGTAGAAATTCTACGAGTCAGGACAGTAGGGCAGGCCGTCATGCCGCTGCACCACCGGCTCCTCGCCAAGGGGTTCCAGGTCCTCGCGGGCCGGGTCACCCGACCACCGGCGGCCTACGACGCCTTCGCCGCGCACGTCGCGGCGCCGGCCCGGGTCGTCGTCCCGACGGACACGGGCCCGGTGACGGTCCACGTCTACCGTCCGCCGGCCGACGCCCCGGGCACGGACGCGGGCACGGACGCGGGCACGGACGGCGCTCCCCCGGTCTACGTGAACCTCCACGGCGGCGGGTTCGTCGCCCGGCACCCGGAGTTCGACGCGCACATCTGCCGGGTGCTCGCCGCCGAGACCGGTTGCGTCGTGGTGAACGTCGACTACGACGTGGCCCCGCAGCGGCCCTTCCCGGTCGCGGCGCAGCAGGCGTACGCGGTGGCCGCCTGGGCGGCGACGACCGGCGCCCGGGAGCACGGCTGGGACGGCGGCCGGCTCGCGGTCGGCGGCCAGAGCGCCGGCGGCAACCTGGCGGCCTCGGCCTGCCTGCGGGCGCGCGACGAGGGCGGCTTCGAGGCGGCGCTGCAGGTGCTCGTCTACCCGCCGCTCGACCTCGTGCAGGACCCCGGCGACAAGCACGCCCGGACGGCGAAGCCGCTCATCTCCCCCGGCCTGGCCCGGGTCTTCAACCACAGCTACGTCCCCGACCCCGCGCGGCTCGCGGACCCGCTGGTCTCGCCGCTGCACGCAGGCGACCTCGCCGGCCTGCCGCCGGCGCTCGTCGTCACCGCCGACCACGACCTGCTGCGCGACGAGGGCGACCGGTACGCCGAGCGGCTCGCGGCCGCCGGCGTCCCGGTGCGGCACCACGTCGCCCCCGGCGTCGACCACGCGTTCACCCACGTCGAGCCGACCGGCCCGACCCGGGACTTCCTCGACGTCGTCGTGGCCGAGGTGGGCGCGGCCTGGGCCCGCACCGCCCGGCCCACCGCCTGAGGCACCTCCGGACGAGCCGGTCGCGACCAGCCCTCTGAGGTAGATCGCCGTCCATACGCACGGCGATCTACCTCAGAGGCGGCGGAAGGCCGGTTGCGGCCGCCTCGCGCAGCCGGACCCGCAGGATCTTCCCGGTGGCGTTGCGGGGCAACGACTCCACGAAGGTGACGTACTTCGGCACCTTGTACCGGGCCAGGTTCGCGAGCAGGTGCGCCCGGAACCGGTCCTCGTCGAGGTCCGCACCCGGACGCAGCTCGACGTAGGCGTGCCCGACCTCGCCCCAGCGTTCGTCCGGGGTGGCGACGACGGCCGCCGCGGCCACCTCGTCGAGCTGCACCGCGACCGCCTCCACCTCGGCCGGGTAGATGTTCTCCCCGCCCGAGATGATCATGTCCTTGGCCCGGTCGACGGCGTAGAACCAGCCGTCGCCGTCCCGCCGGACGATGTCGCCCGTGCGGAACCAGCCCGGTTCCGGGAACGCCTCGGCCGTCTCCTCGGCGCGGCCGAGGTAGCCCGCGAACACGTTGGGACCACGGACGAGGAGCTCGGCCGGCGCGTCCCCGAGGTCCGCCGGCCGGCCGGCCGCGTGGCCGGCGACGTCGACGAAGAAGTGCGGCGGGCCGATCGACACGGGCTTGTCGCCGGCCCCGTCGCGGATCTGCATGCAGACCCCCGGCGCGGCCTCGGTCATCCCGAAGCCCTGGACCACCTGCACACCGCGCCGGTGCCACGCCACGGCGACCCGCTCCTGGACCGGCGACCCGCCGTAGATCACCGTGCGCAGCGTCGACAGGTCGCTGCCGTCCCAGGCCGGGTGCTCGCACATCATCTGGAGCATCGTGGGCACGCACGCGAAGCTCGTGATCCCGCGCTCGCTGACGGCCGACAGCACGACCTCCGGGTCGAACCTCGCCAGCACCTCGACGCTGCCGCCCTTGAAGAGCGTCGGCAGCGTCACCTGCCCCAGCCCGACGACGTGGAAGAGCGGCGCGATGCACAGCGCCCGCTCGGTGCTCAGGACGTCGACGTGCGCGAGCTGGTTCACGGTGTTCCAGGTGAGGTTGCCGTGGGTGAGCACGGCCCCCTTGGGGCGACCCGTGGTGCCCGAGGTGTAGAGGACGAGGCACGGGTCGTCCAGCCCGACCGCCGGTACCTCGTCGAGCGGCTCCACGGCGCCCAGGGCCGCCTCGAACGGCACCGCCTCCCACGCCGCACCGGCGGTGTGCTCGGCGTCCTCGCCGCCTCCGAGGTCCACGACGACGAGGACGCGCCGCACCGAGGCTGGCAGCACCGCCGGCACGAGGTGCCCGAGCGACGCGGCGTGGACGAGCACCGTCGGCGCGCAGTCGTCGAGCATGTAGGCGATCTCGGCCGCCGACAACCGGGTGTTCAGCGCGACGTGGACGGCGCCGAGCAGACCGGCCCCGAAGAACGTCTCGAACGTCGAGATGTCGTTCGGGCCGAGGTAGGCCACCCGGTCGCCGTGCCGGACGCCGCCCTGGGCGAGCGCGGCCGCGACCCGGCGGACCCGCTCGTCGAGACCGGCGTAGGTGAGCGACCGGTCGCCCTGGACGAGCGCGACGGCGTCGGGCGTGATCCGGGCCCGGCGGTGCGGCCACGTGCCGAGCCCGAGGTTCTGCGGTGGCAGCGCGGTCACCGGCGTCCTTCCTCCCGAACGGTCGTGTCCGCGGCATCGTGCCGTGCGGCGGCGCCCGGCGCCAGCGGCAGGGCCGGCCAGCGGACGTCGTGGAACAGCGGTGCCGCCGTCCACCCCCGGCGGTGGGCGAGCTCGCCCCACACCCCGCGCGGGGCGGCCAGGGTCGCGACGACGGCCAGCACCCCGAGCCCGACGAGGTACCAGTTGCCGAAGCCGTCGAACAGCTGCTGGACGGCGAACAGCAGCACCGCGCCGATGATCGGGCCCTCGAACGTCCCGATCCCGCCGATGACCACCATGAAGATCATCAGTGCCGCCCACTGGACACCGAACATGTTGTCCGGCTGGGCGGTGAGGGAGTTCGTCAGGGTGATCGCCCCCGCGACCCCGGCCCCGCCGCTGCCGAGCACGAAGACGAGCCGCTTCTCCCCGGTCACCCCGACCCCGAGCGAGCGCGCGGCGTTCTCGTCGTCCCGGACCGCCTGCAGCCGGATTCCGACCCGGGACCGGAGCAGCAGGAAGGCCCCGACGAGGACGAGCACGGTCATCGCCAGCGCCGTCCAGTAGGTGAACGCCTGACGCAGCGCCGGGTCGACGTCCGTCGTCGAGGTGAGCGACCGGCCGGTCCCGGCGCCGAGCTGCGGGACCCTGCTGACGAGCAGCCGGAAGACCTCCGCGAGGACCCAGGTGCCGATCGCGAACTGCCCCGCCCGGAGCCGGAAGAGCAGCAGCGACGACGGCAGCGCGGCGAGCGCGCAGACCACCCCGGCGAGCGGGACCGAGAGGTAGGCGTTCAGCCCGAGGTCGCTGAGCGCGAGGACGGCGTACGCCCCGAGCCCGAAGAAGCCCTGCTGCCCCACCGACACCAGGCCGGCGTAGCCGGCGAGCGCGTTCCACGTCACCGCGAGGACGACGAGCGCGAGCAGCGCCGTGAGCCGGTTGCCGACGAGCGGCACGAAGAGCATCGGCACCGCCGCCGCGACCGCGACGAGGACGACGAACCCGGCGACCGTCGCAGAGGCGGCCCGGGACCAGCGGACCACCTGCACCGTCGGTGCCGGCCCCACCTCCAGGACGGCGGTCATGCCCGCACCCGCGTCCTGGCGAGCAGGCCGGCCGGCCGGGTCGCGAGCACCGCGAGGAAGACGAGGTGACCGGCGAGGACACCCGACGAGGGGTCGACGACGGACCCGACGGACTGCGCCACCCCGAGCACCACGGCTCCGACGAGGGTCCCCCAGAGCGACCCGAGACCGCCGATGACGACGGCCTCGAAGGCGAAGATGAGCCGGCTCGGACCGGCCAGCGGGGTGACGAGCGACGAGGCCGCGTAGGCGATCCCCGCCAGGCCGGCGAGGCCGACCGCGAGCGCCGTGACGACCAGGTAGGTCCGCCGGGCGTCGACCCCGACCAGGGCGGCGGTCGCCGGGTCGTCGGCGGTGGCCCGGACCCGGCGGCCGAACGCCGTCCGGGTCAGCACCAGGTGGAGGCCGGTGAGCGCGGCCACCGCGACCGCGAGGACCGCTGCCGGGAGCAGCCCGACGGAGATGCCGCCCACCGTCACCCCGGCCGTGCCGAACGACCCGAGGTCGAGCGCCCGCGGGTCGGCCGAGAACACCTCCTGCAGGGTGTTCCCGATGACGACGCTCAGCCCGAAGGTCGCGATCATCGAGATCTGCGGCAGCGCACCCGTCGTCCGGGCGAGCAGGCCCGCGTGCAGCGCGGCCCCGACCGCGAGCATCCCGACGAGCACGACGCCGACCGCGAGCGCGAGCGGCAGCCCGGCCCCGGCGGCGAGACCGATCGCGGCGAAGGCGGCGAGGATGCCGAGGTCGCCGTGCGCGAGGTTGACCACCTTGAGCACGCCGAAAACGAGCGAGAGCCCGGCCGCGAACAAGGCGTACTGACCGCCGAGCAGGCAGCCCTGGACGACCGCGTCGAGCAGCCTCATGACGCCACCTCCGTTCCTGTCCCGAAGTAGGCCCGGGTGATCTCCTCCCGGTCCGCGTGCTCGCGGGCGACGTCCCGGGTGACCCTGCCCTCGAGCAGGCAGACCACCCGGGTCGCCGTCCGCAGCGCCCGCTCGATGTCCTGCTCGACGAGGACGACCCCGACCCCGCCGGCCAGCACCGCCTCCAGCGAGGCGTAGACGACGTCGACCGCGGCGGGCGACAGCCCGAGCGAGACCTCGTCGAGGAGCAGCAGGGCGGGGTCGGCGACGAGGGCCCGCCCGATCGCGGTGGCCTGCTGCTCACCGCCGCTGAGCAGGCCCGCCGGGCGGTCCCTGAGCCGGGCCAGCAGCGGGAAGGCGTCGAGCACCCGCTCGACGTCCCAGCCGCCGCGCGGCAGCGCGGACGCCTCGTCGGCACCGCGACGCGACCGGGCGGGGACCCCGACGAGCAGGTTCTCCAGCACCGACAGGCCGGGGAACAGCAGGCGCCCCTCGGGCACGAGGCTGATCCCGGCCCGCACCCGCTGGTGCGCCGGCACCGCGGTGACGTCGGTGCCGCCGAGCAGGACCCGGCCCCGGGCGACCGGCAGGCTGCCGGCCACCGCGTGCAGCAGTGTCGACTTGCCGGCCCCGTTGGCGCCGACGAGCGCGACCACCTCCCCGGAGGCGACCGTGAGGTCGACCTCGCGGACGGCGGTGAGCAGCCCGTGCCGGACGACGAGACCCTCGATGCGCAGCAGCGTCACGATCCCGGCCCTCCGTAGTACGCCTGCTGCACCCGCGGCGAGGCGATCACCTCGTCCGGCGGCCCGTCGGCGATGACGGTGCCCTCGGCGAGGCAGACCAGCCGGGTCGCGGCCCGGACCAGGACGTGCACGAGGTGCTCGATCCAGACCACGGCCAGCCCCTGGCCGCTCAGCGTCCCGACGAGGTCGACGAGGTCGTCGGTCTCGGCGTCCGTCAGCCCGCCGGCGACCTCGTCGAGCAGCAGCACCCGGGGCTGCAGGGCGAGCGCCCTGGCCAGTTCGAGCCGCTTGCGGTCGAGCAGGCCGAGGGCGCCCGCGGGGCGGTTCGCCAGGGCCGTCATCCGGGTCGCGACGAGGGCGCGGGCGGCCCGGTCGTACCCGGTCGCCCGGTCGACGCCGCCCGCGGTCGCCCCGACGAGGACGTTCTCGAACACGGTCATGCCGGTGAACGGTCGGGGCACCTGGTGCGTGCGGGCCAGGCCGTGCCGGGTCCGCACCGCGCCGCGGACCCGGGAGACGTCGTCCCCGCCGAGGACGACGCGCCCCTCCTGCAGGGTGACCGCCCCGGTGAGGACGTCCACCAGGGTCGTCTTTCCGGCCCCGTTGGGGCCGACGACGCCGACCACCTCACCGGACCGGACGTCGAGGTCGACCCCCTGGAGCACCGGGACGGCGCCGTAGGCGTGCCGGACGCCGCGCACCGAGAGGGCGGGCGCGACGTCCGGTCCGGCGAGGCTCGCGGTCACGACAGCGCCGTGTCCGCGGCGGCGACCGGGGCCGACGGGTAGCCGGAGTTCTCGACGATCCGGATGTCCAGCGGGAACGGCCCGTCCTCGGCCTTGACCCACTTGCCGTCGACGAGCGGCTCGGCGACGACGTTCTTCACCGGGCCGGAGGTCCAGTCGAGCCTGCCGACGACGGTGTCGATCGACGTCTTCCCGAGCGCGTTCGCGACCGCCGTGCGGTCCTTCGGGCTGCCCGACGACACCAGGGCGCTGATCGCGGTCTCGAGCAGCGCGGTCGTCGTGCCGAGGTTCTGCGTCCACTGGTTCCCCGAGGACTTCTCGTACGCGGCGGCGAGGTCCGCGCTCGACAGCCCGAGCAGCGCCGACCTCGTCGGCCACGACGGGTGCCAGTAGACCCCGGCGGTGAGGCCGGGCCCGATGTCGCCGAGCGCCTCGACCTGCTCGGGGAGCAGGCCGGTCTTCGCGATCGTCGCGATCTTCGGCCGGAACCCCTGCTGGGCGGCCTGCTTCCAGAACGTCGCGAAGTCCGGCGGGATGGCGAAGCTGTTGACCACCTCGACGTCGGACTTCTTGAACGTCGAGATGATCGACGTGAAGTCCTGGGTCCCGGTCGGGAACGCGCCCGGGTCGACGACGGTCAGCCCGGCCTTGGTGAGGATCGGGCCCAGGCCCGCCCGGATCGCGTTGCCGTCCGCGTCGTTCGGCCAGAGCACGCCGACCTTCTTGTTGTTCGGCACGCCGTTCAGCCACAGGGACTTGTAGACGACGGCGAGGTCGTCGACGCCGATGAAGAAGTGGTACGTGTACGTGAACGGCTTGTCGGGGGTGGCACCGCGGCCGAAGTAGAACGCCTCCCAGGGGCACACCGTCGACAGGCAGGGCACCCGGGCGGCCTCGGCCGCGTCCGCGACCGGGTTGACCGTCTCCGGCGTCGAGCTCGTGACGAGCATGTCGACGCCGGAGGCGATGAGCTCGTTGGCGACCTTCGCCGCCTGCTGCGGGTCGGACTGGCTGTCCTTGACCTCGATCCGGACCTGGTAGATCGTGCCGCCGATCGTCAGGCCCTTCGAGACGGCCTTCGTGACCTGCTCGACGACGAACGGGTCCACCTCGCCGAAGCCGGCGGCGAAACCGGTCGACGGCGTGACGTAGCCGATCCGCAGGGTCTGGGTGCCGCCCGCGGAGGCGGCGGAGGTGCTGCCGCCGGCGGACTTCACCCCGCCGCAGGCGGCGAGCAGGCCGGCACCGCCGGCGGCCGCGCCGAGGGCTGCGGCCCCCCGGAGCAGTCCGCGACGGCTGACGTCGTTCGACACGGGTTCGGGTGGCGGTGAAGGGTGGTGGTGCCGGGGGCGACCGTCAGAAGCGGACGACGGGCTTGACGGTGCGCCCGTGGTGCATGTCGCCGGCGGCCTCGTCGAGCTGGTCGAGCGTGTAGTGCCGGACGAGCTTCTCCAGCGGCAGCAACCCCTTGCCGTGCAGCGCGACGAGCTGCGGCAGCAGGGTCTCCGGCTCGCCGTCGCCGAGGGTCACGCCGACGACCTTCTTGCCGGGCAGGATGCCCTGGACGTCGAAGGACGCCTCGGTGCCGGCCGGCGGCGCCCCGACGACGGCGCAGGTGCCGCGGGCGGCGAGGACGTCGATCGCGGTCCGGACGACGGCCGGCACCGCGGTGGTGTCGATCGTCGCGTCGACGCCACGACCGCCGGTCACCTCCAGGACCGCCTTCGTGACGTCCTCGTTGTCGGCGTCCACGGTGTGGGTGGCGCCGAGGTCGGCCGCGAGCGCGAGCCGCTCCGGCACCCGGTCGACCGCGACCACCGCGGCCAGCGGCAGCAGGTTCGCGGCCATCACGGCGGCGAGGCCGACGGCGCCCACCCCGAAGACGGCGATCGTGCTGCCGGGTGCCGGGTCGAGGATGTTCCACACCGTGCCGAAGCCGGTCTGGACGCCGCAGCCGAGCGGCGCGAGCACCTCGAGGTCGGCGTCCTGGGGGACCTTGACGACGCTGCGCTCGTCGGCGATCGCGTGCGCCGCGAACGACGACTGGCCGAAGAAGTGGCCGCCGATCGGGGTGCCGGCCCGGCTCACCGTCGGGGTGCCGTCGCGGCGGACCCCGGTGATGAGGTTGTCCGGCACCCAGGTCGCGCAGTACGCCGGGTGGCCGCCGCGGCAGTTCTCGCACCGGCCGCAGGACGTGTAGCTGAGGAGCACCTTGTCGCCCGGGGCGACCCGGGTCACCCCGGGGCCGACCTCGCGGACGATGCCGGCGCCCTCGTGGCCGAGGATGCCGGGCAGGGCGAACGGGATGCCCCCGACCTGGACGCCCAGGTCGGTGTGGCACAGGCCCGCCGCGACGATCTCGACGAGCACCTCGCCGGCCCGGACGTCGTCGAGGACGACGTCGGTGACGACGAACGGGGAACCGGGCGCCTCGACGACGGCGGCGCGGGTGGGCGTGGGCATGGTGGACTTCCTCTCGATCGAGTCTGACCGGAACGGGTTGTCGCAGAAGGGGTGTCAGCCGAGGTTGACGACGACGGACTTGGTCCGCAGATACTCGGCGAGCGCCTCGGGGCCGTTCTCCCGGCCGTGGCCGGAGGCCCCGGTGCCGCCGAACGGCATCGCGACGTCGAGCAGCGACCAGCCGTTGACCCAGACGATCCCGGCGCGCAGCGCCGCGGCGACCCGGTGCACCCGGGCGACGTCCCTCGACTGCAGGCCGGCGGCCAGGCCGTAGGCGGTGCCGTTCGCGAGCGCGACGGCCTCCTCCTCGGTGTCGAACGGCTGCACCGTGACGACCGGGCCGAAGATCTCCTCCTGGACGAGCCGGGAGTCCTGCTGCACCCCGGTGACGACCGTCGGGGGCACGAAGAAGCCGCTCCCGGTCCGCTCCGGGCCGGAGACGACCTCGTAGCCCCGGCCGCGGCCGTGGTCGAGGAACTCCCGGACCTTCGCCGCGTGCCGGGCGCCGGCCATCGGGCCGATCACGGTGCCGTCGGCGAACGGGTCGCCGACCGGGACGCCCTGGACGGCGCCGCGCAGCGCACCGACGACGACGTCGTAGACTGGGCGCTCGACGAGCAGCCGGGTGCCGGCCATGCAGAACTGCCCGGTGTTGAAGACGAACGCGGCGACGGCGGAGCCGATCGCGGCGTCGAGGTCGGCGTCGGCGAAGATGATGTTCGCGCCCTTGCCGCCGAGCTCGACGGTGACGTGCTTGAGGCCGGCCCCGGCGTCCTGCGCGACCTGCCGGCCGACGGCGCTGGAGCCGGTGAACGCGACCTTGTCGACCCCGTCGGCACCGACCAGTGCGCGCCCCGCGTCGGCGCCGCCGGTGACGACGTTGAGCACACCGTCCGGCAGCCCCGCCTCGTGGAACAGCTCGGCCATCCGCAAGGCCGACAGCGGCGTCTCCTCGGCCGGCTTGTGCACGACCGTGTTGCCGCTGACCAGGGCCGCCGCGAGCTTCGTCGTCGACAGGATGAGCGGGAAGTTGAAGGGGGTCACCGCGGCGACGACGCCGTGCGGCTCCTTGCGGGTGTACGCGAACGCCGGGATCGACGTCGACCGGGCCGCGCCCTCGATCGTCGCGGCGAGCTGCGCGTAGTACTCGTAGGTGTCGGCCACGGTCGGGACGTCGACCGCCCGGGTGAACTGGAGCGGCTTGCCGACGTCGAGCGACTCCAGCCGCGCGAGCTCCTCGGCGTGCTCCCGGACCAGGCCCGCGACCCGGACCAGCACCTCGGCCCGCCGCCGCGGCGGCAGCCCGGACCACACCCCGGAGTCGGCGGCCGAACGCGCCGCCCGGACCGCCCGTCCGACGTCCTCGGCACCGGCCTCGGGGACCGTCGTGACGACGTCCCCGGTCGACGGGTCGAGGATCTCGCGGGTCCGTCCGTCGGCGGCCCCCGCCCGCTGCCCGCCGATCCAGAGCACCCCGGGTGCGGGCTCCGGACGTGCCACCGTCTGCTCGTCGGCCACCGCCGTCATCGTCGACCTCCTCGTCACGACTGCTGGAGCGACGAGAGTCACCGGCGCGGGGTGTCACCCGGGAGGGTGGAACCACCCCATCCACCACCCGTTCCGGTCCACCCGGGTACCCGTGGCCCCCGGCACCGGTCGCGCGCGGGCCGGCTACCGGGCCGCCGCGCGGCGCGCCGCCACCCAGCCGGCGACCTGGGTCCGGGAGGAGAACCCGAGCTTGGCGAGGATCCGCTCCAGGTGGCCGTCCACGGTCCGCGGCGAGATGACCAGCGCGGCGGCGATCGCCTTGTTGCTCAGGCCCTCGGCGACGAGCTCGGCGACCGCGAGCTCCCGGGAGGTCAGCTCGCCCGGCCCCGGCGTGCCCGGTCCGGCAGTGCCCGGTCCGGCAGCCCCCGGACGCGCCGGCCGCGCGCGGCCCCCGTCGAGGACGGCCTCGACGACCTGGGCCAGCGCGGCGCCGGCGGGGATCCCGCCCGGGCGGCGGCCGCCGTCCTGCATCCGCTGCAGGCAGGCCGCCTGGTGACCGGCGAGCGGCGGGCCGAAGGCGGCGATCGTCGTCCCCGCGGTCCGCCAGGCGACGTCCGCCCCCGCGAGCCGGACGGCAGCCAGGTCCAGGTCGCCGGTCGACGCCGCGACCCAGGCCAGGGTCGAGATCATGAGCGCCACCCCGACCGAGTCGTTGAACCGGCGCTGGGTGGCCAGGCCCTCGGCGACCCGGGCCTCGGCCTGCGCCGCGTCGCCCCGCCGCCACGCCTCGAAACCGAGCACCCAGAGCGTGTAGGAGCGGCACAGCTGCTCGCCGTGCTGCTCGCACAGGGCCAGCGCGCCCTGGCAGATCGCCACCGCGTCGCGGCCGCGGCCGCGGTGCACCTGGGTGATCGCGAGCTGGAAGTGGCTCCAGAGCAGGCCCTCGGTGTCGCCGTCGGCGGCCATCGTGGCGATCGCGCCCTCGAAGTGCGCCGCGGCGTCGTCGAGCGCGCCGGCGAACAGCGCCGCCGTCCCGCGCAGGCTCCGGGCGTGCGCGACCGAGGCGCCGTCGCCGACCCGGCCGCCGAGGGCCTCGCAGCCGTCGAGGCGGGCCGAGGCGGCCGGCTCGTCGCCCTGGAGCAGGCAGACCCAGGCGGCGACCCACAGCGCCCGGGCCCGCAGCGCGTCGTCCGGGGCCGGCAGCGCCAGGGCGGCGTCCAGCCACTGCCGGCCCTCGGCGAGGAAGTCGTCGGCGTACCAGTGGTTGCGCAGCCCGGCCACGAGCCGCAGCGCGGGCATCGGGTCGCCGTCCCCGGTGCGGACGGACGTCTCGAGCGCCGCCCGCAGGTTGCCGTGGTCGGCCCGCAGCCGCGCCAGGTCGCCCTCCTGCCGCGGCCCGCACCAGCGGGCGGCCGTCTCCTCGACGACGGCGAGGTAGTGGTCGCGGTGCCGCCGCGTGAGGTCCTCGACCTCGCCCAGCTCCTCGAGGCGCTCGCGGCCGTACTGGCGGATCGTCTCGAGCAGCCGGAACCGGACAGCAGGACCGTCGTGCTCACCCACGACGATCGACTGCGCGACGAGGTGGTCGAGGACGTCGAGCACCCCGGCCGCGGTGAGCGCACCGTCGTCCGAGCAGACCCCCTCGGCGGCGGCGAGGTCGAAGGAGCCGCTGAACACCGACAGCCGCGCCCAGAGCAGCCGCTGGGCCGGGGAGCACAGCGAGTGGCTCCAGTCGACGAGCGCGCGCAGGGTCTGCTGCCGGGGCTGCGCGGCGCTGCTGCCCGAGGTGAGCAGGGCGAAGCGGCTCTCGAGGCGCTCGACGACCTGCTCGACCGACAGCGAGCGCAGCCGGGTGGCGGCCAGCTCGATCGCCAGCGGGATCCCGTCGAGGCGGATGCAGAGCCGGGCCACCGCCTCGGCGTTCGCGTCCGTGACCGCGAACCCGGGCCGGATCGCGACGACCCGGTCGGTGAGCAGCCGGACGGCGTCGAACTGGCTCGTCACCGCCGCGTGCTGCGGCAGCCGCAGGTCGGGGACGGCGAGCGGGGGGACGGCGAAGAGGTGCTCGCCGTCGACGCCGGTGGTGTGCCGGCTGGTGGCGAGCACGCGGACGTCCGTCGTCTGCCGCAGCATCCGGTCGACGAACCGGGCGCAGTCGGCGACGACGTGCTCGCAGTTGTCCAGGACGAGCAGGGCGTTGCGGTCCCGCAGGTGCTCGATGACCTTGTCGACGGCGGGCCGCGGCGAACGCTCGGCGACCCCGAGCGTGTTCGCGACGACCTCGGCGATCCGGCCGCCGTCCGTGATGACGGCGAGGTCCACGAACCACACGCCGGCGGTGAACGCGCGCCGGACGTCGGCCGCCATCGCCAGGGCCAGCCGGGTCTTGCCGACCCCGCCGGGCCCGGTGAGGGTGACCAGCCGGGACTCCCCCAGCAGCCGGCGGACGTCACCGAGCTCCCGCCGGCGGCCCACGAACCGGGTCACCGTCGCGGGCAACGTCCCTGGTGCCGCGGCCGACTGGTCGTCGTTCATCGGGAGCGATCGTAGGTGCCCGCCCCCGGCCGGGCAGGAGCGGACTTTCCGTCAGGCGGAAACCCTGGTTCCCCGCGAGGTGGCCCGCACCACACCCTCGGCATGTCGCCGGCGACGGCGACGCCCCGACCGTCGGCCGGCAGCCCCCTCCCCGGGGACGCCGGCACCCACCCGCGGAGGTCCCGTTGAGCAGCCCCGTCACGTTCGTGCGCAACCAGTGGTACGTCGCGGCCTACGGCCGGGAGGTCACCTCCGAGGTCCTCGGCCGGACCGTCTGCGGCGAGGCGATCGCCCTGTTCCGCACCGGGTCCGGCACCGTCGCCGCCCTCGCCGACCGCTGCGTGCACCGCCGGTTCCCGCTCTCCGCCGCGCCGAGCCAGGTCGTCGGCGACACCGTCGTCTGCGGGTACCACGGGTTCACCTACGACGGCACCGGCACGTGCGTCGCCGTTCCCGGGCAGAGCCGGGTGCCGCGGACGGCCCGGGTGACCGCGTACCCGGTCGTCGAGCAGGACTCGTTCGTCTGGGTGTTCATCGGCGACCCCGCGCTCGCCGACGCGACCCGGATCCCGCGGGCGCCCTGGCTCGCCGACGAGGCCTGGACGACGGTCAGCGGCATGGAGCCGCTCGCGGCACGCTGGGGCCTGCTCGTCGACAACCTGCTCGACCTGTCCCACGAGACGTACCTGCACGGCGGGTACATCGGCACCCCCGAGGTCGCCGAGACGCCGATCACCACCGAGGTCGACGAGGAGGCCCGGATCGTCCGGGTCAGCCGGCACATGGCGGACGCCGCGTGCCCGCCGTTCTATGCGAACTCGACCGGGATCACCGGCCGGATCACCCGCTGGCAGGACATCGAGTACTTCCCGCCGTGCCTGTACACGCTGCACAGCCGGGTCGCCCCGGTCGGCGTCCTGCCGCCCGCCGAAGGCCCGGACGACGGGGCCTTCCACGTCGAGGTGGTCTACGCGATCACCCCCTCGACCGCGACGTCGACGTACGACTTCTGGGCCGTCGCGCGCGACTTCGCCCGGGACGACGAGGAGGTGAGCCGGTTCCTGCACGACAGCAACCGGACCGTCGTCCTCCAGGACGTCACCGCGCTGGACCTGCTCGAGACGGTCGTCGCCGCGGAGCCGGCCGGCACCCAGGAGCTGAGCATCAACATCGACACCGGTGCGCTCGCCGCCCGGCGGATGATCGCCGCGATGACCGCCGGGATGACCGCCGCGACCGACGCAGCGGTCGACGCAACGGCCGGGGCCGCCGCCGGCGCCGCGGTGCGATGAGCACGACCTTCACGGTCGACTGGCTGCCGGGCTCGGACGTCCTGCGCGGGCGCTGCCACTGCGGCGCGACGTCGTCCGCGCAGGACCCGGCGACCCTGCTCGACTGGCTCGGCGCGCACCCGGACGGGCACGACACGAGCGGCCCCGAGGCGCTCCTCGCGCCGCTGCCGGCGGGGGTGGCGGGCGATGCCTGACCGGGACCAGCACCACGACCAGCACCACGACCAGCACCACGGCCAGGACCACGGCCAGGACCACGACCTGCGTCTGGTCGTCGCCGACCGCTCCCGCGTCGCGGACGACGTCGTCGCGCTCGTCCTGCGGGCACCGGACGGCGGCCCGCTGCCGCCCTGGACGCCGGGGGCGCACGTCGACCTCGTCGTCCCGGGCCCGGACGGGCCGCTGGTGCGGCAGTACTCGCTCTGCGGCGACCCGGACGACGCGACGTCCTACCGGGTCGCGGTGCTCCGGGAGCCGGCCGGCCGCGGCGGCTCGGCGGCCGTGCACGCGGCCCTGCTCCCCGGCACCGCGGTCGCGGTCCGTGGGCCGCGCAACCGGTTCGTGCTCGACCCGGCGCCGGAGTACGTCTTCGTCGCGGGCGGGATCGGGATCACCCCGGTGCTCGCGATGGTCCGGGCGGCGGTGCTGGCCGGCGCCCGCTGGCACCTCGCGTACGGCGGCCGGACGGCGTCCTCGATGGCCTTCGTCGACGAGGTGACCGCGCTCGCCGCGGCCTCGGCGGGGGCCGGCGAGGTGGTGCTGCACCCGCTCGACGCCGGCGGCCCGCTGCCGGTGGCCGCGCTCGTCGAGCGCGCCGCGGCGTCCGGTGCGGGGATCTGGTGCTGCGGGCCGGAGGGGCTCATCGAGGCGGTCGAGAAGGAGGGCGACGCGCTCGGGCCGGGCCGGGTGCACGTCGAACGGTTCCGGGCCGCCACCGACCCGGCGCCCCAGGCCGGCGACGTCCCGTTCGAGGTCGAGGTCGCCTCCCACGGCGTCACGGTGACGGTCCCCGCCGGCCGGACGGCGCTCGAGGTGCTCGAGGAGGCCGGGGTCCCGGTGCTCTCGTCGTGCCGCGAGGGGACCTGCGGGACGTGCGAGGTGTCGGTGCTCGCGGGGACGGTCGACCACCGGGACGCGCTGCTCACCCCCGCCGAGCGGGACGCCCACGACACGATGTTCGTCTGCGTGTCCCGGTCCGCGGGCGGGCGGCTCGTCGTCGAGGTCTGACACCCTCACCGCGTGGGCGAGGGCAGCGCCGCCGCGCGCGGCTCGAGGACGGCGAGCGCACGGCTGCTCGCCGTCCTCGACGCGTTCGACGCCGAGCACCGGGCCCTGACCCTGTCCGCGCTCGCCCGGCGGGCCGGCCTGCCGGTGAGCACCGCCCACCGGCTCGTCGGCGACCTGCTCGCCTGGGGCGGGCTCGAGCGCGGCGACGACGGGCTGCTCCGGGTCGGGCTGCACCTGTGGGAGGTGGCGGCACTCGCGCCCCGCACGATCGGGCTGCGGGAGGCGGCCGCGCCGTCGATGGGCGACCTCTACGAGGCGACCCACGAGAACGTCCAGCTCGCCGTCCGGGACGGCCTCGAGGTCGTCTTCGTCGAGCGGATCGCCGGGCGGCACGCGGTCCCGGTGCTCACCCGGGTCGGGCTGCGCTTCCCGATGTCCGCCACCGGCGTCGGCCTGGTGCTCCTCGCGTTCGCGCCGCGGGAGGTCCAGGAGGAGGCCCTGTCGTCCCCGCTCGAGCGCTTCACGGAGCGGACCGTCGTCGACCCGCGGCGGCTGCGGAGCATGCTCGCCGACGTCCGGCGACGCGGCATCGCGGTGAGCGACCGGCAGGTGACGATGGACGCCCTGTCCGTCGCCGCGCCCGTGCGCGGGCCGGACGGCGACGTCGTCGCCGCGCTGTCGGTCGTCGTCCAGGCGGACGGCGCCGGGCCGAGGACGCTCGCACCCGCCGTCCGGACCGCGGCGGCCGCGATCAGCCGGGCGCTGGCGCGCTGACCTCCGGCCGCGGCGCCACCGCGGGACGGTGCCGGGCGACCCGCAGCGTGACGACCGACCCGCCGCCGACCCGGTCGCGCAGCTCGGTGCCGCCGCCGTGGGTCTCGGCGATGGCCTTGACGATCGCCAGCCCGAGGCCGGTCCCGGGCCGGCCCGACGCCCGGGTCCCGCCGCTGCGCGAGGCCGCGAACCCCACCCCGGAGTCCTCGACGACGAGGTCGGCACCGTCGGCCGTCGGGACGCAGCGCACGAGGATCGTGTCGCCGTCCGAGGTGAACTTGAGTGCGTTCTCCACGAGCGAGTCCAGCGCCGTCTCCAGCCGGGACTCGTCGCCCTCGACGACGACGGGGGCGCTCTCGACCCGCCAGTCCCGGTCCGCGGCGGGGCGCCAGCGCTGGACGGTGCGGCGGACGAGGCCGTCGAGGTCGACGTCGCCCCAGTCGAAGTGCGTCGCCTCGTAGGCGTCGGCGAGCTGCAGGAGCCGGTTGGCGAGCCCGCCCAGCTTGTCGAGCTCGTCCACGACGACGTCGACGTCCTCCCGGGCACCGTCGGTCTGGACCTGGCTGCGGACCAGCTCCGCGTACCCGCGGGCGACCGTGATGGGGGTGCGCATCTCGTGGGAGCAGTTGCGCACGAAGAGCTCCTTGAGCTCGTGCGCCCGCCGCTCGCGCTCCGAGGCCGCGAGGCTCTCCGCGAGCGCGGCGGCCCGCCGCCGGACGTGCCAGACCATGGCGAGGAAGACCCCGGCCATCAGGGGGACCTCGGTGAGCTCCATCCAGTCGGCGCCCTCGACGCGGATGAAGGCGGTCATCGCGAACGTCGTCGCGACGACGACGACGGCCAGGACGACGGACGTCCGTCGGGCCGACCAGCCCTGGACGCCGTAGACGACCGACATCGACACCCAGATGACGTGGAACGCGATGACGCCGGCCGCCGCGAAGGCGACCATGACGACCATGTTCGCCGCGGCGAAGAGCACCCAGGCGGCGAAGACGAGCTCGTCGCGGGAGAACCGGCCCGTGGCGGGCCCGGCGGCGGGCCCGGCCGCGGCACGGGTCAGGTCGGTGGTCGCGGTGCCCGGCATCAGGAGGCCGTGAAGAGGTAGCCGACGTTGCGGACGGTCTCGATCATCGGCAGCGGCATCTTGCCGCGGACCCTGCGGACCGTGACGTCGACGACGTTGCTGCTCGGGTCGTCGTAGCCCCAGACGCTGGAGAGCAGCTCGTCGCGGCTGCACACCTCGCCCGCGCGCCGCATGAGGTAGCCGACGAGGAGGAGCTCGCGGTGGGTCAGGGCGACGACCTTCCCGGAGACCTCGAGCACCTGCCGCTCGAGGTCGAGCGTCGCGGGCCCGACCCGCAGCCAGCGCTGCAGGCCCGTCGACTTCGGGGCGCGCAGCCGGGCCTGGACCCGGGCGACGAGCTCGGCCGCGGCGAACGGCTTGGTGAGGTAGTCGGTCGCCCCCATCCGCAGGCACTGGACGCGCGAGGCGACGTCGGCGACCGCGGACAGGATGAGGACGCGCTGCTCGGGGTCGTGGTTGAGGATCCGGCGCAGGGCCTCGAGCCCGTCGAAGCCGGGGATCATGAGGTCGAGGACGACGAGGTCGTAGACCTCCTCGTAGGTGCGCCGGACGCCGTCCGGGCCCGTCCCCGCGACGGCCACGAAGTGCCCGTCCGACTCGAGGGTGCGGACGATGAACGACCGCAGCCGTTCCTCGTCCTCGACCACCAGCAGGCGCGCCATCGCGCGTCCACCACCCTTCCTCCGAGCCGTTCGCCGGTCGCTCACCGGCCCTTGGGGACATCATCGGCGCTGTCATCGCGCGGCGTGAGTTTTCGCCCTCACCGCGGCGGCCCCGGATGACATGTGTCCCGTGACAGCAATCGCCCGAACGACGGACTGCGCCACGCCGACGGACCCTGCTAGCGACCCAGCGTGCCAGTTCCGTCACAGTCCGTCGACGGCTCATTCGGCCCCGCATGAAGCCCCGTCATGGGGCTGTCATCGACCTGTCATGCCGCCCCGATGACCCGGTTCTGACAGCCGCGTCATGAATGCAGACAGTTGCCGACCTGGGGCGCACGGTGTGCTCAGGGCACGTGCGTGAGCCGCGCTCTCCGTCACCGAATGGGGGTGACGGTCAGGGAGAAGGGGCGCAATGACACACACAGTGATGCGACACGTGCGAGGACGCCGTGCCGGCCGGGCCGTCGGACGGCGGCCGCTGACAGCGACGATCGCCGCGGCGGCGCTCGTCGGGGCTCTGACCGTCGCGCTGCCGGGGCTGGTGGGTGGCGCGGCCGAGGCCGCGACCCCCACGGGGCCGACCGACGCGTCGAAGGTCCCCCACTACTTCGGCCCGTGGCCCAACTGGGCCCTGAGCCAGCTCACGACGCCCAAGGCGACCGTGGAGATCACCGGCAGCGGCACCGGCGCGACCGCCAGCGCGAACGTCGACCCGCTGACCGGCGGCATCGCGACGATCGACGTGACGAACGCCGGCAGCGGCTACACCGGCAGCGCGACCGTGACGATCGGCGGCGGCGACCCCGGCAACGCGGCGACGGCGACCGCGACGGTGACGACGTCCGGCAGCGTCACCGGGTACACGGTCGGTGCGGCCGGTTCCGGCTACCGGTTCTTCGACGTCACCCTCACCGGCGGCGGCGGCACCGCCGCGACCGGGCAGGGCTCCGGCGGCGTCGACCCGACCATCACCATCACCGACGGCGGCGCGAACTACGTCATGCCCACCGTCGAGTTCGACATGCCGGACCTCGCGAACGGCGTTCAGGCCAAGGGCCACGTCCCGATGGTCGCCAACGGCGACCCGGTCGACGGCATGGACGCGAACGGCACGATCACCCAGGTCGTCGTCGACGAGCCGGGCTCGGGCTACCTCGCGGCCCCCGGGATCGCGGTGCACAACGGCACCCTCGCCGACCCGCTCGCCGGCGCCACGCTCGCGACGGCCACGACGACCCTGCACCTGACCGCGATCGACCCGGTCGACTTCGGCAGCGGCTACACCTCCGCGCCGGACGTCGCGGTGGCGGACGGCGACCAGACCGGGACCCCCGGCTCCGGCGCGACGGCGACGAGCGCGACGGACATCGGTGCCGTCACCGCGATCACCGTCGACACCCCGGGCGCCGGGTACCTCGCCGTCGGCATCCGCAAGTTCCAGGACGCGCTGCCGGTCACCTGCAGCCCGGCGGCGCCGGGCGGCTGCCCGACGGGCGCGACCGACAAGTTCATCCCGCTCGGCGTCCCCGCGGCCAAGACGTACAGCGGCGAGGAGGCCGACGAGTACGTCATCGGCCTCGTCCAGTACCGGACGAAGTTCCACACCGACATCGACCCGACGCTCGTGCGCGGCTACGTGCAGATCGAGACGCCGGACAACGCGGCCGTCAGCCAGCACGTCGCGCTGACGAACGAGCTGCTCGACGGCACGAAGGTGCCTGTCCTCGACACGTCCGGGCAGCAGGTCTTCGGCGTCACCGCGCCGCAGTGGCTCGGCCCGTTCATCGGTGCGACGAAGAACCGGCCGACCCGGATCGTCTTCCACAACTACCTGCCGACCGGCGCCAAGGGTGACCTGTTCCTGCCCGTCGACTCCACGATGATGGGTTCGGGCATGGGCCCGATGGACATGGGCACGCCGTTGGTCGACGACGGCACCGTCATGGACGGCGTCCGCAACCCGGACTGCACCCAGGAGCCCAAGGACGTCGCGCACTGCTTCACGGACAACCGCGCCGAGCTGCACCTGCACGGCGGCACGACCCCGTGGATCAGCGACGGCACGCCGCACCAGTGGGTCACCCCGGCCGGCGAGAACGCCGCGTGGCCGCAGGGCGTCGCGGTGAGCAACGTGCCCGACATGGTCGACCCGGCCGACAACTCGGTGGTCTGCGACAAGACCGACGACGGCTGCCAGACCTTCTACTACACCAACCAGCAGAGCGCGCGGCTGATGTTCTACCACGACCACTCGTGGGGCATCACCCGGCTCAACGTGTACGCCGGCGAGGCCGCCGGGTACGTCATCACCGACGAGACCGAGCAGGCGCTCGTGAGCTCCGGGACCATCCCCGGCGCGAACGACACCCTGCCGCTCGTCGTCCAGGACCGCACCTTCACCCCGGACGCCGCCCAGATGGCGCTCCAGGACCCGACGTGGGACGAGACCCGCTGGGGCACCAAGGGTTCGTTCTGGTACCACCACGTCTACATGCCGGCGCAGAACCCCGGTGACCCCTCCGGCATGAGCGCCTACGGCCGCTGGATGTACGGCCCGTGGTTCTGGCCGCCGGCGACCGGGACCCAGTACGGCCCGATCAAGAACCCGTACTACACGGCCGCCTGCAAGCTCGACGACCCGGCGACCTGGACCTACCAGACCGACCCGTTCTGCGAGCCGGAGCTCATCCCCGGCACGCCGAACGTCTCCGCGGGCATGGAGCAGTTCAACGACACCCCGATCGTCAACGGTGTCGCCTACCCGACGGTGACGCTGCAGCCGAAGTCGTACCGGATGCGGCTCCTCAACGCCGCCAACGACCGCTTCTTCAACCTGCAGTGGTACACGGCCGACCCGACCCAGGGTGACGGCACGACCGAGGTCAAGCTCAACGCGGCCGAGCTGGCCGCCGCGCAGACCGACCCGAACGTCTCGCCGACGCCGGCCGACGCGAACAACAACGCGGCCGGTCCGGACTGGGTGCAGATCGGCAGCGAGGGCGGCTTCCTGCCCAAGCCGGCGGTCATCGACGGCCAGCAGCCGACGACCTGGATCACCGACCCGACGCGCTTCGACGTCGGCAACGTGGACCTGCACTCGATGCTGCTCGCCCCGGCGGAGCGGTCCGACGCGATCGTCGACTTCTCGAAGTTCGCCGGCAAGACGCTCATCCTCTACAACGACGCTCCTGCGGCCTTCCCGGCGCGTGTCGCGTCGTACGACTACTACACCGGCGCCCCGGACATGAGCCCGAACGGCGCCCCGAAGATCCTGCCCGGCTACGGCCCGAACACCCGGACCGTCATGCAGGTCAAGATCGCCGCGGCGACGCCGGCACCGGCGTTCAACCTCACGAAGCTCACGTCCGCCTTCAAGCACAAGGCGAACGGCAGCGGCGTGTTCGAGTCCGGCCAGCACCCCGTGATCGTCGGCCAGGCGGCGTACAACACCGCCTACGGCACGTCGTTCGCGGCCGGCAGCAACTGCAACGGCGCGAGCACGACGTCGACCTGCGACGGGCTCGTCCGGGTCAACGACACCGGGTCGTTCTCCTTCAACACGCTCAAGGCCCCGACGTCGAAGATGACGATCGGCCTGGAGCCGAAGGCGATCCACGACGAGATGAACTCCTCGACGTTCGACCCGTTCGGCCGGATGCAGGCCAACCTCGGCATCGAGGCGCAGCCGCCGACCCCGGGTGCGCAGAACGTCACGCTGTACCCGTTCACGAACCCGACGACGGAGATCATCGACGGCACGAACCTGGAGTCGGCGGGGGCCAAGGCCACCCCGATCTCCAGCGCCGCCGACGGGACGCAGATCTGGCGCATCACGCACAACGGCGTGGACACGCACCCGATCCACTTCCACCTGTTCGACGTCCAGGTGCTCAACCGCGTCACGTGGGACAACATCGTCATCCCGCCGGACGACAACGAGCTCGGGTGGAAGGACACCGTGCGGATGTCACCGCTCGAGGACACCATCGTCGCGCTGCGGCCGCTCGTGCCGAAGACGCCGTTCGAGGTGCCGAACTCGGTGCGCCCGCTCGACCCGATGATGCCGCTCGGCAGCACCGCCGGCTTCAACAACATGGACGTCAACGGGAACCCGACGGCGGCCGTGACCAACGCGCTCGTCAACTTCGGCTGGGAGTACGTCTTCCACTGCCACATCCTGAGCCACGAAGAGATGGACATGATGCGGCCGGTCGACCTGGCGCTGCCGCCGGCCAAGGCGGGCACCCTGTGGACCGAGAAGGTGGCCGACGGCGGGACGAACCGGTGGACCGTCCACTGGGACGACAACTCGATCACCGAGACGGCGTTCACCGTCGAGCGGAGCACGGACGACGGGGCGACCTGGTCGGCCGTCGACACCGTGACCTCGCCGCTCGACGCGGCGAACATCCACCAGACGCGGTCGATGCCGGACCCGGCCTCCACCGCTGACGTCGGGACGACGCAGTACCGGGTCGTCGCCAAGAACACCGTCGGCTACGGCAACGGCTTCCCGACGAAGACCGTCCAGAGCGTCTCCGCGGCGTACACGGCGGTCGACACCCCGGCCCCGGCCGCGGCCACCGGTCTCACCGGCACGATCGCCGCCGGTCCGGCCGTGGACCTCGCCTGGACCGACGGCGACCCCGGCGTCACGACCGCCTTCCAGGTGCAGCGCACGCTCACCGGGTCGGCGGCGTGGACGACGATCGGGACGACCCCGGCCGCCACGACGACCTTCACGGACTCGGCCGTGTCCCAGGGCTCGTCGTACGACTACCGGGTCGTCGCGCTGAACGGCGGGCGCGCAGGCGCACCGTCGAACGTCGTGACCGTGGCGCTCGTCGCCCCGACCGCTCCGAGCACGCTCTCCGCGACGCTCGTGGCCGGCCCGGGTGCGGCGCTCACGTGGACCAACACGGCGACGAACGCCACCGGCGTCGTCGTCCAGCGGTCCACGAACGGCGGCGGGACCTGGTCGACGCTGGCGACCCTGGCGGCGACCGACCAGGCGTACACCGACGCCGGACCGCTCGCGGTCGACTCGACGAACCTCTACCGCGTCTACGCGGAGAACCTCGTCGGGCCGAGCCCGGTCTCCAACACCGCGTCCGTCGCGGCGGCCGCCCCGGCCGCACCGACGAACCTGGCGGCGAAGGCCCAGGCCGGCGGCGCGGGTCCCGAGGTCAAGGTGACCTGGACCGACAACGCGACCGACGAGACCGGCTACACGGTCCAGCGGTCGACGGACGGCGGGACGAGCTGGACGACGCTCGCGAGCCTCGCGGCGGACGCCGTCCAGGCGATCGACCCGGGCCCGGTCGTGGCCGGAACGACGTACACGTACCGGGTCGGCGTGACGAACCTCGTCACGACGGTGTGGTCGGCGAACGTGTCGGTGACCCCGGCGCTGGCGGCGGCCCCGAGCGGCCTGGCCGCGACGCTCGTCGCGGCGACGGCGACCCAGGACGCGAGCGTGAACCTCGTCTGGACGGACAACGCCACGGACGAGGACAGCACGGTCGTGCAGCGCACCACGGACGGCGGCGCGTCGTGGACGACGCTCACCACGTTCGCCGGCACCACCGGCACGGGTGCGCAGGCCACGATCGACCTGGCCCCGCTGCCGGGGGCGACGAACACCTACCGGGTCGGTGCGGTGAGCTTCCTCGGCACCAGCCTCTCCGGGACGGCGTCCGTCACCCTGGTGGCACTGCCGGCGACGCCGTCCGGGTTCAGCACGCAGCTCCGGACGGGTCCGCTCTCGGTGCGGTCGTTCTGGACGGACGCCTCGACGAACGAGTCGGGCTTCTCGCTCCAGCGGTCCACCGACGGCGGCGCCACGTGGACGCAGGTCGCCACCCGTCCCGCCACGGCGGGCACGGGGACCGCGCTCAACCGGACGGACACTGCGGTGACCCTCGGGTCGACGTACTCCTACCGGGTCGTCGCCTGGAACGCCGCCGGCCGGGCCCCCACGGGGACCCTGACGGTGACCGTCGCCGCCCCCGCGGCGCCGACCGTGACCACGCCGGCACAGGCGACGGCCACGTCGGCGACGAGGGAGTCCATCCCGCTCTCCTGGACCGCGGTCCCGGGAGCGGTGGACTACCGGATGCAGCGGTCCACCAGTGCGGCCGGGACGAACCCGACGACGGTCACCGTGACCGGGACGTCCGGGACGTTCACCAACCTCACCAAGCGGGTCTACTACGTCCGGGTCGGCGCCCGTAACGCGCTCGGCACGACGTACTCCCCGTGGGTGGCGGTCGCCGCGGCCCCCTGACGCGGCGAGGCGAACGGGACCCGGTAGCCCCCTCCGGGTCCCACGGAAGGGCGGTCCCCCGAAAGGGGGGCCGCCCTTTCCCGTACCCGTCTCAGGGCGTCAGGGCGTGCGCCGGACCCCGCGCGGCGCGCGCCGACGAGCGCGAGCACGGCCAGACGCTGCCGCAGACGATGCAGAAGCCGCCCTCGGCCTCGTGGGCGAACCGCGGCGCGGGAGCCCCGGCCTGCCGCTCCCCCTCGCCACCGGGACGGTCCGGGGCGCGGTGCCTGCCGCGGGGGCGGCGCTCCGCCGCGACGTCACGAGCCTGCTCGACCTCTGTCATGGGCGCATGATCGCCCGACGACGGACCGGTGTACCTCACCTGTGCGTCAACCCCGGGTCAAGCCTGCACCCGCCGGCTGAGCCACCGGGTGCACCCGTGATGACGTGTGCGTCACGGGGATTCGGCTCCGGCGCCGCATCGGCGCTACGGTCCGGACCCATGGCCGCAGGACCGCTCGTCGAGCACCGCGCGCCGCCCGCCGGGCCGGACCCCGGTGGACCGTTCGGCCGGCGGGGCCGGGCCGCGGCGATCGCGGTCATGATGCTCGTCGCGACGGTGCTGCGGCTCGCCGGTCTCGGCCGCGAGAGCCTCTGGGTGGACGAGGGCTACACCGCCTACCTCGCGCGGCTCACGCCGCTGGGCTACGTCGACGACGTCCGGCACACGGTCCGCAACATCCTGCCGCCGCTGTACTTCGCCCTCATGCACTACTGGACGGCGGTCGCCGGCAGCTCCGAGGTGATGCTGCGCCTGCCGTCCGTCGTGGCCGGCGTGCTCGTCGTCCCGCTCGTGCACGCCCTCATGACGCGGCTGTTCGACCCGGTCACCGGGCTGCTGGGTGCCGGTGCGACGACGGTGTCGCTGTTCCAGCTGCAGTACTCGCAGGAAGCCCGGATGTACGAGCTCCTCGCGCTGCTGTCCGTCGCGTCGCTCTACCTGCTCGTCCGCCTGCTCGACGAAGGGCGCACGTGGCAGGTCACCGCCCTGGCGGTCACCGACGCCCTCGTCGTCTGGACGCACCACTACGGGGCCCTCCTGCTCGTCGCCGAGGCCGGGTTCGTCGTCGTGCTGGCCCTGGCCCGGGACGTCGACGGACGGACGCTGCGGCGGTGGCTGGCGTCCAGGCTGGTGCTCGGCGTGCTCGTCCTCCCCTGGGCCCTGTTCTTCGTGGACCAGCTGGACAAGGTCGGGGCGTACCCCTGGCTGCCGCCGGTCACGGTCGGCTCGGTCCGTGGCGTGCTCGAGCACTTCGCCGGCTCGCCAGGGGCGCTCGGGGTCTGCGCCGCGCTGACGCTCGTGGGGCTGGTCGCGCACCGCGGGCTGCCGCGCCGGCTGCTCGCCCGGCGCAGGCTGACGCCCGCGGACCGGGGCTACCTGCTCCTGTGGACGGCGTTCGCGGTCCCGGTCCTGCTCGCGGTCGGGTACTCCGTCGTCGCGTCGCCGGTCTTCGGGCGCAAGTACCTCATCGCGTCGTCCGTGGCGTTCCTCATGCTCGCCGTGGTCGGTGCCCGGGCGCTCCCGGGCCGGCTCCTGCCCGTCGCGGCGCTCGTCCTGGTCGTCGCGGTGTCCGGCCCGCAGTACGTGCACTTCTACCGGGACGTGAACAAGGACCAGTGGCGGGAGAGCACCGCCTACCTCGAGGCGAACGCGGCGCCCGGGGACCTCGTGCTCTTCAACGCCGGGTACACGCTGCAGAACGGGTACGGGGCCTACGCGCGGCGCACCGACCTGGAGACCCGGCCCTTCCCCGCAGGGAGCGAGGAGTTCTCGCTGCAACCGACCCGCGCCGACCTCGACACCCTGGCCGGCCTCGTCGCCGGGCGACGGCACGCGTGGGTCGTCTACTCCCAGAGCCACGACGAGGGGTTCACGATCGCCGAGGAGCTCGGAGCGCTGTCCACCGGCGGTGAGTGCACCGAGTTCGTGGCGATCTCGGTGTGCCGCTACGACCTGCCGGCCGGCTGAACCCGGCTGTCGCGGCCGGCGTCCGCCGCGGGCCCGGGGTCGCGCGCCGGGACCGGCTCGAACATCTCGAAGGCCGCCAGCCTGCTGCGCTGGAGCAGGTACTTGCCGACCGTCAGCACGGTGCGCGCCGCGTAGACGGTGCTCGCCGCCGTCCCGATCTGCGAGCAGTCGTCCGTGTAGACCGTGGGCACCGGCACGTCACCGATGCGCATCCGGAAGTACGCGGCCGCGACGAGCAGCTCGGAGTCGAAGGCGAAGCCGTCCGAGAACCTCTCGTACGGCAGGGACCGCAACGCCTGCGCGGAGTAGGCGCGCATCCCGGTGTGGAACTCGCCGAGGTTCTGCCCGAGGAGCACGTTCTCCATCCCGGTGAGGAGCCGGTTCGCCAGGTACTTGCGCCGTGGCATCCCCCCGGCGAGCGTCTCGCGGCGCGAGCGGATCCGGTTGCCGAGCACGATGTCGCAGATGCCCAGGCGGATCGGCAGGGTGAGCGCGTCGATCATCCGCGCGTCGTACTGGCCGTCGGGGTGGAGCATGACGACGATGTCGGCGTCGTCGGCGAGGGCCGCGGTGTAGCACGTCTTCTGGTTGGCGCCGTAGCCGCGGTTCTGCTCGTGCCGGATGGACGTGAGCCCCAGGTCGACGCTGCGCCGGTAGGTCTCGTCGGAGCTGGCGTCGTCGACGAGGATCATCCGGTTGCGGTACTGGACCGGCACGGCCGCCACGGCCCGCGCGAGCGTCCGCTCGGCGTTGTAGGCGGGCAGGACGACGACGACGTCGCTGCGCTGCACCGGGGACCTCCTCGACCGACCTCTGACGAACCTCCGCCCCGACGAGCCGGGCGCTGCCCAGCGTGACGGGAGGCGTGCGACCGCGAGGTCAAGCCTTGGTCAAGGTTCGGTGCGCACCACGGTGGGCCGCGCGGTGACCAGGTACGCCCCGACGAGCACGACCGCCCCGCCGGCGACGACCGGCCAGGCGGGCCGCTCCCCGAGGACCAGCCAGGCGACGACGACCCCGAGCGGCGTGACGAGGGTGCTCACGCTCGCCGTGGTCGTCGCGTGCAGGTGCTGCATCGCCCGGGCCAGTGCCGCGTAGAGGAACGCCGACCCGACGGCGCCGAGCCAGGCCACCTGCACCCAGCCGGACGCCGACAGGTCGCCGTACTCCGGCCAGCGGTGCGTGCCCAGGACGAGGAGCCCCATGACGAGCGCGCCGACGAGGGTCCCCGGGGTGTTGAGCCACCACTGGTCGTACCGGTCGGCCAGCGACCGGGTCGTCACCGAGACCGCCGACCAGACGACCGTGGCCCCGGCCACGGCGGCGAACCCGGCGAACCACGCCGCGTCCCGGACGAGCGGCCCGCCGTCGCCGGCCCCGCCCGACCCGTCGAGCGACATGAGCGTCACCCCGAGGACGGACAGGACGAGCCCGCCGACCTGGACCGCGGTGAGCCGGTGCCGCAGGAACACGACCTCGAGCCCGCCGACGACGACCGGCATGCAGCCCAGGACGATGGCGCCGACGGCGACGGAGACCCGCTGCTGGCCCCAGGTGTAGAGCAGGTGGAACCCGGCGGAGCCGCCGAGCCCGCACGCGAGGACGGCGAGCCGGTCCTGCCGGGCGACGGGGGTGCGCCGCCACGGCTGGAGGGTCACGACGAGGGCGAACGCGAGGGCCGAGAAGCCGACCCGGCCGGCGGCGAGCGCGAGCGGCGAGACCTGCTCGAGGACGAGCTTGATCTGGGTGAACGCGACCGAGCCCACGGCGATGGCGCCGCCGAGCGCGAGCCACGCCCCGCGCCGTCCGGAGGTCAGGCGCCGTCCGGCGGTCGGGCGCCGTCCGGACGTGAGGGGAGCGGTCACGGCGCACGGTACCGCGCCGCGCCTCAGGCAGCCCCGAGGCCGTAGACCCGGGTCGCGGTCGCGCGCAGCACGGCGTCCCGTTCGGACGGCGAGCAGCCGGCGAGCAGGTCCCGGGCGAGGTCCCAGACGCCCCCGTACGTCGTGGCGAGCAGGCACACCGGCCAGTCCGAGCCGGCCATGACCCGGTCCGCACCGAAGGCGTCGAGGACGACGTCCGCGAACGGCGCGACCTCCGCCGGCGTCCACGTGGCCCAGGCCGCCTCGGTGACCAGGCCCGAGAGCTTGCACGTCACGGCGGGCTCGGCGGCGAGGGTCCGCAGGTCGCGGGACCACGGCTCGAGCGTGCCGGCCGCGACCGGTGGCTTGGCGCAGTGGTCGAGGACGAACCGGCCGTCGGGGACGGCCCGGACCGCCTCGACCGCCGCCGGGAGCTGGTGCGGCAGGACGAGCAGCTCGTACGCGAGACCCGCCGCGGCCACGGTGGCCAGCCCGCGGACGACGTCCGGTCGGGCGAGCCAGCGCGGGTCCGGCTCGTGCTGCACCTGGTGCCGGACGGCGCGCAGCCACCGGCCGCCCGGCCCCTCCTGCAGCGCCGCGAGGTCGTCGGCGAGCGCGGGAGAGGTGAGGTCCGCCCACCCGGTGACCGCACCGACGAGCGGGTCGCCGTCCGCCAGCGCGAGCAGGTCGGGGGTCTCGTCGGGGCCGACGACCGTCTGGACGAGGACGGTCGTGACGACGCCGCGGGCGGCCGCCTCCGGGCGCAGGTCGTCGAGGCCGAAGGAGCGCGCGATCGGGGCCATCGCGTCGCCGCGGATCCAGTCCTGGTCGCGGACGGCGAGGTCCCAGACGTGGTGGTGGGCGTCGACGACCCCGACCGGTCGGGTGGTCACGGCGCCGTCGCGATCGCGTCGAGCTCGGCCCAGAGCGCTTCGGGGACCTCGACGTCGAGCAGGGCCAGGTTCTCCTCGAGCTCGGCGCGGCTGCGCGCCCCGGTGAGCACCGACGCGACGGCCGGGTGCCGGAACGGGAACTGCAGGGCCGCGGCCTTGAGCGGGACGGCGTACCGGGCGCAGGCCGCACCGAGGGCCTGCGCGCGGGCGACGAGGTGGTCGGGCGCGATGCCGTAGTCGAACCGGGCACCGGGCCGGGGGTCGGCGAGCAGGCCGGAGTTGAAGACCCCGCCGACGACGACGGAGACCCCGCGCTCCAGGGCCAGCGGCATGAGGTCGGCGCCGCCGGAGCGGTCGAGGACCGACCAGCGGCCGGCGAGCAGGACGACGTCCAGATCGGCCTCCCGGACGAACCGCGCAGGCACGGCGGACTGGTTCATGCCCACCCCGATCGCCCCGACGACCCCCTCGTCGCGCCAGCGCCGCAGCACCGGGAAGGTCCGGGCGAGCACCTCGTCGGCGTGCTCGTCGGGGTCGTGGACGTAGACGACGTCGACCCGGTCGAGGCCGAGGCGGTCGAGGCTCTCCGCGAGCGAGCGCTCGACGCCGGCGGGGCTGAAGTCGAAGACGACGTCGGACGGCGGCGCGTCGGCGAAGATGCCCCGCGCGCCGCCGTCCGTGCCGACGTCCGTGCCATCGGGTCTGGGGACCACGAGCCGGCCCACCTTCGTCGACACGACGAGACCGGGCCGGCCGGCGGCGCCCAGCGTCGCGAGGGCGGTGCCGAGACGGCGCTCGGCGGTGCCGTGGCCGTACTGGGGCGCCGTGTCGAGGTAGGTCGCACCGGCCTCGAGGGCGGCCCGGACGACGTCCAGGGCCTGCTCCTCCGCGACATGGGCGTACATGCCGCCGAGCGGTGCCGTGCCGAGGCCGACGGCCGGGACGTGGACGTCCGAGCGGCCGAGGCGGCGGGGGGTCAGGTCCATCGCTGCGCTCCTGCGGAGACGGGGACGGGACAGGGCGGTCCGGGGGGACGGGGCGGTCCGGGGACCGGCCGCAGGCTCCCATATCGTGAGGTCCACCACGACCCCCTGGAGGCGGCGCGATGCCCGGCCGGATCGTCTCGCTCGACGTCACCGACGTCCGCTTCCCCACGTCGCGGGAGCTCGACGGCTCCGACGCCATGAACCCCGACCCGGACTACTCCGCGGCGTACGTCGTCCTCGGCACGGACGACCCGGGCACCGACGGGGGGCGGGACGGCTACGGGCTGGTCTTCACGATCGGCCGCGGCAACGACGTGGCCGCGGCCGCCGTCCGGTCGCTGGCGCCGCACGTCGTCGGGCGGCCGGTGCCGGACTCCCCCGCAGGCCTCGCCGAGCTCTACCACCGCCTCGTCCAGGACTCCCAGCTGCGCTGGCTCGGCCCGGAGAAGGGCGTGCTGCACATGGCGATCGGCGCCGTGGTCAACGCGGCGTGGGACCTCGCCTCCCGGCGGGCCGGGCTGCCGCTGTGGCAGTACGTCGCGTCCCTCACGCCGGAGGAGCTCGTCGCCCAGGTCGACTTCCGTTACCTCACCGACGCGCTCACCCCGGAGCAGGCGCTCGACATCCTCCGCGCGGCCGAGCCCGGCCGGGCCGCGCGCACCGCCGACCTGCTCGCCTCGGGGTACCCGGCCTACACGACGTCCGCCGGCTGGCTCGGGTACGACGACGAGAAGCTCGTGCGGCTCTCGAAAGAGGCTGTGGCAGAAGGGTTCACGCTCATCAAGCTGAAGGTGGGCGCCGACCTCGAGGACGACGTCCGCCGACTGCGGCTGGCCCGCGAGACGGTCGGGCCGGACATCGAGCTCGCGATCGACGCGAACCAGCGCTGGGACGTCGACGACGCGATCACCTGGGTCAACGCGCTGGCGCCGTTCGGGGTGCGCTGGATCGAGGAGCCGACGTCGCCGGACGACGTCCTCGGCCACGCCGCCGTGGCCCGCGGGGTGGCGCCGATCGCCGTCGCGACCGGTGAGCACGTGCAGAACCGGGTGATCTTCAAGCAGATGCTCCAGGCCGGGGCGCTGTCGGTGCTGCAGCTGGACGCCTGCCGGGTCGGCGGCGTCAACGAGAACCTCGCGATCCTCCTGCTCGCCGCCCGGTTCGGGGTGCCGGTGTGCCCGCACGCGGGCGGTGTCGGCCTCTGCGAGCTCGTGCAGCACCTCGCGATGACGGACTACGTCGCCGTGAGCGGCACGATGCAGGGCCGGGTCATCGAGTTCGTCGACCACCTGCACGAGCACTTCACCGACCCCGTCGAGGTGCGGGCCGGGCGCTACGTCGCGCCCCGCACCCCCGGGTTCGGTGCCAGGATGCACGCGTCGAGCGTGGCGCGGTACACGTACCCCGACGGACCGGAGTGGCAGCAGTGACAACGACTTCCGACGGCGCGCAGCGGGCTGGTCAGGACTACGCCGGGCAGGACTTCGCCGGGCTCGTCGCCGCGGTGACCGGCGGCGCGTCGGGGATCGGCCTCGCCGTCGCGCGGACGCTCGCCGCCCGCGGCGCGCGGGTCGCCGTCCTCGACATCGGTGACCTGACCGAGGAGGCCGCGGCGGCCGGGCTGGTCGGGGTGCGGTGCGACGTCACGGACGACGCGTCTGTGCGGGCCGCGGTCGCGATCGTCGTCGAGACGCTCGGCGGGCTCGACGTCGTCGTCGCCAACGCCGGCATCGGGGCGCAGGGCACCGTCGAGGAGAACGACGACGCCGAGTGGCTGCGGGTCCTCGACCTGAACGTCGTGGGGACCGCGCGGACGGTCCGGGCCGCACTGCCGCACCTGCGGGCGTCCCGGGCGCCCTCGGTCGTCGTCACGGCGTCCGTCGCGTCGTGGGCCGGGCTGCCGCGGCGCGCCCTCTACAGCGCGAGCAAGGGCGCGCTGCTCACGCTGACGCTCGCCATGGCCGCCGACCACGTCCGCGAGGGGATCCGGGTCAACGCCGTCGCCCCCGGCACCGCGGACACGCCCTGGGTCGGCCGCCTCCTGGACACCGCACCCGACCCCGCTGCCGAGCGCGCGGCGCTCGAGGCCCGGCAGCCGATGGGGCGGCTCGTCTCCGCCGAGGAGGTCGCCCACGCCGTGGCGTACCTCGCGTCGCCGCTGTCGGCGTCGACGACGGGGACGGTGCTCGCCGTCGACGGCGGGATGTACGGTCTGCGGCTGCCGAAGTAGGCCGCGATGACCGCTGCGGCGCCCTGCGCCGTCGTCTGGGTGGGTGGCGGCAGCGGTGCGGGCAAGACGACGCTCGTCCGCGCCGTCGCCGGGCTCCTGGACCTGCGGGCCTACCACGTGGACGCCTACAGCTACGACCACGTGCGACGGGCGGCCGACGGCGCGTTCCCGCGCACGCAGGCGTTCAACGCCATGACGTACGACGACCGGTGGCTCCGTGCACCCGAGGTCCTCGCCGAGGAGTTCCTGGCCATCTCGGCCGAACGCATGCCGCTGGTCGTCGAGGACCTCGACGCTCTCGGCCCCGGGGCGACCGTCCTCGCCGAGGGCCCGCAGCTCCTTCCCGACCTCGTGGCCCCGCTGCTCGGCAGCCCGGACGCCGCGGTGTGGCTGCTGCCGACGGAGAGCTTCAGCCGGGGGGCTGTCACGGCCCGGGCCGAGGTCGTGCCCAGTGCCCGGGAGGCCGAGGCCGTCGAGAACCGGCACCGGCGCGACGTCCTCGTCACGCGGGCCCTGCGCGACCGGGCGGACGCGCTCGGGCTGCGGTCCGTCGTCGTCGACGGCGGCCGCTCGCTGACCGAGACGGTGGACCGGTTCGTGTCGTCCCTGCTGCGGGTGCCCGGGGGTCTGGTCCGCGCCGCGACCGGCGAGCAACGGGCGATCATGCGGCGCCAGGAGAACCAGGTGATGGCCACGCAGCTGACGCTGTACCGCGAGGACCTGGGGGTCGAGGCGCTGCCCGAGCCTCCCGTCGCGCGGTTCAGCTGCGAGTGCTCGACGCTCGGCTGCGTGGGCGAGGTCTCGCTGACGGTCGACGCGTACCAGCGCCGACGGGTGGCGGGGCCGTTGGTGGTGCACGCGACGTGAGCCACCCGCCGCGGACTTCGGAGGCCCTCCGGCGACCGACCAGGGGCGGATGAGTGCGTCTCCAGGGGTGCAGCGCTAACTTCCGCACATGGACGCCGATGACATGCTGGCGCGCGCCCGGTCTTTCGAGCGTGGGGCCGGCGACTACGAGCGACTGCGGCCGGAGTTCCCAAAGCAGCTGTTCGACGACATCTGCGCATCCGCTGGGACGCGCATGCACGGCCGCATGCTCGAGGTCGGAGCGGGCACGGGACGCGCAACACTGCCGCTTGTGCGGCGGGGCGCCACCATCGAGGTGGTCGAACCCTCTACGGACATGGTGGGGGTCCTTGCCGGTCGCCTGGAAGCGGCAGAGCTCAGCCAGCAGTGCGACCTGAGACAGGCAGCATTCGAGGACGTCGACCCGGGCAGCACCTACGACGTGGTCATCGCTGCTCAGTCGTTCCACTGGGCGGACCCGGCGACACGCTGGTCTCGCCTGTCATCGCTTCTTCGTGCCGGCGGAAGGGCATACCTGTTCTGGAACGGCTGGCGCCTCGCCTCGCAGATGCACGACCTCGAAGGGGTCAGGGCTCTGTATCTCCGCAGGGGGCACGGGCTCCAGCACGATGTGGAGGATCATCGGTCTGACACCGGCTGGGCCGAGTCCGAGATCGGTACCGATCCGAACCTCGAACTCGTGGATGCCCGCAGCTACGAGTGGCCCTGGCGTCTGGATGTCGACGACTACCTCGGTCTGCTCAGGACCACATCGCAGTACTCGGTCGCGGACGCCGGCTTTCGCGAGCCGCTGCTGAACTCGCTCCGTGGACTCCTCGGCGACCAGGTGACGCTCCAGGGAAGGACCCGCCTCCTGCAGATCGACACCCACGACGCGCCCGACCGTTCCCCGCATCGGCACTCCTGAGCGTGCACGCAGGGGCTGTCCCCGTCGGCAACGACGGATCGTGAGTGACGATCGCTGACGCAAAGTTGTTGCGTGGGAACGGGTCTCGCCGAGCCCAGACTGTCGGACCCCGTCTCTACTGTTGTTCTCGTGAGCAGCGACGAGCAGACAGGCGGAGAGGTGCCCGGGAGTGAGCCGGGTGCGTCACTGCCGTCTGGTCCTGTCGTGTCGGGTGAGTCGGCGCCGGTGCATGACCTGTTCGCGGGGATCGCCGCGATGGACGCCGCGACCGCGGTGGTGCTGGAGGCATCACGGTGTGCGTGGTCGCTGTCGGACGGTGAGGCGCGGGATGCGGTGGAGGCGTTCACGCGGGCGATGGCGTCCGCGGAAGCGGCCCGGCTCGCTGTCATCAAGGTTCTCGACGAGCGGCCTGAGGCGGTGCCGGGGGCGAGTGAGGGGAAGGTCGCGGCGGCGTTCTTGACCGGGCGGTTGAACGTGGACCCGGGTCGGGCGAACGCTGACGCCCGGGCGGCGCATGCGTTGGACGCGGACTCGGGGAGCCTGCCGCAGGTCGGTGCCGCGTTGGCCGCGGGTGAGATCACCCGTGAGCACGCCGACGCCTGCGTCCGCGCCGTGGCGCGGCTGCCGAAGCGGCTGCGCATCGTGCTGCTCGAGGACGAGGCCACCGGTGAGCTGAAGTCCGGGATGGAGATCGCCGACGCGTTCCTCGCCGAGCAGTGCCGCCGGTTCCCGGTCCGGGC
>NZ_MWLN01000185.1 GCF_002198655.1 Kineosporia sp. A_224
CGTCGGACGACGCGGGCGGCCGAACGGCGGACGTGGTGGTGGGCGTGCGGGTGGGGTCAGCCGGTCGTGGTGACGATGGCTTGGGACTCGGCGACGGGGACCTGGGTCACTGTCTGGCGGGCCAGGGCGGGGAGGGTACCGCCGGTGCCGCCGGAGCCGGTCCAGGTGGCGTCCCAGGTGGTCGCCGCGGTGACGGGGTAGCCGTTCGCGTAGCCGACCGAGGCGCGCTCGAAGGCCACCGTGCAGCCGGACGTGTCGTCCGTGCCGGGGGACCACACCTGCGTCGCGGTCGTCGGCGGGCAGGACGTCGCACCCGCCGGGCTCGTGATGACGAGGCCCTGCGTCGTCGCGACGACCTCGGCCCAGACGGCGCCGCCGGCGACCTCGGCACGGATCGTCCGGCGCCCGGTCGCACCGCCGACGGCCGCGGGGTCGGTGACCCAGAACCACGTCGGGAGGTTGACGAACGTGGCGCCGGCCAGGCCCGCGCCGGTGGTCTTCGGGTTGCGCTCGACGTCGGGGAGGGGGAGGACCATGACGTCGCGGGCAGCTTCGGCAAGGGCTTCGGGGGCGACGAGCGGCGGGGGCGTGGGCGTGCCGACAGCGAATGCCCGGTGGGTCACCGCCAGAGTCTGGCCGTTGTAGACGAAGGTCTGTCCTGTGAACGAGGAGTAGTCGTCGACGTCCTTGCAGTACGCGGCGTACCAGTGCATCTCGACGGGGGAGGCCGCTGCGGCCTCGTACCACTCAAGTGGGCCGTACATCCTTGCGACGTACTCCGGCGTTCCCTGCATCGCCTTGTAGTAGCCGACATACGCGTCAGCGTCGGTCCAAGGCCCGTCGGCTGGGCGCCACCAACAGCGTGCGGCGACGCGAACGCTGCTCGTTCCACCGCCGTTGGGGGCTGCGTCACCGCTGAAGCGCACAACCGCGGTCGTGTACCCGTCACCGGTACTAGAGGCAGGCGGTGGCGATACGACACCGTCGCCAGCCTCAGCTGTGGCACGTGCCGGGACACTGACGACCGCCGCGGCGCACAGCATTCCGGAGAGGATGCGGCGGGTCAGCGTCGACTTCATCTCAGCCCTCGGATGCGGAGCATCGCTTAGTGCGGCGTGCCGTCTGTGAGAAGGTCACCACAAGATTGCCGGAGATGGTTCTAAGCGCGGCCTCGGCGTCGTAGCCAGGAGACCCTTTCTCGAGCCGCTCCTTACTCTTGGCATCGACGTCGTAGCTGCCGTTGTCGATGCACGCCTTCAGGAGCACGGCCTCTTCCGTGACCGTGACCGATGTGGCGTTGATACTCACCCAGCCAACTGTCCTGCGCCCGTTGGACCGCAGGTTCTTCACATACTTCGAGATGGCGTCGGCGGGAATGCCGTCGGCCACACGTCGCAGCCCTGCCGCATCGCTCTTGGCGCTGAAGCCGGCATTGACGAGGTAGGTCCAGTAGTCCACGTAAGCCTGGACCGCAGCCTTCTCGTCGTCCGTCTTCGCCACCGACGATGCCAGGACGACCCCGCTGTAGACGCCCTTGTTCGGCCCGACATCCCTCGTCGGCAATGCTGTCCACGGCGACGGATCCACCGTCGGCGTCGCGCTCGCGGTCTCGGTCGGGCTCACCGGTGGCGTGGTCGTCCCGCTCGATGCGCCCACCGTCGGCAACGCCGATCCGCCCGAGCTCCCCGATCCGCAGCCCGCGAGCAGCAGCACGGCAGCGGCGACCGGGACCACGGCGCGGTGCACAGGTGTCTCCCTCTCGGACCGGACGAGCCCCCCGCTGGTGCCCGCCGAGATCGGGATCTTTCCGTCGCAACGGTGACGTCGTCAATCACGACCGGCCGCAAGATCCGTCACGTTGGGTGAATGTGCTACCCCGTCAGGACGCTGGGTCGACACATGATCACCCGAGAGTGATACCGAACGTGACCGACACCTCAAGTCCGGCGCCGGTGGTGTACCCGTGGTGACGTCGCTGTCTAGACTCTCGCCCGCGGTGTGGAGATCATGCCGCCGGGCGGTGCCGGGGGGACGCCCTGCCGCAGGGCAGCCCCGTCGGACTCCCGACCGAACCGCCACGGTCCCGACCCTTCCGGTCCGTGGCACGAGGCCCCGGACGTGGACGACGCATGAGCCTGCAGCACCCGGTCCCGAGCGCACCGCCGTCCGGCACCGAGAACGGCTGGCGTCCCCGCGGCTCCGAGCCCCGCACGGACCCGCGTGACCCCCGGCTCGCCGCCGGCCGGGACGGCGGCGCGGGCGGGGAGCGCCTGCCGCGCCCGCCGCGGCGCCGCAACGCGGGCCTGGCCGCGCTCGCGGTCCTCCTCGTCGCCGGCGGAGCGGTCGTCGCCGGGCTCCTCGCGCTGCGGATCGACGACCGCGTCGACATGCTCGTCGCCCGCGACGACATCGCCGCCGGCACCCGGATCACCGCGGACATGCTCGCCGTCGCCCCGGTCGCGACCCAGGGGCTCGCACTCATCCCCGCGACCGAGCAGGCCTCGGTCGTCGGGCAGTACGCCGCCGTCCCCATCGCCAAGGAGCGGCTCCTCGACCGCGGGATGCTCACCGGCGCCTCGGTGCTGCGGCCCGGCACTGTCGCCCTCGGGGTCGCCATCGCCCCCGGGCAGGCGCCGGGCACGCCGCTCGAGGCCGGCGACCTGGTCGCCGTCTACGGCACGGATGGCGAGGGCTCCGTCCTCGCGACGGACGCCGTCGTCCAGACCGTCGACCTGCCGGAGGCGAGCACGTTCGGCGCCGCCTCCGACGTCAGCGTCGTGACGCTCGTCGTCCCCGCGGACGCCGCCGCGAAGATCGCCGCCGCGAGCGGCGGGGGCAAGGTCGCGCTGGCCCGGGTGGGGCGGGCCGGCCGCAGTCCGCGACGANCATCAGCCGGCCGCCGGCGCCGCCGGGGCGGCCGGCTGATGCCGCTGCTCGCCGTCGCCGGGGTCAAGGGCGCACCGGGCGCGACGACGTTCGCCGTGGCGCTCGCGGGTGTCGTCCCCGGGCCCGCGCTCCTCGCCGACCTCGACCTCGCGGGCAGCGACCTGTCGTCGCGGTACCGCGACGCCGCCGGGCAGCCGCTCGACCCCGACCGCGGGCTGCTCTCGCTCGCCGCGGCCGCGCACCGCGGCGCGGCCGACCTGGGCCCGCACGTCCAGCACCTCGCGGGCGGGCTGCCCGTCCTGCTCGGCCTCGGCGCACCGGAGCAGGCGTCCGGTCTCGCCGCCGCCTGGCCGCACGTCGGGGCGTGCCTCGCCGCCGCCCCGGGCACCGTCGTCGCGGACTGCGGCCGGCTCGCCGCACCCGCCGCGGCGCCGCCGCTGCTGCGCTCCGCGGACGCCGTCCTGCTCGTCGCGCGCACCGACGTCGCGTCGCTCGTGCACCTGCGCGAACGGGTCCGCGCCGTCGCCGAGGCCCGCGGCGTCCGCCGTCCGGCCGCCGGCCGTCCGGCCGCCGGCTCTGCCGGTGCCGTCGGGGTCGTCCTCGTCGCACCGCAGCGCGAACGCGGCGTGGACGCCGAGGTGCAGCGGCTGCTCGACGCCGCCGCGCTGCCCGGGCGGGTGCTCGGCACGGTCGCCGACGACCCCAAGGGGGCCCTCGTCCTCGCCGGTGCGGCCCGCGGGGCGCCGGGCCGCACCGACCTCGTGCGCTCCGTGCGGGGCGTCGCCCCTGCGGTCGTCGCGTTCCTCGCCGACGCCGCCCGGCTCACCGCCGGAGCCGCCTGATGGACACCGCCCTCGTCCGGAGGCTGCGCGAGGAGGTCGCCGACGTCCTCGCCCGGCAGCGCCGCGAGGACGCCCTCGCCGGCCTGCCGAGCCTGACCCCCGAGGACGAACGGCAGTTCGCCCGCGCCGTCATCGGCCGGGTCCTCGAGGCGAACGCGCGCGCGGAGCTCTCCGTCGGCCGGACGCCGCCCGCGCCGCCCGAGGAGGCCGAGCTCGCCGACGGCATCCACGCCGCGCTCTTCGGGGTCGGCCGGCTCCAGCCGCTCCTCGACGACCCGATGGTCGAGAACATCGACATCAACGGCTGCGACCGGGTCTTCGTCTCGTACGCCGACGGCCGCGAGGCCGTCATGCCCCCGGTCGCGGACACCGACGACGAGCTCGTCGAGCTCGTCCAGCTGCTCGGCGCCTACTCCGGCCTCACGAGCCGATCCTTCGACAGCGCCAACCCGCAGCTCGACCTGCGGCTGCCGGACGGCAGCCGGCTGTCGGCCGTCATGGGGGTCTGCGCCCGGCCGAGCCTGTCGATCCGGCGCGCGCGGCTGTCCCGGGTCAGCCTGGACATGCTGGTGGACAACGGGTCCCTGACGCCCGACCTCGCCGGGTTCCTCTCGGCGGCCGTCGGCGCCCGCAAGAACGTCATGATCGCGGGCGCGACGAACGCCGGGAAGACGACGCTGCTGCGCGCCCTGGCCAACGAGATCCCGCCGTACGAGCGCCTCGTCACCGTCGAGCGCGCCCTCGAGCTGGGCCTCGGCGAGTTCGAGGACCTGCACCCGAACGTCGTCGCGTTCGAGGAGCGGCTGCCGAACTCCGAGGGCCAGGGCGCGATCGGGATGGCCGAGCTCGTCCGGCGCTCGCTGCGGATGAACCCGAGCCGGGTCATCGTCGGCGAGGTGCTCGGCGACGAGATCGTCACGATGCTCAACGCGATGAGCCAGGGCAACGACGGCTCGCTCTCGACGATCCACGCGAACTCCTCGCTCGAGGTGTTCAACCGGATCTGCACCTACGCGATCCAGTCCGCCGAACGGCTCCCGACCGAGGCGACGATGATGCTCATCGCCGGCGCCATCGACTTCGTCGTCTTCGTCGAGCGCCGCAACGACGCGCACCGCGGCGGCACGCTGCGCCGCATCGTCACGAGCGTCCGCGAGGTCAACGGGGTCGACGGCCGGGTGCTGTCGAGCGAGGTCTTCGCGGCCGGGCCGGACGGCGCCGCCGTCGCCTCCGCGCCGCTGTCGTGCCTGCCCGAGCTCGTCGACGCCGGCTACCGGCCCGCCGTCCCCGCGGGGTGGGGCGGATGACCGGAGCGCCACGCCTCGACGTCCTGCTGCTCCTGCTCGCCGGGGCCGCGGTCGGCGGCGGGCTCGCCCTGCTCGGGGCCGCGCTCGTGCCCCGGGAGCGCGCCGTGGCCGGGGCCGACGGGCAGCGCTCCGGCCGGGAGCGGGCGAGCCTCGTCGCCCGGCTGCGCGGGCTCGGCCGCCGGGGTCTCGTCGCCGTCGGGGCGGGGCTGCTCACGCTCGTCCTCACCCGCTGGCCGGTCGCAGCGGTCGCCGCCGGCGCGCTCGTCGTCGTCTGGCCGTCCCTGTTCGGCGGTGCCGCGGCCGAGAAGAAGGCGGCGGCCAAGGTCGAGGCGCTCGCGGTGTGGACCGAGTCGCTGCGGGACACGATCGCCGGCGCGGTCGGCCTCGAGCAGGCCGTCATCGCGTCCTCGCACGCCCCGCCCGCCGCGATCGCCGCCGAGCTGCGCACCTTCGCCGACCGGCTCCGGGTCCGGATGCCGATGACCGAGGCGCTGCGCCGGTTCGCCGACGACCTCGCCGACCCGAGCGCCGACCTCGTCATCGCCGCGCTCGTGCTCAACGCGCGGCTGCGCGGCCCGGGGCTGCGCGAGGTGCTCACCTCCCTCGCGGACAGCGCCCGCGCCGAGCTCGAGATGCGCGGCCGGGTCTCCGCGGGGCGCGCGAGCACCCGCCGCAGCGTGCAGATCGTCGTCGGCGTGACGCTCGTCTTCGTCTCGGGGCTGTCGGTGTTCAACCCGACGTACGTCGCGCCGTACGGCACCTTCGCCGGGCAGGTCGTGCTGCTCGTCATCCTCGGGCTCTTCGCCGCGGGCTTCTTCTGGCTGCGCCGGCTCTCGACGTTCGACGAGCCGGGCCGGCTGCTCGCGGACGGCGGCACGCCGTGACCGCCGTCCTGCTCGCCGGTGCGCTGTGCGGCCTCGGGCTGCACCTGCTCGTCCGGGTGCTGCTGCGCCCGGACGGCGCCCGCGCCTCGGGGGCCGTCGCCCTCGCCGAGCTCGACGCGCAGCGCCGCCGGATGCGCCGCGACGTCGCGCTCGCCACGGACCGGCGCTTCGCGGCGGAGCCGATGCGGCTGCGCCGGCTGGGGGAGTCGATCCTCGAGTCGCTCGAGGACTCCGGGGTGTCCCTGCCCGCCGACGTCCAGCGCGACCTCGCGCTCGTCGGCCGCTCGCCCGCCACGCACCTCGCGCGCAGCCTGCTCACAGCGGTCGGGGCGCTCGTCGGGGTCGTCGTCCTCACCGCGATCGGGTCGGTCGTCGCGCCGGCCCTCGGCGGGGCGATGCCGTTGTGGACCGGCCTGTTCGCCGCCCTCGTCGGGGCCGTCGGCCCGACCCTCGTCGTCCGCTCCCGCGCCGAGTCGCTGCGCCGGCACTTCCGGCACGTCGTCGGCTCCTTCCTCGACCTCGTCGCCATGAACCTCGCCGGCGGCCGGGGCGTCCCCGAGGCGCTCCAGTCCGCGGCCGGCGTCAGCCCCGGCTGGGCCATGGGCCGGATCCGGGAGTGCCTGGAGAACGCGCGCCTGCAGGGGACGACGCCGTGGTCGGCGCTCGGCACGCTCGGCGACGACATCGGCGTCGACGAGCTCAAGGACCTCTCGGCCGCGCTCGCCCTCGTCGCGGACGACGGAGCGAAGATCCGGCAGTCGCTCGCCTCGCGCGCCACGTCCCTGCGCCGCCGCGAGCTCGCCGACAGCGAGGGCCGGGCGCAGGCCCGCTCGCAGTCGATGCTCGTCGCCCAGATGCTCCTCGCCCTGGGGTTCCTCGTCTTCCTCATCTACCCGGCGCTCGTCCGGGTGCTCGCCAGCTGACCCGTCCGACCCGCGCGACCGACCGCACGACACCTGTTGCACCGACGAACGGAGAGCCCGATGCCCCAGCCCGACCCCACGACGCCGATCGGCTTCGTCCTCATGCTCCTGCGCGGCCGCGCCGACCGGGCGCGCACCGCGGACAGCGTCGGCGCCTCCGTCGTCGAGCTCGTCGTCATCACGGCCGGTCTCGTGTTGCTCGCCGCGGTCGTCTTCACCGCGCTCAACGGCAAGATCACCGCCGCCCTGGGGAAGATCAACTTCTGACCGTGCTGCGCCGTCCGCACCGCCGACACCCCCGCCGTCCGACGGACCGCGGGGCCTCGACCGTCGAGCTCGCGCTGTACATGCCGCTCCTGCTGCTGTGCATCTTCGCGGTGGTGCAGTTCTCGCTCGCCTACCTCGGAGACCGCGCCGCGCAGGCCGCCGCGCGCGAGGCGTCCCGGGTGGCCCGCGTCGGCGGCGGGACGCCGCAGGCGCTTGCGGCCGCCCGTGCCCGCGGTGCGGTGTACGCGGCGACGGTCGGCAAGGGCGTGCTCCTCGACCCGCAGGTGCAGGTCGTCGTCGTCGGCCCGGACCAGGTGCGGGCGACCGTCGTCGGGACGGCGATCCAGGTCGCGCCCGGCGTCCCGATGCCGCGGATCACCCAGACCGTCCAGGGGCCGGTCGAGATCTTCCGGCCGGACACCCCGTGACCGCCCGCATCCCCGCGAGGCGCGGGCGTCGCCCCGACCGGGGCTCGATGGCCGTCGAGGTCGTCATCCTCACCCCGGTGCTCGTCGCGTTCGTCATGCTCGTCGTCGCGTTCGGCCGCTACGTCAACGTCCGGGGCCAGGTCGAGGCCGTCGCCCGGGACGCCGCCCGCGCCGCGTCCGTCGAGCGCACCGCGGGGCAGGCCCAGGCCGCGGCGGACGCGACCGTCGCCGCGGGCGCCCGGACCGGTACGTGCAGCGGCGCCGGGCTCAGCGGCGCGTTCGTCGCCGGCGGCACGGTCCAGGTCGAGGTGCGCTGCAGCGTGACGATGTCCGACCTCGGGCTCATCGGCGTCCCCGGCACGGTCACCGTGAGCGGCACGAGCGCCGCCCCGCTCGACACCTACCGGCGGACCGGATGACGCGGGACTCTCTGCGCCGCACCGGGTCCGCCCGCACCGCGGGCCGGCCGGACGACGCCGGCACCGCGACCGCGTTCGTCGTCTTCCTCGCGATCGCGCTCCTCGCCATGGCCGGGCTCGTCGTCGACGGCGGGCTCGCGCTCAACGCCCGGCAGCAGGTCGCGGACGACGCCGAGCAGGCCGCCCGGGCCGGCGCGCAGCGCGTCGACGTCCTCTCGCTGCGGCAGTCCGGCGTCGTCCGGATCGAGCCGGGCGCCGCCCGGCAGGCCGCGCAGGCGTTCCTCGGGACCCGCGGCTACGCGGGCCCGGACACCGCCGTCGTCGCGACGGACGCCGCGGTCACCGTCCGGGCCCGCCGCGTCGTCCCGACCGCACTGCTCTCCCTCGTCGGCATCGGCTCGTTCACCGTCGACGCGTCCGCGCAGGCCCGCGCGGCCGTCGGCATCACGGCGGAGGTCCCATGACCCGCACGCAGTCCACGCAACCCGCGCAGCAGCCGACGCCGCAGCCGACGCCGCCCGGCCCCGACCTGCGCGCGGCCCGGTTCCGGCCGGTGCCGGTGCAGGCGACCCGGAGCCCGCTCGCCGTCGCGGGCAACGTGCTCGCGCTGCTGGCCCTGCTCGTCGGCGTCCCCGCGGCGCTCCTCGCGCTCGGCGGCGGCCCGCCGCTGCCGACCGGGCTGCCCGGAAGGGGCTGGCTCTCCGGTGCCCTCGGGGTCGAGCAGGTCGTCACCGTGCTCCTCGTCGTCGTCTGGGTGGCGTGGCTGCAGTTCGCGGTGTGCACCGTCGTCGAGGTCGTCGCGGCGCTGCGGGGCGGCGTCCTCGCGGCACCGGTCCCGCTCGCCGGCCCCGCGCAGCGGCTCGCCCGCGGCCTCGTCGCGGGTGTCCTGCTCTCGGCGACGCTCGCCGTCCAGGCCGCGGCCGGCAGCGCCGCACCGCCGGCGCCGGTCGCCGTCGTGTCCGTCGACCCCGGGGCCGCCGGCCAGGTCGGCGACGGCGCCCCGGGTGCGCTGCACCTGGCGCCCGCCGTCGCGGTCAGCCCCGCCGACGACGGGGCCGCCGCCCCGGCCGGGGCCGCCGAGCAGGGCGGGCCGAGCGGCACCGTCGTCGTCCCGGCCTCGGTCCTCGGGGACGCCGTCGGCGCCGACGACCTCGCCGCCCTCGTCGGCCGCAAGGTCTACGTCGTCGCGCCGCCGCACGGCCGCCACCACGACTCGCTCTGGGACATCGCGGAACGGCACCTCGGCGACGGCCGGCGCTGGCCCGAGATCCACGCGCTCAACAAGGGCCGGCCGCAGCCGGACGGCCGGTCGCTCGAGCTCGCCCGGCTCATCCAGCCCGGCTGGTACCTCGTCATGCCGGACGACGCGGTCGGGGTCGAGCGGTTCACCGCCCCCGCGCCGACCGGCACCGCGACCGGCACCGCGACCGGCCCGGCGGCCGGTTCGTCGGTGCCGGACGGCCCGCAGGCCGCCGAGGACGACACCGCCCGGCCCGACGGCGCGGTCCTCCCGGGCGGCTCCGGCCCGGCCGGTGGCTCGTCGGTCCGGGGCGCCTCCGCGCCGGGGGCGGCGGAGCAGGACGGCGACGACGTCACGACGGGTGCATCCGCCCCGGTCGCCCCGGTCGCCCCGGTCGCCCCGGTCGTCCCGCAGGCCGCCGGGGCACCCGGCGGCA
>NZ_MWLN01000186.1 GCF_002198655.1 Kineosporia sp. A_224
AAGCCACCACCGCCGCCGCCCCCGCCACGGCTGGTCTTGTTGACCTTCGCCGTCGCGTAGCGCAGGGAGGGGCCGACCTCGTCGACGTCCAGCTCGACGACCGTGCGCTTCTCGCCCTCCTTGGTCTCGTACGAGCGGCTGCGGAGCCGGCCCGTCACGAGCACGCGGGTGCCCCGCTGGAGCGACTCGGCCACGTTCTCGGCCGCGTCACGCCACACCGAGCAGCGCATGAAGAGGGTGTCGCCGTCCTTCCACTCGTTCGACTGACGGTCGAACGTGCGGGGGGTCGACGCGACGGTGAAGTTCGCCACCGCGGCCCCGGACGGCGTGAACCGCAGCTCGGGGTCGTTGGTGACGTTGCCGATGATGGTGATGACGGTCTCGCCGGCCATGGGTTCTTCGCCTTCGACAGTGGATGGGAGCTCGTCGGGGAAGGTACGGGCCGGGTCCGACAGGTGCCTCTCGGCGGCCCGCCGGGCCCTCCCGCTCAGCGAGCGTCGGGACGGATGAGCTTGGTGCGCAGAACGCTCTCGTTGAGGTTCAGCTGCCGGTCAAGCTCCTTGGCGACCTCGGGCGTGGACGTCATGTCGACGACCGCGTAGATGCCCTCGGTCTTCTTCTTGATCTCGTACGCGAGGCGACGACGACCCCAGATGTCGACGTTCTCCACGGAGCCGCCGCCGTTGCGGACGACGTTGAGGAAACGGTCGAGCGACGGGGCGACGGTCCGCTCCTCGAGCTCGGGGTCGAGGATGACCATCAGCTCGTAGTGACGCATGCGTGAACCCACCTCCTCTGGTCTTGAGCGGTCACGGTCCGTCCGTGACAGGAGGGCTGTTGCGTCCGGGACGCCGGCCCGGGATCAGGTGACCCGGGGACGTCCGCGGGCCAAGGCTACCCGCAGGCTCCCCCGGGGCCGAAATCGGTCGTCCACAGGGACGGACCCGACGTTCCGGTCGGATCAGACGACCGGATCGGACGACCGGTCAGACGAGCCGGACGACGAGCGCGTCGTGGGCCCCGTCGGCCGGACCGCCGAGCGGGTCGTCGGCCCCCGGACCGCCGTCCTCGGGCAGCCGGACGGGGTCGCGCAGCGGGTCCCGGACCGCGCGCAGGGCCTGGACCGCGAGCCATGTCATGCCGCCGAGGCGCACGAGCATGAGGAGCAGGTAGAACCCGGCGGGCATCCCGCGGTCGGTGTTCGTCAGCCCGCCGATGTAGAGCCAGACCGCGACGAAGTAGACGACCTCGGTCGTCGCCCAGACGAGGTGGTCGCGCCAGCGCAGCCCGGCCCACGCGACGAACGGCAGGAGCAGGAGCGAGGCCTGCACCGGCACCGACTTCGACACGAGCAGGCAGCCGACGACGGCGACGAGCGCGACGTGCGCGACCCGGGGCCGGCGGTGCGACGCGAGCGCGACGGCGAGCACGAGGATCACGACGAGGGAGAACCCGACGATCGACAGCACCGTGCTCGCCGTCGCACCGAGGCCGTCCCCCGAGTACCAGAACCGGGCGTTCGACGGCTTGCTCTGGGCGAGCATCTGCGGCGCGAGCCACAGCGAGCCGTAGCCGGGGGTGCCGTCCCGCCACGTCGAGAACGCCACCCCGAGCTGGCCCAGCCACCCGGGCAGCAGGACGGCGCGCAGCCCGAGGTAGGCACCGAGGCCCACCAGGACGGTGGCCGCCGCGCGACCGGCCGCCCCGGCCCGCAGGGCGACCGCGAGCAGCACGACGCCGAGCACGGCGTACGTCGGCCGGACGGCGACGGTCAGGCCGAGCAGGACGCCCGCGGTGACGATCTTCTGCCGGCTCCAGGCGAGCAGCGCCGCGCAGCCGAGCGCGACGGCGAACAGGTCGTAGGAGATCAGCCCCGCGGTGACGACCACCGGTGAGAGCGCGAGGTGCGCGGCGTCCCAGCGGCGGCGGCCGGCGACCGACGCGACGCAGAGCACGGCGACCGCGAGCGCGGCGGCCAGCAGCACCGCGGACAGGTCGAAGAAGACCCTGGCCGCCGTTGCGGACCCCTCGTCCGGGACCAGGCGCGAGACGGTCCAGATGAGGGCGCCCATGAGCGGCGGCTGGCCGAGCGAGCCGTCCGCCGCGACCGCGTCGACGAGCCCGGGGCGCCCCGGGTCGCCGAGGCCGGCGCTGCCGTAGAGCACCGGCACGTCGGAGTAGCACATGTGGAAGAACTGGTCGGGCGACGACCAGCCCTCCATCCGGCAGTGCTGGCGCTCGACGACGGCGAACCCCATGGCGACGATGACGAAGACCATGAGCGCGGACGCCGCCCGCCAGAACCCGGTCGCGGCTGCGACCCGGCGGCCGGCCGGCCCGCCGACGAGCGTCCGTCCGAGGAGCCGACATGTCCGACACCACCGACACCACCGACACCACCGACACAAGCGCCGGGAGCAGGGCACCGTCCGGGGACCATCCCGCCGCGGCCGGGACCCAGAAGAGGGTGAACGTGGAGGCGGCCACCACGCCGACCAGCCACAGCCCGTAGACCGTCGTCCCGCCGGCGGACCGCCCGGCGAGCAGGCCCCGCGGGTACCGGACCTCGACCGGCCGCCACCGGCCGCCGAAGGACGACCAGACCACGCTGCGGTCACCCGGGCCGAACCGGACGAGCCGGTCGAGCCCACGGGCCAGCCCGAGCGCCCGGGCGTCGGCGAGCCGCCGACCCTGCACGGCGACGTCGGCCGGCGTCGCGGCCCGCAGCAGCTCGTCCCGGCCGAGGTGGGTGCCGTGGCCGAGCCAGGCGGACGCCGCCCGCCGCCCGGCGTGCGTCAGCCGCTCCCCGTGGAAGCGCCCCCAGAACGGGCCGAGCAGCACCACCATGGTGACCGCGGTGAAGGCGAACAAGGTGTTCCCCGGCTCCGTCGTGTTCTCCGCTCTGGCGACGGCCACGGCACCGACCGCCAGCGCAGGCACGAGGGCCGCCGCGACGAGCACGGACCGCAGCACCCACCCGGCGCGCGCGGAGGTGAGCCGACGCGCCCGGGTCGCCTCGACGACGGCCTCCCGGACGTCGTCCTCCTCGGGTGCCCCGGCGCGGGCCGCGAGCGCGGGCAGCGGGACGGGACCGCCACGGCCCAGGCTCCGGACCCGCGCCAGGACGAGCGACTCCAGGCGGCTCAGCCCGTCGACGGGTCTGCCCGGCCGGACCGTCGCCGGGCCGCCGGCCGGCGCCTCGATGACGAGGACCCCGCGTCCTGCGAGGTCCAGGAGCGTGGCCGCGGCGGCCGGCTCGGTGTCCGGCCCACCGACGAGGAACGCGACGACCCCGGGCGGGAGGTCGTCGGGCGGTTCGACTGAGGCCGGCCCGGGGGCCGGTCGGCCGAACCGGGTCAGGACGTGGGCGGAGGCGGTGACGACGCCCCAGCCGAGGAGGGCGGCGACAACCAGGACGAGATCGTGCGACACGGGCGAACTCCACAGGGCGGTGCGGATCGGTCACCGCTGCGATGATCACACGGGCCGGTCGGTTCCATCCCGGTCTTCGGCAATCTGCGACCGGGCTGCCGCACCGAACGAGCGGCCAGGGGGCGTCTTCCGTGCGAAGCGCACCGTCGGGGCGCCTTGCGTCGTCTCGTCAGCCGTCGTCGCTGCGCCGGACGAGCTCGAGGCCAAGGTGCGCCGCGATCTGGGCGGCGAGCCGTTGGAGCCCGACGACTTCGGAGCCCTCGGGGTCCGTGGCCTCCAGCAGCGCCGTCGCGGGCTCGGGAGCGTGGCGGGCAGGGGAGAGCTCGAGCTCGATCCGTAAGCCCCCGGGTCCGCGGTCGCCCTGGAAGCGCCGCAGGGCAAGTGCCGCGACCTCCGCGCGCTCGAACACCAGGGAACGCGCCCCGGCGGACACCCCCAGGCGGCGGTTCGCATCGTCGCGCCAGGCCAGCAGCCGCCCCGGACCAACGGCACCGGCAAGGCTGCGCGGTGACCGACGCGCGTAGCGGCGGGACGCGCCGAGCTCAGAGCCCCAGTGCCCGACCGCCACGTCGAGCACCATCCCGCCGCCGAGTCGCACGGCGTCGGCCACCGGCTCGAGGCTGCCGTCGGGGTAGGGAAACGCCAGCGCACTGTGAATCGAAACGGCAGCGCACAACGCCAGGCGAGGGTTCTGTTCGTGGAGCACGTTGTTGCTCGGTTGCTGCAACTCGGGCGGGAAGGTGTGGAGCTCGACGCGGAAGACTCCGAAGTCCCAACGACACTGCAGGCAGTTCGAGACATCGCAGACCAGGGGAGGGCCCAGGGCCAGGCTCAACTGCTCGACCATGTCGCGGTGGTTGGAGCGAGCGTCGTCGTGCGCCAGGTAGTCCGCCCAGAGGTACTCGGGCGCGAGGTCCATCACCTGCTCGTCGGCATACATGACGAAGGACAGCGGTGTACGGCTCAGTGCGCTTGCCTCTGGCAGAGCGATGACGTCACGCCACCCGTGGTAGCTCCGAACACCGAAGAGCTCGAAGTAGCGCTGCCGCGAGGTCAGGAAATCGAGCCCGAGCGGCGCAACCCGCTCCAGGAAACGACGCTCCGAGTCACTCAGTTGCTCCGGCAGTGGCCGATACAGTCGCCCCATGAATGGTGTCGTGTCCCAGACGTAGCAGTCGCTGTGCGTTGAGGCCCCAAGACCTTGAGGAGTGGGGCCCGCTGAATGCACTTCAGCGGCGCGGGATCTCTACTCCCGGAGAAGAGATACTAGTGCCCCGTCTGTGCAGCGCCTGGACGGTTGACCGTCTTGAGGACGTCGTCCGCGGTCTTGGTCCAGGTGAAGGGATGGGCACGCTCGTTCCAGCCGTCGAGGTAGGCGCGGATCGTGGTGGTGAGCCCGCGAACGGAGCGACAGGAGCCGCGGTGGAGGGCTTGACGTTCGGCCATCGAGAACCAGGCTTCGACCATGTTCATCCAAGAGGCGTGGCTCGGGGTGAAGTGCACGACCACGCGAGGGTTGGTCGCCAGCCAGGCCTTCACCGCGGTGTGCTTGTGCGTCGCGTAGTTGTCCATCACCAGGTGCACCTCGCCGCGGGGGTATGCGCTGGTGACCTGGCGCAGGAAGGTCAGGAACTCCTCGTGGCTGTGCCGCGGGTGGCAGCGGGCAGTGATCTTGCCGGTCACGTTCAGCGCCGCGAACAGAGTCGTGGTGCCGTGCCGGCGATAGTCGTGAGAGCGGCGCTCGATCAGATGCGGTTGCATCGGCAGGATCGGCGAGGTGCGCTCCAGGGCCTGGGTCTGGCTCTTCTCGTCCACGCAGAGCACGACGGCATTCTGGGGCGGGTTCAGGTACAGGCCCACCACGTCGATGACCTTGGCCTCCAGTTCGGGGTCGGTGGAGAACCGGAACGACCCGGTCCGCAAGGGCTGCAGCCCGTACGCTCGCCACGCTTTCGCGATCGTGGAGTTCGCGACCTTCAACCGGTCCCCGAGCAAACGGGTCGACCAGTGCGTCTCGCCCAGGCTCCTCGGCGGCGGCTTGAGCGTCTCGGTGATGATCCGGGCCTGGTCGATCGTGAGCGGTCGCCCTGACCGGTCCTGGTCGTGCAGCGCGCTCACCCCGCCTCGACCGTACCGGGCGCGCCAGGTCACCACCGTCTGACGGGCGACCCCGACCCGGTGAGCGATCTCGGTGTTGCCGACGCCGGCGGCGGCCAGCAAGACGATCCGTGCTCGCTGCGCGAGCCCGGCCCGCACGCCGGAGGCCCGAGTCAGCCGCTCCAGCTCGACCTGGTCCCCTTCCCACAGCACGAGCGCTGGTGCCGGACGGTTCGCCATGCCCCATTCTCGGACGGCCCGGAACCGTCCAGCAACTAACGCCACAACCGGCGCTACACTCCCCGCCATGTCCACCCCCACCGGCCCCGACGCAGACCCAAGTGCCGGGCCCGATGAAGCGTTCGCAGACGGCGGCGTCGACGTCGAGGCCGTCCGTCTGGCGGTCTACACCCGGTTCGCGCACGACGGCCGGCCCCCCACAGACCAGGAGCTCGCCGGCGAGCTCCACGTCGGCCGCGACACCGTGCGCCGGGCCATCGAGGAGTTGGCCGCCGGGCGCAACCTGGCCCTCGACGCCGACGGCCGGATCGCCATGGCGCACCCGTTCTCCGCGGTCCCACTGGGCTTCTCCGTGATGGGTGCCAACACCCTGTGGTGGGGCGGCTGCGCGTGGGACTCCTTCGCGATGGCCCACCTGCTGACCTGGGAACCCTCCCTCCTGGTCGCTACCACCTGCCCCGCATGCTCGACACCACACGCGTGGAACGTCACCCGCACCGCGCCGCCCGCCGGCGAGCAGGTCGCCCATTTCCTGGTCCCCGCCGCGCACATGTGGGACGACGTCGTGCACACCTGCGGCCACCAGCGCCTGTTCTGCAACGACACCTGCGTGGTCACCTGGCTCGAGCAGACCGGCAACCAGCGCGGCTACGTCATGGACCTGACCACCCTCTGGCGCTTCGCCTCAGACTGGTACACCGGCCGTCTCGACCGCGGCTACGCCCGCCGAGAACCCGCTGCAGCCGCCGACTACCTGCGCAGCGTCGGCCTCTCCGGACCATTCTGGGGACTCTGAACCAGAGCCCTCCCGTCCAAGCATTTCGCACACGCGCCACTAGACCCACGCCGCGGAGCGGCGGCCGGCGCAGCACGGTCCTGGCCGCGATCCTTCAGGGCCTGGCGGCCGCTGCCGCCACCGCCAACGGGGAGGTCCAGCAAGGCACCACGCTGCGGTCACGTGGAACGCGACGGCTCCGGGCGGGAGGTCGTCGGCCGGTTCGGGCGAGGCCGGTCCAGGCGTCGGGCGGCCGAAGCCGGGTCAGGAACCGAGGTACCGCCGGACTCGTCGAGGGATCCCGGTTCGGGGACCATGTCGAGAACTGCGCGACGGCTCCGACGAGCCACCGACAGCAGCCGACGCCCCAGGGAGAGCCCGTGAAGTACGTCATCCTCATCCACTCCAACCCCGAGCCGTGGGGCCACCCGACCGAGCACTACACCGCCGAGGGCCGGGCCCAGTCGCCCGAGGACCGCGAGCGCGCCGACAAGGCCTTCGACGTGCTCATGGAGGGCCTCGTCGCCTCCGGCGAGTTCGTCACCGCCGAGGCACTCGCCGACCCGGCATCGGCGACCCTCTACCGGTGGACGCCCGACGGGCACGTCGCCACCGACGGGCCGTACGCGGAGACCAAGGAGCACCTCGCCGGGTTCTTCCTCGTCGACGTCGCGAGCCCGGAACGCGCGCAGGAGATCGCGGCGCAGTTCGTCGGCCCGGGCAGCGCGGTCGAGCTGCGGCCGGCGATGTGGGGCGGCGGCCCGGACGAGTGAGCAGACCCCGCCGGTGACCGGGCCCGGACTCCCGCAGCGCCCGCTCGAGGACGTGCTGCGGGAGGCGGCACCCGACGTCCTCGCGGTGCTCGTGCGCCGGTGCGGCGACCTCGACACCGCGGAGGACGCCGTCCAGGAGGCGATGCTCGCGGCGACGACGCAGTGGCCGCGGGAGGGGCTGCCCGACAACCCGACCGGCTGGCTCGTCCGGGTGGCGGACCGCCGGCTCGTCGACCGGTACCGCAGCGAGAGCGCCCGGGCCCGGCGCGAGCGGACCGCCGTCCTCCGGGAGCCCGCGGACCGGCTGCACGCACCGGCCGCGGACGCCGGCGTGGACACCGACGTCGACACCGGCCCGGGCGCCGACGGCGAGGCGCCCGTCGACGACCAGGTGCACCTGTTCGCGCTCTGCTGCCACCCGGCCCTGAGCCGGGCCTCGCAGGTGGCGCTCACGCTGCGGTCGCTCGCCGGCCTCACGACGCAGCAGATCGCGCGGGGGTTCCTGGTGCCGGAACCGACGATGGCGCAACGGATCAGCCGGGCGAAGGCACGGCTGCGCGAGTCCGGCGCCCGGTTCGGCGCGCTCACCGCCGACGAGCTCGCCGAGCGGATGGCGGCGGTGCTCCAGGTGCTCTACCTCGTCTTCACCGAGGGCCACACGGCCACCGCCGGGGCCAGGCTGTTCGACGTGTCGCTGACGGCCGAGGCGATCCGGCTCACCCGGCGGCTCGCGACGCTCCGGCCCGGTGACGACGAGTGCGCGGGACTGCTCGCGCTCATGCTGCTCACCGATGCCCGGCGGGCGGCGCGGACGGCGCCCGACGGTGCTCTCGTGCCGCTCGCCGAGCAGGACCGCTCGCTGTGGGACCGGGCCGCGGTCGCCGAGGCGGTCGCGATCCTCGAACGGGTGCTGCCGCGCGGCCACGTCGGGCCGTACCAGCTCCAGGCCGCCATCGCCGCGGTGCACGCGGAGGCAGCGCACTGGGAGGACACCGACTGGCAGCAGATCACGGTGCTCTACCGGATGCTCGAGCGGATCGCCCCGGGACCGGCCGTCACCCTCAACCTCGCCGTGTCGGTGGCGATGGAGCAGGGCCCGGACGCCGCCCTGCCCCTGCTCGACCCGCTCCTCGGCGACCCGGCGATGCGCCGCCAGCACCGGCTGCACGCCGTCCGCGCGCACCTGCTCGACCGCCTCGGGCACACCGACGAGGCACGCGAGGCGTACGCGACGGCGGCGCGGCTGACGACGAGCATCACCGAGCAGCGCTACCTCAACGCGAAGGCCGGGCGGCTGCTGCAGGATCGAGGGGAGGAACCCGGTACGGCACCTCGTCGTCACAGCGGCGTGCACGACGACAAGGAGTCAGGACCATGGGGCTGAGCGAGTCCCAGGAGCGGGAGCTCCGCGCAGCCTTCGAGCAGCGGGCAGCCGAGGCCCGTGCCCGGACGGCGCCGCAGTGGGAGCACGCCGGGGCCGTCGGCCGGCGGCACGGGCTCGGTGCGCCGTCGGCGGTCTTCCTGGACGAGCAGCCCGACCCGTGGGGGACGTCGCTGGGGGCCGCCGCGATCCTGCAGGGTCTGGCGGCCCCCGCCGCTGCCGCCACCGTCTACGGGGAGGTCCAGCGGGGCACGGGAGCGCTGTGGCCGCTCGCGGCCCTGCCGGTCCTGCTGCTCGTCGGCGCCGTGACGTGCGGGACGCGGTCGTGGCGATGGCCGCCACGCCGGTCCTGGGCCTACCTCTTCGCGGACGGTCTCGTGACGGTGGACCACCGAGGCGCGGAGCGGGCCACGCGGTGGGGGGACGTCGTCGGCGCCGACTACGTCTGGGACTCGCACCCCGAGGTCTCGCCCCCGTCGATGCGGGGCTACCGGCTGCGCGTCGCGGGGGCCGCCGACGTCGTCCTGACGGGACGGCTCCGCAACGTGCACGATCCCTGGTCCGGCACCGGCGACCTTCTCGGCATCCTGCTGCCGGGCGCCGTGGCGGCCACCATGCCGGGCGTCGAGCGCCTCGGCCAGGCCCTCGAGCGGCATGTCGTCACCGGGCTGGCGCGGCAGGCGCTGGCTCGCGCGGCCGCAGGCCCGGTCGACCTCGGCCCGGTCAGGCTCGGAGCCGGCACGATCGGTGCGGGGAAGCGGCCGCCGGTCCGGTGGCAGGACGTCACCGCGTGGCAGGTCAACGGGGACGTCCTGCGGATCGACAGCACGGGAGGGCGCGGCGCCCGCCTGCGCGTGGACCTGAGCACGGTCCCCGACGGCTGGGTCGTCGTCCAGGTGCTCACGCTGCAGGGCGGACGCCCGCCCGGTCCGGAGTAGACCGGTCAGGCCTGCGCCCGCGCCGCCGCCCGGCTCGACGCGGCGTGCTCGGTCGCCGCGAGGTGCGCGAGCTCGACGTCCGAGTTCTCCCGCCACCACGCCTGGCCCTCCTCCGGGAGGGTGTCGATCGGGTCGTAGTACGGGTAGGTCCGGGTCAGGGCCTCGGGGTCGGACGACTCGATCGACGTCCGGTAGTTCTTCGTCCAGCGGCTGATCCCGCGGACCGCGTCGTGCTCGGCGTTCTGGTGCACCCAGCGCTTGCCGACGAAGGGGACGTCGCACACGATCCGCGGCGTCGCGAAGCCCGGCAGGTAGCCCATGATCCCGTGCTGGAGCTCCTGCGCCACGGGCAGGCTGACCCGCCAGTGCTCGCTGAACGGGATCATGTCGCACATGTAGAAGTAGTACGGCGTGATCATCGCGCCGTCCTGCAGCCGGAAGCACAGGTCGAGCAGGTCGTCGACCTCGGCGTTGACGCCCCGCATGAGGACGCCCTGGTTGCGCACGTCGCGGACGCCGGCCTCGAGCATCGCCATCGTCGCCTCGGCGACGAGCGGCGTCACCGACTGGGCGGCGTTGACGTGGGTGTGGATCGCGAGGCTCACGCCGCGCTCGCGCGCCGTCCGGGCGACGCGGGCGACGCCCTCGACGACGTCCTGCTGCAGCCAGTGCTGCGGCAGGCCCATGAGGGCCTTCGTCGCGAGCCGGATGTCCCGGATGTTCTCGATCTCGAGCAGCCGGACGATGAACGCCTCGAGGTTCTTCCACGGCATGTTCGCGACGTCCCCGCCGGAGACGACGACGTCGCGGACCTCGGGGGAGCGGCGCAGGTACTCGACCATGCGGTCGGTGCGGTCGACCGGCTTGAGGTCGAACTTCAGCTTCTGGACGACGGGCGTCGAGTTCCCGACGAGGTCCATCCGGGTGCAGTGACCGCAGTACTGCGGGCACGTCGGGAGCAGCTCGGCGAGCACCTTCGTCGGGTACCGGTGCGTGAGCCCCTCGGCGACCCACATGTCGTGCTCGTGCAGGCTGTCGCGGGTCGCGAACGGGTGGCTCGGCCACTCGGTGAGGCGGTCGGAGAAGACCGGGAGCATGTAGCGGCGCACCGGGTCCGCGTAGAACGCCGCGGTGAACGCCGGGCCGCCGGCCGGCGCGACGCCGTCCGTCGCGGGGACCATCGTGTTGAGCATCTGCGGCGGGACGAGCATCGACATCGTCGCCCGCTCGGCCTGGTCGCGCTCGAGGTCGGCGTAGAACGACTCGTCGAGCAGGTCGCCCATGAGCGCCTTGAGCTGGGCCGTCGTCTTGACGCAGTGCGCGCGCTGCCACTGGGCGCTGCGCCACTGCTCCTGGGTGACGTCCTTCCACCCGGGCAGGCGCGTCCAGTCCGGCTCCACGAGCTCGACCCGGCGGTAGCGGTACGGCTGGCCGTGGGACGGCTGCACAGCCGCGTCCGGCGAGGCGGCGGGCACCGGCGGGCTCGTCACGATGTCGGTCATTGGAGCAATGTACGGGAGATCCTGCGGTGATGTCAGCCACTGACGGGACGATTTTCTGCACTACCCTGGAGTCATGACAGAGGTTGTCGAGACCCGCACCGCCGTTCCGACCTCGCCCGTGGGCCTGCACCGGGTGCTCGAGCCGCACGGCGTGCTGCCGCAGGCGGCCTGGCGCCTCGACGCCGACCCGGAGATCCGCGCGGACGAGGTCCGGGTCCGGGTCGAGCGGCTCAACCTCGACGCCGCGAGCTTCCGGCAGCTGTCCGACAAGAACCACGGGGACGGCGACGCCGTCCGGGCCGAGGTGCTCGCGATCGTCGGCAGCCGCGGCAAGATGCACAACCCGGTGACCGGCTCCGGCGGGATGCTCGTCGGCACCGTCGAGGAGGCCGGCCCGCAGAGCACCCTCGGCCTGGCCCCGGGGGACCGGATCGCGACCCTCGTCTCGCTGACCCTGACCCCGCTGCGGATCACCGACGGCCTCGCCCGCTGGGACGGCCGCAGCGAGCAGGTCCCGTGCGACGGGCACGCCGTCCTCTTCGGCCGCTCGATCGCCGCGCACCTGCCCGACGACCTGCCCGCGGAGCTCGCCCTGGCCGTCATGGACGTCTGCGGCGCCCCCGCCCTGACCCACCGCGTCGTCGCGAAGTACGTCGCCCAGGGCCGCCCGCCGGTCGTCGCCGTCATCGGCGGGGCCGGCAAGAGCGGCTCGCTCGCGCTGGCCGCCGCGCGCCGGGCCGGCGCCTCCCGGCTCATCGGCGTCGTCCCCGTGACGCACGAGAAGACGGCCCTCGAGGCGACCGGCCTCGCCGACGTCGTCGTCCTCGCCGACGCCCGGGACCCGGTGGCCATCTCCGAGGCCGTCGCCGCCGCGGGCGGGCCTGCGGACGTCACCGTCGTCTGCGTGGACGTGCCCGGCTGCGAGCACGGCGCGATCCTCTCGACCGGGAACCTCGGCACCGTCGTGTTCTTCTCCATGGCGACGTCGTTCGCGACCGCGGCGCTCGGCGCCGAGGGCCTCGCCGCCGACGTCACGCTCATGATCGGCAACGGCTACGCCGCGGGCCACGCCGACTTCGCCCTCGACGTGCTGCGCAACTCGCCTGGCGCGCGGACGCTCTTCGAGAACAAGCTCTCCAGCCACACGGGCGCGGTGCACCCGCCGCGCTGACGCCGTCCGGCCGGGCGAATGCCCCCGCCCGGACCGGACCGGGACCTACAGTGCCGCTGTGAGCGACCTCGGCGGCCGGAACTGGACGCCCCTTCTCGTGCCGGTGGGGGTCGTGGCCTTCCTCGTCGGTGCCTGGCTCGTGGTCGCCAGCGGCCCGGAGCCCGCCGGCCCGCCCGGGACCCCCGAAGGTGCCGTCGAGTCCTGCAAGCTGGCGGTCACCGGGCGGCTCTCGAAGCCGGACAGCGCGACGTTCACCTCGACCCGGTGGCGCAACGGCGGCACCGTGTGGGAGGTGAGCGGGGTCGTGGCCGTGACGGCCCGCGACGGCACTCCTGTCGAGGCGCCGTTCCAGTGCTGGGCCGTCCGGACGAGCGGCGAGGTGACCTCCCTGGTGCTGCCCGGCGGCCTGTGACCGCTGCGGCGTGATCGTTAGGCTGCAGCGCCATGACGATCTCCGGGGGTCGCCCGGGTGCGGTGGTCTACGTCCCGACCGCGCCGCTGCACCCCGGGACCACGTTCACCGTGCGGGCCGACGTGCCCGCGGTCGACCCGTCCGTCCGAGGGGCGACTCTGCGGTTCGGCTACGCGTTCTACTACCTCCGCAGCGGCGCGTACGAGTGCACCAACGGGCTCTGCGACGAGTACGAGGCGCTTCCTGCGTCCCTGCGGACCGGATCCCACATGCACAGCGGCACACCGCAGTGGACGAACGGCTGGCACGAGGTCGCCGCCTACGACCTCTTCGCGGGCCCGCCGGTGCCGGTGAGCCGGGTCGTGACGCTCACCGTCCCGCCGGACGCCCCGCCGTCCACCGCAGGATTGCTGTGGTGGCAGGTCCGAGCCGAGATCGACGTCATCCACGCGCGCGACCCGGAGCAGCCCGCCCCGCTGCTCGTCGTGCCGGACCCGGCGGCCGAGCCCGCCTGCCTGGCCGACGAGCCGATGTCGACCGACAGCACCGTTTTCGATGTCGAGCTCGACCGACGGCTCGTCCACCGGGGCGGGACGGTCGCCGGGACACTGACCGTCCGCCCGCACGAAGCGGTGCGGACGAACGGTCTGAAGGTCCGCCTCGTGCGCGAGGTGCGCCAGCGCGAGGTCTCGGTGGACGTCGCCCGGCAGGAGACGCCGACGGTGCCGATCACCGGCGCGTTCGACTTCGTCCCCGGGGCACCCTTCCGGGTGCCGTTCCAGGTCGCCGTCCCGCCGGACGCCGCTGCCTGCTGCGTCACGGACGGCTTCACGCTGCACTGGTTCCTCGAGATCGTCATCGACAAGAAGCGCTGGCTGGACTCGACGATCCGGGTCCCGGTCGCCGTGATCTGACCTCCGTTCGGCGGCCCCCGCCGCCCCCGCGGCTGGCACGATCCTCAGGTGGACGGCAGGCGGCTCGAGCAGGGCACGGACGACGCACCGGCGGCCGGCGCGCCGAACGCGGCCGGTGGGCCGGCTGCCCGGGCGCGGTCGGTCGCCGGGGTCGAGGACCTCCTCGACCTGCTCGACGGCCTGTTCGCAGCAGGCGGTGACCGGTGGTCGCCGGACGGATCTGCCTGGTGGGACGGGTTCTACGCCGACCGCGACCGGCCGGTGCCGTTCTTCCGGGCCGGCCCCGACGAGAGCCTCGTCGACTGGACGGCGCGGGGCCTGCTCCCGGTCGGCGGCCGCGCCCTCGACGTCGGGTGCGGCCCGGGCCGGGACACCCGCTGGCTCGCAGAGCAGGGCTGGGCCGTCGACGGCGTCGACCTCTCTGCCCAGGCGATCGGCTGGGCCCGGGAGCACGCGGCCTCGGCACCGCCCGACGTCGCCGCCCGGCTGCACCTCGTGGCGGGCGACGTCTTCGCGCAGCCCGTCCCGGCCGACGGCTACGACCTCGTCCACGACTCGGGCTGCTTCCACCACCTGCCGCCGCACCGCCGGATCAGCTACCTCGCCCTGCTGGCGCGCGCCCTGCGACCCGGCGGCGCGTTCGCCCTCACCTGCTTCGCGGCAGGCCGGATGGGCTCCGAGGCGCCCGACGCGTCGTTCTACGCCACGGGCAGCCTCGAGGGCGGGCTCGCCTACTCCGAGGCCGACCTGCGGCGGATCTTCGCCGACCTGGACGTGGTCGAGATCCGGCCGATGCGGCCGCAGCCGCGGGACGGCGACCAGTTCGGCGAGGACTTCCTGCTCGTCGCGCTCTTCCGCCGGCCGTTCTGAGCCGCGCCGAGGGGTAACGCCTCGCCCTCCAGTGGGAACAAGGAGCCATGACGGGATCACCGCAGCACCGCGAGCCGCCGTCCGGCGGGGCCGGTCGTGACGAGGCGTGGTTCGAGGACCTCTTCCGACGCAGCCACTTCGCTGTGCTCGCCTACGCCCGCCGTCGAGTCCCCGAGGACGCCGACGACGTTGTCGCGGAGGTGTTCTCTGTGGCCTGGCGGCGCCGGGAGGAGGTTCCGGAGGAATCGCTGCCATGGCTCTACCGGGTCGCGCACCACGAGGTCCTGCACTCCCGACGAGGTGAGGCCCAGCGCTCCCGGAACGCGCAGGCCGCGGTCAGGCGGCTCGGTCCCGAGCAGCGGTGCCGGACATGGGGGAGCACGTGGCCGACAGACTCGACAGCCGGGCGCTCATCCGCCCGGCACTGGACCTCCTTCCGGACACCGACCAGGAGCTGTTGCGCCTGTGGGCCTGGGAGGGGTTGGAGCCGCAGGAGATCGCCTATGTGCTCGGTTGCAGCCGTGGCGCGACCCGGGTCCGGCTGCATCGTGCGCTGCGGCGGCTCCGCCGAGCCGTCCTGGCCGCCGCCCCTCAGCACACCGATCCGAGGGCAGGACACCGAGCCGCCCACGACGACACCGTGGCAGCACTGGCCGCCAGGATGGAGGCCTGACATGACCGTCGACACGGCAGCCCTGCGGGAGATGCTGCGTGCGGCCGACCCTGCGGCCAGCGCGGTGGCCTATCCGGCGGACCGCCAGACCCTGATCGTCGCCTCCGTCATGGACCCAGCCCGAGGGGGTGCCGGACACCGGCGAGGACGCCGACGCCGCGGAGTGCGGCTCGCAGCCGGTGCGGCCGTTGCCGTGGTCGTCGCGCTGGCCAGCAGCGTCCTTCTCCCGGGGAACGCGGTCGCGGCACAGATGGACCAGCTCGCGGCGCACGCTGCCGGCCCGCTGCCACCCCGTACCTATCTCTACACCGAGACCCGGACCCTGACGATCGGCGGTACTGCCAGACCGGGGCCGACTGACCGGCGCTGGGACAGCTGGACGTCGACGGCCTGGCAAGGCGACACGTGCAACGACCGGGTCGACACCGTCCAGGCCCCGACCCGCTTCTTCAGCCCGGCGGACGAGCAGGCGTTCCGCGCCGAAGCCGGCGAGCAGGCTCTCCGGACGGCCCTGCGGGGTTGGTCCACGAGCGACCGCGGCGCTGCCCTCCGCCCCCTCGACGCCGTCCCGTGCGAAGGCGACGGCACCTTCTCCAACCCGAACCCGGCATACGCCGCGACGTACCCCAGCACCCCCGAGGGCTTCCTCTCCAAGGCGGTGCGCGACGCCGGCGCTCACCCGGACAGGGCGTTCAACACACCCGCCGACGCCGTCCTCGACATGCTGCGGCTGCCGTACCTGACCGCCGCCCAGCGCTCCGCAGCCCTGCGGGCGTTCGGCCAGGCCGCCGGGGAATGGACCGTGGGTGAGCACGTCACGGTGGCCGGTGTCCGCGGCGTGACGATCCGCCGCGACCTGGGGCCGGTCGAGGAGGAGCTCGTCATCGGAGCACAGGCCCCGGGCCTCCTGAGATCCGTCCTGCGGATCACCGATCCGGCGCACGCCGGCGCGTTCGACCCGCGCTACGTCGGGCTGTCCGAGGGCACCGTGGTCCGGGACGAGGTCGTGCTCACTGTGGCCGTCGTGCCGGACCTCGACAGCCGCCGTCAGACAGGGCAGGCCGCCAGCAGATAGCACTGGCCCGTCGCCTCGCCGTCGCGCTCCACCGGCGGCCGGAGGCACGTCCACAGCAGGTCGAACTCGGCGGCCACGAGCATCGCGCTGACCTGCTCGGCGGTCCGGCGGTGGAACCGCAGTTCGACCGCGGGCCCGAGCCGGCTCACGCTGCGATGCACCACCTCGTCGCCGGTTTGGAAGGCGAGGACGACGACCCCGCCGGGCCGCAGCGCCCGTCGAGCACGTCGGGCAGGTCGTCGTCCGGGACGTGGATCACTCAGTACCACGCGACGAGCCCGCCGAGGCTCCCCGCTGGGACGTCGAGGGCCGTCATCGAGCCGACGGCGAACCGCAGGCCGGGGTGCTCGCGACGCGCCACCGCGACCATGCCGGGGGACAGGTACACCCCGGCGGCATCGAGGCCGGCCGCGACGAGGTGCGCCGTCACCCGACCCGGTCCGCAGCCGACGTCGAGCACCGGCCCGCCCCCGCCGGCCTGCACCAGGTCGGTGAACAGACCCAGCACCGCCCGGTCGTACGGCTGGCAGGCCATGAGGTCCCGCAGCTCCTTGGTGTACGGCTCGGCGAGGTCGTCGTACGAGGTGCGCGTCGCGGTCAGCCAGTGCGGTTCGGCGGCCGGTGGTTCGGCGTCCATACCGCCACGCTAGTTCGCGGTCACCGGCTCGGGCGGCGTCCACACCGCGTGCCGGGCGGCGATCCGCAGCAGGTCGCGGGCGGGGCCGGTCGGGCGCTGGCCGCGCGGCCAGACCGCCCGCAGCCGACGGGAGAGGTCGAGCCCCGGCACCGGGACCCGGACGAGGCGCCCGGCGGCGACGTCGTCCTCGACCGCGAAGGTGCTGAGGACGGCGGGCCCGGCCCCGGCCTCGACGGCCGAGCGCACGGCGCTCGCGGTCGACAGCTCGAGCAGCGGGGTGGCCGGCGCCGGCGCGACGGGTCCGGCGGGCAGGAGGGCGGCGAGGGCGGCCTCGAGGGCCAGCCGGGTCCCGGACCCGGGTTCGCGGGTCACGAGCCGGGTCGCGGCGAGTTCCTCGGGGTCGAGCGGACGGCGGCGGCGGGCCCACGGGTGCGCCGGGTTGACGACGACGGCGAGCTCGTCCCGGGCGACCACCTCGCCGTCGAGGTCGGGCGACACCGCCGGCCCCTCGACGAAGCCGAGGTCGACGCCGTGGGCGAGCAGGGCCCGCCCCACCTCGGTGGAGTTCATGGCCGACAGGCTCACGGCGACGTCCGGCCGGTCGGTCGCGAGCCGGACGAGCCAGCGGGGGAGCAGGTGCTCGGCGACCGTGAGGCTCGCGGCGACCCGCAGCCGCGCGTCCGCGTCGGCCCGCAGGGACGCGATCCCGGCCTCGAGCACCTCGGCCGCCGCGAGGACGCCCCGCGCCCAGTCCGCGAGCAGCGCACCGGCCGGCGTGAGGGTCGACCCGCGCGCCCCGCGGTCGACGACCGCGAAGCCGACGAGCCGCTCGACGGAGCGGATCCGGGCGCTGACGGCCGGCTGGCTGATCCCGTGCTCGGCCGCGGCCCGGCCGAGGCTGCCGGTGCTGGCGACGCGCAGGAGAAGCTGGAGGGTGTCGAGGTCAGGGACCCGGTTCAGAGCCATGCATCCAGTCTATGGGTAGCCATAAGCAAGCCTGATGTCTGCATCAGGACGAGCCGTCTACCGTGTCGCCGCAGGTCAGCCGCACCGTGGGGGCATGCTGCAGGCCGCACCCGCGCCGGCGGGACGGCGCGCCGCGCGCCTCGTGCCGGGGCTCGCCGTCGTCGTCGGGCTCGCCGCGCTCGCCCTGGCCGCCTCGGCACTGCTGCCGGGGGTCGTCGCCGCGAGCGTCGCCGTCGCGCTCGGCGCGCTCCTCGGGTCCTCCGGACTGCACCATGCCGCGCTCCGCCCCGGCACCCGGGCCGCGGGGCACCACCTGCTCCGGGGCGCCGTCGTGCTGCTCGGGCTCGAGGTCGCGGTGCCGGACGTCGTGCGCCTCGGCGGGCCGGGGCTGGTCGCGGTGGCAGTGACCGTCGCGGTCACCTTCACGGGCACGCGGCTGCTCGGCCGGCTGCTCGGCGTGCCCGCCCCGCAGGCGCTCCTCGTCGCGACGGGCTTCTCGATCTGCGGAGCGTCGGCGGTCGCCGGCATGCGGGACGCCGCGCGCGCCGAGGACGAGGACGCAGCCGTCGCCGTCGGCCTCGTGACGCTCTGCGGGACCACCGCGATCGTCGTCCTGCCCCTGCTGCGCGGTCCGCTCGGCCTCGACCCGGCCGCCTTCGGCGCGTGGGTCGGCGCGAGCGTGCAGGACGTCGGCCAGACCGTGGCCGTCGCGCAGCAGGTCCCCGGCGCGCTGCACGCGGCGGTCGTCGTCAAGCTGAGCCGCGTCGTCCTGCTCGCACCCCTCGTCGCGGGCGTCGCGCTCGCCCGGCGGCGCGCGGACGCCGCGCGCCCGGCCGAGGCACGAGGAACGGGCAGCCTCCGCCGGCCGCCGCTCGTCCCCGGGTTCGTCGTCGGCTTCCTCGCCGCGGTCGCCGTCGCGAGCAGCGGACTGCTCCCGGGACCGTTGCTCGCGGCGGCCGGCGACGTCCGCCACGTCGTGACGGTCGCCGCCCTCGTCGGCCTCGGCACCGGCATCGACGTCCGGGCGCTGCGCCGGACCGCGGGCCGGGCGACGGCGCTCGGCCTGCTCAGCTGGGCCCTCGTCGCGACGACGTCGCTCGCGGCGCTCACCCTCGCCGCCCGGGTCGGCGCTGCCTAGACTCCCCGCCCGTGAGGACCCTTCTGCGCGGCGGCGTCGTCCGCTCGCCCCACGACCCGGCCGCGACGGCGCTGCTCGTCGACGACGGCACCGTCGCCTTCGTCGGGTCGGACGACGCAGCGCTCGCGCACGCCGGCGGCGCCGACGCGTTCGTCCCGGGCGTCGACGAGGTCGTCGACCTCGACGGCGCACTCGTCACCCCGGCGTTCGTCGACAGCCACGTCCACACGACCGAGACCGGGCTGCTCCTCGACGGGGTCGACCTGCACGACGCGCGCTCGGTGACCGAGATCCTGGCCCGGGTCGAGGCGGCGAGCCGGCGCGGCGGCGGCCGGCCGATCCTCGGGCAGGGCTGGGACGAGCGCAGCCTCGCCGAGGGCCGGCCCCCGACGCGCGCCGAGCTCGACCGGGCGTCGGCCGGGGGAGTGGTCTACCTCGCGCGGGTCGACGTCCACTCCGCCGTGATCTCCAGCGCGCTCGCCGCGGCATCCGGGGCGGACGCCCACGACGGCTGGTCCGCCGACGGCCGGGTCGAGCGGGACGCCCACCACGCGGCCCGGGACGCGACGCGCGCCCTGCCCCCCGGACGCCGCCGCGACCTCCAGCTGCTCGCGCTGCGCTCCGCGGCCGCGCACGGGATCGCCACGGTCCACGAGGCCGCCGCGCCGCACATCGGGCCCGCGGACGACCTCCGCGCGCTCGTCGCGCTGACGACCGACCCGGAGCAGCGGCTGCCGGAGGTCGTCGCCTACTGGGGCGAGCTCGCCGCGGACGCCGAGGCCGCCGGCGCGCTGCGCGACCGGTTCGGCCCGTGGCTCGCCGGCCTCGCCGGTGACCTCTGCGCCGACGGCTCGGTCGGCTCCCGGACCGCGGCCTACCGGGCCGACTACGCCGACTGCGCCGGGCACCGCGGCCACGGATACCTGTCCGGGGCACAGGTCCGTGACCACGTGGTCGCCTGCACCCGGGTCGGGCTGCAAGCGGGCTTCCACGTCATCGGCGACGCAGGGATGGACGCCGTCGTCGAGGGCCTGGCCCTCGCCGCCGAGGTCGTCGGCGCCCCGGCGCTGCGCAGCGCCCGGCACCGGCTCGAGCACGTCGAGACCGTCGACGCCGCGGCGATCGCCGTGCTCGCCGACCTCGGGGTGGCCGCGAGCGTGCAGCCCGCGTTCGACGCCCTGTGGGGCGGCACCGACGGCCTCTACGCCGCGCGGCTCGGCGCCGAGCGGGCGCTGACGATGAACCCGTTCGCCGCGCTCGCCGCGGCCGGCGTCCCACTGGCCCTCGGCTCGGACTCCCCGGTCACGCCCTTCGACCCGTGGGGCGCCGTCCGCGCGTGCGTGCACCACCACGTCGGGGCGCAGCGGCTGCCCGCCGACGTCGCGTTCGCCGCGCACACGCAGGGCGCGCACCGGGCAGCGCGGCGCGACGGCGAGGGCGTCCTCGTCGCCGGCACCCGGGCGACGCTCGCGGTGTGGTCGGCGTCCGGCCCCGGCGCCTCGGAGGGCCTGCCCGACCTCGGCGCGGGTGCGCCGTCCCCGGCCTGCCTGCTGACGATGCGGGCCGGCCGCGTCATCCACGACGCGCGCTGACCCCGGGCGGGGGTCGTCAGGCGACGGGGTCGTCGTCCTCGGCGGGCCGCTCGTTGTAGATGCCGGCCTGCTCCTGCGGCGACATCGCGCAGATCGCGTCCATGACGGCGTCGGTGATCTCGCGGCGGGCCTTGCCCGCGCCGCCGGACCCGGCGACCTTCTCGACCCACGGCGCCGGGTCGACGACGGGGGCGAACTGGACCCGGACGGGGCGGATCCGCAGCCGCTTCGAGCCGATCGGCTGGACGTCGTTCGTGCCCGTGACGCAGACCGGCACGATCGGCGCCCCGGACTCCAGGGCGAGCCAGCCGACGCCCGTCTTCCCGCGGTAGAGACGGCCGTCGCGGGAGCGGGTGCCCTCGGGGTAGATCCCGAACGCGTGGCCCTCGCGCAGGACGCCGAGCGCGGTCTCCAGGGACGCCATCGAGTCGCGCGCCGCGTCCCGACGGACCGGGACGGCGTCCACGGCACGGAAGAAGACGGCGTTGAGGCGGCCGAGGAGGGTCCGGCCCTCGAAGTACTCGGCCTTCGCGAGGAAGCGCACGCGCCGCGGCACGCACAGCGGGATGACGACGCTGTCGACGAACGACAGGTGGTTGCTCGCGACGATCACCGGGCCCTCGCGGGGGATGTTCTCCAGGCCGCTGACCTTCGGACGCCAGAACACCCGGAACACGAAGAGGACGACCCAGCGTGCGAGCCGGTACGTCATCGCGCCCCTTCCGTCCGTCGGGGGCGCAGCCGTCGGCCCGCCCGGATGACGCGTGCGGACGGCGTCATCGCGCCGTCGCCCGCGACGCACCGACCCTATCGGGCGTGCCCGCACGGACCCGTCCGCGCGCGCGTGCCGCCGGACACACGGCACACCCTCCCTGCAGCATCTTTCGCCGCGAGGCATGTTTCGGCGAGAATGTTCACGCCCCACGGCTCGGGGCCTGAGAACTTACGTGAGGAAGGTCCGTCCATGCCGCGCTCGAGCGCCCCGACGACGCTACGGCTCGACCCGGTCGTCGTCCGCAAGGCCCGCTCGCTGGCGCGCCGCGCCGGCGCCCCCGTCGTCAAGCTGGCCCGTACCCACACGACCGTCTCCGTCGAGCGGGCGACGCTGCGCCTCGCCGGGCTCGCGGGCGCGGACGTCGAACGCGTGCCGTGGGTGAACCACCTCGTCGACGCGGTCCGCGCCGGTGCCGGCCTCGAGCACGGCGTCGCGCTGCCGGTCTGGGACGCCCTCCTGCGCGGCGAGGCCGACGACCTGCTCACGCTCGCCCAGAAGGCGGCCGCCGGCTCGGTGACGTTCCGGGTGCCCGAGGGCCGGGACGCCGTCCGCGCCGCCAAGGCCGCCCGGGCCTCGGTCTCCACCGGTATCCGCCGCGTCGACGCCTCCCGCACGACCCGCGAGCGCCTCGTGAAGCGGCTCGGCGACCCGGCGCAGCGGCCGTGGATCTACCTCATCGTCGCGACCGGCGACATCTACGAGGACATCCCGCAGGCGCAGAACGCGGCCCGCGAGGGTGCCGACGTCATCGCCGTCATCCGCTCCACCGGGCAGAGCCTGCTCGACTACGTCCCCGAGGGCGCGACCCGTGAGGGCTACGCCGGCACGTACGCGACGCAGGAGAACTTCCGGCTCATGCGGGCCGCCCTCGACGACGTCTCGAAGGAGCTCGGGCGGTACGTCCGCCTGACGAACTACGCGTCGGGCCTGTGCATGCCGGAGATCGCGGCCCTCGCCGGCCTCGAGCGGCTCGACATGATGCTCAACGACTCCATGTACGGGATCCTCTTCCGCGACATCAACCCGGTCCGCACCTTCGTCGACCAGCGGTTCAGCCGTCAGGTGCACGCCCGCGCCGGGATCATCATCAACACCGGCGAGGACAACTACCTGACGACCGCGGACGCCGTCGACGCCGCGCACACGGTCACGGTCAGCCAGCTGCTCAACGAGTACTTCGCCAAGGAGGCGGGGCTGCAGGACTGGCAGCTCGGCCTCGGCCACGCGTTCGAGATCAACCCCGAGCTCCCGGACTCGTTCCGGCTCGAGCTCGCGCACGCCCTGCTCGCCCGCACGCTCTTCCCGGACGCGCCGCTCAAGTGGATGCCGCCGACGAAGCACATGACCGGCGACGTCTTCCGCGGCTACCTGCTCGACGGCTTCTTCAACCTCGCGGGCGCGATGACCGGCCAGGGCATCCTCCTCGTCGGGATGATGACGGAGGCCGTCGTCACGCCGTGGCTGTCCGACCGCGACCTCGCGCTGCAGAACGTCCGCTACGTGCTCAACGCCGCGAGCGGGCTCACCGAGGACTTCCGGCCGCCACCCGACGGGTTCATCCAGACCCGGGCCCGGCAGGTGCTCTCCGAGGCCGTCGACCTGCTCGAGCGGGTCGTCGACGACACCCTGCTCGAGGCGATCGCCGACGGCACCTTCGGCCTCATGAAGCGCCCCGCGACCGCCGGCAAGGGCCTGGACGGCGTCGTGAAGCGGGCCGCCGGCTACCTCAACCCGGCCGTCGACCTCCTCGAGGAAGGGGCCACCCGATGAGCGCGAAGAAGGCGACGGTCGTCCGGCCCTACGGCGACACCACCGGCGACGGCATGGTGCAGGTGTCGTTCACCCTGCCCGTCCCGCACTCCAAGCGCGCCGAGGGGGCCGCGGCCCAGCTCGCGGAGAAGATGGGCATCTCGCCGGCGCTCGTCGTCCACAGCAAGCCGATGGGCCCGGACTTCACGTTCTTCGTCGTCTACGGCCCGGTGCACCACCTCGTCGACCTGTCCGCCGTCCACGTCGTCGAGCGGGAGTACCCGCTGCTCTCGGCGAAGGAGGTCAACGCGGCGGTGAAGTCCAGGCTGCGCCGCAAGCTCGTCGTCGTCGGCGCCTGCATCGGCACCGACGCGCACACCGTCGGGATCGACGCGATCCTCAACATCAAGGGGTTCGCGGGGGAGAAGGGCCTGGAGTACTACCGGGAGGTCCGGGTCGTGAACCTCGGCGCCCAGGTGCTCGTGCCCGACCTCGTCGAGCGCGCCCGGGCGGAGAAGGCGGACGCCGTCCTCGTCTCCCAGGTCGTCACCCAGAAGGACGCCCATCTGCACAACAGCCGCGAGATGTCCGCGGCGTTCCGCGAGGCGTACCCGGCGGGCAAGCGGCCGCTGCTCGTCGTCGGCGGCCCGCGGTTCGCCGAGGGTGCCGCGGCCGACCTCGGTGTCGACCGGGTCTTCGGCAAGGGGACGACGCCCGGCGAGGTCGCGTCCTACCTCGTCCACGCCCTGCTGCCGGCCCCGGCCCCCGCCGAGGCCGCCCGCACGACCGGAAGGAAGTCCGCATGACCACCCCGCCGGCCGACGATCCCCGCCTCGGGCTCACCGTCGTCCACCGCCGGTACGTGCCGTACGCGCACGCGCACTACGCCGGCAACCTCGTGGACGGCGCCTACTCGCTCGCCGCCTTCGGGGACGTCGCGACCGAGGTCTGCATCCGCACCGACGGCGACGAGGGCCTCTTCGCGTCGTACTCCGACGTCCAGTTCCTCGCCCCGGTGCGGGCCGGGGACGTCCTTGAGATCGAGGCCCGGGTGACCCGGGTCGGGCGGCGCAGCCGGGAGATCGCCTTCGAGGCGCGGGTCGTCTGCCGTGGCCGCACGGACCGCTCGGCCTCGGCCGCCGAGGTCCTCGACCCCCCGCTCGTCGCGACGACGGCGACCGGCACCGTCGTCGTCCCGCCGCCGGACTGAGCACACTCCGCAGGTCGACCGGCGGACGATCTGCGGACGGCGGGACCTCGGTCCGCGGTCCCGGCCCGCCCGCCGCGACACGCCGTCCACGGACCGGAACGTCATGATCTTCACGGCCACGGACACAACCCCGGTGACCTGCGGCGTTGCGCATCTGCGCAGGTCAGAGGCCGGTTGACAGCCCGGCGCCGGGGACTAGGTTTCTAGGGCAGGCCGTCCCACGACCGACGGCCGTGCACGCCGGTGACGACGAAGGACACGGGCCAGGGGTCAGCCGAGGGGCTCCACGGCCAGGTCCCGCATCCTTCGCGACGGCGGCGCGGCCGCGAGCGGTGGGCAACGGACCGGGCCCGCACCACCCCGTAGACAACGTGGGCACCCTCGCAACCGACGAGGTCGTCCTCGGCCCGAAGGGTGGCGCGGGCCCGGTCCACACTCCGGCCGCCGGGCGTCTAGGCTTCCGGGGTGAGCGAATCCGCCGTCGCCGACCACGAGGGTCCCGCCCTGGAGTCCGACGGTGCCGCGCCCCGGGTGAGCCTCGCGCCGCCCGCCGGCGGCGCGGACGAGACCGCCGCCGACGCGCCGCCCCTGCTCCTGGCCCGGCTCGCGCTCGCCGTCACCTCCGGCGTCTGCCTGACGCTCGCGTTCCCCCGCTTCGACCTCTGGGCGCTCGCCCCCGTCGGGGTCGCCCTCCTCGCGCTCGCGACCCGCGGCGTCCGGGCACGGCGCGGCGCGCTCCTCGGCCTCGTCGCCGGTCTGTCGTTCTTCCTGCCGCACCTGCACTGGTCCGGCATCTACGTCGGCGCCCTGCCGTGGACCGCGCTCGCGACCCTCGAGGCGCTGTTCGTCATGCTCATGGGCGCGCTCCTGCCGCTGGCGTGGCGGGCCCCCGGCGGCCGGGCCGGCACCGTGGCCGCGATCGCGGGGCTGTGGGTCGGTCAGGAGGCGCTGCGCGGCCGGGTGCCGTTCGGCGGGTTCCCCTGGGGGCGGCTCGCCTTCTCCCAGGCCGGATCGCCCGCGCTCGGCTGGGCCGCCCTCGGCGGCGCGGTCCTGCTCACCGCCGTCGTCGCCGCCGCCGGTGGTGCGCTCGCGGTCGCGGCCGTCGACCTGGCCGGCCGCCGGACGGCGACCACCGGTGCCGCCCGCCGGGTGCTCCGCGCCGTCCCGGCGCTCGGGGTCGCCGTCGCGCTGCCGCTGCTCGGCCTGGCCGTCCCGACGCCGACGACCGGGGCGCGCAGCGTCGAGGTCGCGGCCGTGCAGGGCAACACCCCGACCGAGGGCCTCGACTTCAACGCCGAGCGCCGCGCCGTCCTCGACAACCACGCCGCCGCGACGATCGGGATGGCCGCACGCGCCCAGGCGGGCCGGGTGGCGCGGCCGGACCTCGTGCTGTGGCCGGAGAACGCGAGCGACATCGACCCGCTGCGCAACCCGGACGCCGCCCAGGTCATCCAGCGCGCGGTCGACGCCGTCGGGGTGCCGGTGCTCGTCGGGGCGGTCCTCGAGGAGCCGGTCGACCACCTGTCGAACGCCGGGATCCTCTGGGGCCCGACCGGGACGGCGCAGGCCGGCCCGGGCCAGACGTACGTCAAGCAGCACCCGGCGCCGTTCGGCGAGTACATCCCGTACCGCTCGTTCTTCCGGAACTTCAGCGACAAGGTCGACCTCGTGCGCCGGGACTTCGTCTCCGGCACCAGCGTCGGCGTCATGCGCACGCCGGCGGCGACGCTCGGCGACGTCATCTGCTTCGAGGTGGCCTACGACGGGCTCGTCCGCGAACCGGTGCTGCGCGGGGCCGACCTGCTCGTCGTCCAGACGAACAACGCGACGTTCGGCGAGACCGACGAGTCCGTGCAGCAGCTCGCGATGTCGCGGGTGCGCGCCGTCGAGAACGGCCGGTCCGTCGTCCACATCTCGACGGTCGGGGTGAGCGCCCTCATCAGCCCGGACGGCCGCATGCTCGTGACGTCCGGGCACTTCACGCAGGAGGTCCTCCAGGCGCGCCTGCCGCTGCGGACCGACCTCACGCCCGCGACGCGGGCGGGTGTCTGGCCCGAGGTCGGGCTGAGCGCCCTCGGGCTGCTGCTCGTCGCCGGTGCCGCGCTCCGTTCCCGGGGCCGGCGGTCCCGGCCCGTCGCCGCCCCCGAGGAGACCGTATGAGCGCGGCCGGCACCGACAGGGTGCTCGTCGTCGTCCCGACGTACAACGAGAAGGAGAACCTCCCGAGGATCGTCGCCCGGGTCCGGGCCGCGGTCCCCGCCGCGCACGTCCTCGTCGCCGACGACTCCAGCCCGGACGGCACCGGTCGGATCGCCGACGACCTCGCCGCCACCGACGACCACGTCCACGTCTTGCACCGGCCCGGCAAGGCCGGGCTCGGGGCCGCGTACCTCGACGGGTTCGGCTGGGGCGTGCGCAACGGGTTCGACGTCCTCGTCGAGATGGACGCCGACGGCTCGCACCTGCCCGAGCAGCTGCCCGACCTGCTCGCCCGCATCGACGCCGGGGCCGACCTCGTGCTCGGCTCGCGGTACGTCCCCGGCGGCAGCGTCGTCAACTGGCCGCGGCACCGTGAGGTGCTCAGCCGCGGTGGCAACACCTACGTCCGGCTCGTCCTGGGGATCCCGCTGCGGGACGCGACCGGCGGGTACCGCGCGTTCCGGCGCACGGCGCTCGAGGCGCTCGGCCTCGCGGACGTCGCGTCCCAGGGATACTGCTTCCAGGTCGACCTCGCCTGGCGCGCCGTGCGCGCCGGCCTGCGCGTCGAGGAGGTGCCGATCACCTTCGTCGAGCGGGAGACGGGCACGAGCAAGATGAGCCGCTCGATCGTCGCCGAGGCGCTCTGGCGGACGACGCAGTGGGGCGCCCGGCACCGGTTCGAGCAGCTCGCGGCGGTCGTCCGCCGGCACCCCGCGCAGTCCGACGCCGGGAACCGGGGGAGCGCAGGATGACCGCGGGCCCGGTGCGCGGGGCTCGACCGGGTGGTCCCGGCCGGCGGCGTCCGGGTGCCGGGCGCTGGCTCCTGGCCGGGGCGCTGCTCCTGCCGGTCGTCGAGATCGCGGCCGCGGTCGCGGTCGCCCGCCGGATCGGCGCCGGCTGGACGGTCGTCGCCCTCCTCGCACTGAGCGTCGTCGGTCTCGTCGTCCTGCGGCGGGCCGCCCGGGGCGCCTTCGCCGCGCTCGGCCCGGTCCCCGGGGCCCCCGCCGGAGCGGCGGCGACCGGACCTGTGCCCGGTGCGTCGTCCGCCCGTGGTGCGGACCTCGCCCTCGAGGCGGCCGGTGGCGTCCTGCTCGCGCTGCCCGGCTTCGTGACCGCCGTGCTCGGCGCGCTCCTCCTGCTGCCTCCCGTGCGGCGGCCGCTGCGGCCGGCCCTCGGGGCGGGCGCGGCGCGCCTCGTCCGGTCGGCGATGCGGCGCAACCAGGTGCGGGTCGTCGCCGGCGAGACGGTCGATGTGACGGTCGTCGAGGTCCGGGACGTCGACGGCCCCGTCACCGACGCCGGGCCCGGGCACCGGCCCGCGCTGCCCGGTGAGGTCGTCGAGCCCGACGAGCGCTGACCACCGAACGCCGGCGCTCCCGCACATGCCGAAGGCCCCGACACCTCAGGTGTCGGGGCCTTCGCGATGCTGCGGGTGCTCGGTGCTGCTGGTCGGGCCGTCCCGGCCGCTGGGCTCAGGCGCTGCGGCGCTGGGTCAGCCGGCCGCTGCGGAGCAGCTCCAGCCGCTCGGCGAGAAGCTCCTCGAGCTCGGCGGTCGTCCGCCGCTCCATGAGCATGTCCCAGTGGGTGCGGGCCGGCTTCACGGGCTTGGCCTGCGGGATCTCGGCGTCCTCGCGGAGCGCCATCGAGCCGCACCGGCACTCCCACAGAGCGGGGACGTCGGCCTCGACGGACATGGGGACGACCACGCTGTGGCCGTTGGGGCAGGTGTAGCGGATGTCCTGCCGCGCTGCGGGCTGGACTCCGTTGTCGCTCTCGAGGCTCTGGGCGCCCAGTCGGGTGCCGCGCATGCTCCGGTCGCTCATGGTCATCCTCCGGCGCGTCGGGAAGGCGGTGCGAACCGCTCACTCAGTGTGGACAACGCGACGCAGGGGCGCGATGTTCCGTCGCCTTCCTGGGAGAACCCTGTGAGTTGCGGCGCAGCGGGTCCGCCCGTCGGACGCGCTCGGTGATCGTCGCCGGACCGGTGGCCCCGGGTCAGACCACCGCCGGCACCGTGTTGCCGGCGTCCGTGATGCCCTGCCGGACGTCGACCCGGGCCAGCAGGAGGCCACCGACGACGAAGAACACGACGAGGGCGACGATGGCGAGCCGGTAGGAGTCGGTGACCTGCTGGACGATCCCGAAGAGCAGCGTCCCGAACCAGCTCGTCCCGCGCTCGGCCGCCTGGTAGAGGCTGAAGTACTCCGCCTCCCGGCCCCGCGGCACGAGCATCGAGTACAGCGACCGGGAGAGCGCCTGGCTGCCACCGAGGACGAGCCCGATGAGGACGGCGAGCGCGAGGAAGAGGCCGAACCGCCGCTCGGGGAGGAAGTAGCCGATCCCGACGACGGCGCACCACAGCACGAGGCTCGCGAGGATCGTCCGCCACGAGCCGACCCGGGCCGCGACCTTGCCGAAGCCGAGGGCGCCGAAGAAGCCGACGAACTGCACGAGCAGGATCGTGATGACGAGCTGCGAGGAGTCGAAGCCGAGCTCCTCCTGGCCGAAGATGCTCGACGCGGTGATGACGGTCTGGATGCCGTCGTTGAAGAACAGGTACGCGACGAGGAACATCAGCGTGTTCGGGTAGCCGCGCAGGTGCCGCAGCGTCGCGCCGAGCTGCTTGAACGACTGGCCCACGAGGTTGCCCTCGCCGACCGGTTCGAGCGAGGCCGGCGGCCGGTCGCGCAGGCCCCGGTAGGGGATGAACGTGAACGCCGCCCACCAGATGCCGGCCGAGAGCAGGCTGATCCGGACCGCCGTCGACGTCGAGAGCCCGATGCTCTCGGCGAACGTCAGCAGGCCGAGGTTGACGGCGAGGAGCAGGCCGCCGCCGAGGTAGCCGAGCGCCCAGCCGCGGCTCGAGACGCCGTCCCGCTCGTCGGGGGTCGCGATCTCGCAGAGGATCGCGTCGTAGACGACGAGGGAGCAGCCCAGGCACAGGCTGGCGACGAGCTGGAGCAGGACGCCGAGCTGCCAGTTGTCGCCGGCGACGAGGAACATCAGCCCCGCCGCGAGCGCTCCGCCCCAGGCGAACCGCGCCATGATCGTGCGCTTGTGGCCCGAGCGGTCCACGACCGCGCCGACGACCGGCAGCACGAGCGCCGACACGAGCGTCGCGAACGTGACCGTGTAGAGCGCGAGCGAACCGGGGCTGACCGGGATGCCGAGGACGGACAGATCGGTCCCGCAGCGCGCGTCGCTCGGCAGGTCGGGGCAGGCCGCCTTCTTCGCGACGACGGTGAGGTACGGGCCGAAGAGCACGGTCGCCGTCGTCGTGACGTAGGCGCTGTTCGCCCAGTCGTAGAAGTACCAGGCGCGCTGCTCGCGACGCCGCTCGTCGGCCGGGACGAGCTCCGGAGCGCTGGGCTGGGTGGACACGGCCTGGGGGTCCCCTCTCGGCGGGGCGGCGGGCGCCGCGGTGCGAATCATGCCGCCTGGCGGGCCGCCGGGGGAGGCAGACGCGGCCGTCGGACCGGTGCGTCGCCGTCATCCTGCAGGGCAGCCGTCGGGGGCGGGGTGAGCAGCGCTGCTCAGCCCGCGAACTCCCAGTGCCACGGCTCGGGGCGCGAGCCCCCCGGCTCGGCCCACGCGGGGTGGAACCAGCCGAACTCGGGGGCGTGCCGGAGCATCCACCGGTGGGTCGGCGTCCCGAAGTCCTGGATGCCGCCGCACAGGTCGGTGGCCGTGCCCCAGCCGTGGTTGCTCGTGCCCGGGACGGCGGCCAGGTTCGGCTTGGTCGCGTAGAGCCGGACCTGGGTGGCGTAGTCGCGGTAGGAGTCGGTGACGCAGACCGGCTCGCCGAACTCCTGCGCGTACGCCTGGCTGAGCCGGTTGAACGCGTAGGCGGCGTCGGCGCGCAGCCGGTGGCCGGACGTCCCCCAGACCGGGCAGAGCACCGCGGCCGGGATCTCGCCGTTCGCGTAGGGCGAGGTGTCGCCGCCCCGGCAGTCGCCGACCTCGCCGGTCACGGCGTTCGAGCCGTTCGCTCCACGCCCGCTGCGGGCCCGGGCGAGCGCCCGGGCCGCCGCGAGGTTGTTCGCCCGGGTCTCGGCGTCGGCCGCGGCGTCCTGCACCTGGGCCAGCTCGGTCTCGAGCGCGGCGAGGGTGTCGCGCTGCGCGCTGACCGCGGCGTCGGCGGCGTCCTTCGCCGCCTTCGCCGCCAGCGCCGCGTCCTGGGCCGCGGCCTGGGCCGAGGCGGCGGCCGACGCGACGTCCGCCTGGTGCGCGAGCGCGGCGGTGTAGTCGACGACGGCGCGGCCCTTGCTGTTGCCGACCCGCTGCAGGTACGTCTCGGCCCGGCCGAGGTCGTCCGTCGACCCGCCCTGCAGGATCGTCGCGAGGGCCGGGTTCGAGGCCAGGTCGCCATCGCCGTAGGCCGCCCGGGCCCAGCGGCCGAGGATCGCCTTCTGGGCCGCGAGCCCGAGCTGGGCCTGCAGGAGCAGCTGGTCCTGGCGGTCGGCCTCGAGCTGGGCGGTCCGGGCGGCGACGACGGCACCGCTGTACTGCTCCAGCGCCAGGGACGCCGTGGCCGTCGCGGCGTCGAGCTTCGCCTGCGCGTCGGTGACGGCGCCCTGCCGCCGGTTCACCTCGTCGAGGAGGGCCTGGGCCCGCTCGCGCTCGGCAGCGACCTCCTCGGGGGAGGGCTCGGACTCGTCGCCGGCCCCACCCGCGCTCGGGGTGGGGGACGGCGTCGGCGACGCGGCGGCCGCCGCGCGGTCGAGTGCCGGGGCAGCCGTGGCGGGAGGCAGCAGCAGGAACGCGGCGGTGAGCGCCGCCGCCGGGGCCACGGCGAGCGCGGCCCTGAGCACCCGCCGTCCCGCCATGTCCTGCGCCCGCTCCCTGACCCCGTCCCTGTGCGCGGGTCCGCCCGCGCAGGAGCCGTACCGGTCTCCTACCCAGAAGAACGGCAGCCGGCGCCGGATCGCGACCGGTCCGGGGACACCTCACGCGCCTGAGGGGGCAGTTCCACCCGTTCGGAGCAACGTCGGGAGCGGTTCCGGCGCGTACCGGGCCGCCGGGCCGGGTCAGGGCTGCGGCACGCCGGCCGGGACGTGCGTACCGACCGGGACGGAGTGGCTCTCGGCGCGGTGCATGCCGGCCGGCTCGACGTGGACGCTCACCGCGTCGAGGTTGGGCATCGCGGTGTGGACCGCGGCCGCCGCCCGGGTCGCGATGTCGTGCGCCGCGACGACGTCGAGCGTCGGGGCGACGCCGATGACGGCCTCGCCGCGCAGCCGGTGCCCGATCCAGCGCAGCCGGACGTCGGCGACGGACTCGACGCCGTCGACGCCGGCGAGCACCTCCTCGGCCTGTGTCGGCAGCGCTGGGTCGACGCCGTCGAGCAGGCGGCGGCCGACGTCCCGGACGGCGCCGACGAGGACGCCGACGATCGCGACGGTGATGAGCAGCCCGACGACCGGGTCGGCGAGCGGGAAGCCCAGCCAGACCCCGAGGCCGCCGGCGACGACGCCGAGCGAGGTCCAGCCGTCGGTGCGGGCGTGCTGCCCGTCGGCGACGAGCGCCGCGGAGCCGATCCGGCGGCCGACGCGGGTGCGGTAGATCGCGACGGCCTCGTTCCCGAGGAAGCCGATGACGCCGGCCCCGAGGACCGCGCCGAGGTGCGTCACGGGCTGCGGGTCGGCGAGCCGGCGGATGCTCTCCCAGGCCGCGACGACGGCGGAGAGCGCGATCATCACGACGATGAGCAGGCCGGCGAGGTCCTCGACGCGGCCGAGACCGAAGGTGTAGCGCCGCGACGGCGGACGGCGCACGAGGACGAACGCGACCCACAGCGGCAGCGCGGTGAGCGCGTCGGAGAGGTTGTGCACGGTGTCGGCGAGCAGCGCCACCGACCCGGACAGGACGACGACCACGCCCTGCGCCACCGCGGTGGCGAGCAGGACGACGAGGCTGATCTTCACGGCCCGGATGCCGTCCGCGCTGGACTCGAGCGCGGTGTCCGTCGACTGCGCGTGGTCGTGGGAGTGCGGGACGAGCAGGTGCCGGAGCCGGGCGACGACCCCGGTGCCCTCGCCGTGGTCGTGGTCGTGGTCGCCGTGGTCGCCGTGGTCGTGGTCGCCGTGGTCGGCGTGCCCGTGGTCGTCGTGGTCGTGCACCGCGTGGTCGTGACCCTCGTCGTGGGAGTGCTCCCCGTGCGGGTGGTCCGCCTGGTCCTGCGGCGCGTGGACGTGCTCGGTCACCGCTCCTCCTCGAGGTGCTGGGCGTGGGCGACGACGTCCTCGACGAGCTCGCGGACGTGGTCGGTGGCGAGGCGGTAGTAGATCGAGGTGCCCTCGCGCCGGGTGCGGACGAGGCCGCCGAGCCGGAGCTTGGCGAGGTGCTGGCTCACCGCGGGGGAGGGCCGCCCGACGAGGCGGCCGAGGTCGTTGACGGAGCGTTCGGCGTCCCGCAGGTGCCACAGCAGGTGCAGCCGGGTCTCGTCGGCGAGGAGCCGGAGGGTGCGGACGGCGTCCGTGCGGTGCGCCTCGTCCAACCGGGTCAGGTCGTGGCCCGGACGCCGTGGCTCACCGCCCCGGGGTCGTACCACCTGCGTATCTGCGGACATACGCAGATACTGAGATATGCCGGCGCATCCGTCAAGCCGGGGGAGCCACGCCGGTCGCCACCTGTCGACCGAACGGGCTCAGAACCGGTAGCCCGCCAGCACCGTGCGCATCCGCTCGGCGGTCTGGGCGAGCCCGGACGCCGCACCGGCCGTGCGTTCGGCGGTGTTCGACGTCTGCTCGGCGGCCGAGGCGATGACCATGACGGAGCCGACGATCCCGCTCGCGTCCCGGGCGGCGACGTCGATGACGGACGCGACGTCCGTGCTGCTGCGGGCCTGCGCCTCGACGGCGGTCGCGATGTCGTGCTGGTGCGCGTTGATCTCCCCGATGACCCGGGAGACCGTGCCGATGTCGGCGACCGCCTCCTCGACCTCGGACTGGATCGACGCGATCCGGCTCGAGATGTCCTCGGTGGCGCGGCCGACTCCCTGCGCGAGGTCCTTGACCTCGTTGGCGACGACGGCGAAGCCGCGGCCCGCCTCGCCGGCGCGGGCGGCCTCGATCGTCGCGTTGAGCGCCAGCAGGCGGGTCTGGTCGGCGATCGAGCGGATCATCGCGGCGACCCCGGAGATCTGGCTGCTCGAGTCGCCGAGCCGGGTGATGGTGCGCGACGCGGCGTCCGCGCCGTCGACCGCGCGCCGGCCGACGTCCGCCGCCGTGCCGGCGCTGCCGGCGATGTCCCGGGTCTGCGCCGAGACCTGCTCGATCCCCGAGGCGACCTCCTGCGCACCGTCGGAGACGTGGGTGGCGAGGTCGACGGCCTCACCCGCCTTGGCACTGGTCTGCGCGGCGGAGCCGGACAGGTCGGTGCTCGACCGGCGCAGGTCCTCCACCGAGCCGGTGATCTCGGCGATGCACGCCTGGACGACGTGGAACGCCTCCTGCACGGACTCCAGCGTCGCGTCGAGGGAGCGCCCGAGGTCGCCGAGCTCGTCGGCCGACTCCGAGCGCACCCGCTCGAGGAAGTTGCCGCCCGAGACCTTCCCGAGGACCGCCCGCATCCGGCGCATCGGGCGCAGCACGGCCTGGGCCGTCATCCAGCACAGGCCGACGAACAGCGCGCTCGCGAGGACCCAGGCGACGGTGATCGTCAGGAGGGTCCGCCGGCCGGCGGCCGACGCCCCGTCGCGCTCGGCGACGACGGCCTGCTCCATCGCCTCGTCGATCGCACCGAGGGACTCCTCGAGTTCGCCGGCGAGCGCCAGGAACTCGGGCACACGGGTCTGCGCGGCGGAACGGTCCGTCGCTGCGGTGTCGATGATCTCGCCGGCGAGGGCGACGTACGCCTCGATGCGGGGGCGCACCGCCGTGAAGCGGGGGACGAGGCCGTCCGGGGCGAGCGCCGCGGCCCTGTCGAACCGGTCGATCATCGTCGGGCCGTGGTCGGCGATCTCGACCGCGCCCAGCTCCTCGCGCTCGGCCTGGGTGCGCGCGACGAGCGCGGACATAACGTCGCCGCGGATGGCGTCGTGCATCATGTCCGCGTTCCACTGCTCGCTCATGCCCTGGCTGACCTGGGCCATCCGCTGGCTCGCCGCACGCTGCGACGTCGTCGCCCCGGCGGCGGCGAACGCCACCACGCCGACCGCGAGCGCGCCGACGACGCCGATGAGGACGAACCGCTTCGCGATCGTCAGACGCACTACCGACACCTCCGTGAAGCACCTGCTCCGGCGGACGGTCGACCGGACCCCCACCCTCGGCCGATCCGGAGGACGTCCGTCGAGGACGACGCTGAGGAGATCGGGCGTCGAAGAACGTGTCTGTAGGCCGAAAGCGTGCCCGAACGATCTGCGGGACCGTTACCAGGCACGGACGGCGTGACACCATCGACGGCATGACGACCGGGCCGGACGCCGAGCAGCAGCGTCTGCGTGACCTCGCGCGGCTGCGGCGCGTCCGCGACCGGATGGACCGGGAGTACACCCGGCCGCTCGACGTCGAGGCGCTCGCCCGGGGCGCGAACATGTCGGCGGGCCACCTGAGCCGCGAGTTCAAGCGGGCCTACGGCGAGTCGCCCTACGCCTACCTCATGACGCGGCGCATCGAGCGCGCGATGGCGTTGCTGCGCCGCGGCGACCTCTCCGTCACCGAGGTCTGCTTCGCGGTGGGCTGCTCGTCGCTCGGCACCTTCAGCACCCGGTTCACCGAGCTGGTCGGCGTCCCGCCGAGCACGTACCGGGCCGAGCACGCGCAGGCGACCGACGGCATGCCGTCGTGCGTCGCGAAGCAGGTCACGAGACCGGTCAGGAATCGAGAAGCGCCCGTCTCCCGCGCACGCCTAGCCTGAGCCGCATGGACATCAGCATCCACTCGAGCTTCCTCCCGCACACCGACCCCGAGGCCTCGCTCGCGTTCTACCGCGACACCCTCGGCTTCGAGGTCCGCCAGGACGTCGGCTACGCCGGCATGCGCTGGATCACCGTCGGCCCGGCCGGGCAGCCGGGGACGCCGTCCGTCGTCCTGTTCCCGCCGGGGGCCGACCCGGGCGTCACCGACGACGAGCGCCGCACGATCGGCGAGATGATGGCGAAGGGCACCTACGCCTCGATCCTGCTCTCGACGCCCGACCTCGACGCGACGTTCGAGAAGCTGCAGGCGGGAGACGTCGAGATCGTCCAGGAGCCGACCGACCAGCCGTACGGCGTGCGGGACTGCGCGCTCCGCGATCCCGCGGGCAACATGGTCCGCATCCAGGAGCGGCGCTGACCCCGCAGGCGGGGGCGCCGCACGTCGCCGACCGCCACGACATGATCCGCGTGCACGGCGCGCGGGAGAACAACCTCAAGGACGTCGACGTCGAGATCCCCAAGCGCCGGCTCACGGTGTTCACGGGCGTCTCCGGCTCGGGCAAGAGCTCGCTGGTCTTCAGCACGATCGCCGCGGAGTCGCAGCGGATGATCAACGAGACCTACAGCACCTTCGTGCAGGGCTTCATGCCGACGCTGGCCCGCCCCGACGTCGACGTGCTCGACGGGCTGACGACGGCGATCATCGTCGACCAGGAGCGGATGGGAGCCGACCCGCGCTCCACCGTCGGCACCGCGACCGACGCGAACGCGTTGCTGCGCATCCTCTTCAGCCGCCTCGGGCAGCCGCACATCGGCTCGCAGCAGGCGTTCTCCTTCAACGTCGCGTCGGTGAGCGGCGCGGGGGCGGTGACGTTCGAGCGGGCCGGGCGGACGACGAAGGAGCGGCGCAGCTTCAGCGTCCTCGGCGGGATGTGCTCGCGCTGCGAGGGCCGCGGGTCGGTCAACGACTTCGACCTCACGGCGCTCTACGACGACACCAAGTCGCTCAACGAGGGCGCGCTGACGATCCCCGGCTACAGCATGGAGGGCTGGTACGGCCGCATCTACCGCGGCTGCGGGTACTTCGACCCGGACAAGCCGATCCGGAAGTACACGAAGAAGGAGCTCGACGACCTGCTCTACCGGGAGCCGACGAAGATCAAGGTCGAGGGCATCAACCTCACCTACTCGGGACTCGTCCCGGCGATCCAGAAGTCGTTCCTCTCCAAGGACGTCGACGCGATGCAGCCGCACGTCCGCGCCTTCGTCGAGCGGGCGATCACCTTCACGACCTGCCCCGACTGCGGCGGCACCCGGCTCAACGAGACGGCCCGGTCGTCGCGGATCGCCGGCACGAACATCGCCGAGGCGTGCGCGATGCAGATCAGCGACCTCGCCGGCTGGGTCAGCGGCCTCGACGAGCCGTCGGTCGCGCCGCTGCTCGCCGGTCTGCGGCACACCCTCGACTCGTTCGTCGCGATCGGGCTGGGCTACCTCTCGCTCGACCGGCCGTCGGGCACCCTGTCCGGCGGCGAGGCGCAGCGCACGAAGATGATCCGGCACCTCGGGTCGTCGCTCACCGACGTCACGTACGTCTTCGACGAGCCGACGATCGGGCTGCACCCGCACGACGTCCAGCGGATGAACGCCCTGCTCCTCCAGCTGCGCGACAAGGGCAACACGGTTCTCATGGTCGAGCACAAGCCGGAGGCCATCGCGATCGCCGACCACGTCGTCGACCTCGGCCCGGGTGCGGGGTCCGCCGGCGGTCAGGTGATGTTCGAGGGCAGCGTCGAGGGGCTGCGGCGCAGCGGCACGGTCACGGGCAAGCACCTCGACGACCGGGCGACGCTCAAGCCCGCCGTGCGGACGGCGTCCGGCGTGCTCGAGGTCCGCGGCGCTGACATGCACAACCTCAAGGACGTCGACGTCGACCTCCCGCTCGGGGTGCTCGTCGTCCTCACCGGGGTCGCCGGGTCGGGCAAGAGCTCGCTGGTCCGAGGGTCGGTGTCCGGGCGGGACGGCGTCGTCACGGTGGACCAGGGCGCGATCCGCGGCTCTCGGCGGAGCAACCCCGCGACGTACACCGGGCTGCTCGAACCCATCCGCAAGGCGTTCGCCAAGGAGAACGGCGTGAAGCCGGCCTTGTTCAGCGCCAACTCCGAGGGCGCGTGCCCGGGCTGCAACGGCGCGGGCGTCATCTACACCGATCTCGGGGTCATGGCCGGGGTCGCCATCACGTGCGAGGCCTGCGAGGGCAGGCGGTTCGACGGATCGGTGCTGGAGTACACGTTCGGCGGCAAGGACATCAGCGAGGTGCTCGCGATGCCCGTCGCCGAGGCGCTCGCGTTCTTCGGCGAGGGCCCGGCCCGGCTGCCCGCCGCACAGGCGATCCTCGCGCGGCTCGCCGACGTCGGCCTGGGCTACCTCAGCCTCGGCCAGCCGCTCACGACGCTCTCCGGTGGCGAGCGGCAGCGGATCAAGCTCGCGACGCACCTGGGGGAGAAGGGCGGTGTCTACGTCCTCGACGAGCCGACGAGCGGGCTGCACCTCGCCGACGTCGAGCAGCTCCTCGCCCTGCTCGACCGGCTCGTCGACTCCGGGAAGTCGGTCGTCGTCATCGAGCACCACCAGGCGGTCATGGCGCACGCCGACTGGATCGTCGACCTCGGCCCCGGAGCCGGTCACGACGGCGGCCGCGTCGTCTTCGAGGGCACCCCGGCCGACCTCGTCACCGCCCGGTCGACCCTCACCGGGCAGCACCTCGCGGCGTACGTCGGCGCCTGACCACCCCGCTCATGCTCGCGCCGGGTACCGTTCCGGCCGCCGTCCAGGGTCGTTTCCGGTACCCGCCGCGAGCATGGGCCGCGCTCGTCCGGCGAGGGCGTCCCGGAGCCGGCGGACGTCGTCCGGGGACGCCGGCAGCATCGGCAGCCGGACCGTCGCGTGCTCGAGGACGCCGACCTCGACGAGAGCTGCCTTCGCGGTCACGGCACCGGGGGAGGAGCCCATGACGGCGCGCACGAGGGGGAGCAGCCCGGCCTGGACGGCCCGCGCGGCGTCGAGGTCGCCGTGCCGGACGGCGTCCACGAGCGCCGCGACGCGGTCGGGGACGACGTTGCCGACGACGCTGAGCACCCCGGTCGCGCCGCACGCGAGGTACGGCAGGTTCAGCTCGTCGATCCCGCAGTAGTAGGCGAGCGACGTCCGGTCCATGACGGACATCGCCTCGAACAGGTCGCCCTTGGCGTCCTTGACCGCGAGGATCCGTGGGTGCCGCGCGAGCTCGACGAGGGTGGCCTCGGTCATCGCGAGCCCGGCGCGGGCCGGGACGTCGTAGAGCATGACGGGCAGGTCGGTCGCGTCGGCCACCGCGACGCAGTGCGCGACGACGCCGGCCTGGGTCGGCCGGGAGTAGTACGGGCAGACGACGAGCAACGCGTCGGCCCCGGCGGCCGCGGCCTCCCGCGCGCGCCTGACGCTCGCCGCGGTGTCGTACGTGCCGACGCCGGCGACGACCCGGGCCCGGCCGGCGGCCCTCGCGACCACGGCCTCGATCAGTGCCACGGTTTCCGCGTCGCTCAGGGTCGGGGCCTCGCCGGTGGTCCCGGCGACGACGATGCCGTCGCAGCCGCCCGCGAGCAGGTGGTCGACGAGGCCGGGGACGGCGGGCTCGTCGACGGAGCCGTCCGGGCGCATCGGGGTGACCATGGCGACGAGCCGGGTACCGAAGATCGTCTCTGCGGGGTACCGGACGGCAGGGGAGCGGTGGTCGGTCATGCGTCGATCGTGGGGCGCCCGACCCTTGCGGTCCAGCGATGCTTTCTTGCCGGTACCGCGTAGCGTGGCTTCATGATGGACGTCGGCGCGCTGCGCGCCCTCCAGGCGGTCGCCGCGCTCGGGACGCTGGCGCGCGCGGCCGACGAGCTCGGCTTCACCCCGTCGGCGGTGTCCCAGCAGATCAAGCGGCTCGAGCGCCAGGTCGGCGCGCCGGTGCTCGCACCGGCGGGCCGCGGCGTCGTGCTCACCCCGGCCGGCCAGGCCGTCGTCGACGCGGCGCCCGCGGTGTTCCAGGCCCTCGAACGCTGCACCGAGGCCGGCCGGTCGGTGGCGCAGGGCGCACCGCGCGGCACCCTGCGCGTCGTCGCCTTCTCGACGGCGATCCGCGGCCTCGTCGCACCCGTCGTGCCGCAGGTGTCGCGACGGTGTCCGGACCTGCGCCTGGAGGTCACCGAGCAGGACCCGGACCAGGCGCTGCACAGCGTCGACGCCGGCACGGCCGACCTGGCCGTCGTCCACGACGCCGACGGGCTGCCGGCACCGCTGCCCGCATCCCTGACCGGACGTCACCTGACGACCGACGTCGGCGACGTCGTCGTGCACCGCAGCCACCGGCTCGCCGCGCTGGACCGGCCGGTCACCGCCGCCGACCTCACCGGCGACGCGTGGGTGACGAGCCCACCGGGCACCGTGTGCCACCAGTGGTTCCTGCGGCTCGTCGCCGACGTGCCCGGTGAGCCCGACGTGCGCCACCGGGTCGACGACTTCGCCACGCAGCTGGCGCTCGTCGCGTCCGGCGAGGTCGTCGCGCTCGTCCCGCGGCTGGCGCGCCCGCCGCTGGCCGACGACCTCGTCGCCGTCCCGCTGACCAGACCGCCGTGCCGCGAGGTGCACGCCGCATGGCGCCGCAGCGCCGACACGAGCCCGGCGATCAGGGCCGTCCTGGCGGAGCTGACACCCGACCCCGCTCATGCTCGCGCCGACTACCGTTCCGGGCTCCGTCCAGACCGGTTCTCGGTACCCAGCACGAGCATGAGCGAGACTTTCGGCGAACGCCGATAATGCACATTATGTCAATCCGGCGATCGGGAGCCCTCCCTCAGTGCCAGTCGCTGATCTGGACGTCGCGCGGCGCGGGCGCACCGTCGCCGTTCTCCACCAACGACTTCAGGCTCATGAGGAACGAGCCCCACTTGGTGCTGCAGTGGTGCATGAAGTCGACGGGCTCGGCCCAGCCGCGGTGCGCGAACAGGACGATCGTCCAGTCGCCGTCCTGACGCAGGTCCCAGTCGATCGTCGTCCCGACCCACTCCGGCGGGCCGTCGACGACGCGCCACTGCAGCCGCTCCGGCGCCTTCGCCTCGACGACCTCCATGTCGAAGCCGCCCACCGGCGGGAACCGGAACTCGACCACGCCGCCCGGGCTCGCGGCGTCGCCGCGCGCCGCGGTGCCCTCGGTCCACCAGCCCGCGAGGCCCTCGACCGTCGTCAGCGCGTCGTAGACGGCCTCCGGGGCCGCCGTCCGGACGCCCACCCTGTGCAGGATGTCCACCATGTCGCCCACTCCCCTGCTTTCTTGATCGTTGATCTTCTGGTCGTTGCTCTCCCGGTCGCTCCGCCGGTCGTCCCGTCAGTCCTGACGTGCGACCTGGATCGCCTCGGCGATGCGCTTGATCCGCCGCAGGCGGGCGTCCCACGCCGACCCGACGGACGCCAGCTGCGCGACCGCGCGCGCGAGCTGGGCGTCGTCCACCCGGTAGCGCTTCTCCCGGCCGGCCGGCGTCCCGTGGACGAGGCCGACCCGGTCGAGGACGCCCAGGTGCTTGGCGACCGCCTGCCGGGTGACCGGCAGCTGCTGGCTGAGGCTGGTCGCGGTGCCCGCCTCCTCGAGGAGCAGCAGGTCGAGCAGCCGGCGCCGGGTCGGGTCGCCGATCGCCGACCACAGGTCGTCGTCGACGGCCCCGGCAACCGTCACGGCCGCACGACCAGCGTCGCGACGTAGGGCACGATCCGCGGCAGGAAGTAGGCCCAGCCCTCGACGTGCTCGGCGAACTGCTGCTCCAGGACCGCGACCTCCCAGCCCATCTCGCGGAAACCGGTCTCGGTCATCCGCAGCAGCGTGCCGCTGCCCGACGGCGCGAGGTCGAACGTCACGAGCAGCGAGTTGCCCTCCGCCGCCGTCTCGCCGGCCGGGTGCGTCCAGCGGAAGACGAACGTCGACGGCGGCTTCGCGTCGACGACGGTGAGCTCGACCACCGCTCCCCCGCCGTCGCGCTCGAAGACGATCTGACCGCTCGAGCCCGGCGTCGGGTCGTAGTGCGCCTCGTCCGGCCACCAGTGCTTGAGGTGGTCGGGACTGCTCACCACCTCGTAGACGACCTCGGGTGACGCCTCGACGTAGATCTCCTGCTCGATGGTCCCGAGCTCCATGTCCGCCTCCTGCAACGTTTGGTTGCATGTGAGGCTAGACCGAGGTGGCATCAATACGCAACCACTGGTTGCATGAAATTCGTCGGGGCCGGGCGCTTGACCTTGACGCCGGGTCAGGGTTGCAGCCTGACGTCATGACCACGACACACGCCATCGAGACCGTGGGGCTCACGAAGTCCTACGGCGACCACGCAGTCCTGCGGGGCGTCGACCTGAGGGTCCCCCGCGGGTCGGTCCTCGCCCTGCTCGGCTCCAACGGCGCGGGCAAGACGACAGCGGTGAAGATCCTCGCGACGCTGCTCAGGGCCGACGGCGGGACCGCGACCGTCGACGGGCACGACGTCGCCACCCAGGCGGCCGAGGTCCGGGCCTCGATCAGCCTCACGGGCCAGTTCGCGGCCGTCGACGAGGTCCTCACCGGGCGCGAGAACCTTGTGCTCGTCGCCCGGCTGCGCCGCATCACGGACGCGGCCGCGGTGGCCGACGGGCTGCTCGAACGGTTCGGGCTGACCGACGCGGCCGGGCGCCGGGTCGCGACGTACTCCGGCGGGATGCGCCGCCGGCTCGACATCGCGATGAGCCTCGTCGGCAGCCCGCGGGTGCTCTTCCTCGACGAGCCGACGACCGGCCTCGACCCGCAGTCGCGGCTCGAGGTCTGGCGGACCGTCCGGGACCTCGCCGGTCAGGGCATCACCGTCCTGCTCACGACGCAGTACCTCGACGAGGCCGAGCAGCTCGCCGACCGGATCGCGATCCTCCACGAGGGCCGCATCATCGCCGACGGCACGCTCGCCGAGCTCAAGCGGCTCCTCCCGGCGGCCACGGTCGAGTACGTCGAGAAGCAGCCGACCCTCGAAGACGTCTACCTGGCGATCGTCGGTCACGACGATCCCCGCCCGTAGGGAGCCACCGATGTCCACCGCCGAGTCCACCGCCTTCGTCCACGACAGCACCGTCCTGCTCGGGCGGTCCCTGAAGCACATCCTGCGCAGCCCGGACACCATCATCACGACGGCGGTCACGCCGATCACCATGCTGCTGCTCTTCGTCTACGTCTTCGGCGGCGCCATCGACGTCGGCCGCGGCGCGTACGTCGACTACCTGCTGCCCGGGATCCTGCTCGTCACCGTCGCCTCCGGCATCGCCTACACCGCGTTCAGGCTCTTCACCGACGTCTCGAGCGGCATCTTCGAGCGGTTCCGGTCGATGCCGATCGCCCGGTCGGCCCTGCTGTGGGGGCACGTCCTCACCTCGGTCGTGGCAAACCTCGTGTCGCTCGTCCTCGTCGTCCTCGTCGCCCTGGCGATGGGCTTCCGGTCCGGCGCCGGGGTGCTCGCCTGGCTGGCGGTCCTCGGGATCATGGTGCTCTTCACCCTGGCCCTCACCTGGCTGGCCGTGATCCCCGGGCTGACCGCGACGTCCGTCGACGGGGTGAGCGGGTTCTCCTACCCCCTGGTCTTCCTGCCGTTCGTCAGCTCGGCGTTCGTCCCGACGGCCGGCATGCCGGGACCGGTCCGCTGGTTCGCCGAGCACCAGCCGGTCACCCCGATCGTCGACACCCTGCGCGCCCTGCTCGCCGAGCAGCCGGTGGGCAACGGCATCTGGACGGCGCTCGCCTGGTGCGTCGGGCTGCTCGTCGTCGCGTACCTGCTCGCCATGCGCATCCACCGCGGCAAGACGTCATGACCCCAGCGGCAGGAAGAGCGGACACTGGAGCCATGCTGACGATCGGCCAGCTCGCGTCGTACGCCGGTGTGACGGTGCGAACGGTCCGGCACTACCACGCCAAGGGACTGCTGCCCGAGCCCGAACGCGACCGCTCCGGCTACCGGCGCTACGGCGCGGCCGCCGTCGTCGAGCTCGTGCGGATCCGCACCCTCGCCGACGCGGGCGTCCCGCTCTCCCGGGTGCGCGAGCTGCTGGCCGCGGACGACGAGGAGTTCGTGGCGGCGGTCGAGGACATCGACCGCCGGCTGCGGGCCGAGATCCGGGAACGCCAGGTGCACCGCGAGCGGATCGCGAAGCTCGCGGCCGGCGACAGCCTGGCGCTGCCGCCCGAGGTCGTCGCCTACGTCGACCGGATGCGCGAGCTCGGCTTCCGCGAGCGGCTCGTCGAGATCGAGCGTGACAGCTGGACCCTCATCGCGGCCCAGATGCCCGAGCAGGTGGGCCCGTGGATGGCGATGAAGCAGGCCCAGCTCGAGGACGAGTCCCTGCGCCGGCTGTACCTGGACGTCGGGGAGCTCGTCGACTGCGGGCCGGACGACCCACGGCTGCCGGTGCTCGCCGACCGGGTGGCAGCCTTCATCGAGGCGGCCGCGGACGGCGCGGAGGGCGTGGAGGAGGAGCACCCGGTGAGCGACGACCTGGTCGCTCTGCTCGACGCGGCGTTCGTCGAGTGCTTCCCGGGCGCCGTCCGCATGCTCGAGCTCCTCGAGGAGCGAGGGTGGACCGGCTGGACGAACATCCGGCGCAGCACCCCTGCCCCGGTGGCGCCCGCACTTCCTGCGGACTGCTGACGGCCCCGCTGCTGACGCACGGCCCCGCTCAGGCGGCTGTCGGCTGGCCTCGCACCCGACGGTAGAGCCGGACCACGCCGGCCTGCGCGAGGAACACCGCCCAGTAGCCGCACAGGAGCAGCCCGAGGACGGTCGGGTAGAAGCCGAGGAAGGGGTCGCCGACCACCATGATCGCGAGGCCGACGAGCGGTAGCGGTGCCGGCGCGGCCCACCGGACCGCGGTCGGCGCCGACCGGGTCAGCGCGTCGAGCGCGAGCCCGACGACGAAGGCCACCACGGCGACGCCGGCCGCCGCCCCGACACCACCGGCCAGACCGACGACCAAGGCCTTCGGGTCGAACTCGTCGTCGACGAGGAACACCAGGCTGAACACGAGCAGGGCGAGGACGACGAACGCGGCGACCCCCGCGAACACGACCACCGCGGGCAGCACGTGGTTGCGGGCGCGGACCCGCGGCCGTGCCGGAACGACCGCGCCACCAGCGGATGCGGACATCACGAGAACCTCCCCCGAGGTCGCCCGGGACGTCCGGGCCGATGATCGGGAAGTCTGCCAGTGATCGGGAGTCGGCCGCAGGGGCCGCGCCACCCCGGCACACTCGCCACGTGACCACACCCGACGCCTACACGTTCGACGACGACCGCGCCCGCGTGGACCGAGACGTCGTCTGGGGCTTCCTCGGCTCCGACGCCTACTGGGGCCGTTGGCGCGACCGGGACACCGTGCTGGCCCAGCTGGACGGCGCGTGGCGGGTCGTCGGTGCCTACGACCGGTCGGACGGCGCCATGGTCGGCTACGCCCGCGCCGTCAGCGACGGCTACGGCGTCGCCTACCTCGCGGACGTGTTCGTCGTGCACGCGCACCGGGGCCGGGGCATCGGGCACGGGCTCGTGCGCACGATGGTCGACGAGGGCCCGGGCGCGCGCTTCCGCTGGATGCTCCACACCGCCGACGCCCACGACGTCTACACCGCGTTCGGGTTCCGCCCGCCGGACGGCACGATGCTGGAGCGGCCCGCCACCCTCGGGTGAGAGCCGGGCTCAGCCCTCGACGGGCCCGAAGTCGACGGCGGCGGTCTCGACGACACCCCCCGTCCGCCCCGGCGCCGACTGCCACGACCAGTACAGGTTCGTGTGCGCGACGACCTGTGCGGGGGGCGGTGCACCCCACTCCGAGAGGTCCTCGGTGGTGTGCGCGTCCGCGACGAGCGTCGCGTCGTAGCCGCGGGTGATCGCGCCGTGCAGCGTCGAGCGGATGCACGCGTCCGTCTGCGCGCCTGCGACGACGAGCCGCCCGACGCCGAGACCGGCGAGCACCGACTCGAGGTCGGTCGCCTCGAAGGAGTCTCCGTACTCCTTGTGCACCAGCGGCTCCGACGGCTCACGGACGAGCTCGGGCACGTACTGCCAGGGCTCGCTGCCGGTGGGCAGCTCCTCGCTGGAGTGCTGCACCCACACGACCGGCACGCTCTGCGCGCGGGCGGTCGACACGAGGATGTTGATGTTGGCGATGACGCCGTCACGGTCGTGGGCGCCGGCCATGACGCCGTTCTGCACGTCGACGACGACCAGCGCGGTCCTCGACCGGCCGGGAAGGGTGGTCACGGATGCCTCCTGGGGCTCGTCGGCTGGGTCGACGGCCAACCTACGGCCGCCCACGGACAGTGCACCCTCACAGCGGCAGCCGACGTCGCCCGGCGAAGCCGAGGTCCGCCCGGTGGTACCAGTCGAGCGCCCGCTCTCCCTCGACCCAGCACAGGAGTACCGGCACGCCGTCCAGGTCCGCCGGGAAGTCCAGCAGGAGCGGCGCGAACCCCTTGAGCTCGACTCCGGTCGCCTGCACCTGCGTGAGCAGGTCGTCGAGCCGGGCCTGCGCCGCCTTGAGCTCCGGCAGCCCGCCGAGGCCGCCGCCATCGGCGCCGCCGGCCGCGCCGGCGTCCAGGTCGGCCCCGAGCTGACGGGCGTCGGCCCGTACCTCGACGACCCGGTCCAGCAGCGGCAGGAGGCCGGTCAGGACCTCACGTGCCTCCTCGACGGTGAAGATGCCCGGCAACGTCATGCCCCGAGCCTGGCACGCCCCGTCACATCCGTGACATCAGCACGTCGACCTCGCAGCCGGGGAGGAACGGGTCGAAGCCGTGCCGGATCAGCCAGGGCGTCGCCCGCAGCGCCCGCAACGACCACCAGGCGCGGACCGCGTCCAGGTCGACGTCGGTGCCGTACCCGCCGAGCAGGTCACCGAGGCGCTCCTCGTGCCCGAAGGTGAGGCTGGCGAGGTCGTACGTCGCGTCGCCCTGGCCGGCCTCGGACCAGTCGATGACGCCGGTGACCACCTCGCCGTCGACGAACACGTGGCTGATCTGCAGGTCCCCGTGCACGAACACCGGTGTCCGCGGTCGCAGGGCCACGTCGGCGAGCCTGCGGTTGCGGGCGACCACGTCGGCAGGCAGGACGTCGTTCGCGACGAGCCACGCGCAGGCCTCGTCGACCTCGGCCGCCACCTCGTCCGTGCTCCGGCGGGGCAGCGGCGGCAGCGGCGCGTCGTGCAGCCTGCGGACGACGGCACCGGCCGCTGCCCACGCGGCCGCCGGTGCGGTGGTCCGCTCGCCGAGGCGTCCCAGCGCCGTCCCTGGCAGGGCGGCCAGCGCGAGCACGGGTGGCTGCCGCCAGAGCACCTGCGGGGTCGGGACCGGCGCGAGGGCCATCGCCTCGACCTCGACGTCGGTGTGCGCCTGGTTCGGGTCGATCTTCAGAAAGACGTCGCCGACGCGCAGGGTCGCACGCTGCGGATGGGCGACGACGACCTGCACCTGGGGTGCGTCGGCCGGCCACCCGGCCGCGGACCCGTGCGCTCCCATCCGTCCAGTGTCGCCGTCACTCCGGGTCGACGACCACAGGACCGTGCCTGCGTGCCCGCCCGGCGACGACCGTGAGAGGGTCGGCGCGTGAGCGAGCAGACCGCCCAGACCGGTGCACCTGTGCACGACCCGCAGTCGGTGACGACCCCGGAGGGCCTCGCCTACCGGGTCGACGCCGTCGGCCGCCCCGTCGGTCTGCCCGTCGACGGCTGGACGCCGCGCGAGCCGCCGCGCCCGCAGACCCTCACCGGGCGGTACTGCCGGCTCGAGGCCTGGGACGCCGAGCGGCACGCCGAGGCGCTCACCGCCGTCCTCCTCGCCGGCACCGCGGACGAGGTCGAGATCCGCTGGACGTACCTCTTCAACCGGCCCGCCGAGACGGCCGAGGTCGTCGCCTGGCTCGACGGCCTCGCCGCGACCCCCGGCACGTGGCCGATGGTCCTCGTCGTCACCGACGGCGGGCGCGACGCCGTCGAGGGCACCGCGACGTTCATGCGCACGGACGTCGCGCACGGCGCCGTCGAGGTCGGCTCGATCGTGTACTCGGCCGCCCTGCAGCGCTCGCGCGCCGCCACCGAGGCGATGTGGCTCATGGCCCGGCATGCCGTCCTCGACCTCGGCTACCGCCGCTACGAGTGGAAGTGCGACGCCCTGAACGCCCCGTCGCGGGCGGCGGCCGCCCGGCTCGGCTTCACCTTCGAGGGCATCTTCCGCAACGCCGTCGTCTACAAGGGCCGCAACCGGGACACCGCGTGGTTCGCCATGACCGACGACGACGTCCGGGCCCTCGCGCCCGCCTACGAGGCCTGGCTCGGCCCGGCGAACTTCGACGCGGACGGCGTCCAGCGCGCGTCGCTGTCCCGTCTCACCGCGGCAGCGCTCGGCCGCGGCTGAGCGCTGCCGGCTCGCTCAGCCGGCGAACCGGGTCCGGCGCAGCCACCACAGGCCGAGCACCGGCAGCACGAGCGGGATGAACACGTAGCCCATCCCGTAGAGCGACCAGACCGTCGCGTCCGGGAAGTCGGACGGCACCGCGACGGTGAAGGTCCCGACGGCGAGCACGCCGACGAGCTCGACGGTGCAGGCGATCGTCGCGAGCCGGCGCGCCGCCGGGCCGCGCCGGGCCAGCCCGACGGTCGCGAGGACGTAGACGACCGCGGCGAACGCGCTGAGCGAGTAGGCGATCGGCGCCTCGCCGAACCGGGTCGAGACCTGCACGGCCGAGCGGGAGCAGGCGCCGACGGCCATGACCGCGTACAGCACCACGAGCACCCGGCCGAAGCCGGTCGCGGTGACCCCGGGCTCCGCGGCCGGCGTCGTCTCAACCACCGGTGACCCTCCACATCTGATCCAGGCGTGCCGTCATCGCCATCACCGTCAGGGCGCCGACGGCGACGACGAGGTTGCTCCAGCGGGTGCGCTCCGCGAGCGACCAGGCGACGACGAGCGGCAGGACGACGAGGACGCCCAGCAGGTAGAACACGACGACGAGGGTCTCGGCCGGCCGGTACCCGCCGACGAGCGAGACGACGGCCCACACCACCTGGACGGCGACGACCACCTCGAGCAGCGCCGCGAGGCCGAGGACGACCCGGCCGGGCACCTTCCCCAGACCGGCGAGCACCGCGCCGAGGACGAACAGCGCGAGCCCTCCCCCGACGAGCGCGACGACGAGCGGAGCGACCACGTCCGTACTGTGCCAGAGCCGGCGCGGCGGCCCGCGCCCGGGTGGTCACGCCACAGGGTCGTCACACCACCGGGTCGGGCAGCGGCCGCTGCCGGGCCCGGGCGGCGGCGCCGGCCCGGACCAGCCCGAACAGCCCGACGAGGACGGCGCCGAGCGCGACCACCTGGTACGTGTGGGCGTGCTCGCCGAGGAAGAGCACCGCGAGCAGCAGCGTCACCGCCGGTGCGGGCACGGTGATGGCGCTCGCCAGCGAGACGTCGATCTGGCGGACGGCATAGAACCACAGGACGAGCTCGAGGTAGTAGGCCAGCCCCATGAGCGCCCCGAACAGCTGCAGCCCCGGGGAGGTCAGCGCGCCGGCGACCGCCCGCGGCCCGTCGACGGCGAGCGCGAGCGGCACGAGGAAGACGCCGGACACGACGAGCCGGGACGTCGTCACCTGGAGCGGGGTGATCGTCGTCGACACGAGCGCCTGGCGCAGGGTGATGTGCGCGATGCTCCACATCACCGGCACGGACAGCGCCACCGCGAACCAGCCCGAGACGCCGCTCATCCGCCACGTGCCGCCGGTCGCGAGGTAGTACAGCGCGACGACGATCACGCCCGTGAACGCGAGCTCGGTGCGGGTCTTGCGCCGCCCGAGGACGACCGCCTCCAGGGCCGCCGCGACGAGCGGGTAGGACTGCAGGGCGATCGCGGCGTTCACGGCGCCCGCGGTCTGGAAGGCCAGCACGTACGCCCACGTGGAGATCCCGAAGAGCATCCCGGTGCCCAGCGTGACGAGCGCGACCCGGCGGGCGACGTCCCGCTGGAGCCGCTCGCGGAGCAGCCCGCGCTCCCCCGACCGCCACTCCCGCAGCTGGACCGGGACGGCGAGCACGACCTCCCACAGGGTGAGCAGGAGCGCGAAGGTCAGCGCGCTCGCGCCCGGCGGCCGGCCGTTGGAGATGATCGGCATGACGCCGAGGATGAGCAGGCAGGCCCCGGCATACCACGCGCCGGTGCGCACACCGGCTGCGTCGTGGGGCACGGCGTCACTGTGCCAGACCGGCCCCGTCCGCAGGTGACGGCACGGTTTCGGCGGCGGCGGAACGTCTGTCGGGTCGCCGGAGTTGTCTGGAGTCGGTGCCCGGGGACTGGTCCCCGGGCCGGTGCCGGACGGAGGATGGGCCCATGGACGACGTCGAGAGGTTCCGGACGGCGCAGCGGCTCGTCTCGGCCGGGGACGCCCACTCGGCGTTCCAGGTCCTCGACCCGCTGCTCGGTGAGGACGCACCGACGTCGGTGCTGCTCCTGGCCGGCCGCGCAGCGTTCGCGACGGCCCAGCTGGCCCGGGCCGAGGACCTCTTCCGGCAGGTGGTGGACCGCGACCCGGCCGACCACTACGCGCACGCCGCGCTCGGCCGGACGCTGAGCCGGCGCAGCCGCCACCACGAGGCCGTGCGGCACCTGCGGCTGGCCACGGCGCTCGACCCCGAGCCCTGGTACGCCCGGGCGCTCGCGCACAGCGAGGCCGCCCTGGGCATGACCGGCTGAGCGGGGTGGACGCGGCCCTCGTCGCGGCGGTCGCGCACGTCGCGACGACGGCCGCCTACGCCGGGTTCCAGGCGACCGTCCGGGTGCTCGTCTACCCCCAGATGGCCGCCGTCCCGGTGCCTGCGTTCGCCGGCTACGAGGCGAGCCACACCCGTCGGGTCAGCCTCGTCGTCGGGCCGCTCTTCGCCGCGCTCGGCGCGTCGACCGTCGCGCTGCTCGTCGTCCCGGGCGTCCCGCGGACGGCGGGCCTCGCGGCCGCGCTGCTGCTCGCCGGGCTGCTCGCGGTCACCGCGTTCGGGGCCGTCCCGCAGCACTCCCGGCTCGGCGCCGGCTTCGACCCGGCGGCCTACCGACGGCTGCTGCGCTGGGACGGCGTCCGGCTCGCCCTGGCGCTCGCCGCGCTCGCCGTCGCGGCGGTCACGGTCGGCGCGGTCGGCTGACCCGTCGTCCGGCAGGCGGTGGTCGGCGCGCGGAGGTCAGCGGGCCGGGACGAGCACGCTGAGGCAGGTCACGCAGCCCTCGAGCTTCTCGAACTCGCCGATGTCGACGGCGACGACGTCGAAGCCGAGGTCGAGCAGCCACTCCCGCGTCTTCGGGGCCGAGGTGGCCATGAGCACGGTGCCCTCGGTGATGGGGACGACGTGCGCGCCGCCCTCCTCCTCGACGGTCCGCAGCGTCGGGAACGGGGCGACGTCGACGAGGTCCGGCAGCCCGACGATCGTGCCGTCGGGCAGCGCGGTCACCGCCGACTTCAGGTGCAGGACGGCGTGCAGCGGCACCGGGACCACGGTGCGGCCCAGCGGCGCGAGGTGCGCCCGGAGCTGGCGGATGCCCTCGGCGTCGGTGCGGCCGCCGCGGCCGACGTAGACCGTCGTCCCGACCTGGAGGACGTCCCCGCCGTCGAGGTGGCCGGGCGCCGTGATCCGCACGGTCCGCAGCCCGAGCCCCTCGACCGCCTTCGCCGTCCCCTCGACCTCGCCGCGACGCTGCAGGGCGCCCGGGTGGGTGAGCACCGCGAGGTCGTCGACGACGACGACGGTGTCCTCGACGAACACGGCGTCCGGATGCTCGTCGGCCGGCGGCACCTCCCGGACGTCCCAGCCGGCCCCCGCCAGCGCCGCGACGTAGGCCGCATGCTGGGCCCGCGCGAGCGGGACGTCGACGGGCGACCGCTCGATGTGCGTGACGATCCCGTCGGCCAGCCGCGGCCCCGGCGGGCGGACGAGTGCGGTCCCGCGCCGCCGGACCGCGCTCGCTGCGGTGTGCGTCGTCACGCTCGTGGGGAAGAGGCCGCTGTCGGTCATGCGCGCATCTTCGCGCACGTCGGGGGCCGTCGTCGCGGACGGCCCCGTTCCGCTCCCCACCGTCGCCTTCCGGCCACCGTGGGTGATTCATTCGCCCGGACCCCCCGTTCGCGCGCTGACCAGGGCTAACCTGGCCCCTCTCCCCGGGCCGCCACCCGAAGCGGACGGGTCGCGGCGGGGTCGACAGGAGGTTCCGTGGGCCGGCACACGCCCGGGTCCCGGCGGCAGCCGCGTCGCCGCGGGCGCCGGCTCGTCGCCGCCCTCGCTGTGCTCGCGGTCGCCTCCGGCGGCGCCGCCGTCGCCCTGCGCACCGGTGCGGTCGACCTGTCGTTCGTCCAGACCCTGCGCGGTGCGACGTCCGCGGACTGCACCCCGACCGTCGTCCGGGTCGCTGCCAGCCCGACGATGACCCCGGCGGTCAACGCCGTCCTCGCGCCGGCCCAGGGCCGTGCGCTGTCCGACGGCACGTGCCTGCGCGTCGACGTCCAGGGCGTCGACCCGGACCAGATCGTCGCGGCGACCCGGGCCGCCAAGGCGGCGACCCTGCCCGAGGAGCTCGCCCGGCTGCCGCACCTGTGGATCCCGGACTCCTCGATCTGGGTCGCCCGGGCCGCCCGCGCCGTCCCGCTGGCCCGCGAGGGCTCGCTCGCGACGTCCCCCGTCGTGCTCTCGACGAGCGAGGCCTCGGCGAAGGCACTCAAGTGGTCGACGGACGACCCGCCCGCGTGGGCGCAGGCGGTGACCACCGGCTGGCCGGTGTCGGTCGACCTCACCACGGACACCTGCGGCCTCGCGACGGCGTTCGCGCTGCGCGCCAGCCTCGGCGACACCCCGCAGTACCGTCGCGCCCTCGCCGCCCTCAGCCTGTCCGTCTCGCAGGGCAACACGGCCGGTCTGCAGGCCCCGCTCGACCTCGTCAGCGAGAACTCCCCCGCGACGCCGATCATCCCGACCACCGAGCAGGCCGTCCTCTCGCTGCGGCGCAGCGGCCTCGCCTCACTGACGATGATCTACCCGAAGGACGGCTCGCCGTCCCTGGACTACCCGCTCGTCCGCGTCGCGGACGGCCGCTGGGGCGCGACCACCGAGGCGCTCGTGAAGAGCGTCGCGGCCGAGCTCACCTCGTCCGGGGCCGGGGCGACGTACGCCGGGCAGGGGTTCCGGCTCGAGGGCGGCGAGGCACCGGACGGCGAGGGCGTGCGCACGGAGAAGATCCGGGCGCTGCCCGTCCCCGACGCCAAGACGGTCGGCGCGACCATCACCGCGCTGACGACGCTCGCCGCGCCGACCCGGATGCTCGCGCTCATCGACGTGTCGACGTCGATGAACATCGAGGCCCGGCCGGGCGTCAAGCGGATCGACCTCGTCCGCGACGCCGCGAGCGCCGCACTGACGGCGCTCCCGCCGGACAACAGTGTCGGGGCCTGGATGTTCGCCTCGAAGATCGAGGGCGACGTCGACTACAAGCAGCTCGCGGCGGTCGACCGGCTCGACGCGCAGGACCAGGGCAGGACGCACCGCGCCGCGATCCTCGAGCTGCTCAAGGCGCTGCCCGAGCAGACCCGCGACGGCGGCACGTCGATCTACGACACCGTCGACGCCGCGGTCGCCGAGATGCAGGCCAGCTACGACGGGCGCGCCTCGAACGTCGTCGTCCTGCTCACCGACGGCCGCAACCTCGACAGCACCGGCCTGACCCTCGACGAGGTCGTCGCCCGGCTCGAGAAGGGGCGCGCGAAGGGCGCCGTCCGGCTCATCGCCATCGGCATCGGCGGTGACACCGACCTGCCCTCGCTGCGCCGGCTCGCCGAGGCCACCCCGGGCGGGCAGGCCTACCAGGCCCGCGACCCGGCGGACCTGCAGGCCGTCCTCCTCGACGCCCTGGCCAGCCGGGGCTGACCCCGCGGTCAGCCCTGCGGGGCGATGACGAGCACGAGGTCCCCGCCCTCGACCTGCGTCACGGCACCGATCGCGAGCCGCTGGACCACCCCCGCGACCGGGGTCGTGATCGAGGCCTCCATCTTCATCGCCTCGATCGTCGCGACCGTCGCGCCCGCCTCGACCGTGGCACCGGTCTCGACCGCGAGCGACACGACACCGGAGAACGGCGCGGCGACGTGACCCGGGTTCGTCGGGTCCGCGCGCTCCGCCTGCCGGACGTCGACCTTGACCGACCGGTCGCGCACCTGGATCGGGCGCAGCTGCCCGTTGAGGGTGCACATGACGGTCCGCAGGCCCTTCTCGTCGACGTCGCCGACAGCCTCGAGCCCGGCGATGAGCCGCACGCCGCGCTCGAGCTCGACGACGTGCTCGACCCCGTGCCGCAGGCCGTACAGGTAGTCGGTCGTGTCGATGACGGACACGTCCCCGTACGTCTCGCGCACGACGGCGAAGTCCTTCGTCGGGCCCGGGAAGAGCAGCCGGTTGAGCGTCGTCCGGCGGTCCGTCGTCAGCGCCTTGCGGTCGTCCTCGGAGAGGTCCACGGTGCGCTTGGGCGTGCTGCGCCCCGCGAGCGCCTTGCTGCGGAACGGCTCCGGCCAGCCGCCGGGCGGGTCGCCGAGCTCACCGCCGAGGAAGCCGATGACCGAGTCCGGGATGTCGAACCGGTCGGGGTTCTCGGCGAACTCCTTCGGGTCGGCACCGACGGCGACGAGGTGCAGGGCGAGGTCGCCGACGACCTTCGAGGACGGCGTGACCTTGACGAGCCGGCCGAGGATCCGGTCCGCCGCGGCGTACATCGCCTCGATCTGCTCGAACTTCTCCCCCAGCCCCAGGGCGATCGCCTGCTGGCGCAGGTTGGAGAGCTGGCCGCCGGGGATCTCGTGGTCGTAGACCCGCCCGGTCGGCGACGGCAGCCCGGACTCGAACGGCGCGTAGACCCGGCGCACCGACTCCCAGTACGGCTCGAGGTCCATGACGGCGCGCAGGTCGAGGTCGGGCGCCCGCTCGGTGTGCGCGAGGGCCGCGACGAGCGCGGACATCGACGGCTGGCTCGTCGTCCCGGACATCGACGCGGTCGCGACGTCGACGGCGTCCACCCCGGCCTCGACGGCCGCGACGAGCGTCGCGAGCTGGCCGCCCGCGGTGTCGTGGGTGTGCAGGTGCACCGGCAGGTCGAAGCGCTCGCGGAGCGCGGTGACGAGCTTCTTCGCGGCGTACGGCCGGAGCAGGCCCGCCATGTCCTTGACGGCGATGACGTGCGCGCCCGCCGCGACGATCTCGTCGGCGAGGCCGAGGTAGTAGTCGAGGGTGTAGAGCGTCTCGGCCGGGTCGAGCAGGTCGGCCGTGTAGCAGAGCGCCACCTCGGCGACCGCGGTCCCGGTGTCCCGGACGGCCTCGATCGCCGGGCGCATCTGCTCGACGTCGTTGAGCGCGTCGAAGATCCGGAAGACGTCGATGCCGGTCGCGGCGGCCTCGCGGACGAACGCGTCGGTGACCTCGGTCGGGTACGGCGTGTACCCGACGGTGTTGCGGCCGCGCAGCAGCATCTGCAGGCACAGGTTCGGCATCGTCTCGCGCAGCGACGCGAGCCGCTCCCAGGGGTCCTCGCCGAGGAAGCGCAGCGCGACGTCGTACGTCGCCCCGCCCCAGCACTCGACCGAGAGCAGCCCGGGGGTCATCCGGGCGACGTGCGGCGCGACGGCGAGCAGGTCCCGGGTGCGGACCCGGGTCGCGAGCAGCGACTGGTGCGCGTCACGGAACGTCGTGTCGGTGACCGCGACCGGGCCCTGCGCCCGCAGCGCCTGCGCGAAGCCTTCCGGGCCGAGCGCGAGCAGCCGCTGCCGCGAGCCGTCGGGGGCCGGGGCGACAACGTCGACGGGCGGCAGCTTCTCCCGCGGGGCGAGCGTCGTCCGCGGCTCGCCGTTCGGCTTGTTCACGGTGACGTCCGCGAGCCAGGTGAGCAGCTTCGTGCCGCGGTCGCTGCTGCCGCGGGCGGCCGCGAGGTACGGCCGGTCGTCGATGAAGGACGTCGTGACGCCGCCGGCGACGAAGTCCGGCTCGGCGAGCAGCGCCTGGAGGAACGGGATGTTCGTGCTCACCCCGCGGATCCGGAACTCGGCGAGCGCGCGCTGCGAGCGGCGGACGGCGGTCTCGAAGTCCGCGCCGCGGCAGATGAGCTTGACGAGCATCGAGTCGAAGTGCGGGCTGACCGACGCGCCCGCGTGCACCGTGCCGCCGTCGAGCCGCACGCCGGCGCCGCCGGGCGAGCGGTAGGTGTTGACCATGCCGGTGTCGGGGCGGAAGCCGTTCGCCGGGTCCTCGGTGGTGATGCGGCACTGCAGGGCCGCACCGCGCAGGTGGATCCTGTCCTGGGTGAGCCCGAGGTCGGCGAGGGTCTCCCCCGCGGCGATCCGCATCTGCGACATGACGAGGTCGACGTCGGTGACCTCCTCGGTCACCGTGTGCTCGACCTGGATGCGCGGGTTCATCTCGATGAAGACGTGCTGGCCCGCGTTGTCGCCGGCGGTGTCGAGGAGGAACTCGACGGTGCCGGCGTTGACGTAGCCGATCCCCTTGGCGAAGGCGACCGCGTCGCGGCAGAGCGCGTCCCGGACCTCGGGGTCGAGGTTGGGCGCCGGGGCGATCTCGACGACCTTCTGGTGCCGGCGCTGCACCGAGCAGTCGCGCTCGAAGAGGTGGACGGTCTCGCCGGTCGCGTCGGCGAGCACCTGGACCTCGATGTGCCGCGGCCGCAGGACGGCCTGCTCGAGGAACATCGTCGGGTTGCCGAAGGCGCCCTCGGCCTCCCGCATCGCCGTCGTCAGGGCCTCGCGCAGCCCGGAACGCTCGTCGACCCGGCGCATGCCGCGGCCGCCACCGCCGGCCACCGCCTTGGCGAACACCGGGAAGCCGATCTCGTCCGCCGCGGCGACCAGCGTGTCGAGGTCGGCCGACGGCTCGGACGACCGCAGCACGGGCACGCCCGCCGCCCGGGCCGCCGTCACCGCCTTGACCTTGTTGCCGGCCATCGAGAGCACCGGTGCGGTCGGGCCGATGAACGTGATGCCCGCGTCGGCGCAGGCCTGCGCCAGCTCGGGGTTCTCGGAGAGGAAGCCGTAGCCCGGGTAGACGGCGTCGGCACCCGACTCCCGGGCGACCCGGACGATCTCGGACACCGTGAGGTAGGCGTGCACGGGGTGGCCGCGCTCGCCGATGAGGTACGACTCGTCCGCCTTGATCCGGTGGACGGCGTTGCGGTCCTCCCACGGGAAGACCGCAACGGTGCGCGCCCCGAGCTCGTAGGCGGCCCGGAAGGCCCGGACAGCGATCTCGCCGCGGTTGGCGACCAGGATCTTCGAGAACACGGGGCGGGCCTCCGGGGGTCGTCCAGTACCGGCGATGGGGTGCGGCGTCGTCGGCGCGGTCCGGCTGTCGCAAAACTAACCGACGACCGCCCGTCCGCGGCGGGCGTGACCGTCCTGCGGGACGCCTCAGCGGCCGGCGGGCGTGATCTTCTCCAGCGCCGCGACGAGCTCGGGGACGAGCTCCCAGGCCGCCGGGTCGCTGACCCGCGGCAGGGAGACGATGGCGTGGTCGACGCCGACCGCCGCGTACGCGGCGAACCGGTCGACCGCCTCCTCGACGGTCTGGCTGCCCTCGACCCGCTCGGCGCCGGGCCGCACGAGGTCGAGCCGGCCGAGCGACGTCCTCTCGATCGCGTCGTAGTCGCGACCGAGCCGGTCGCAGTGCGCGCGGAGCACGTCGAGCTTGGCGCGGACGGCGTCCGGCCCCATCTCGAAGATGTTGCAGGCGTCGGCGTACTCGGCGACCATCCGCAGCGTCTTCTTCTCGCCCGTGCCGCCGATGAGGATCTTCGGGTGCGGCGAGGAGAGCGCGGGCGGGGAGTTCAGCGGGCGGGCCAGCGTGTAGTGCTCGCCCTCGTACGGGCTCTCGTCGCCGGACCACATCCGGTGGGCGATCCGCAGCGTCTCCTCGAGCCGCTCGAAGCGCTCCGCGAGCGGCGGGTACGGCACGCCGAGCCCGACGTGCTCCTCCTCGTTCCACGCCGCGCCGACGCCGAACCAGGCGCGGCCGCCGGACAGGACGTCGAGCGTCGTCGCGGTCTTCACGAGGACGCCGGGGTGCCGGTACGTCACGCCCGTGACCATCGTGCCGAGCGTGACCTTCTCGGTGACCGCGGCGAGGTGGGCGAGCGTGGCCCAGCCCTCGAGCATGTCGTTCTCCGCCGGGCCGACCATGGAGATCTGGAAGAAGTGGTCCATGACCCAGACGCTGGCCATGCCGGACGCCTCCGCGTCCGTCGCGATGCGGCGCAGCGTGGGGCCGAGCGCGGCCGGCCCGCCGGGCCAGGTGAAGTCGGGGATCTGGAGTCCGAGTCGCATACGCGTCATCCTGCACCCAGGACGACGTGCCGACCCCTCGGTGCGTGCCGCCGGGCCGGGGAGGCCGCAGTGACGCAGACACCGACGACGAGGCCGCCCGCGCCGCCGGAGGCCGACGGGGCCGGTGCGGCGCGCCGTCCGGACGGCGTGACCGCGCTGCTGTCGCTGTGGTTCACCGCCGCGCTGCTCCTCGACGCGTGGGCGCACAACAACCTGGCGGGCCTGGAGAGCTTCTTCACGCCCTGGCACGCGGTCTTCTACTCCGGGTTCGCCGCGACCGCGGCCTGGCTCGCGTGGGTGGTCCGGACGCCGCTGCTGGCCGCCGTCCGCGGGCCGGGGACGCTGCGCGAGCGCTGGGACGGCGTCCCCGCCGCCTACCGAACGGCGCTCGTCGCCGCCGCGGGGTTCGCCGTCGCCGGCGCCGGGGACATGGCGTGGCACACGGTGCTCGGGATCGAGCAGGCCATCCGGATCCTGTTCTCCCCCACGCACCTGGCCCTCGCGACGGCGATGGTCCTCATCGTCTCGACGCCGCTGCGGACCGCCCGCGCCGACGACGGTCTCGGGCTCGACCCGGGCCTGCGACGGCTTCTCCCGGCGGTGTCCGGGCTCGCGCTGGCGACCGCGCAGGTGCTGCTGTTCGTGCAGTACGGCAACGCCCTCATCCGGCGCGGGGAGGGCTACCTGGTCGCCTTCGGGTACACGGACACGCTCTTCACGGCGTGGGTGCTGTCCTCCGTCGTGCTGACGACGCTCGTCCTCGTCGTCCCGCTGCTGCACCTGGCGACCCTGTGGCGGCTGCCCCCCGGCGCCGTCACGGTGCTCTTCGGCGCCTGCGGCGCCCTGAGCCTGGCCGTCGCGGGCGGCGCGAACCGGGTCACCGTCGCCACCGTGCTCGTCGCCGGCGTGCTCTGCGACGTCGCAGTGCGGCGGCTGCGCCCCGGCCCGGACCGGCGGCGCGCCGTCCTTGCCCTCGGCGCACTCGTGCCGGGGGTGACGTGGACGCTCGTCGTCGCGGTCGCCGTCCTGACCCGCTCCCCGGGCGACCGGGCCGGGACGGCACCGCTGCAGCTCGAGCTCGTGCTCGGGATGCCTGTCGTGCAGGCCCTGGTCGGGCTGCTCGCCGCGCACGTCATGACGGCGGGACGGGTCGGGCGCCCGCGGATCGGGGGCTGACCTCGGTGACCGACCTCAGGGGCTGAACGGGTCCCGGCGCAGCGACGTGAGCAGGTGGTCCGTCGGGAGCGGGCCGCGCGCCCGCTTCCGGGCGGCCAGGGTCCGGCGCTGCTCGGCGAAGACGAGCCGGACGAGCCGCTCCCGGTCGGCCGCGGCGATGTCGACGAACGTGCCGCGCAGGCCCTCGGTGCCCGGCGCGACGAGCGAGAGGACCGCTGGCACGAGCACCTCGTCGGGCAGCTCGAGCTCGACGAAGAGGCGGGTGGCGGCCGGCAGGTGCTCGGCCTCGTCCCCGGCGGCCCCCGCGTCGACCCGCAGGCCGCCCGCGCTGACGTCGAGGGTCGCGCCGTGGAAGGCCAGGTCGGTGAGGTCCTGCCGGACCCTTGGGTCCAGGACGGCGGCCCGCAGCGGCAGCGCGAGCGGGCCACGGACGTCCTGGCGGCGCTGCACCCGGACCGGGGAGTCGTCACCGGCCTGGCGCAGGGCCAGCCCGGCCTCGTCGTGGACCAGGCGTGCCCCGAGCGTGACCACACCGGTCTCGGTCGTGATGTCGACGTCCCCGCGGACGTCGTCCAGCCCGGAGGCGAGCGCGAGCACGGGCAGCGACCAGTCGCCGTCGAGGTCACGGTCGGCGAGCGCCCGCAGCACGACCGTGCGGTCGCCGACGCGCAGAGCGAGACGGCTCCCCCGGCCGACCTGGGTCATCTGGTTCCCCTCGCGCCCGGCAGGGCCACGGAACGCGGCCGGACCCGCCGTCCCGGGGCGACCTGCCATCCGGTGCTGCCATCCTCGCCTGTCCGGCCCGTCCGGGTCGAGGCCTTGACGGCGTGGTCACCCGGTCAGCGGTCCGTGTCGCGGCCGGGCCGCCGGGCGGGTCAGTACGGTGGACGGGTGCCGCCGCGCCGCCGTCATGACCGGGAGAGCCTGCTCGCCGCCGCCGTCGAGGTGGCCCTGCAGGACGGCCTCGCCGCGCTCACCTTCGCCGCCGTCGGGCAGCGGGCCGGGGTCCCGGACCGCACGGTCGTCTACTACTTCCCGACCAAGCCCGACCTCGTCGCGGCCGTCATGACGACGATCGCGGCACAGGTCGTCGAGGCCGCCGGCGCCGACCCCGGCCCGTGGCCCGTCGCCGAGGCACCCGCGCGGCTCGGGGCCCTGCTCGCCGGGCCGCAGGTCGGCACGGTCCTGGCCCGGTGGCTCGAGCTGTGCCTCCTCGGGGCCGACCCGGCGTCGCCGTACCGGGCGCTCGCCGCGGGTCTCGGCGACGGCTTCGTCGGGCTCGTCGCGGACCGCCTCGCCGACGTCCCCGAGACCGGCCGCCGGGCCGCCGCGGCCCGCGTCATCGCGGTCGTGGACGGCGCCATGCTGCTGCGGATGATCGGTCTCGACGCGGACGCCGACGCCGCGCTCGGGGGCGGCGCGTGACCGCGGAGGTCGCCGCGGACCAGCAGTGGCGCTGGTGGACCCCTGCCGGGCTCGCGGCGTCCGCGGAGCGGCTCGCGCCCGCCGACCTCGCCGGTCTCGTCGCGTCGGTCCGGCGCGACGGCCCGCCGCCGGTGCCGCTCACGCCGGGGATCTGAGCCGCTCCAGCAGCGCGGTGACCTGGGCTGCGACGTCACCGACGTCGACCGCCCGCGTGGTGTCGACGACGACGACCGGGCCGAGCCCGGCCGGCCCGCCGAACTCGGCGTAGGCGGCTGCCGGGAGGTCGGTGAGCACATGGGCGCCTGCGTGCCGCCGCGGGTCCCGGGCGCGGTCGGCGTACCGGCGCCGGGCGACGTCCGGCGGGCACGCGCAGTGCACCTCGACGACCGGACGGCGCAGCCCGGCGACGTGGGCGAGGTCCCGCGGGTCGCGAGGGCGGAAGTTCGTCTCGACGACGACCTGCGGCGCGTCCGCGGCGAGCCGCCACATGAGGCGGATCGCGGCCGCCCCGATGGTGCGCGACCAGGCGAGCGCGCCGTCCGGCGTGGCCGCCGCCTCCGGGGCGGGGAGCGCGTCGTGGAGGGTCTCCTTGACGACGTCCTTTCCGATGAGCGGCAGCCCGAGCGCGGCGGCGAGCGGGGCCGCGAGCGTCGTCTTGCCGGCCCCGGGCGCGCCGGTGACGAGGACGACGACCCGGTGGCCGCCCTCCGCAGGACCGCTGCTCATCCGAGGGCGACGTCGAGCGACTCCAGCCCGCGGATGACGAACTCCGGGCGCCGTACCGGTTCCTGGGCGAGCACGATCCCCGGCATCCGGGTGCGCAGCGCCGCGAGCACCGACTGGATCTCGACGCGGGCCAGTGGGGCGCCGAGGCAGAAGTGGATGCCGGCACCGAAGCCGAGGTGCGGGTTGGGCGTACGGCCGACGTCGAACCGGTCCGGGTCGGCGAAGACGGCAGGGTCCCGGTTCGCGGCGCCGAGCAGCGCAGCGACCTTCTCCCCTGCCCGGACGACGGTGCCGGCGACCTCGACGTCCCGGGTCGCCGTCCGCTCGAAGAGCTGGAGCGAGGAGTCGAACCGGAGCATCTCCTCGGTCGCCGCCGGCACGAGGCCCGCGTCGGCGACGACCCGCTCCCACTGGTCGCGGTGGCGGAGCATCGCGAGCATCCCGTTGCCGACGACGTTGACCGTCGCCTCGTGCCCGGCCATGAGCAGCAGCACGCAGGTGCCGACGATCTCGTCCTCGGTGAGCCGGTCCTCCCCGTCGGACGCGGCGACGAGGTCGCTCACCATGTCGTCCTCGCGGGGGTGCGCCCGCCGGTCGGCGACGAGCTCGCGCAGGTAGGCCACGAACGCCGCGGACGCCGCCTCCGCCTGCGTGCGGCGGGTCTCGTCGAGCCCGTACTCGTACATCTTGACGATCGCGTTCGACCACGGCCGCAGGTGCACCCGGTCGTGCGGCGGCACGTTGAGCAGCTGGGCGATGACCTCGACGGGCAGCGGCTCGGCGACCGCGGCGATGAGGTCCGCGGCACCGGTGCCCGGGCCGCCCGCGTCCCCGGCCGGCGGGTCGCCGCCGTCCCGGAGCCGGTCGACGAGGTCGGCGACGAGCGAGTCGGCGAGGTCGCCGATCCAGGGCCGCATCCGCTCGACGTGCCCGCGGCCGAACGCCCCGGCGACGAGGCGGCGCAGCCGGGTGTGCGTCGGCGGCTCGTTCTCGAGGATCGACGTCCGGTGGAGCATGTTGAACGCCGGGAACTGCTCGGCGGGCTCCTTGTCCTTCCAGATCCGGCCCAGCCCGCGGTCCCGGAACACGGCGTCGCACGCCGCGTGCGAGACCGCGACGTGCAGCCCCATCGTGTCGTGCCGGTGCACCTCGCCCTGCGCCCGCAGCGCGGCGAACGCCGGGTACGGGTCGGCGAGGAACGACAGGTCGGCGGGGTCGAAGAGCATGGTCGCGGACATGGGTGCACGGTAGCCGGGCTAGGGTCGCGGCCATGGCACGGACGATTGCGACGAACACGACGGTCGACCTCGACGGGCTGCTGGAGTTCGCCCGCCCGCGACACCACGGCATCCTGCTGACCCGCCGCGAGGACGGGTCTCCGCAGGGCTCGCCGGTGACGATGGGCGTCGACCCGCAGGGCCGGATCGTCGTGTCGACCTACCCGGACCGGGCGAAAGCGGTCAACGCGCGGCGCGACCCGCGGGTGAGCGTCGTCGTCCTCTCCGACGACTTCGGCGGCGCCTGGGTGCAGATCGACGGCGAGGCCGAGGTGATCGACCCGCCGGACTCCGTCGAGCCGCTCGTCGAGTACTTCCGCTGCATCTCCGGCGAGCACCCGGACTGGAGCGAGTACCGCGCCGCCATGGTGAAGCAGGCGAAGTCGCTCATCCGGGTCACGCCGACGCGCTGGTCGCCGGTCGCCACGGGCGGGTTCCCGGCCCGCCTCGCCGAGGACTGACCCACGCAGCGCGCACTGCCCCGGAACGTGGAAACTCCGCCGCACCAGGGTGTGGCGGAGTTTCCACGCTGACCGGTTCCGGCCCTGACGGACGGCGTCAGGCGGGGACCACCGGGATCGCCGCGATGGACTCGGCGAACCGGGCCGAGGTGACGTCCTCGTCCGTCATCCGCCCCGACAGGTACGCGTCGTACGACGCGAGGTCGAGGTGGCCGTGGCCGCAGAGCGCGGTGAGGATGACCTTCTCCTCGCCGGACTCCTTGCACGCCAGCGCCTCCCGGATGCACGCGGCGATCGCGTGCGTCGGCTCCGGCGCCGGGACGATGCCCTCGGTGCGGGCGAACTGGATCGCCGCGCTGAAGCACTCGGTCTGCGGCAGGGCGAGCGCCTCGATGAGCCCGAGCTCGTAGATGTGCGAGATGAGCGGGCTCATGCCGTGGTACCGCAGGCCACCGGCGTGGATCGGGTCCGGGATGAAGTCGTGGCCGAGCGTGTGCATCTTCATGAGCGGCGTCATGCCGGCCGTGTCGCCGAAGTCGTAGGCGTACACACCCTGCGTGAGCGAAGGGCAGGACGCCGGCTCGACGGCGCGGATCGTCGGGTTCATCTTCCCGGCCATCTTCTCCCGCAGGAACGGGAACGTCAGCCCGCCGAAGTTCGAGCCGCCGCCGGTGCAGCCGACGATGACGTCGGGCGCCAGGCCCAGCTTCGCGAACTGGAGCAGGGCCTCCTCACCGATGATCGTCTGGTGCAGCAGCACATGGTTGAGCACGCTGCCGAGCGCGTACCGGATCTCCGGGTCCTGCGCCGCGACCTCCACGGCCTCGCTGATCGCGATGCCGAGCGAGCCGGGGTGGTCCGGGTGACCGGCGAGCAGCGCGCGGCCGGCGTTCGTCAGGTCGGACGGCGAGCGGTGCACGGTGCCGCCGAACGTCTCGATCATGATGCGCCGGTAGGGCTTGGCGTCGTAGCTCGCGCCGACCTGCCACACCTCGCACTCGAGTCCGTACTGGGCGCAGGCGAACGCGAGCGCGGTCCCCCACTGCCCGGCGCCGGTCTCGGTCGTCAGCTTCTTCACGCCGGCCTTGGCGTTGTAGTAGGCCTGCGGGACCGCGGTGTTCGGCTTGTGCGAGCCGGCCGGCGAGACGCCCTCGTACTTGTAGAAGATCTTCGCCGGGGTGCCCAGCGCCTTCTCCAGCCGGTGCGCGCGGTACAGCGGGGACGGCCTCCAGAGCCGGTAGACGTCCTGGACCTCCTCGGGGATGTCCACGTAGGAGTCGGTCGTCACCTCCTGGAGGATGAGGTCCATCGGGAAGAGCGGCGCGAGGTCCTCGGGGCCGACCGGCTGCATCGTCCCCGGGTGCAGCGGCGGGGGCGGCGGCGACGGCAGGTCCGGGATGACGTTGTACCAGCGGGTCGGCATCTCCGACTCGTCGAGCATCACCTTGTGCTGCAGGGCTGCCACGGGGGCTCCTCCTGACGTCGTCGCGGAACTTCTCGGCGCAGCCTTGCAGGTGGAACGCGCCCGGGCCAGGGACCGTCCGGTTCGTCCCGACCTCGGTGTGATGCGATGGGCGGGTCAGCGAGAGGAGCCCGCCGTGCCGTCGATGGTGCCGTCGTCCGAGCCGCCCGCAGTGCCGCCGTCCCTGCCCCGCAGCACGCCGTCCGCCCAGGGGGTCGACCCGGGCGGGATCAGCGCGTTCCTCGACGCGGTGGACGCCGCGCCCGGCGTCGAGCTGCACTCGCTCGTCGTCGTCCGTCACGGCCACGTCGTCGCCGAGGGCTGGTGGCACCCGTACACCCCCGGGCGGGTGCACCTGCTCTACTCGCTGAGCAAGAGCGTCACGTCGGCCGCCGCCGGGTTCGCCGTCGCCGAGGGCCTGCTCGACCTGGACGCGACGGTCCTGTCGTACTTCCCGGAGCTGGACGCGCACGTGACCGACCCGCGCAGCCGCGCGATGCGGGTCCGGGACGTCGCCGCGATGGCGAGCGGGCACCTCGCGGAGACCGCCGACGCGGCGTTCGCGGCCGACGACCCGGTCCTCGGGTTCCTCACGATCCCGCCCGACCGCGACCCCGGCACCGTGTTCGCCTACAACCAGCCGTGCACGTACTCGCTCGCCGCGATCGTCCAGCGGCTCACCGGTGGCACGCTGACCGACTACCTGCGGCCGCGCCTGTTCGACCCGCTCGGGATCGCGCCGGGCGGCTGGCAGCAGCACCCCGCGGGCCGGGAGATCGGCTACTCCGGCCTGCACCTCACGACCGAGGATGTCGCCCGGTTCGGGCAGTGCCTGCTCGAGGACGGTCGCCGGCAGGGCCGCCAGGTGCTGCCGGAGGGCTGGGTCGCGGAGGCGACCCGCCGGCACGTCGGCACCGCCGGCTCGGCCGGCGAGGCCGTCGTCGAGGCCCGGGACGGCGACTGGGCGCAGGGGTACGGGCAGCAGTTCTGGCGCTCCCGGCACGGCTACCGCGGCGACGGCGCCTACGGGCAGTTCTGCGTCGTCGTCCCCGAGTCGGACCTCGTCGTCGCGACGACGGCCGCGGCGCCCGACATGCAGGCCGCGCTCGACGCGGTGTGGGCCCATGTGCTGCCGGCGCTCGCCGACGGGCCGCTGCCGCGGTCCGCCGCGGACGACGCCCTCGCCGTCCGGCTCGCCACGCTCGGGCTGCCGCCGGTCCCGACGGGCGGCCCGGACGCCGTCCCGGCCGGGACGGTGCTGCGCCTGGCCGGCACGGCCGCGCTGCGCGGCGTCACCGGCGCCGTGCTGCGCCGCGACGCCACCGGCTGGACCCTCACGCTCGACGCCTGGGACGGCACCGTCGTCGCGGACGTCGGCACCGGCGGCTGGGCCGTCACCGAGCCGGACGACGGGGCCGCACCGCTCGCGGTGAGCGCCGGCTCACCGGCCCCGGGGCAGGTGCGGGCCGACGTCCTGCTGCTCGAGACCCCGCACCGGCTGCGCCTCGACGGGGACGTCGCCGCGGGCACGCTCACCGCGGCCTGGGCCACGGACCCGCTGGGCGGCGTCAGCCTGCGGTCGATGGCATCGCGCTGACGCGTCCCCGGCAACCGCCTACGGCACCGGCCAGGTGTGCACCGGCTCGTTCGAGTGCATCCCCTCGACGTACAGCGCGAGCATCTGGCGCAGCGCCTCGGCCCGCGGTGCGCCGCGCCCCTCGAGCGCCTGGACGGTCTCGGTCTGCCAGGCGGCCCCGTTCCGGCCGGTCTTGGCGCGCTCCTCGATGATGCCGAGGTAGCGGTCACGGACGGCGGGGTCGACGCCCCAGCGGTCGAGGCCCTCGTAGGCCATGGGCAGCAGCCGGCGCAGGACGAGCTCGTCGACGGTGACGTCCCCGAGGCCGGGCCAGTAGACCGTCGCGTCGAGGCCGCGCCGGGCGCACTCGTGGAAGTTCTCCTCGGCCGTCGGGAAGGTGAGCTTCGTCCAGACCGGCCTGTCGTCCTCGGCGAGCACCCGCAGGGCCCCGTAGTAGAAGGCGCTGTTCGCGAGGATGTCGACGACCGTCGGGCCGGCCGGGAGCACCCGGTTCTCCACGCGCACGTGCGGGACGCCGTCCACGACGTCGTAGACCGGGCGGTTCCAGCGGTAGATCGTGCCGTTGTGCAGCCGGAGCTCCTGCAGCCGCGGCGCCGCGCCGGACTCGAGCACACGCAACGGGTCCTCGTCGGTCACCTCGGGCAGCAGCGCCGGGAAGTACCGGACGTTCTCCTCGAAGAGGTCGAAGATGGACGTGATCCACCGCTCGCCGAACCAGACCCGCGGCCGCACGCCCTGGTTGCGCAGCTCCTGCGGGCGGGTGTCCGTCGACTGGGCGAAGAGCTCGATCCGGGTCTCGCGCCAGAGCTCGTGGCCGAAGAAGTACGGCGAGTTGGCGCCCATCGCGAGCTGCGGGCCGGCGATCACCTGGGAGGCGTTCCAGTTGCGGGCGAAGTCGGCCGGGGCGACCTGCAGGTGCAGCTGGACGCTCGTGCACGCCGACTCGGGCGCGAGCGTGTCGGCGTAGGTCGCGAGCCGCTCGACGCCGGTGATGTCGAGGTGGATGTCCTCGCCGCGGGCGGCGAAGATCGAGTTCTCGAGCGCCTGGTAGCGCGCCGACGGGCTCATCCACGACTCGTCCGCGAGGTGCTGCGGCATGAGCGTCGGCAGGATCCCGACCATGACGATGTGCCCGCCGCGCCGGTTGGCCTTCTCCTCCGCAGCGTTGAGCGAGGCCCGCAGGGACGCCTCGAGCCGCAGGCTCGCGTCCCCCGCGAGCGGCTGCGGCGGCACGTTGAGCTCGATGTTGTAGGCCCCGAGCTCGGTCTGGTAGGCCGGGTCGGCGATCTCCTCGAGCACGGCCATGTTGCCGAGGAAGGGCTGGTAGTCGGCGTCGACGAGGTTGAGCTCGACCTCGAGCCCGGTCATCGGCTGCTCGGCGTCGAAGTGCGTCGTCGACAGCATCCGCTCGAAGACGTCCAGGCACAGCTGGACCTTCTCGCGGTAGCGCTGCCGCTCCTCGCGCGTGAACCCGGTCCCGCTCACCTCGTCGCCCATGCGGCGACTGAAGCACAGGCCGCCCCCGCGTGACCAGAGCGTCCGACGTGACGCACGCCGGTGGCCGCCCGGCGGGCGCGCCTCGCCCCGGCTGTCGGGACCAGTGCATAGGGTCTGGATCGTGCGGATCCTCCACACCTCGGACTGGCATCTCGGGCGGTCCTTCCACCGCGTCGGGATGCTCGACGCCCAGGCGGCGTTCGTCGACCACGTCGTCGAGGTGGTCCGGTCCGAGCAGGTGGACGTCGTGCTCGTCGCCGGGGACGTCTACGACCGGGCGATCCCCGGGGTGGACGTCGTCGCCCTCCTCGACGAGGCGCTGGCCCGGCTGACGTCGACCGGCGCGACCGTCGTCCTCGCGAGCGGCAACCACGACTCCGCGCGCCGCCTCGGGTTCGCCTCCCGGGTGCTCGAGACCGCCCGGGTCCACGTCCGCACCGACGCGCGCCGCTGCGCCGAGCCCGTGCTCCTCGAGGACCGGCACGGCCCGGTCGCCCTCTACCCGCTCCCCTACCTCGAGCCGGTCCTCGCCGCGGGCGCCCTCGGGCTCACCGAGACCGGTGCCACCCACGCGGCCGTGCTCGGCGCGGCGATGGACGGCGTCCGCGCCGACCTCGCGGGCCGGCCCGCCGGGACCCGCTCGGTGGTCGCCGCGCACGCGTTCGTCGTCGGCGGCGAGGTCTGCGACAGCGAGCGGGACATCAGCGTCGGCGGGGTCGCCTCGGTGCCGAGCGGCGTGTTCGAGGGGGTGTCGTACACCGCCCTCGGGCACCTGCACGGCCGGCAGCGGATCAGCGAGACCGTCCGCTACAGCGGCTCGCCCCTCGCCTACAGCTTCTCCGAGCACGCCCACCGCAAGGGCTCCTGGCTCGTCACCCTCGGCCGTGACGGCGTCGAGTCGGTCGAGTCCGTCGAGGCCCCGGTCCCCCGGCCGCTCGCCCTGCTGCGCGGCCGCCTGGAGGACCTGCTCTCCGGCTCCGGCTACGCCCCGCACGAGCAGGCCTGGTGCCGGGTCACCCTCACCGACCCGGAGCGCCCGGCCGAGGCGATGCAGCGGCTGCGCACCCGGTTCCCGCACACCCTCGAGCTGCGGTTCGAGCCCGAGGGCGTCGCCGGCGCGGTCGACCTCAGCTACACCGAGCGGGTCGCCGGCCGCAGCGAGCTCGACGTCTGCTGCGGGTTCGTCGAGCACGTCCGCGGCCGGCGGGCCTCCGACGGCGAGGTCGAGATCCTCCGCTCCGCCGTCGAGGATCTGCGGCTGGACGACGCCGAGCGGCTCGGTGCCGCGGCGCTGCGGGCCGACCGGCGCGAGCGCCGCGCGACCCGGACGGCGCCCACGCCGGCGGCGGTGACTGCTCCGGCCGTGCCGGTCGCAGCGGCCCCGGCCGCAGCGGCCCCGGCCGCGCCGCCCGTCGAGGCCGCGGTGACCGACGGCTTCGGGACCCTCGACGCGCTCGACGTCCTCGGCGTCGTCATGACCCCCGAGCCCGAGCAGAGCGAGCCCGCGGCCACCCGTCCGCCGGCGCCGTCCGGCCGCCCCGGCCGCCGAGCAGGCGTCGCTGTTCGAGGAGGCGGGGTGAGGCTGCACCGGCTCGACGTCACGGCGTTCGGGCCGTTCGCCGGCTCGGAGTCCGTCGACTTCGACGCGCTCGCGGAGAGCGGGCTCTTCCTGCTCCACGGGCCGACGGGCGCGGGCAAGACGAGCGTCCTCGACGCCGTGTGCTTCGCCCTCTACGGCCAGGTCCCCGGCACCCGCCGGACGACGGTCCGGCTGCGCAGCGACCACGCCGACCCCGCGACCGTCCCGCAGGTGCGCCTGGACTTCTCCGTCGGCCGGCGCCGCTTCGAGGTGACCCGCTCCCCCGCGTGGGACCGGCCCAAGAAGCGCGGCAGCGGGACGACGCCCGAGCAGGCCCGGGTCACGGTCCGCGAGCTCGTCGACGGTTCCTGGGAGCCCCTGACCGCCCGGATCGACGAGGCCGCGCACCTGCTCGAGGAGCTCCTGGGCCTCGGGCCGGACCAGTTCACCAAGCTCGTCCTGCTCCCCCAGGGCGAGTTCGCGGCGTTCCTGCGCGCCGACGCCGACGAGCGCAAGGCGCTGCTCGAGAAGCTCTTCGGCACCGACCGGTACGCGGCGCTCGCGACCTGGGTGCGGGAGCGGCGCATCGAGCAACGGCAGCGGGTCGAGGCCGTCGCAGAACGTACGCGCCTGCTGCTCGCCCGCGCCGAGCAGGCCGTCGAGCCGCTGGGTGGTCCTCCGGCCGCCGGGGCCGGCGACGACGAGTGGGCGGCCCTCGGTGCCGGTGCGGCCACCGGCGACCCGGCGGCCGACGCCGCCGACGACTCCGCACCGACGGACGCCGCAGACGACCTCGCGGCCGACGGCGCCGACGCCCCGCGCCGCCGCCTCACGGTGCTGCGCCGGCACACCGCCCGGGCCGCCGAGGACGCCCTGGCCCACCGGGTCGCCGCACAGGGCCGGCTCGACGTCGCCCAGCGGGCGCACACCGAGGCCACCGCGCTGGCCGCGCTGCGCGCCGAGCACGCCGCGCTCACCGCGGCCCGGGACGACCTCATGACCTCGGCCGAGGAGGCCGAGACGACGCGCCGGCTCCTGCGGGACGCCGTCCGCGCCGAGCCGGTCGCGGCGCTCGCCGCCGGGATCCGCGACGCCGTCGTCCGCCGCGAGGAGGCGGCGGCCGCCGTCGCCCGGCGCACCGCGGCGCTCGGCCCGGTCCCGACGGAGGCCGACGGGCCGTCCGCGGGCACCCCCGTCCCCGACGTCGACGACGAGGCGCTGCGGGCCGCCGCGGACGCCGTCCGGCAGCGGGTCGGCGAGCTCGCCGCCGTCGCCGAGGACGCCGCGACCCTCGCCACCCTCGACACCCAGGTGGCCGCCGCCCGGGCCGCGTGCGCGGCGGCGCACGCCGACCACGACCGGGTCGTCGTCCGGCAGGCGGCCGCCACGGCGAAGCTCGAGGCGCTGCGGGTGCGGCTCGCCGAGGTCACCGCCGTCGCCGCCGGGAAGGCGCAGGCCGACGAGGCGCACCGCAGCGCCGGCCAGGTCTTCGCCGCCGCCGAGGAGCGCGACCGTCTCCTCGCGACCGAGCAGTCCCTCACCACCCGGGTGTCGACGACGACCGGCACCCGGAACACGGCGATGAAGGCCTGGCTCGACGCCCGCGAGGCCCGCCTCGACGGGATGGCCGCCGAGCTCGCGGCCGCCCTCACCGACGACGGGCCGTGCCCGGTGTGCGGCAGCGCCGAGCACCCGCGGCCCGCGGCGCCGCCCGCGTCCGACGCCGCCGGCCGGTCGGCGACCGTCACGGCGCAGGCCGAGCAGACGCTGCACGAGCGGTACCTCGCGGCCGACAGCACGCTCACCGCCGCCGCCGCCGAGCTGACCGCCGTCCGGGAGCGGCTCGCCGCCGTCGCCGAGGACGCCGCGACCCTCGCCACCCTCGA
>NZ_MWLN01000187.1 GCF_002198655.1 Kineosporia sp. A_224
CGGTTCCTCGGCATTGAGGAAGGACATCGTGTTGCCACTGCACGCCCCGCCCTCGAGCCAGAGCAGTGTTGCCATGTTCTACCTCCCGGTACCGGCCGCAGCGGCCGGTTCGATGTGTCGAGCGGGGTCGGTGTGGTCAGGTCGGACGGCGAGGAGGCGGGCGACGAGGTCGTCGACGCCCTCCCCCGTGCGCGCGCTCGTGCGGACGACGGGGACGCCGGGGTTCACCGCGGCGACCGAGTCGAGGAAGGCCTGCTCGTCGAAGCCGCACGGCTCCGCGAGGTCGATCTTGGTGAGGACGACGAGGTCCGCCCAGCGGTAGGCGGTCGGGTACTTCACCGGCTTGTCCTCGCCCTCGGTGACCGACGCGAGGACGATGCGCAGGCTCTCGCCGAGGTCGTAGGACGCCGGGCACACGAGGTTGCCGACGTTCTCGACGAGGAGCAGCTGCGTGCCGGCCGGCAGCCAGCCCGCGAGGTGGTCGCGGACCAGGTCGGCCTCGAGGTGGCACAGGCCGTCGGTGACGACCTGGCGGACCGGGGCACCGGAGCGGGCGAGCCGCTTGGCGTCGTTCTCCGTCGCGAGGTCGCCGGTGAGCGCCGCGACCGGGATGCCGTCGGCGGTCAGCCGGGTGAGGACGATCTCGAGCAGCGCGGTCTTGCCGCTGCCGGGCGAGGAGAGCAGGTTGACGGCGACCGCACCGACCGCGGCGAGGTCCTCGCGCAGGGCCGCCGCGAGGTGGTCGTTCTTCGCGAGGACGGCGGTCTTCAGCTCGATGATGCTCATGCGCCCACCGCCACGTCGTCCTCGGCGGCGTCCCGGTCCTCGACGTCGTCCTCGACCTCGACGGAGCCGACCTCGAGCGTGCGGCCGTCGCCGAGCGGTGCGCAGACGCCGTCGCACGCGTCGCAGCGCCACGGCGGGGACGCCGTCCGCTCACCGGTCGTGCCGCAGCCCGCGCACATGATCTCGACGGGAACCCGCTCGACGTCCAGGCGGGCACCCTCGAGCGGCGTCCCGGACGTCACGACGTCCCAGCCGAACGAGAGCGCGTCCGGAACGACTCCGGCGAGCGGGCCGATCCGCAGGGTCACCGCGAGAACGCGGCGACCGCCGACGGCGGCCTGCACCGTGGACACCACGGACTGGGCGATGGACAGCTCGTGCACGCGCCGGCCTGCTACAGGGACTTGCCGAGGGCGCGGGAGACCTCGATGAGGAAGCCGAGGCCCTTGGCGACGTCGGGGTCCTTGAGGGCGCGCAGCGCGGGGAACACCCCGGCGACGGTGGTCTGGTTGGCCCGGGCCGCGTTCGCGCCCTCGAGGAGGGCACCGGCGAGGCTGCCGAGCAGGTCGACGACGTCCTTCTTGAGCATCCCCGAGTCGAGCAGGGCCGTCGCGGCGTCGGCGATGGCCGGCGCCTCCTCGGCGAGGCGCCGGGTCGGCTCCGCGAGGTAGGAGACGCCCCCGGTGACGCCCTTCAGCTCGTGCAGGCCGTCGGAGACGCTCTCCATGATCGTGTCGGACCGCTCGAGGAACCCGCCGACGGACATCGCCGCGAGGGCGAGCACGTCCGCGTGGTCGAGCAGGGTGTTGAGCGCCGCAGCGACCCCCGGGTCGTCCAGTCGCGCCTTCAGGCGGTCCGTGGGCGTGCTGCTCAGCACCTCGGTCATCAACGACCTCCTCGACACGCGCGACGAGGGAGCCACGTCGGGATGCACCCGACCCGGTCCCGTGATAGCCGCCACACAACCACTGTCACCGGCCGTTGTCATCAACTCCGCAGGACGAACGGGGCGGCGTCCGCGACGAACGGAGAAGGCTGTCCGGTTTGTGATCCACATCACCGGGACCTTGGTCCCGGGACATGTGTCACGAATGTTTCCGGAACCTCACAACCCGCTCAGCCGCAGGGGGTCGCACCGAGCCGGCCGGACCCGACGACCTGTCTCCAGTCGGCGGCGAGGGACGGCCCGGCGACGTCGGCGCAGAGGTCCCGGACGACGTCCGCCGGGTCGAGCGACCAGGTCACGGCCCGTGCGTCGTCGGACGTCGTGACCAGCCGGCGGCCGTCCGCGGAGAACGCGACCCGCTCCAGCCGGTCGGTGTGGAAGGTCAGGGCGGCGGTCTCGCGGCCCGAGGCCGTCTCCAGCAGCCGCACCCGCAGGTCGGTGGCCGACGTCACGGCGAGCGTCCGCCCGTCGGGGGACAGCCGGGCGGTCCGCAACGGCCAGCCGGGCGTGACGACGTGCACCGGCCCCGGGCGGACGACCGCGCCGTCCGGGGAGACGGTGAACGACTGCACGCTCCCGTCCGCGCCCGCGACGCCGATCGTCCGGCCGTCGCCCGACGCGTAGACCCCGGTCAGGGGTCGGGTCGGGGCCTCGGAGACGACGGCTCCGGTCGTCGCGTCGTAGACGCGCAGCACGTCCTGCTCCGGCCCGGCGGTGGTGCCGAGCCCGGCCCCGTCGAGGCCGGTGACGAGGTGCCTGCCGTCGGACGTCCAGGCGACACCCGTGACACGCCGCCGCGGGTCCGCGAGGTCGGGGGCGAGACGGCCGGTGGTGAGGTCCCAGCGGACGACGACGGACGCCCTGCCGGGCTCCTCGGTGTCCTCCACGGTGATCTGCCTCGGCGTCGTGGTCGCCGCGACGCTGCGGCCGTCCGGGCTCAGCGCGACGTCGACGGGGTTCCGGGGTGCCCCTCCGCCCGCGTTCACGTCGACCGAGCGGGTCTCCCGTCCCGACCTGACGTCCCAGACCCGTAGGCGCCCGTCGCCGTGGGCCACGACGAGGGAGCGCCCGTCCGCGGTGAAGGCCACAGAGGTCGCCGGCGCGGACCGGATGGACCGCACGAGGCGGCCGCCGTCGACCGCGCGGATCCTGATGACGCCTTCGACGCCGACCGCCGCGACGAGGTCTCCGCGCGGCGAGAGGTCCGCCCCGAGGACGGCGCCGGTGAACCACCCGTCCACCTGGTCCTGCGCCGCCCAGCGGGTCACGGTGCCGTCGCTGGTGCCGTCGAGGAGGATCCGGCCGTCCGGCGTCCACGCCATCGCGGTCACGAGCACCGGTGCCACCGCCCAGCTCGTGAGGTTCGCACCGTCCCGGGCGGACCAGCGGTCGACGGCGGACGACGATCCGCCGGCCACGACCCGGCTGCCGTCGGGACTCACGGCGACGGTGGCGTAGTACGCCGTCGACGGGCTGCCCACGACCGTCAGCGCACCGCCGGAGACCTCGCGCCGCGCCGGCACGTCCCAGCGGCGCACGCGCCCGTCCTGGCCGGTCGAGTAGAGGGTGTCGCCGTCCGGGGCCCAGGCGACGGCGGTCGCCTGCCCGGTGTGCGCGCCCAGCGTCGCGAGCCGCCGGCCGGCGTCCGCGTCCCACAGCAGGACCCTTCCGACCCCGGTGCCGCCCGCGAGCGTCGTCCCGTCGGGGCTCCACGCGAGGCCCCAGACGAAGTCGCCGGCCGGCGGGGTCGTGGCGACCGCCCGCCGCCGCGAGAGCGACCACACCTGGACCACCGGGGAGCCGCCGGCGCCGGTCCCCACCGCGACGAGGTCGGGGTCGGGGCCCACGGCGAGGGAGGAGACGCCGACGGGGGCCAGCGTGCCGGCCGGTGAGCCGGTCGCGGCGTCCCACCAGAAGAGCGTCGCCCCGGTGCCGTCGCCGCGGATCCCGCCCGCGACGACGAACCGGCCGTCGGAGGTGAACGCGACCCCGCGGGCGTTGCCGACGACGCCGTCGAGCGCCCGCACCGCCCCGTCACCGTCGACCGGCCGCAGCTCGACCCGGCCCTCGCCGCCGACGCTCGCGAGGGTGCGGCCGTCAGGGCTGACGGCGATCGCCCGCAGGTCCTTCGTGCCGGTCGCGACCTGACCGGCGTAGGGCTGCGCCTGCAGCGAGAGCAGGGCACCGCGCGCCTCGGCCGTCGGGGCCGTCCGCCAGGCGGCGAGGGCGAGCAGCTTCGCCCGCTGCGGCTCGGTGCCCCGGGCCGCGAGGGCCTCGGCCGCGAGCTGGCGGGAGACCGCGTCGGTGCGCTGGGTCTGCGCCGTGGCGCGGCTGCGCAGCGCCGAGACCGTCGCTCCGCCGGAGACCACCGTGAGCACCGCGAGGGCACCGGCGAGGACGGCGAGCCGGCGGGCCCTGCGCCGCGCCGTCCGGCCGGCGGCGTCCCGGGCGGCGAGCGACGCCGCGACGAGGTCGTCCTCGGCGCGGGTGAGCCGGGCCCGGCGCAGCGGGTCGTCGAACCAGGCCTGCGCCGCGGCGAGCCGGGCACCGCGCAGCAGGGCGCCGTCGTCCCGACCGACCCGCTGCCACTCCGCCGCCGCGGCCTCGAGGGACCGCCGCTCGCGGCGGGCGCCGGCGTCCTCGTCGAGCCAGTCCCGCAGCCGCGGCCAGGCGCCGACGACAGCCTCGTGCGTGAGCTCGACGGTGGCACCGGACGCGCCGGTCCCGTCGTCCGGCGTCGTCGTCGTCACGAGGCGGGCTGCGACGAGCCGGTCGAGGACGAGCCGCGCGGCCGGGCCACCGCCCGCGAACCGCAGCGCGTCGTCGACGGGCAGCCGGCGCCGGGTCCGCTCCCCCGCACCCCCGTCGTCCACGAGCGCGGTCGCGAGGTGCCGCAGGGCGGTCCGGCCCTCGTCATCGAGACCGGCGTGGACCGCCTCGGCGGTCGCGGCGACCGCGCCGTCGAGACCCCCGGTCGCCCGGTAGCCGGCGAGGGTGAGCACGCGGCCCGAGCGACGGCGCCAGGTGCCGCGCAGGGCGTGCGCGAGCAGCGGCAGCGCACCGGGCGGGTAGGGCGTCCGCGGGCCGGTGCCGAGGTCGGCGAGCAGGACGTCGAGCAGCCCGGGCTCGAGCTCCCAGCCGCCGTCCGCTGCCGGGCCGGCGACGGCGCTGCGGAGCTCGTCGTCCGACATCGGGCCGACGAGGACGCCACCCGCCGCGAGGGCGTCGCGCAGCAGCGGGTACCGGGTGCAGTCGGTGTAGAAGTCCGACCGCACCCCGAGGACGACGAGCGCCGGGCCGTCGGACACGGCGGCCAGGGCGTCGAGGAACGCCTGCCGCTCGGCCTCGTCGGGGCACATCGTGAACAGCTCCTCGAGCTGGTCGACGACGAGCACCGCGCCCGTCCGCCGGCCGGGCCCGGTGACGGCGGCGGCGCCCTCCGGGTGGACCGACGCGGCGGCCTGGAGCAGGCTCGCGCGCAGCCGCAGGGGGTCGGTCCGAAGGCCGGCCGCGAGCGCCCCGGCGTCGGTGCCCGTGAGGACGGCGACGCAGGCGGCGAGCGTGTCGACCGGGTGCGCCCCGGGGGTCAGCACGAGGTGCGGCCGGTCGGCGGACCCCTCCTCGGGCAGCGCGCCGGCGGCGAGCGCGGGCAGCAGGCCGGCCGCGAGGAGCGAGCTCTTCCCGGCCCCTGACGGCCCGAGGACGACGACGGGCGCCGGCCCCGTCGCCAGCCGGGTGACGAGGGTGGCGACGAGCCGGTCGCGGCCCCGGAACCAGCGGGCGTCCCGGGTGCGGAAGGCGGCCAGGCCCGGGTACGGGCTCTCCCCCGGCGCCGGGGGCGCGCCGCCGGCAGGGTCGCCGGGCGGCCCGGTCGACGGGCCGGGCCGCGGCGGGCCGTCCGTTCCGCCGTCCGCCCCGCCGTCCGCGACGCTGTGCCGCAGCCGCTCGACCTCCTGGCGCAGCATCGCGAGCCCGACGAGCGTCTGCCCGGCGGTCGCGGCGCGCTGCCGGTCGGCGGCCTCCATCCGGCTGAGCTGCTCCTGGACGGCGCGGACCCGGTCGTCGACGCCGGTGACGAGCCAGCCGAACTCCTCGTGGCCGCGCGCGACGGCGAGGAGCGACTGGGCGACCGCCGCCCGGGTCGCGTCGAGGACGTCGTCGACCCGGTCGAGCCGGTCGCCGAGCAGCGCCGGGACGGCGTCGACCGCGCGGAGCAGGCCGGACATCTCGCCGCGCAGGGCCGTGGCGGCCCCGTCGTCGGCGCCGAGCCGCTCCTCGAGCTCGGCGGCGAGGACGTCGACGAACGCGTCCTCGTCCATGACGCGGTCGGCGCGGCCGGAGCGGTCGGCGAGCCGCCGGCGCGCCTCGAGGACGGCCTCGACGAGGTAGCCGGCCCCGACCTGGCCGACCTGGGCGAGCACCGCGGCGAGCAGCCCGGCGGTCGCCGCACCGCCGACCGCCGCACCGGCGACGGGGGCCAGCGCGGCCGCGACGAGGACGGCCACGACCCCGTTCGGCGCCGACCGCCGCAGGCCGGTCACCGCACCGGCGCCCAGCCGTCCGACGTGCCGGCGCAGCCCGGAGCGCATCTGCTCGCGGGCGTCGGACGGGCCCGTGGCGGGCGCGCGGCCTTCCGGGCGGTCGTCCGAGCGGCCGTCGTCCTGCTGCTCCTCGCCCGTCGACACGTCGCTCGACGCCACACCCACCCCCGAGGCGGTCCCCCAGCCCCGGCGGCCAAGATCGGCGACAACCTACCGAACCGGCATTACCCGGAGGTATCAGGACGGGTCGGCGTCCGCGAGCTCGTGCCGCTCCTCGCCGGCTGAGGGGGTCCACGGGTCAGACGACGAACATGTCCTCCTTGGACCACTGCGGAGCGGCGATCCGGGCGGCGGCCGCGTGGGCCATGTACGTCAGGCGGTCGGTCCCGGTGGGGAACTCCTTGGGCACGCTGCCGGAGATCTTGACCGTCTTGAACACCGTGCCGGGCATGAGGTCGCCGTGCGGGTAGCCCGGCTCCGTGCACCCGGTGCAGGGGTGGCCCGCCCGCGTCTTGGAGGACTGGCGGTTCCACAGGATCCGGTTGCACGGCGAGTGCGTCATCGAGCCCCGGCAGCCGAACTCGGAGAACAGGCAGCCGGTGCGGGTGCCCTGGCCGAAGTCCATCGCCGACTGCTTGTACTCGAAGAACTGCACGCGCGTGCACCCGGTCTGGGTGAACGACGAGAAGAACGTCTTGGGCCGCT
>NZ_MWLN01000188.1 GCF_002198655.1 Kineosporia sp. A_224
GAGTTACTAGCGCGTATGACCCACTTCTCGGGTCATACGCGCTAGTAACTCCGGGGAGGGCGGCTCCTGCCGAGGACCGGCACCGTCAGGACTTCGGCGGCCTCGGCCGGCGTGCCGCGAACTTGCTCCAGGTCGACGCCGGGTCGCTCTGCTGCTGCTCCGGGGTCGGCTGCTCCGGGACAGCCGAGGGCCGTCGTCTGGCTGTCGCCGTCCACATCACGTCGCCGGACGGCGTCCCGCCGTTGATCGTGAACCCGCCGTCCGCCACGACGGCCCACAGGCCTGGCATCGGGCCGCTCGCGGCCGTGAGCTGCACGGTCGTCGTGGCGACGTCGGCGGCGTCGGCGAAGAACGCGAACCACTCGACGAACGTCGTGCCGTCGGCGCCGAGCCGGGCGGTGCCGGTCGTCAGGTGCAGCGGGGTGTCGAACTCCGACGAGACGACCTCGACATTGACCGGTCCGGCACCGACCCACAGGTGGTCCGCGGTGACCTCGCCGTCGACCCGCACGTTCCCCGCGAACCAGCCGGCCCACGGGTACGGCGACTGCCGGCCGTCGGCATAGAGGGCCGGCTGGGGGTGCAGGTCACGCGCCCGGGTGAACGCGGCCACCCCGGCGGCGCTGCGCCCGTCGCCGACGACACCGGCGCCGCCGTCGGGGGCTGCACCCGACCCGAGCCCCCAGACGCCCGGCAGCCGTGGGTTGTCGGTGTCGCCGCGGACGCCGACCGCGTGGCGGCCCTCGCCGCGGACGCCGCCGCGAGAGACCGTCGTGCCGGGGGCGGCGGCCGCGCCGTGGTTGCGACCGTGGACGCCCCACTTGAGTGCGGTGTCGGTGTCACCGATGACGCCTGTCCCGCCCGACCCGACGACGCGGACGGTCGAGGCGGGGTTCGTCGAGACGACCGTCGTCCGCGAGCCGCCGGAGGAGCTGCGACGCCCGAGGACGACGGGCGCACCTGCCGCGGCGGCCGCCGGTGCCGCCAGGGCTGCTCCCGCGACCCCGAGCGCTGCCGTCGCTCCGGCGACGATCGCGGTGCGGCGGCCCCGGTGGGCGCCGGCGCCGGGCTCGGGCGGTGTGCGCACGGGCTTGTCGAGAGGCATCGTCGGCCTTCCTCCGGAGGACGCCCGTCACGGGCGTGCCGGCGGGGCGCCGTCGGCTGCAGAGACGGTAACCCGCCGGGCCGCCCAAGATCAGGTCGTCGGCCGGGCCGGTGACGACAGGCCGCCTCAGGGCAGCGGGACGACCTCGAGCGCGGCGCGCCACTGGGCCCGGGCGTCCACCGGCGCCGGCGCCGGCCGCAGCGCGGCGACGAGCGCCGCCCGCCCGGCCGCCGGGAGCACCGACGCGGCAGGTGCCGACGGGGCCGGCGCCGGCCGCACGGGCGCTCCCGATGCGTGCGTCGTCGCGGTCGCTGCGCCGGTCACGGCCGCGGCGGGGGTGCCCGACCAGGCGGCGGCGAGCCCGGCGTCGGTGTCGACGAGGTGCGCGACGACGAACGCCAGCGCCGCTGCGTGCTTGCACCACTCGACGGCGTCGCAGCCGTAGGGGCACGTGCACGTGGCCTCGACGTCGCCCTCCGGCTGCCGGGTCAGGGACACCGTGTACGGCGCGTCGTCCGAGCCCTGGATCGCCGCGGTCGCGCCGCGGTCCCCGACCCGGACCTCGACGACCTGGCCCGCCCGGGCGTAGGTGCGGCCGCGGGACCCGATGCCCGGCGTCGTCCGGCCCTCGCTGACGACCTCGAGCCGGGCGGCCTCCTCGCCCTGCGGCTTCCACGAGCGGGGCACCTTCACCCCGCCGGCGACGGCCCGGCGCGGCGCGGACGGGCGGTCGAAGTCGGTCCAGTCCCGGGCCCGCCCCGTGGGCCGCCCGCCCGCCACGGGGGTCACGAGATCACCCGCTCGCGGACGAGCGTGACGAGCTCGGTGAGCTCGGCGTCGGTCAGCTCGGTGACCCGGGTCTCGGTCGCGCGGACGACGGACGACGCGACCGCCCGCTTGCCCGCGAGCATCGCGTCGATCCGGTCCTCGAGGGTGCCGGGGCACACGAGCGTGTGCACGAACACCTTCTGCTTCTGGCCGATCCGCCAGACCCGGTCCGACGCCTGGTCCTCGACCGCGGGGTTCCACCACCGGTCGAGGTGGACGACGTGGTTCGCGCGCACGAGCGTGAGCCCGGTTCCGCCGGCCTTGAGCGAGACGACGAGCACGGGCGGGCCGTCGTCCGCGCCGAACCGGGCGACGGTCTCGGCCCGCCGGCCCCGGTCGTCGGCCCCGGTCAGGGTGAGGACGTCGACGTCGAGGACGCCCCGCAGGTGCGCGGCGAGGGTCGGCACGAACGAGGCGAACTGCGTGAAGACGACGACGGCCTGGCCCTCGTCGACGATCTGCCCGACGAGCTCGACGAGCCGGTCGACCTTGCCGGACCGCCCGCCGAGCCCCGTGCGCCGCTCGGTGAGCAGCGCCGGGTGGACGAGGATCTGCTTGAGCCGGCTGATCCCGGCGAGGACGTTGAGCCGGCGCCCGCCCCCGGACCCGTCGGCGACCTCCTCGAGCATCGCCGCGGCGGCCGCCTCGTAGGCGCCGACCTGCTCCCGGGTCAGCGCGCAGTCCTCCCGGATCACCGTGCGGGGCGGCAGGTCCGGGGCGACGCCCGGGTCGGACTTCGTCCGGCGCAGCACGAACGGGGCCGTCGCGACCCGCAGCCGGGAGAGCGCCTCGCCGTCGACGGCGGAGCGGACGAAGACCCGCTCGAAGTCCTTGCGGCGCGGCAGGATCCCGGGCGCCGCGAAGGCCATGACCGACCAGAGCTCGCCGAGGTGGTTCTCCACCGGGGTGCCGGTCACCGCGAGCCGGTGGGTCGCCGTGAGGGCACGGGCGGCGCGAGCCGTGCGGGTGTCGGCGTTCTTCACCGCCTGGGCCTCGTCGAGGACGACCCGGTGCCACGGCTGCGCACGCAGCGTCTCGTCCCGGGCGAGCAGGCCGTACGTCGTGAGGACGAGGTCGGCACGGGCGGCGAGGTCGGCGACGTCCTCCCGGTCGGCGCCGTGGTGGACGGCGACCCGCAGGGACGGCGCGAACTGCTCGGTCTGCCGGGCCCAGGTGTCGACGAGCGTCAGCGGGCAGACGACGAGCGTCGGCCCGGCCACGGTGCCGGCCGCCCGGTGCTCCTCGACGTCCGCCAGCACCCGGGCGATCACCTGCACCGTCTTGCCGAGACCCATGTCGTCGGCGAGGACGCCGCCCGTACCGGTCTCCTCGACCCAGGTCAGCCAGTCGAGGCCGTCGCGCTGGTAGTGCCGCAGCGTCGCGAGCAGCCCGGCGGGCGGCTCGACGCGGCGGGCGACGTGGAGCCGTTCCGGCGGCTCGACCTCGAGCCCGTCGAACACCTCGTCGGCGAGCAGGTCGGCGGCGGTCACCGGCCGCTGCAGCCGCTGGAGCAGCCGGGCGAGCCGGGCCCGCTCGCCGTCGTCGACCCGGGTCCAGCGGCCGCGGACGGCGACGAGGTCGGACTTGCTCGCCGCGAGCGCCGCGATCTCCTCGGGGGTCAGCTCGACGCCGTCCACGCTGACGCCGACGGCGAGCCCGACACCGTCCGCGGTGAGGCCGGAGCTCACGGACGTCGTCCTGGCCCGGCTGCGGACCCGGCTGCGGCGGAGCAGGCCGGACTCCGCGACGACGTCGAACCCGGCGTCCGCGAGCGCCTGCGCGCCGTGGTCGAGGAGCGCGAGGACCTCCTCGACGTCGACCTCGACCTCGAAGGAGACGCCGGTGCCGGGGTCGCCGGCCGGCAGCGGCTCCAGCCGGCGGGCCCAGGCGGCGAGGGTGCTCTCCGGCCAGGCGGCGCGGATCGCCTCGGCCTCCGCGGCGAGCAGCGTGCGCCAGGCGGCCGGGGTCGTGCCGAAGTCGGCCGGGCCCGCTCCGGCGAGGGGGCGGCGGGTGGTGTCCTCGCTGACGCCGACGACGAGGGGGACGAGCCGCCACGGCGCGGCGGCGGCCGGCCCGGCCGCGGGGTCGTCCACGGGCGGCGCGTCGAGCCGGAAGGCGAGCCGGGCGTCGGCCGCCCGACGGGCCGCGACCCGGCGCGCCCAGCGCCGCAGGACCGGGGACCGCCGCCCGGACGGGCGGGCCGAGACCTCGTCGGGGTGGTCCTCGACCGGGCCGGCGAGCACCGCGACGAGGTCGCCCGCGAGATCGTCGACGAGCGCCCGGCCGGCCTCACGCCCGCCGCCGAGGGCCGGCAGCGCCGCCGTCCTGGCGTCCGCCCAGGCCCGCGCGCCCTCCGGCCCGGGCGCCGGCCGCCAGCGCCACCCGGCGCCGTCCGGGGCGGGGACGAGCGGGCCGGACGCCGCCTCCTGGGCGGCGACGCAGAGCAGCGCGAGCGCGAGGAACCCGTCACCGGGCTCGGCGCCGGCCTCGAGGGCGTCGGCGACCCGTCCGGGCAGCGCGGCGTCGACCCGCAAGGGCCAGGCCTTGCCCGCGCGGAGCGCCGCACCGTCCCGGACCGCGCGCGGCACGGGCTCGACCCCGGGCACCGGCGCGGTCGCCCACAGCCCCTCGTCGTCGAGGACGACGTCCGTCAGCACACGGGCATTCTGCCCGGTCGGTCCGACACCGGCCGCCCGGTGCGAGGATCGGCCCGCGGATACATGGCAGGGGCGGCGCGGGGACCGGAGGTCGCGGTGGCACGGTACGGCGCGGTCGACGTCCACTACCCGGCCCGCGGCGGTGCGGCCGCCGCCCTCGTCGTCGCGGACGACCCGGCCTTCGGCCACGTCGTCGAGGAGCGGACCGCGGTGCTCACGGACGTCGCGCCGTACCGGCCGGGCGCGCTGTACCTGCGCGAGCTGCCGGCCGTCCTCGCGGTGCTCGCGACGACCGCCCCCGTCGACCTGCTCGTCGTCGACGGCTACGTGACCCTCGACCCCGAGGGCACGCCGGGCCTGGGCGCCCGCGCGCACGTCGAGCTCGGGGTCCCCGTGGTGGGGGTCGCCAAGACCGCGTACCGGTCGGCGACCCACGCGGTGCCCGTGCTCCGGGGCGCGGCGTCGCGGCCGCTGCTCGTCACGGCCGCCGGGATGAGCGGCGCGGCGGCCGCCGACCTCGTGCGCGCGATGGCCGGGCCGTACCGGCTGCCGACGGCGCTGCAGCGGGTCGACCGGCTGTGCCGGGAGGCCGGGGGAGGCGCGGACCCGGTGACCGACGTCGCGCCCGGGTGTTGACTGGTCCGCACGGATGCCGGCGACCGGGGAGAGCGATGGGCTACCTGCGACAGATCGACGAGTCCGAGGCGACGGGCGAGGCCGCCGACCTCTACGCGGCCGACCGGGCCGAAGCCGGCCACGTCGCCAACTACACCAGGACGTTCGCTCCGCGCCCTGCGGCGTACCGGGCGTGGGAGGCGCTCGTCGGCGCGGTCCGGGCGCCGATGACGCTGCGGCGCTACGAGGTCGTCACGCTCGCGGCCGCCCGGGCGCTGCGGTCGAGCTACTGCAGCCTCGCCCACGGCGCCGTCGTCTCCGAGCGGCTCGGGGCCCCGGAGGTGGTCGCGGCGGTGTTCGAGGGCCCGGACGGCACCGACGGGTCCGCGCTGGACGCCGCCGAGCAGGAGGTCGTGCGCTTCGCCGCCAAGGTCGCCCGTTCGGCACCGGACATCACTGCCGACGACGTGGACCGGCTGCGCGCGCAGGGGCTGAGCGACGAGGACGTGCTCGACGTCGTCCTGGCGGCCGCGGCCCGGTGCTTCTTCAGCACGGTGCTCGACGCCACCGGCACGCTGCCGGACGCCGCGCTGCGCGAACGCCTCGACCCGGCCCTGCGCGACATGCTCGTCGTCGGGCGGCCGATCGACGAGGAGTGACGGCGCGCTGCGGCTCAGGCAGCGGCGCCGCGGAGCCGGCGCACCCGCCGGACGCCCCGCCGGCGCTGCAGCGGCAGTGGCACCGGCTGCGGCACCTGCGGCCCGGCCACCGGGGCGACCAGCCCCAGGAGCAGCCCCGCCACCACCGCGCTCGCGCCGGGGGCCGCCAGCCGGGTCTGCGCGTGCCGCATCCGCTGCGCCGCCGCCTCCTCGTCGAGCAGCCGGACGGCGGCCGCCGCGGCGTCCTTCGGAGTCGGTGCCTCGACCGCGGCACCCGCCGTCACGACGTGGTCGACGTTGCCCTCCTCCTGACCGGGCAGGCGGTGGAACACGACGGTCGGCACCCGGACCGCTGCCGCCTCGAGCAGCGTGGCGGGGCCGGCCTTGGTGAGGACGACGTCCGCCGCGCGCAGCAGCCCGACGAGGTCGGGGGCGAGCCCGATCACCCGCACCTCGTTGCGCCAGCGACCGGCGGCGAGCCGGGCGGCGAGGCCCCGGTTGCGACCGCAGACGGCGAGGACGACGAGCCCGGTCGCGGCGGCGTCGAGCGCCGCGACGACCTGGGCGATCGGCCCGACCCCCTCGGCGCCGCCGACGACGAGGACGACCCGGGCGTCGTCCGCCACCCCGAGCACCGCCCGGGCCTCCCGCCGCGAGGACGTGCCGCCGTCCGGCCCGAAGTACGACTCGGCGACCGGGTAGGGCGCGGTCCGCAGCCGCTCGGCCGGCATCCCCGAGCCGAGCGCCAGCCGGGCCGCCCCGGCCGTCGGGACGACGCACAGGTCCGCGTCCGCACAGAACCACAGCGGCGACATGGTGACGAGGTCCGTGACCACTGTCGCGAACCGGGCACCGGCCGGGCCCTCGCGGCGCAGCGCGGCGACGACGGGGCCGTTGAGCGCCGGGTGCACCGAGACGTAGAGGTCGGCCGGGTGGTCGGTGAACAGGGCCGCGGACCGGCGCCGGCACAGCCGGCCGGTCACCGCGTCCACGAGCCGGCTGCGCCGGGGGCCGGCGACGAGCAGGTACCACGCGAACCACAGCGCGGGGGAGCGGGAGACCCTGGAGTACATCGCGGGCAGCATCCGGACGGCCCGCGAGGAGTACCGCCCGACGGCGTCGACGAGCTGCACCTCCACCGCACCGCCGCCGGTCCGGACGAGGCCCTCCTCGAGCGCGCGGGCGGCGCTCAGGTGGCCCCCGCCGGAGGTGGAGTAGAGGACGACGACGCGTGCCACGGCTGCTCCCCGTTCCTGGTGGCGGCCGGACCCGGCCGCCGGACGCGGCCAGGCTAGGCAGCCGGCGGCGCCGGATCGACGGCCGGAGGCGTTGCGGCACAGCCTTTCCCGTGATCGTCACGTGCTCTTGGTGCCGGGGTCATCGGGCCGCCGCGCCGTTCACCTGCGGTTCAGTGCGCGGCACCCCGGCGCCGGTGGCGGGCCAGGGTCAGGCCGCGACCCAGGCGGCGACGAGGACGGCCACCCCGGCCGCCTTCGTCTCGACGTCCGCGAGGTCGGTGAGCGTCACGACGCCACGGTCGGGGGCGGCCCAGACCACGAGGCCGGTCGGGTCGGTGAACGAGAAGCCGTCCTCACGGACCGCCGCGCCCCGGTGCAGCACGAGCTGGAGCCGGTCGCCGGGGTGCAGCCGGAACGTCACCCGGTCGACCCCGTCGACCGCGTAGCTCGGGGCGTTCCACTTCACGTGCTCGGTGGCGCCGGGCAGGGCCGCGCGGACGACGGCCCGCAGGCGGAGCACGGCCTCCCGGTGCGCGTGCGTCAGGACGTCGAGGTACTCCTCGACGGTCTGGGACGGCGTGCTGGCGGACTTCGCCATCGTGCCCTCGCTCTCGTCGGCCGGTACCGGGGGCCTAGCCTGCCGTGCCGGGACGACGAAGGGGACGGTCATGGGCGAGGTCGACGCAGCGACCGGGGGCGGGCGCACGGACGGGCCTGCGGACGGGCCGGACGTCGCGCAGGTGCTCGCGGCCCTGAGCCGCTGGATCGACGAGCACCCCGCGAACGCCGCGCGCGACCGCGAGGCCGCCCTGTGGGGCCGGCTCTCGAAGGTCACCGAGGAGGCCGGCGAGGTCGTCGCGGCGCTCATCGCCGTCACCGGCCAGAACCCGCGCAAGCCGGCGAGCGGCTCGATGGCGGACGTCGAGTCCGAGCTGCTGGACGTCGCCGTGACGGCGCTCGCCGCGGTCGAGCACCTGCGGGGCAACGACGGCAGCTCGACGGCCGCGCTCGCGGCGCACGTCCGGGCGCTCGCCGTCCGGGCCGGCCTGACGGCCTGACCGGCTGAGCCGCCCCGGTCAGTGCGACTCGCGGCTCACCGCGGACCCGCTGGAGCCGACGAGGAAGTCGAGGTCGGCACCGCTGTCGGCCTGCTGGACGTGGTCGACGTACAGCCGCTCCCAGCCGCGCGCGGGGTTCGCGAACGCGGCGGCCGTGGCGGGGTCGAGGGTGCGCCGGGCGAGCTCGTCGGCCGGGACGTCCAGCTCGAGCCGTCGGCCGGGGACGTCGAGGACGACCGTGTCGCCGGTGCGGACCAGGCCAAGGGCCCCGCCGGCGGCGGCCTCGGGGGCGACGTGCAGGACGACGGTGCCGTACGCCGTCCCCGACATCCGGCCGTCGCAGACCCGGACCATGTCCCGCACACCCTGCTCGAGGAGCTTCGTCGGCAGCGGCATGTTGGCGACCTCGGGCATCCCCGGGTAACCCTTGGGGCCGCAGCCGCGCAGGACGAGGACGGAGTCGGCCGTGACGTCGAGGTCCGGGTCGTCGATCCGGGCGTGGAAGTCCTCGATCGAGTCGAAGACGACCGCCGGGCCGCGGTGGGTGAGCAGCTCGGGCGAGGCCGCGGCCGGCTTGATGATCGCGCCGTCCGGGGCGAGGTTGCCGCGCAGGACGGCGATCCCGCCCTCGGCGAGCAGCGGCGCCTCGCGGGGGCGGATCACCTCGCGGTCCCACACCTGCGCGTCGTCCGGGCCGTCGTCGCGGAGGTGGTCGACGAGGCTGCGGCCGCTGACCGTGAGGGCGGCCGGGTCGAGCAGGTCGGCGACCTCGCGCAGGACGGCGTGCAGGCCGCCGGCCCGGTGGAGGTCGTCCATGAGGAACCGGCCCGCGGGCTGCAGGTCGACGAGGACCGGCACCCGGGACCCGATCCGGTCGAAGTCGTCCAGGGTCAGGTCGACCCCGAGCCGGCCGGCGATCGCGAGCAGGTGGACGACGGCGTTCGTCGACCCGCCGATCGCGGCGAGGGTGACGATCGCGTTGTGGAACGACGCCTTCGTGAGGAACGTCGACGGCCGCCGGTCCGCGGTGATCAGGTCGACCGCGAGGCGCCCGGTGGCGTGCGCGCCCTCGAGCAGGCGGGCGTCCGGGGCGGGCGTCCCGGCGAGGCCGGGCAGGACGGTGCCGAGGGCCTCGGCGAGCAGACCCATCGTCGACGCCGTGCCCATCGTGTTGCAGTGCCCCTTGGAGCGGATCATCGAGGACTCCGACTTCACGAAGGCCTCGTTCGAGAGCGTCCCGCCGCGGACCTCCTCGGACAGCCGCCACACGTCGGTGCCGCAGCCCAGCGGGGTGCCGCGGAACGTGCCGGTGAGCATCGGCCCGCCCGGGACGACGACCGCGGGCAGGTCGACCGACGCGGCGGCCATGAGCAGCGCGGGGATCGTCTTGTCGCAGCCGCCGAGCAGGACGACGGCGTCGACCGGGTTGGCGCGGAGCATCTCCTCGATCGCCATCGCTGCCATGTTCCGCCAGAGCATCGCCGTCGGCCGGACCTGGGTCTCGCCGAGCGACACGACGGGCAGCTCCAGAGGGGTCCCGCCGGCCGCCAGCACGCCGTCCCGCACCGACGCCGCCACCTCGGTGAGGTGCCGGTTGCACGGCGTCAGGTCGGACGCCGTGTTCGCGATCGCGACCTGCGGCCGGTCGAACCCGTCGCCCGGGACGCCGCGGCGCATCCAGGCCCGGTGGATGTAGGCGTTCCGGTCGTCACCGGCGTACCAGTGCGCACTGCGCAGCCCGGTGCGCGACCCGCTGCCCGACGTCGTGCCGTTCTCGGTCCTGTCCATCGCGAACCCCTCACCGGTGCGGGCGACCTCGGCCACTAGCGTGTCTACCACCTGGACGGCGCACCTCCCCAGCCCTTGCCGTCAGCGAGCCCGGAGGACCTTCATGAAGCTCATGCGGATCGGCGCCGCCGGTGCCGAGCGGCCCGTCGTGCGGGTGGACGACGCGACGTTCGTCGACGTCTCGGACATCACCGACACGTACGGCGAGGCGTTCTTCGGGTCCGGCGGGCTCGCGCGGGTCCGCGCCGCCGTCGAGGAGCGGGTGGCGTCCGGGCAGGTCCAGCGGTTCGCGGGCGAGCGGGTCGGGGCGCCGATCGCCCGCCCGCACCAGATCCTCTGCATCGGCCTGAACTACAGCGACCACGCCGCCGAGACCGGCGCGACCGTGCCCGCCGAGCCGGTGCTCTTCACGAAGTCCCCGAACACCCTGATCGGCCCGGACGACGACGTGCGGATCCCGCGCGGGTCGACGAAGACCGACTGGGAGGTCGAGCTCGGGATCGTCATCGGCGCCCGCACGAGCTACCTCGACTCCCCGGAGGCGGCCCGGGACGTCATCGCCGGCTTCTGCGTCGTCAACGACGTCAGCGAGCGCGCGTTCCAGATGGAGCGCAGCGGCCAGTGGTCCAAGGGCAAGTCGGCCGAGACGTTCAACCCGGCCGGGCCCTGGCTCGTCACGACCGACGAGATCCCCGACGTCCTCGCGCTGCCGATGTGGCTGGAGGTCAACGGCATCCGGCGGCAGGACGGCACGACTGCGAACATGATCTTCGACCCGTACGTCGTCGTCCACCACCTCAGCCAGTTCATGGTCCTGGAGCCCGGGGACCTCATCAACACGGGCACCCCGGCCGGCGTGGGCCTGGGGATGAAGCCGCCGACCTTCCTCGCCCCGGGGGACGTCATGACGCTCGGCATCGAGGGTCTCGGGAGCCAGCGCCAGACCGTGCTGCCGCCGCGGTGACGACGGGCACGATGACGCGAGGCGCTGCGGACGACAGCCCGATGCGGGCGTTCGTCGTCACCGGCCCCGGACGGGCCGGGGTCGAGGAGGTCCCCCGACCGGTCGCGGCGCCCGGCGAGGTCGTCGTCGACGTCGAGCGGGTCGGCGTCTGCGGCACGGACGTCGAGTTCTTCACCGGCGAGATGGCCTACCTGCACGACGGCCACGCCGCGTTCCCCATGCGGCTGGGCCACGAGTGGTGCGGCACCGTCGCGTCCGTCGGCGCCGGGGTCGACCCGGCGTGGGCCGGCCGCCGGGTCGTCGGCGACACGATGCTCGGGTGCGGGGCCTGCGCACGCTGCGCCTCGGGCCGCCAGCACGTCTGCGCGCAGCGCACCGAGGTCGGCATCCGCGGCGGGCGCCCCGGTGCGCTCGCCGAGCAGGTCGCCGTCCCGGTCACCTCGCTGCACGCGCTGCCCGCCGCCGTCGACGTCGTCGCCGGGGCGCTCGTCGAGCCCGGCGGCAACGCGCTGCGGGCCGCCCAGGGTGCCGCGCTGCACCCGGGCGACCGGGTGCTCGTGCTCGGCCCGGGGGCGATCGGGCTGCTCACCGCCCTGTTCGCCCGCGCCGCGCAGGCCGACGTGCACCTCGTCGGGCTCGACGACGCGTCGCTCGCCTTCGCCCGAACCCTCGGCTTCGCGCACACCTGGACCTGGGACTCGTTGCCCGACCTGCCGTTCGACGCCGTCGTCGACTGCTCGAACGCCCCCGGCCTGCCCTCCCGGGCGCTCGACCTCGTCGAGCCCGGCAAGCGGGTCGTCTACATCGGGCTCGCCGGTACGCCGAGCCTCGTCGACACCCGCACCGTGGCCCTCAAGGACGTCACCTGCGTCGGGGTGCTGTCGGCGTCGCCGGGGCTCGCGGGCGCGATCGAGGCCTACGCGTCCGGCGCCGTCGACCCGAGGCCGCTCGTCGCGGCGACGGTCGGCCTGGACGCCGTGGCGGCCGTCCTCGCCAGCGACCGGCCGGCCGGGGCCGGCGACGGCCCGAAGATCCACGTCGACCCGCGGCTGCTGCCGTGACCGCAACGAGCGGGGCAGCCGGCACCGACCCGGCCGGTACCGACACCGAGCGCCTGCGCGCCCTGTGGTCGCGCGACCTGCCGGCGTTCGGCCTGTGGAGCGCCCTCGCCGACCCGGTCGTCGCCGAGCTCCTCGGCACCGGCCCGTTCGACTACCTCTGCCTCGACCTGCAGCACGGGTTCGGTTCTCTCGCAACGCTTCCGACCGTCCTCGGGGCGATGCGGGCCGGCGGCCGGGCACCGCTCGTGCGGGTGCCGTGGAACGAGCCGGCCGGCATCATGCGCGCCCTGGACTCGGGCGCGGCGGGCGTCGTCGTCCCGATGGTGAGCAGTCCGCAGGAGGCCGCGGCCGCCGCGGCCGCGTGCCGCTTCCCGCCGAACGGCTCGCGGAGCTGGGGGCCGTTCTGGGGCGACGTCACCGGCCGGGCCGTTCCCGCACCGCGGGTGCAGGACGACGGCGTCCTCTGTCTCGTCATGGTGGAGACGGCCGCGGGTCTGGCCGCCGTCGAGGAGATCGCGCGCGTCCCCGGGGTCGACGGGATCTACGTCGGGCCCAACGACCTCGCGCTGACGACGGGCCACGGCCGGACGACGTACCGCGAGTCGCCCGAGATCGGCGCCATGGTCGACCGGGTCGTCGCCGCCTGCGGCGCCGCCGGGATCGTTGCGGGGCTGCACTGCTCGGACGTCGCCATGGCGGCGCACTGGGCGCAGCGCGGCGTCCGGATGCTCACCGTCGCGCAGGACAGCGGGCTCCTCCGGGGTGCCCTGCGGCGCACCTGGCGGGACCTCGACGCCGTGACCGCGCTGTCGTCGTCCCGGGGCGCCGGGGCGCTGCCCGACGGGGACGACCGCTCCGCCTACTGACCGCGGCTACTGGGAGGCCGCCTGCTGACGCTGGGCCGCGACCTCGCCCGTGCTCCGCAGGATGCAGAACTCGTTGCCCTCCGGGTCGGCGAGCACGACCCAGCCCGAGCCGTCCGGCCGCCGGTGGTCGGCGACCTCGGTCGCGCCGTGCCCGAGCAGCCGGGCGAGCTCCTCGTCGCGGGTGCCCTCGTCGGGGCGCAGGTCGAGGTGCATCCGGTTCTTCACCTGCTTGGCGTCCGGGACCGTGAGGAAGAGCAGCCGGTGCGCGCCGTCCGCGGACCGGATGAGGCACTCCTCGTGCTCGGGCAGGTTCGGGTCGTCCGGGTCCTCCGAGTAGCCGAGCACCTCGGCCCACCACAGGGACAGGGTGTAGGCGTTCGCGCAGTCGATGGCCGTGTGCGAGACGTAGGAGGTCATGCCGGCATCCTGCCGCGGGGCGCGGACGGCGTCAGGTGGGTTTCGTGCGGCCGGTCCTCGTCAGCCACGCCCCTCGAGCTGGGCCCGCATGAGCTCGACGAGCTTCTCCAGCCCGCGCAGCGGTCGGACCATGACGGTGAAGTCGACGATCCTGCCGTCGGTGTCCCAGCGGACCAGGTCGACGCCGTGCACCTCGAGCCCGTCGAGGGTCGCGGTGAACTCGAGCACCGCCGAGTCCTCCCCGAACAGCTCCCGGTGGTACGTCAGCGTCGGGCCGAGCACGACGAGGGCGGCCGACAGGTAGCCGAGCGTGAGCCGCTTGCCCTCCTGCGGGGCGTGCACGGCGGGGGAGCGGAACACGCAGTCGTCCGCGACCAGTGAGCGGAGCAGGTCCCGGTCCCGGGACTCGACGACCCGGTGCCACGCCTCGACCACCGGTGGGAGGGCGGTCACGACGGGCTGCCGGGTGCGGGCTGGTCGGGCATGACGCCTCCGTCTGGTCGGGGCTCGCATCCTGCCCGGGGCCCCGCCCCGGTGTCACGCCGTCCGGACGATCCGACCGGGTGCGGTGCGGGACGTTGGTGCGGGCGTCGCAGCACCTTCGGCGCAGGACAATGGGACCGGACGCCTGCCGGGTGTCCCGGCGGGCCTGCCTGGAGGTCGCCATGCGCACCCGCACCTGCCGTTCCCGGATCGTGGCAGCCGTCGTCGCCGTCGCGTCCGCCGTGGCCCTCGCCGGATGCGGCAGCGGCTCGCCGGCAGCTCCCGGGACGACCGCACCGCCGACGTCGTCCGGGCCCACGCCGACGGCGACCTCTGCCGTACCGTCGCCGACGTCGTCCGCCACGACGGGCACGACCTCACCGTCGACCCGGCCCTCGACCTCGTCGACGGGCACCGCCGTCCCGGTGCTGCGCCACGGCTCCCTGCCGCTGTGGCCGTTCGGCTCCGGCACGCAGGTGCTCGCCTGGCAGCGGGCGTACCGCGCCGGCGGGACCCAGCCCTGGCACCGTTCCGAGCGCGAGACCGCCGTCGCCTTCGCGCACGGCTACCTGGGGTACTCGGAGATCGACCGGGCGACGTCCCGGACGGGGACGGCCTCCGACGCGCTCGTCGGGGTCGGCTGGGCCGACCCGAACGGCCGCGACGTCACCGTCGGCGTCGTCCACCTGCTCCGGTTCGGGACCGGGGCCGACGCGCCGTGGGAGGTCGTCGGCACCCGGGACACGGTGCTGTCGCTGACCTCCCCGCGCTACGGCAGCACCGTGACCTCCCCGATGACCGTGGGCGGCCGGATCACCGGCGTCGACGAGAGCCTCGTCGTGGCCGTCCGGTCGCTGCCGGGCGTCGACCCGCTCGTCGAGACCGCACCGGTGCCCTCGGGCGGCGAGGACACCCCGTGGCGGATCACGGTGCCCGTCAGGGCGCCGGACGGCGCGGTGCTGACGATCTCGGTGTCGACCGGCGGGCACCTCATGGCCGTCGAGGCCTTCGCGGTCACCGGGGTGCGGGTGTCGTCCGCCCCGCGGTGACGGGCGACCGGTGCTGCCTCGGCCGCTCGGACGGCCGGGGACGTTCCGCCCCGGTCACCGCGGCGGCGCCGTCGCACCCTGGACGTGATGCCGCCCGACGCGGCGGCGACGAGGGAGATGGTGGTCGTGCCGAACCTGGGGATCGCCGTGGTGCGGCAGTACGAGCGCGGGGTCGTGTTCCGGCTGGGGAAGCTGCACGGGGTGCGGGAGCCGGGGATGCGGTTCATGGTCCCGCTGGTCGACCGGATGCGGAAGGTCGGCATGAGGACGGTGACGATGCCGATCCAGTCCCAGCAGATCATCACGCGGGACAACGTGTCGATCGGGGTCGCGGCGGTCGCGTACTACCGCCGGGTCGACCCGGTGAAGTCGATCGTCGAGATCGAGAACGTGCACGCCGCGATCAACCAGATCGCGCAGACGACGGTCCGCAACGTCGTCGGGCAGTCGATGCTCGACCAGGTGCTCAGCGAGACGGAGAAGATCAACGAGTCCATCAAGGACCTGCTCGACCGCACGACCGAGCGCTGGGGCGTCCTCGTGGAGTTCGTGGAGCTCAAGGACATCGAGCTGCCGCAGACGATGCAGCGCGCGATGGCCCGGCAGGCCGAGGCCGAGCGGGAGAAGCGGGCGAAGATCATCGCCGCGGAGGGCGAGGCGCTCAGCGCGGGCCGGCTCGCCGAGGCGGCCGACGTCATCGCCGCGCACCCCATCGCGCTGCAGCTGCGGAACCTGCAGATCCTCTCCGAGATCGCGGTGGAGAAGAACTCGACGATCGTGTTCCCCGCGCAGTTCATGGACAGCGTCCGCGCGCTGAGCAGCTTCGTGGGGCAGGAGAACGCGACCCGCTGACGGGGCGGACCGCCGGCACCGGCGGGACGCCGCTCAGCCGGGCGTCGTCCGGGCCTGGAACGCCTGTGCCGGCTGCGGTCTGGCGAGCAGGAAGCCCTGCATGCGGTCGCAGCCGGCCGCGCGCAGCGGCTCGAGCTGGCTCTCGTGCTCGACCCCCTCGGCGACGACCTCGAGCCCGAAGGCGTGCGCCGCGTGGACGAGCAGCCGCACCAGCTCGCGGCTGCCCGGGGTGGTGGACTCGACGAGGCTTCGGTCGATCTTCAGCCCGTCGGCGTGCAGGGACTGCAGCTGGCCGATCGACGTGTAGCCGGTGCCGAAGTCGTCGATGCTGATCCGCACCCCGAGCCGGCGCAGCGCCTGCAGCCGGCCGGCCGCCGCGGGCCCGTCGACGAGGATCGTCTCGGTCATCTCCAGGACGAGCCGCTCCGGCGCGAGCCCGGACGCCAGGAGGGCGTCGGTGACGTCGCGGACGAGCGAGTCGTCGTACAGGTGGCGTCCGGAGACGTTGACGGCGACCGAGACGCCGCCGAAGGCCGCCGGGTCCTGCGCCGTCCAGGCGACGAGCTGCTGCGTCGCCTCGAGGAGCACCCACCGGCCGAGCCGGCAGACGAGCGCGGACTGCTCCGCGAGCGGGATGAAGTCTGCCGGGGCGACGATGCCGTGCCCCGGCCTGGCCCAGCGCAGCAGCGCCTCGTAGCCGGTGGCCGTGCCCGTCGCGACGTCGAAGACGGGTTGGTAGTGCAGGAGGAACTGGCCCTCGTCGAGCCCGGCCTCGATGGCCGTCTCGAGCGCGGCCCGCTCGTGCATCTCCCGCCGCAGCGCCTCGTCGAAGATCTCGTAGCGACCGCGGCCGGCGCGCTTGGCCCGGTAGGCGGCGGCGTCGGCGTCGTGGAGCAGGACGACCGCGTCGGTGCCGCCGTCCCGGCTCAGTGCGACGCCGACGCTCGCGCCGATGGACACCTCGCGAGCCACCGCCGGCAGCCGGACCGGCTGGCGCAGCACGGTGACGAGCCGGTCGGCGAGCTGGACGACGTCCGTCTCGGCGGGCACCTGCTCGAGGACGACGACGAACTCGTCGCCGCCGAGCCGCCCGATCGTGTCGCCGGCCCGGACCGCCTCGCGCATCCGGGCCGCGGTGACCCGCAGGACGTGGTCGCCCGCCGCATGGCCGTAGGTGTCGTTGACCCGCTTGAAGTCGTCGAGGTCGATGAAGAGCAGCCCGACGAGCCCGCCGTTGCGCTGCGCCCGGTGCAGCGCCGCCTCGAGCAGCTCGAGCACCCGGGGCCTGTTCGTCAGGGACGTCAGCGAGTCGTGCGCTGCCTGGTGCGCGAGGTCCGCGGCCAGCCGGCTCCGCGCCGTCTCCGAGCGGCGGACCTCCCGGATCGCCAGCCCCATCCGCAGCACGACGAGCGTGAACATCACCGTGGAGACGACGACGAACGCCCAGCCGTCGGGGGTGTCGGACGTGAGGAGCTGGACGGCGTGGGTGGCCGGGGGCACGAGGACGGCGACGCCGAGCGCGAGCAGCCGGCGCCGGGTGAACGACGACGCCGTGACGTCGGGTGCCTCGCTGAGCCGGCTCATCCCCGGGTGCAGGGCCGCGGCCCCCCACAGCGCGTACGCCGAGAGCCAGCCGAGGTCGAGCGCGCCGACCGGGTCGCTCAGGGCGCCGGCCTCGGTGAGGAGGAAGATGCTGTCGCTGACGACGAGGACCCCGGCGGCCGAGGCGAGCAGCCGGAACGACGTGCTGCGGTGCCCGACGGACGTCAGCAGCCAGGTGAGCGCGGCGAGGAGCACGATGTCCGCGGCCGGGTAGGCGACACCGAAGAACCGCTCGGCGCCCGTCGTCCCGGAGCGGGCGACCGGCCCGGCGAGGACGACCCAGGACACCAGGCCGCAGGCGAGCGTGACGATCGCGGCGTCGATGGACGCCGCGAGGTCGCGACCGTGCCGCCGCTGCCAGGCGAGCCGGGCCAGACCGCCGCCGAGGAGCGGGTAGGCGGCCAGGTACAGGTAGTCCGCCGCGGAGGGGAACGGCGCCACGTGGGCGACGTCCTCGTACCAGGAGTAGAGGGCGTCCCCGGCGACCCACAGCGCCATCCCGGCGGCCATGAGCCACCAGGCCCAGGGCGTGGCCGGGCGGTGGTGCCGGACGCCGACGAGGATCGCGACGACGCAGGTGACGCCGACGACGAGGTAGACGGTGTCCCGCGGCACGCCGTCGGGCACCAGCAGGAAGCCCGCGAGGACGACGCCGCTGGCCAGCAGGTAGCGCCGCCACGCCCGGGTCACCCCCGTTGTGTCGGCAGGTCCGGCCTCGGCCTGAATCCCGGGGGCGCGTGCTCCTGCGCCGGCAGCGGGTGGCTAGGGGCGGGTCTCGACGAGCCGGGCGAGGTTGTCCAGGGCCATCCGGGTGCCGAGCTCGTTGTCGGCCGCCGGGACGGCGTCGGGCAGGCCTTCGTGGACGACGGTCACGAGGGTGCCGCCGTCCGTGGTGGCGAGCGTGGTCGTCATCGTCATCGGGGTGCTCATCGCCGGGTCGGGCGACTCGAACGCGAGCTCCTCGACGACGAGCGCGTCGGGCACGAGCCGCACGAACCGCCCGGCGTAGGTGTCGGTGCGGTCGTGGGACTTGCCCCGGCCGTCGGGCGCCTCGTAGGTCAGCGACACCCGGAACGCGCCGCCCTCGCGGGCCTCGAACAGGTGGACGACGGACGTCATACCCTCGGGCACCCGCCAGGCGGCGACCGCGCCGGGGTCGAGCAGCGCGCGGTAGACCGCGGCCGGCGGCGCCGCGACGACGCGGCTCGTTCGGGTGGACTGCACCCGACGACGCTACGCCAGGAGTGCGCCCGGGACCGCGGCAACCTGCCGCGGAGGACCTCGGGCCCGGCACCGACCGGGACCCGCGCGCGTAGGATCCTGCGGGTCAGCGCCCGTCGCTGCGCAGCGACGTCCACCGGGACCCACCGGGACGGAGCGATGACGATGCAGACCGAGAGCGACCCGAGGCTGCCTCCCCGCTGGTTCGTGCGGCTCTTCTGGGCGGTGCACCGCGCCGTCGTCACCGTGACCCGGGGGCGCCTGGGCCTGTGGCCGGCGTCCGACCTTCGGTGGGGCGCCATGCGGGTCACGACCGTCGGACGGCCACCGGTGCCGAGCGGCCCGTGATCCTCGGCTACCTCGAGGACGGGCCGGACCTCGTGACGATGGCCATGAACGGCTGGGGCGAGGCGGAGCCGGCCTGGTGGCTCAACCTGCAGGCCCGCCCGGAGGCCGAGGTCCGGCTCGCCGGGAGCAGCCGCCACGTCCGCGCCCGCGAGGCGACGGGCCCCGAGCGCGAACGGCTCTGGGACCGCTGGCGGGCCCTGGACAAGGACCTCGACGCCTACGCCCGGCGGCGGCCGCACCGGACCGCGGTCGTCGTCCTCGAACCACGCCGCGACGCCGGGCCGGACGACCCGTCCGCGACGCCCTGACCCGGTCCGGCAGACCCTCGTGGAAGGACCTGGCATGGACCTGTTGCGCAGAACCTCGATCACCGCGGGGACGCTGTTCGTCGTGGCCACCGCTGCCTCGCTCTGCGGGAACGCCCTCCTGCCCGCGATCTCAGGGGCGGACCGGTTGGCCCGGATGGCCGAGCACCCCGACCGGACGGCGACCGCGGTGCTCCTCTCCCTCGTCGCGGCCGCGTGCAGCGCCGGGATCGCCGTGGCGCTCTACCCGGTGCTGCGGACCGTCGACCCGGCGCTCGCGCTGGGGTCCGTCGCGTTCCGCCTCTTCGAGGCCGTGTTCTACGCCGTGGGTGCGGTCTGCCTGCTGACGGTCCTGTCCGTCGCAGACGACCTCGGCCCGGGGACCGCGGTGCCTGCTCCGGCCAGGACCGCGGCCGACGTGCTCGTCGCCGCGCACCGGCAGGCCGCGGCGGTCGGTGTGCTCGCGTTCGTCGTCGGTGCGTTCCTGTACTACGTGGTGCTGTTCCGGTCGCGGCTCGTGCCCCGGTGGCTGTCGGTCTGGGGTGTCGCCGCCCTGGTCGTCATGGGCGTCGCGGCCGTCCTCGCCGTCCTCGACGACACCCTGGTGACGGAGTACGTCGCCCTGGCGCTGCCGATCGGCGTGCAGGAGATGGTTCTCGCCGCCTGGTTGCTGGTCAAGGGTTTCCGGGCAGCACCGACCGGGCCGGAGCCGGTGTCGCGCCCTGCAGCGGCAGCGCCAGGAACGACTCGTCCTGCCAGATGACCCGGGACCGCTCCTCCGGGTAGGTCGTGACGACCGACAGGGTGTCGAAGACCTGGGTGCTGCGGCCGGCGGGCTCGTAGGCCGGCCACCCCGGCTCGCCGGCGGCGGCGAACGCCGTCCAGGCGGCCCGCATCCGGGCCGACAGCTCGATCGCCCCGGCGGGCGGGCCGTCACCGATGAGCAGCGCCGGCTGGCCGCTGGTGAGGTTGCCGAGCACGAGCGGGACGTCGAGGCCGTGGCAGGCGCCGAGCATGCCGCCCATCCCCGGGGCGGTCCAGGTCAGCTCGTAGAGATGGGCCCGGCCACCGCCCGCGACGTGGTCCTCCGCGAGCCGGAGCGTCGGCATCCGGAACAGCCAGTCCGAGTGCACCAGCTCGTAGAGCGCGTCGGGGCCGGCGTCCGGGTAGGCGGCGCGGTAGCGGCGGTCGCCGTCCGGCGCGGGGGCGAAGTCCTGCAGCGCGGCCTGCGCCTGCTCCGGGGTGACCTGGCCGAGCAGACCGGACATGAGGCCGAAGAGCCGGTGCTCGTCGCGGGTGTGGCCCGCGAGCAGGTCGACGTCCCTGCTCGTCCCTGCCGCGAGGGCCTGCCACGGTGTCGTCGGCAGGACGTCGCCGTCGACGACGGGCGCGAACACGATCGACCGCAGTGCCGGTCGGCCCCACCGGGCGACCCGGTCGGGGAGGTCGGCCACCGAGCCGGCGACGGTGTCGCCGGCGAGCACGAAGAGCGCCGGGTCGACGGCGGCGAGGTCGTCGACGGTGGGCCGCAGGCCCAGCTCACCGGCGCAGGCCGCGGCGATGTCGGTCGCGAGCGGCGGCGAGAAGTAGGTGCCGGGCATGCTCTGGACGACGGCCCTGCGGAACAGGCCGGCGGCGCGCGGCATCGCGAGCAGCGCGGCGACGCAGCCGGCGCCGGCGGACTCGCCGAACACGGTCACCCGGTCCGGGTCGCCGCCGAAGGCGGTGATGCTGTCGCGGACCCACTCCAGCGCGGCGACCTGGTCGAGCAGGCCGCGGTTCGCGGGCGCTCCCTCGATGTGCGCGAAGCCCTCCGCACCGAGCCGGTAGTTGAAGGTCACGACGACGACCCCGCCGTCGTGGGCGAGCCGACCGCCGTCGTACTCCGGCCGGCTCGACGCGCCGACGACGTACCCGCCGCCGTAGATCCACACCATCACGGGCCGGCGCGCGGCCGGGTCGGGCTCCGGGGACCAGACGTTGACGGTGAGCCAGTCGTCGTCCGCCGCTCCGTCGTCCGTCGCGCCCTCGGTGAGGACGTCGGTCTGCGGCGGCGGCGGACCGTACGCCGTCGCCGGTCGGACGCCGTCCCAGCGCGCCGCGGGCTGCGGCGCGGCGAAGCGACGGCTGCCGACCGGCGGTGCCGCGTACGGGATCCCGCGGAACACCGCGACGCCCGACTCGACGGTGCCGCGCAGCGCGCCGTTCGCCGTGCGGACCTCGGGGCCGGTCAGCGGTCGGCCGCTTGCGGAGAGGGCCATCGTTCCTCCTGCGCCGTGCGCCGGGACGGGGCGCCGGACGGGAGGGCGCGGGCGTCGAATCCTTGCCCGGGCAGCGGCAGGGCCGCCAGCGGTTTTCCGGTCGGTCTACGGCACGCGGCCCTCGGCCCCGAGCATCACGGGCGGCTCGGCGTCGGGTGCTCCCGGCGGCCGGCGGCCGGGGTGTGACGGCGGACGCCGACGACGACGAGGTACGCCATGATCCAGACCTCGCCGACGATCGACGGGAGCGTGAGCAGCTGCGTGGCGACGTCGCTGTCCGCGAAGAGGTACGCGGTGAAGGCACTGACGAGGTAGCAGGCGCCGGCGACGACGAGCAGCGGGCCCAGGAGTCGCGGGAACCAGCCCGAGCGGACGGCGAGCTGCCCCATCGGGATCAGCCAGAGACCGAAGAACACCGACGCGACCGCCCAGAGGTGGCCGCTCGCGAGGTAGAGCAGCTGGACGGTCCCGGCCTGGGTCCCCGCCGCGGCGAGCGAGCTGTCCTGCGCGACGTCGAGCGCGGTCGCGAGGACGGCAGCGCTGCCGAGGATCGCGACGGCGTTGACGAGCCCGAACGCTGCCAGGAACCCGGCAGCCATGCTGTCGACCTGCCGGAACAGCCGGTAGAACCACACGGCGGTGAGCGCCTGGGCCAGGACGATGGCCAGCTCGAGCGCGATGCCGACGCGGGCCAGCGTCGCGTGAGCGGTGAGGTTGTCCAGGGTGCCCCGGGGGTCGTCGGCCACGAACAGCTGCCCGCGGACGGCGAGTGTTCCCGCGATCCCGGCGACGAAGAAGGCGAGGTACAGCAGCCCGGTGGTGCGCGCGAGGCGCCGGACCGGACCCGGGACGACGTCAGGGACCTGACAGGTCCCGGCGGTGGTGGTGCTCATGGCGGGGTCTCCCTTCGGCGGGTGCCCCGCGGTGGGTCGGTCCCGGCGCAGGGCGGTGACGGACCACGACCCGGCGCAGCGGCGGCGACCGGGCTTCGCGCATCGCGCGGACGACGCCGGCGCAGCACGTGGGAGCCCGGATCGACCAGTGCCTGGCACCCGGATCCTGCCCCCTGACCCGCACCGAGCTGCGTGGTCACCCCTCCAGCGTGGTGCCGCCGGGATGCGGTCTCCAGAGTCCAAGGTCGTCGGTAAGGTGCACCCTCGGCCGGGCGACCGCACCGCGACCGCGGCCCAGGTCCCACGCTCGCGCAGATACTCAGGCGTGAGATACTCAGGCGTGGCAAGTTACGTGCAGGGTGTATCGGGCGAGGCCTCAGGGGAGACCGCCGTGGATGGGGTCGACCGGGTCGACCGGGTCGACCGGGTCGACCGGGTCGAGGAGGCGTGGCGCCGCGAGCGCCCCGACATCGACGTGAGCTCGGTCGGCATCGTCTCGCGGGTCTGGCGGATCGGCCGGCATCTGCAGCGGCAGCGCAAGGAACGGCTCGAGGCGCTCGGCACGGACACGGTGACCCTGGACGTCCTGGCGATGCTGCGCCGCTCCGGCCCGCCGTACCGTCGGACGGCGGGGGAGCTCATGCAGTCGGCGCTCATCACGTCCGGCGGGGTGTCCCAGCGGCTGGAGAAGCTCGAGAAGCTCGGCTACGTGACGCGCCACGTGAGCCTGGAGGACCGGCGCCGGGTCGAGGTGCAGCTGACCCCGGCAGGGGTGGAGCTCGTCGACTCCGTCGTCGCGGACGTCATGGAGAACGAGTCGAAGCTGCTCGCCGGGCTCACGGCGCAGGAGCAGGAGCAGCTGCGAGGTCTGCTGCGCAAGCTGCTCGGGACGTTCGAGTGACGTCCTGCGGCGGTGGCCCGACGTCGGGCCGCAGCCGGGGGCCTGCGATGGCGAGGGCGTCGGCCACCGTCCGGCCGTGCGGCTGGCGGGCCGCGGCGACGCACTCGCGGGCGTAGTCCCGCAGCGCCCGCAGCCGCGCGGCCCGGCGGGTCACGCGCGGCGCGTGCCGCTGCGCGACGTCGAACAGCGCCGACGCCTGGGCGTGGAGCGTGCGGTCGGCGAGCCCGTGCCGGGCTGCTGACAGCAGGAGCGCGTCGACGTCGGCGCCGTCCTCGAGCCCGGCGCCGGCCAGGGCGCGGCGGACGTCGGCCGCGGCGTCCGGGTGCAGGGCCGCCGCCGTCACGACGGCCGCCACCTCCCGTGCCCCGGGCGGCAGGGCGTCGAGCACCCGCAGCTCGAGCCAGCCGCGGGGCCGGACCGGTGGGAAGAGCGTCGTCACGTGGTACCGCAGGTCGTCCTCGTGCGGCGGTCGGTGGAGCGCCCCCGCCGTCCAGGCGCGGAACGACGTCCCGGGTGCGGCCGGTGTCACGTCGTCGCCGTCACGCACGAGCATGACGTCGGCGTCGAGGACGTAGTCGAGCCAGGCGCGGACCGGGTCGCCGTCCAGCCGGGGGCTGCGCGTGCGGCCCGGGTCCATGCCCTCCCAGGCGGCCCGGCGCAGGCTCGCCCAGGGCCGGCCCGCGGTGTCGTAGCCGGGCGAGTTGGCGAAGGCGGCGAGCAGGACCGGCGCGAGCAGGTGGGCCAGCCGCCAGCCGGCCGCGGGGTCGGCGCCGTGGCCGAGGTTCACCTGGACCGACGCGGTGTTGCACATCATCCAGCGCCCCGACGGCCCGCCGGCGTCGAAGAACGCCTCCATGGCTCGGTACCGGCCGAGGTCGAGGATGCGGCCCGGGGGCCGGACGAGGTCGACGGGGGTGTCGACGGCGAGCAGCCCGCGCTGCGCGAGCGCCGCGTGGACGACGTCCGCCTCGTGCGCGAGCCGGTCGAGCGCGTCGTCGAGGTCGGCGACCGCGGCCGTCGAGAGCTCGACCTGGCCGCCCGGCTCGAGCGTGACCCGCCCGTCGAAGCGGCACGCCAGCTCCTTGAGTGCGGCGACCTCGGCGTACGCGGGACGACGGCCGGGGTCGTCGACAGGGTGGACGACCCACTCGACCTCGAGCCCGACGAGACGTCGCGCGGACGGCGCGAAGGCCTGCCGTGCAACGTGTTCCGCGGTCCGCGGGTCGAGCCGAGGCGTCGGCGCCATCGCGTCCTCCAGGGGGTCCGGCGCGGCGACCATAACTCCCTGAGGATCTCAGAAACAAGTAGTTGCTTTCGAAGTATCTTAGTTCTATGGTTTCGGCATCCGATCTTCGGCCCGCCGTCAGCCGGCCGATCGATCCGCCGCCTCCGCCGGGCTCACCGGTGGGTTCCGAGAGGGGGAGCCGATGCCAGGTCCACTGGAGGGCATCCGGGTCGTCGACCTGTCGTCGATGCTGTCCGGCCCGTGGGCGACGGACATCCTGGGAGACCAGGGCGCCGACGTCATCAAGGTCGAGCCGCCCGGCAAGGGCGACCACGTGCGCTCGCTGCCGAACCGCTCCGGCGGGATGGCGTCGATGTTCGTCAACGTCAACCGCTCCAAGCGGTCCATCACGATCGACCTCAAGTCGGACGCCGGGCGCAGGCTCCTCGAGCGCCTCGTCGCGACCGCCGACGTCGTCGTGCAGAACTTCCGGCCCGGTGTCGTCGAGCGCCTCGGCATCGGCTACGACGACCTGCGGGCGGTCAACCCCGGCCTGGTGTACCTGTCGATCAGCGGCTTCGGCGAGCAGGGCCCCTACGCCGGCCGCCGGGTCTACGACCCCGTCGTCCAGGCGCTGTCCGGCCTGACGACGATCCAGGCCGGCTCGGACACCGAGCGCCCGCGGCTCGTCCGGACGATCCTGCCGGACAAGCTGAGCGCCGTCACCGCTGCCCAGGCGATCACAGCGGCCCTCGTGGCCCGGGGGCGGACGGGTGAGGGGCAGCACGTGCGGCTGTCGATGCTCGACGCCGTCATGGCGTTCCTCTGGGCCTCGGACATGGGCGCGTACACGTTCGTCGACCAGCCCGTCGCGCCCGAGAAGGCTGCGAGCTTCATCGACCTCATCTACGAGACGGCCGACGGGTGGATGACGATGTCGACGATGAGCAACGCCGAGTGGGCGGCCTTCTGCCGGGTCGCCGGCCGCGAGGACCTCGTCGACGACCCGCGGTTCGCCACCCCGGCGGCCCGGGACGCCAACGTCAACGAGCGGCTCGAGCTCGTCCAGAGCATCTTGCTCGCCCGCACCGCGGCGGAGTGGCTGGAGATCCTGCCGGCGCACGACGTCCCCTGCGCCCCGGCCCTGCGCCGGTTCGAGCTCATCGACCACCCGCAGGTCGTCGCGTCCGGCTCGATCATCGAGACCGAGCACAAGGTGGCCGGCCGGCTGCGGCAGGCCCGGGTCGCGGCGCGCTTCGAGGGCACCCAGGTCGCGCCCCCGCGCGGTGCCCCCCTCCTCGGCGAGCACACCGCCGAGATCCTCGCCGAGCTCGGGCTCGACGACACCGAGCGGGAGACCCTCCTCGCCTCCGGTGCGGTCGGCCCCGCCGAGCGCGAACTCACCCCGACCCCCTGACCCACGGGAGGATCTCGTGATCACCGCACTCGTCGTCGGCGCGGACAAGGGCATCGCCCGCTCGATCGCCGGCCAGCTCCACGCCCGGGGCGACCGCGTCGTCGCCGCCTGCCTCGGCAGCGGCGCCGACCTCGCCGCCGACGGCGTCGAGGTGGTCCCGGACGTCGACGTCACCAGCGGCGAGGCGGTCGCCCGGCTCGCACAGGCCCTGCGGGACGAACAGATCGCTCTCGACTGGGTGCTGCACGTCGCCGGTGTTCTCGGGCTGGACACCCTCGGCGAGATCGACTACGACGACGTCCGCCGCCAGCTCGAGATCAACACGATCGGTCCGCTGCGGACGGTCGAGGCCGTCGCGCCGCTCGTCGTCGACGGCGGCAAGGTCGGCATCGTCACGAGCCGCGTCGGGTCGTTGGGGGACAACACCTCCGGCGGGATGTACGCCTACCGCGTCTCGAAGGCCGGCGCGAACATGGTCGCCCTCAACCTCCACCACGACCTCTCCGGGCGCGGGATCAGCGTGCTCGCGCTGCACCCCGGGATGGTCGCCACGGACCTCACGAAGGACTACCCGGGCGACTTCGCCTACATCACCCCCGACGAGGCCGCTGCCGGTCTCGTCAAGGACCTCGACAACCTCACGCCGGAGAACTCCGGCCGGTTCCAGCACTCGAACGGCACGTTCCTGCCCTGGTAAGGCCCTGCACCACCCGGCCCGCGCACACCTCAACGGAGAGGACACGCAATGATCACCATCTACGGCTACATGCCCGGCTTCGGTGTCCCGGACATCAGCCCGTACGTCACCAAGGTCATCAACTACATGACGTTCACGGGCCTGGAGTTCGAGCACAAGTCGCAGGACCTCGCCCGACTGGACCAGGACTCCCCGACCGGGAAGCTGCCGTTCATCATCGACGAGGACGGCACGAAGATCGCCGACTCGAACACGATCATCGAGTACTTCAAGGAGAAGTACGGCGACAAGCTCGACGCCGACCTGTCGCCGGCGGAGGCCGCGAACAACCTCGCCTGGAACCGGCTCGTCGAGGAGCACCTCTACTGGAGCGGCATCATCGAGCCGCGCTGGCGCCTCGACGAGGGCTGGGAGGTCTACATGGGCATCATCGTCGGTGGCGAGGTCACCGACGAGATCCGCACGGCCCTCGCCCCCTTCCGCCAGCGCATCATGGACGGCTTCAACGGCCAGGGCATGGGACGGCGGTCGTCGGAGGTCGTGCAGGTCTTCTTCCGCCGCGACATCGACGCGCTCTCGGACTACCTGGGCGACAAGACCTACTTCACCGGCGACCGGCTGCGCTCCCTCGACGCGTCGGTGTACTCGACCGTCAAGCACATCGCGAACCAGCCCCACCCGTGGCCCGGCACCGGATACGTGCAGACGAAGCCGAACCTCATGGCCTACCTCGCCCGGATCCAGGAGCAGTTCGGCGTCTGAGGTACGCCCCGCCGTCCCCGGTCCGCGCCTGCCCGCGCGGGCCGGGGAACGGCCCGAACCCGTCCGCACCGGGGAGACGCCGTGATCGACCTCTACTACTACACGAGCCCGAACGCCCGAAAGGCCCTCATCGCGCTGGAGGAGCTGGGCCTGGACTACCGCGTCGTGTGGACGGACATCTCCGCCGGCGACCAGTTCACGGACGCCTACCGCGAGGTCAACCCCAACTCCAAGGTGCCGGCGATCGTCGACCACGACGGGCCCGGCGGTGAGCCGGTCCGGGTCTTCGAGTCCGGCGCGGTCCTGCTCTACCTCGCGCAGAAGACCGGCCGCCTCATGCCGGCCGCGCCGCGGCTGCGCTGGGAGGCGACGTCCTGGCTCGTCTGGCAGGTCGCCAACCACGGCCCGATGGCCGGTCAGGCGGCCCACTTCCACAGCCACGCGCCGAGGCACGGCATCGTCGACGAGTACGCGACGCGGCGGTACGTCGGGGAGGTGGAGCGGCTCTACGAGGTGCTCGACGAGCGGCTCCGCGAGCGCGAGTACCTCGCGGACGAGCTCTCCATGGCGGACGTCGCGACGTACCCGTGGGTGCGCGTGGCCGCCGGCCACGGCGTCGACGTCGCGCGGTTCCCCGCCGTCGGCGCGTGGGTCGAGCGGCTCTCGGCCCGGCCGGCGTTCAGGAAGCGGCTCGACGACCCGCGCGAGGACAAGGCCCGCCGCAACGAGTACACCCGTGAGCAGTTCACGACCCTCTTCCGCGCCACTCCGCCCGGCGACACCCCCACCACGCCCCAGGAGGCCGCACGATGACCGCCGCCGACCTCACCACCCGCCCCGCCGTCACCGCGCCCCGACTGACGATCGACGGCGCCGCCGTCGACGGCCCGAACGGCCTCGACGTCGTCGACCCCGCGACCGCCGCGCCCTTCGTCAGGGTGCCCGGGGCGTCGGTCGAGCAGCTCGACACGGCCGTCACGGCCGCGAACCGGGCCGCCGCGGGCTGGCGCCGCACCGACCCCGCCGAACGCCGCCGGCTCGTGCTCGCGTTCGCCGGCACGGTCCGCGCCCACATCGACGAGCTCGCGCTCCTGCTCACCCTCGAGCAGGGCAAGCCGCTGGCCCGGGCCAAGGGCGAGATCGAGTCCGGGCTGCGCTACGTCGAGGCCGCCGCGGCGACCGAGCTCGCCGACGAGGTCGTCCGGGACGACGCGAGCGAGCGCATCGTCGTGCGCCGGGTGCCGCTCGGCGTCGTCGCCGCCATCACGGCGTGGAACTACCCGCTCCTGCTGGCGCTGTGGAAGATCGGTCCCGCGCTCGCGACGGGGAACGCCGTCATCGTCAAGCCGTCGCCGTTCACCCCGGTCGCGACGCTGCGGGTCGGTGAGCTCGCGCAGGAGGTGCTGCCGCCCGGCGTCCTGCAGGTCCTCGCCGGCGGGGACGACCTCGGCCGGGCGCTCGTCGAGCACGAGGGCGTCCACAAGATCTCGTTCACGGGTTCGCAGCGCACCGGCAAGGCGATCATGGCCGGTGCCGCGGGCACCCTCAAGCGGCTCACCCTCGAGCTCGGCGGCAACGACGCGGGCGTCGTCCTGCCCGACGCCGACCCTGCCGCGATCGCGTCGGACCTCTACTGGGGCGGGCTGTCCAACTGCGGGCAGGTGTGCGCCGGGCTCAAGCGGCTCTACGTCCCGGCCGCGCGGGCGGCCGAGTACGCCGAGGCGCTGACGGACGTCGCGCGGACGGTCCGCGTCGGCAGCGGGCTCGAGGACGGCGTCGTCATGGGCCCGGTGCAGAACGCGCCGCAGCTCGCCCGGGTCAGGGGTCTCGTCGAGGACGCCGCCGCCCGGGGCGCGGACGTCGTCTTCCGCGGCGAGGCACCGGACGGCCCCGGCTACTTCCACCCGGTCACCCTGCTGCGCACCGACTCCGACGACGTCGGCGTCGTCGCCGAGGAGCAGTTCGGCCCCGTGCTGCCGATCCTCGCCTACGAGAGCGTCGACGAGGCCGTCGAGCGGGCGAACGGGACGCCGTTCGGCCTCGGCGCCTCCGTCTGGTCCGCCGACCCCGAGCGGGCCGACGACGTCGCCGACCGGCTCGAGGCCGGCACCGTCTGGGTCAACCAGCACCCCATGCTCTCGCCGGACACCCCGTTCGGCGGCCTCAAGCAGTCCGGGATCGGCGTCGAGGCGTCGGTCCACGGCCTGCTCGCCTACACCGACATCAGCGTGCTGCGCGCCAAGCGCTGACGTCGTCCCGCGCACCGTCGCCTCGCACCGTCGCCCACCCACCCGCATCCGACCCGTCAGAGAGGACCAGCGATGCTCCTGACCCGAGACGACTGGTACGAGCTGTCCCGAGACGTCGACTGGGAGCTCGACCACGTCGACCGTGCGACCGCCTTCCCGGCCAACTGGACCGGCGCCGACGGCATCCCCGAGAAGGCCTGGGACGCCTGGGAGGAGCCGTTCCGCGTCTCCTACCGCGACTACGTCCGGCTCCAGCGCGAGAAGGAGAGCGGCGTCAAAGCGGTGAGCCAGGCGCTCGTCCGCTCCGGCACCTACGAGAAGCTCGACCCCGGGCACGTCGCCGCGTCCCACCTGCACATGGGCACGACCTGCATGGTCGAGTACATGGCGGTGACGATGCAGAGCCGGATGTGCCGGTTCGCGCCGACGCCGCGCTGGCGCAGCCTCGGCGTCTTCGGGATGCTCGACGAGACCCGCCACACCCAGCTCGACCTGCGCTTCTCCCACGACCTGCTCAAGCACGACCCGCGGTTCGACTGGGCGCAGAAGGCGTTCCACACCAACGAGTGGGGCGTGCTCGCCGTCAAGAACTTCTTCGACGACATCATGCTCTCGGCCGACTGCGTCGAGGCGGCGATGGCCACCAGCCTCACCGTCGAGCACGGCTTCACGAACATCCAGTTCGTCGCCCTGGCCGCCGACGCGATGGCGGCCGGCGACATCAACTGGTCGAACCTGCTGTCGTCGATCCAGACCGACGAGGCCCGGCACGCCCAGCTCGGGTTCCCGACCTTGCAGGTCCTCATGGAGCACGACCCGCAGCGCGCGCAGCAGGCGCTCGACGTGGCGTTCTGGCGCTCCGCGCGGCTCTTCCAGACCCTCACCGGCCCGGCGATGGACTACTACACGCCGGTGGACCAGCGGAAGATGTCGTTCAAGGAGTTCATGCTCGAGTGGATCGTCAACCACCACGAGCGGATCCTCGAGGACTACGGCCTCGCCAAGCCCTGGTACTGGGATCGGTTCCTGCTGTCGCTGGAGAACGGCCACCACGCGATGCACCTCGGCACGTGGTTCTGGCGGCCCACGCTCTTCTGGAAGCCCAACGCCGGCGTCTCCAAGGCCGAGCGGGAGTGGCTGCGCGAGAAGTACCCGACGTGGGAGGACAACTGGGGCGTGCTCTGGGACGAGGTCATCGCCAACGTCAACGCCGGCCGGATGGACAAGACCCTCCCGGAGACGCTGCCGTCGCTGTGCAACCTCACCCAGCTCCCGCTCGGGTCGGCGTACTCGCGCCACGAGCTCGCACCGCACCAGCTCACCTACAACGGGCGCCTGTACAGCTTCGACTCCGAGGTCTCGCAGTGGGTCTTCGAGCTCGACCCCGAGCGCTACGCCGGCCACCGGACCGTCGTCGACCGCTTCATCGGCGGCGAGATCCAGCCCATGAGCCTCGAAGGGGGCCTGCTGTGGATGGGCCTGACGCCGGAGGTCATGGGCGACGACGTCTACCAGTACGCCTGGGCGCGCGAGTACGCCGCTCTCGTCGAGACCGAGGCTGGGACGCTCGCCGGCGTTCCCGTCGCGGGCGAGTGAGGAGGACGACGTGGCCCTGTTCCCCGTCACCGGCCGGTTCGTCGGCGACTTCGTCCCGCACCTCGTCGCCGTCGACACCGAGGACACGATGGACGTCCTCGCCGAGAAGATCGCCGTGCACAGCGTCGGCCGCCGGGTCCCCGTGCCCGACCCGCACCCCGGCTACGAGGTGCTCCTCGCCGACGCTCCCGTCCCCGCGGCGACGACGGTCGGCGAGCTGGGTCTGCAGCCCCTGCAGTGGCTGGACGTGAGGTTCCGTGGGCGCGCCTGAGGCGTCGTCCGGCGAGCACGTCCCGGACGACGAGTTCGTCGCCGTCGCGGCCGACGACGAGCTGTGGGACGGCGAGATGGAGGCCTACGACGTCGGCGCCGCCGAGGTGCTCCTCGTCAAGCTCGACGGCGAGTACAGGGCGTTCGACGGGACCTGCCCGCACCAGAGCGTCTCCCTCGTCGAGGGCAGCCTCGACGGAGCGACGCTGACCTGCCGGGCGCACGAGTGGAGCTTCGACGTGCGCTCCGGTGCCGGCGTCAACCCCCGGACGGCCTGCCTCGTGCGGCACGCCGTCCGGGTCCGGGACGGGCAGGTGCTCGTCAGCCGGACGCCGCTGCCCGCGGCCGAACCCGCGCACTGACACCGACGTCCCGCCCCGACACCTTGGAGGACCGATGCCCATCGTCGAGCTCGACACCGACCAGGCGCTCGACACCGACCTCGTCGGCCCCGTCATCCGCTCCGGCGAGCTCGCCGAAGCGGTCATCGACGCCGTCGCCGAGGACAACCCGGACGCCGAGGTCGTCGTCGTCGACCGCGACGACTACGTCCGCGTCCACACCCGCAAGGAGTGCCGGCTCACCCTGACCAGCCTCGTCAAGCACCTCGGCCGCCCGTACCAGCTCTCGCTGCTCGAGATCGACATGCCGTCGTTCAAGGGGCGCCTGCGCACCCGGGTCGACGAGTACGTCTGGTTCTACGACCGCTGACCCCCGCCCCTCGACGAAGAGGATCTGCGATGACGAACGTCAGTGCCCCGCGACCCAGGAGCCGCGGGCTGAAGACCTGGAGCAGCTTCGGCAACCTCGGCCGTCGTCCGACGGAGTACGAGGTGCTCACCTGGAACATGAACCACACCGCCGGCTCGCCCGCGCTCGAGCTCGGGCCGGACGTCAACGGCAACGTGTGGCTGCGCGAGCACCGCGACGGGATGCGGTTCGTCGTCCCCTCGTGGGACGCCTTCCGTGACCCCGACCAGGTGACCTACGGCAGCTACGTCGCGATGCAGGACGACGCCGAGACGTACGTCGAGGGCCTCCTCGCGCAGTTCGACGCCGACGGCCACGACGCGGCGCTCCCCGGCGGTGCGCTCGACGTGCTCGCCGTGGCACTGGCCCCGTGCCGGTTCCTCGGCCACGGCCTGCAGATGCTGTCGGCGTACGTGCAGCAGCTCGCGCCGAGCAGCTTCGTGGCGACCGCCGCGACGTTCCAGACCGCCGACCAGCTGCGCCGGGTGCAGACCCTCGCGTACCGGACGACGCAGCTCGCCCGCGCCCACCCCGGCCTCGGCTTCGGCACGGGTGAGCGGGCGGCGTGGCGCGAGGACCCGCACTGGCAGCCCCTGCGCCGGCTCGTCGAGCTCGCGCTCGTCGAGTACGACTGGGACCGCGCGGTCGTGGCGACCCAGCTCGTCGTCAAGCCGGTCGCGGACCTGCTCCTGCTCGACGCGCTCGCGCACCGGTTGGGCGCTGCGGGGGCGACCCTCGACGCCCTCGTCCTGGAGAACCTCGCCAAGGACGCCCGCCGCTCGCAACGGTTCTCGGTCGCTCTCGCGCGGTTCGTCGTCGAGGCCGACCCGGGCAACGCCGCGGTGCTCCAGGAGTACCTCGACGCGTGGGCGCCGCTGGGGCACGAGGCGGTCGCCGACGGGGCCCGGCTCTTCGCAGCCGACGAGGACGACGTGGCGCGGGTGCGCGCGTCGGTCACCCAGGACTGGGCGGGGCTCGTCACGGACGCCGGCCTGCGCCTGCCGGACGCCTGACGGGGCCGACGGTGACGGGCACGGCGGCGGCCTCCACGGCAGCGGCGTCCACGGCAGCGGTGCCGGTGCAGGTGCGCATCGGTGACGTGGACGTCGCGTGCGGGCCGGGCGAGACGGTGCTGCTCTCGGCGCTGCGCGCCGGCTGGGACCTGCCGTACGAGTGCGCGTCCGGTGGCTGCGGCTCGTGCAAGGCGGTCCTGACCGGCGGCGAGGTCCGGTCGCTGTGGCCGGACGCCCCGGGCCTGTCGGACCGGGACCGGCGTAAGGGCGACCGCGTGCTCGCGTGCCAGAGCGTGCCCGCGGAGGGCTGCGCGCTCCGGCTCCCCGGGACCGCCGGACCGCAGCGCGCCGCGTCCGGTCCGGGCGCGCGGCCGGTGCCCGGGCGACGGCCCGCCCGGATCGGTGCTGTTCTGCAGCTGTCGGCGGACACCGTCCTCGTCACCGTCGTCCCCGACCGGCCGGTGGCCTACCTCGCCGGCCAGTTCGTCCTCCTCGAGCTGCCCGACGGCACCCGACGGGCCTACTCGATGAGCCGCGAGCCCGCGGACGCGCCGGCGGGCGACGACCGCCTCGAGCTCGTCGTCCGCCGCGTGCCCGGCGGCCGGGCGTCGTCCTGGCTCGCGGGTGCGACGGCCGGCGACCCGCTCGTCGTCGAGGGGCCGTACGGCCGGGCGCACGTGCAGTCCCAGGCCGACCGGCCCGTCGTCTGCGTCGGCGGCGGCAGCGGGCTCGGCCCCGTCCTGGCGGTGGCCGAACGCTGCCTCACCGAGGCGCCGAGCCGGCCGGTCCGGCTCTACTACGGCGCCCGCACCGACGCCGACGTGGTCCTCGCCGCCCGGTTGCGCCGGCTGCGGTCCCGCGGCGCGCGGGTCGACGTCGTCACCGACGTGCCGCCGTCCGCAGCGGCCGCCGGGCGGCTCGCGCCGCTCGCCGTCCGCGCCGGCCGCGTCGTCGACGCTGTCGACGCAGACCACCCGGGACCGGCCGACCTCACCGGCCACGACGTGTACCTGGCGGGACCGACGCCGATGGTCGACGCTCTCCTCGCGAGCCTCGTCCGCACGGGGCGGGTCGGCGCCGACCGGACGTTCTTCGACAGGTTCCTCTGAGCCCGGCCTGCAGCCAGGGCCCGTACGACAGGACGGTCACGATGACGACGAACACGACCACGCGGACCACCTCGGCCGACGCACCGGGCACGGCCGGCACAACGGTCGCGGGCGACGAGGAGTTCGCCCGCAACCTCGTCGACGGGCGCTGGCGGTTCCCGGCGGCACCGTACGAGTTCGAGATCCGCAGTCCGCAGGACAGCCGCGTCGTCGCCTGCGTCCCGCTGTCGAGCCGGTTCGACGTCGACGCCGCCCTCCAGGCCGGTGCCCGGGCCGCGCAGGCGTGGGCCGCCGACCCGGCCGTCCGGGTGCGGCTCGTCGCGCAGGCCGTCGCCGACCTCGACCGGCTCGCGGTCCCGGTCGCCGAGGTCGTCGCGACCGAGACCGGGCTCGACCTGGCCGACGCCGTGGAGCAGGTCCGCACCGGCGTGCGCTGGGCGCGGCACCGGGTCGCGCTCGCCGCCGTGGACGACGCCGGGCCGCCGGCCGTCGAGCCGCCGGGCGTCGCGGGCGTCGCGGGCGTCGTCCTCGGGTGGGGCGCGCCGTTCCTCGAGGCGGTGTCAGGCATCCTGCCGCTGCTGCTGCAGGGGCGCACCGTCGTCGTCAAGCCGTCGCTGCGGGCGCCGCTCAGCGCCGTCGTCCTCGCCCACCGGCTCGTCGCGGCCGGTCTGCCCGAGGGCGTCCTCGGTGTCGTCCAGGGCACCGGTACCGACGTCGGCGCCGCCCTCGTCGGCCGCCGCGACCTCGCGGTCCTCCATGTCCGCGGGGGCGGGCGCACGCTCGACCTCGCCGGCCGGGCGGTCGCCACGACCGGGGTGCCGCTTCACCCGCTGCGGGCGGGCGGGAACGTCCTGCTCTCCGGCCGGGACGCCGACCCGGCGCTCGTCGCAGCCACCGTGGCCGCGGGGCTTCGGCTGCACAACGCCTCGGGGCCGGCGGCCGTGCCGTGGCTCGTGGTCCATGCCGACACGGCGGGCCCGGTCGTCGACGCCCTCGTCGCCGCCGCATCCGCGACCCGCCCGGTGCCGCTGCCCACCGAGCCGGTCCGCGATCGGGCGCTCGCCGCCGTCCGGACGCTCGGGCGGCTCGGCGGCCGGGTGCTCACCGGTGGCGCGGTCCCGGACGACGTCGCGCACCGGATGGGCTGGCTCGTGCCCGCGACCGTCGTCACCGTCGGGGCCGTCGGCAGCCGGCTCGGGCCCCGCTCGGACGACGACCCGTGGCGCGAGCCGCTCGGCCCCGTCGTCGCCGTCGCGACCTGGCGGACGTCGGACGACCTCGCGGACGCGTTCTCCCGCAGCCGGTTCCGGGACGGCATCGGCTGGGTGCACCAGGTCGGCGACGACGCGGCGGCGGCGTTGACGGGCGTCGTGCGGCAGGCCCGCGGCACCGACCACGGCGTCGACGCCGACGACCTGCCGGCCGCGTGGACGACCGGCTGCGGAGGTGTGCGGTGACCGGTCTGCGGATGCTCTTCGTCGTCGACCCGCTCGACGGGCTGCTGCCCGCGCACGACACGTCGGTCGCCCTCATGGAGGCGGCGCAGGCGGACGGCCACGAGGTGCTCGCGACGACGATGCGCGAGCTGTCCGTCGTCGGTGGCGGCGCGGTGGCGCGCGCCGTCCGGGTGCACGTCGACCCGTGCCGTGTCGTCGACGGCCGGTTCGTCGCGCCGCAGCACTGGTACCGCGCCGAGCCGGTCGGGGACGTCCCCCTGGCGGACGTCGACGTCGTCCTCGTCCGCACCGACCCACCAGTCGACGCCGACTACCTGCGTGGCACGTACGTCCTCGACGCCGCCCGCGCGCCGCGGACCCTGCTCGTCAACGACCCCCGCGGGCTGCGCGAGGTCAACGAGAAGCTCTACACGCTGCGGTACCCGGACCTCATCCCGGAGACCGTCGTCCGCGCGGACCTCGACGGGTTGCGGGGCACCGTCACCCGGTGGGGCCGTGCCGTCCTCAAGCCGACCGACGCGATGGCCGGCCGCGGCATCCTGCTGCTCCGCGACGACGACCCGAACCTCGCCTCGCTCCTCGAGCTGTCGACGGTCCGCGGGCAGAGTCATGTCATCCTGCAACAGTTCGTGCCCGAGGCCGTCGACGGCGACCGCCGGGTCATCGTCGTCGACGGCGAACCGGTCGGCGCGATCCGGCGGGTGGCCGCCGGCACCGAGTTCCGCTGCAACATGGCGGCCGGCGCCACCGTGCTGCCGGACGCTGTGACGAGCCGGGACAAGGAGATCTGCGACGTCCTCGCGCCGGACCTGCGGGCGCTCGGGATCGTCCTCGCCGGGCTCGACGTCATCGGCGACCGGCTCACCGAGGTCAACGTGACGAGCCCGACGGGCGCGCGGGAGATCGAGGCGCTCACCGGTGCACCCGTCGCGCGCGTCGTCGTCGAGCGGATCGTCGACCTCCACGCCCGGCGGGGCACGGCATGAGCCGTGAGCGGCTCGTCGTCGTCGGGGGTGACGCGGCCGGGATGTCGGCGGCGCACCAGGCGCTGCGAACGGCCTCCCGGAGCGGGCTCGACCTCGACGTCGTCGCGTTCGAGCGGACCGGGCGCACGTCGTACTCGGCGTGCGGCATCCCGTACTGGGTCGCGGGCGACCTCGACGACCCGCACGACCTCGTCGCCCGGACACCCGACGAGCACCGGGCCCGCGGCGTCGACCTGCGGACCGGCGCGAGCGTCGAGGCGCTCGACCTCGACCGGCGCGAGGTGCGCGCGCTCGTCGACGGCGCGGAGGTCGTCGTCGGCTTCGACCGGCTCGTCCTCGCGACCGGCGCGCGACCCGTCGTCCCGGACTGGGCACGGTCCGACAGCGGGTCGCTGCTGCCCGGCGTGCTGCCGGTGAAGTCGTGGGACGACGGCCTGGCATGGCTCGACGTCATGGCCCGGGTGCCGCCGCCGGCCCGGGCGGTCGTCGTCGGCGCCGGGTACATCGGCCTGGAGATGGCCGAGGCGCTCGTGCGGCGCGGCTACCCGGTCACGATGCTCGAGCTCGCCGAGGTCATGCCGAGCATCGACGCCGACATGGGCGCGCGGGTGCGCGAGCACCTCGTCGCTGCCGGCGTCGGCGTGCGGGTGGGTCGGGGCGTCGACGGTCTGTCGACCGGTCCGGGCGGCCGCGTCGACGGGGTCGTCGTCGGGGACGACGTGCTGCCCGCGGACCTCGTCGTCCTCGCGCTCGGCGTCCGACCGGCCTCCGACCTCGGCGCGAAGGCCGGGCTGGGGACGGGCGGGCGCGGCGGCTACCTGCCGGACGACGGGCAGCGGGTCGCGGACGGCGTCTGGGCGGCGGGGGACTGCTGCGAGAGCGTGCACCGGGTCAGCGGCGAGCGGGTGTTCGTGCCGCTCGGGACGCACGCGAACAAGCAGGGCAGGGTGGCCGGAGAGAACGCGGCCGGCGGCTCCGTCCGGTTCGCCGGCGTGCTCGGGACGGCGATCACCCGCTTCGACGCCGGCGGCGTCGCCGTCGAGGTCGCCCGGACCGGCCTCGGTGCTGCCGACGTGACCCGCCTCGGTCTCGACGCGGCGTCGTACGTGTCGGCGGGCAAGACCGCCAGCGGCTACATGCCCGAGTACCGGCCCATGACGACGAAGCTCGTCGCCGAGCGCGGCACGCGACGGCTGCTCGGCGGTCAGATCGTCGGCGGGACGAGTGCGGGGAAACGGATCGACACGATCGCCACGGCGCTGTGGGGCGGGCTCACCGTCGACGACCTCGCAGCCGCCGACCTGGCGTACGCGCCGCCGTTCGCCACCGTCTGGGAGGCGGTCCAGCTCGCGGCCCGCCGCCTGGCGGACAGGATGCAGTGACCGATGCCCTACGTCTTCGGCTACGGGTCGCTCGTCGACCGCGAGTCGCTCGAGGCGAGCATCGGCCGGGCGGTGTCCGCCGCGGACGGGCCGTTCGTGCTGCGGCTGCGCGGGTACCGACGGGCCTGGAACGTCCTCGGGCACAGCAGCGAGCGGCCGGAGTACCTGTTCACCGACGACGGCGGGAGCCCATGGGAGGGCTGGTTGGCCTTCCTCGGTGTGGAGCCGGCCGCCGGTGCCGCTACGCCCGGGGCGGCCTGGCGGCTCACGGACGCTGACCTGGAGGCCCTCGACGACCGGGAGCGCAGCTATGACCGTGTCGACGTGACGCCGCTCCTGGACGCCGTCGCGTCGCGGCGGCCGGACGGACCGGTGGCGACCTACATGCCGCGCGACGACGTCGTGAGGCATGCGGCCGCCGTCCGTCCCGCGGGGACGGTGATGGCGAGGTACCTGCGGCTGGTCGACCGGGGCTACCGCGATCTCGGCGAGACCCTGTACGCCGAGCACCTGGCGACCCTTCCCGCGTTCGATCCTCTGGCCGTGCGGGAGATCCGGGTGCGACCCGTGGTGCCGGGCGGGCGCAACGAGGCCGTGGACCCGGACGCAGGGGCCTGACACCGGACCCGGGCGATGCGCGGCAGGTCGCGACGGACACCTGCGCGGTGAACGCCGTTTCGCGGATCCGGCACGGGCCGCTCGCAGCGCCCGAACCTCACCCAGACGGGCTACACCTGTCACGCTCCGTGGTGTCCGTGGCGCGATGGACCCGTCTGAATTTGACGCTCAGTTACCGATAACGATATACACCGTGATCCGCCCGTCAGCAAGATCACGAACCCGGAGACGACGATGACTCCTGCCCCCCGCACACCGACCCGCTGGTACCGGGTCGCCCGCTGGCTGGCCGCCGCCGCGCTGGTCGTCCCCGCCGTCGCGGCCCTGACGGCCGCGCCCGCAGCTGCGCTGCCGGCCGGCTGGGCGCAGGTGTCGGCCGGCGACGCCCACACGTGCGCTGTCGGCCAGGACAAGACCCTGTGGTGCTGGGGTGAGAACAACCGCGGGCAGCTGGGCGTCGGGACCCAGGTCGACTCGGCCGTCCCGGTGAAGGTCCCGGGTTCGTGGCGGTCGGTGTCGGCGGGATGGCGCCACACCTGCGCCGTGAGCAACGCCGGCAACCGGTACTGCTGGGGCTACAACGGAGCCTCCAACCTCGGGCTCGGCGACCAGGTGGACCGGCTCACGCCGCAGCGGGTCCTCGGGGAGCCGACCTGGTCGTCGGTCAGCGTCGGCAACGCACTGGGCTGCGGCGTGCGCACCGACGGTCGTGGCTACTGCTGGGGCCAGGGGGCGCCGGGCGGTCCGGCCGCCCTGCCGGCCCTGGCCGGGCCGCAGGCCTGGCGGTCGCTGTCCGCCCAGAGCGACAACGACCACGTCTGCGGGGTGACGACGGCCGGCGTCCGGTTCTGCTGGGGTGTCAACGCCCAGGGGCAGCTGGGGCTCGGCGACACCGTGTCCCGGTCCGCACCGACCAGGGTCATCGGCGAAGGCAGCTGGGCCTCGGTCGCCGCGGGCGGCTACCACACCTGCGGGATCCGCTCCACGGGCGTGCTGCAGTGCTGGGGTGAGGAGCCGGCGTTCGGGACGCTCCGCCCCGTCACCGTCTCACCGTTGGTCACCTGGGCCTCGGTCAGCAGCGGCCAGGGCGGCTACTGCGCCATCAGCGCCGCGTCGAACCTCTACTGCGCAGCTGCCCATGGCCAGCTGGCGCTGACCGCTGCCCAGATGGCCTCCGTCGACCTCGCCACCTCCGGTGAGGGTGATCACGTCTGCGCGGTGTCGATCGCCGCCCGCCTGTACTGCTGGGGTGCCAACGACTCCGGTCAGCTCGGGCTCGGGTTCGCCGGTGGGCGTGTGCTCGTGCCCACGCTGGTGTCGTAGGCCCCGTCGTCGGCGCGGGGCGTCGTCGCGGCCCGGCCGCCGTCCTCTTCGAGACCCGGAGGACGGCGCCCGCCTCGACGGCGTCCCGTTGTCGGCCGGGTGTCTGCTGCGGCCGCCCGGTCAGCCCCCTTCTTCCTGCGTGACATGTCGTTCGGCGGTCTTCGAGGCGTGGGATCGGGTGCGGCCGGACCGACGGCGGCGCAGGGCGTCGATCGGTCCTGAGAGCAGGAGCAGGAGCAGCGGCCAGACGCTCGCCCGGGGGACGAGAGCGGTGAGGGCGAACGCGGTGACGAACAGGACGGCGGTGGTCCAGTGCGGCTCGTCGGCCGCGGTGGCCTGCGTCACGTCCCGTCGGAGGGCGGGGTGCGCGCTGACCCAGGCGGCCGTGGAGGCGAGCGCGAGTGAGCTGAGCGTCAGGGTGCCGACGTAGAGCGTCGACGGCCCGTGGCCGGACTGGGTGGCGAGGATCGCGGTGGGGAACGGGAGGAACGCGACCGTGAAGAGCCAGGCCAGCGTGAGGCGGACGAGCGTGGTGTCGTAAGCGCCGACGCGCTCGAAGAGCCGGTGATGTGCGACCCAGAGCCGGGCGATCACCGCGAAGCTCAGCGCGAACGCCCCGAGCTCGCCGAGATGGTCGCCCAGGAGACTGTCGAGGGGCGCCCCGGCGTCCTGGGTGGCGAGGTCGACGAGCGGCAGGACGAGCAGGGTGCACGCGATGGCGACGACGGCGTCGGCGAAGACGACGATCCGCTCGAGCCCGCGTTGTGACCCCACCTGCGCAGTATGGGCGCACGCCTGACATCGACCAGCGGGCAGGACGAGACTCCCGGGCGGCCGACACTGCCCGAGGTCAGGGCCGGCGAGGTCGGTTGGCAACGCGACTGTCCCGGTGACGTGATCGGGCAGGGAGCCGCCGGGGGACGTAGTCTTCGGGTCATCGCCCCGGCCCCCGGCGACGCGCCCGCCGCGTCATACCGTGAGGAGCTCCTGGTGGCCGACGACAGCAGCAGTGACCTGGTGAGTGAGCCGTCCCGGCGCGCGACCAAGGGGGCGTCCCGGCCGGACACCTCGAGGATGACGGCGGCCGGCCTGACCGCGTCCGCCGCCTGCGTCCTGCTCGTCCTCTACCTGTGGACCGACCCCGCCTCGAAGCTCCTCCTCGTCGTCTCCGGATTGCTCTCGCTCGCCAGCGCTGCCGTGTCGTTCTCCCTGCTGCGCGCTCGTCCCGGGTCGAGGGGATGACGGTGGCGCGCGGCGACTACCACCGTTGGATGTACCCCGGCGGGAGGCCGAACGCCTGGGCCCGTTGGCAGATCACGCTCTCCGCCTGGCTGCACGCTCGCGGGGTGATGCCGCGCCGGCTCGTCACGCTGGAGGTGCCCGGCCGGGTCAGCGGTCGCACCGTGGCGGTGCCGCTCGTCCTCACGGACCTGGACGGCGAGCGCTACCTCGTGTCGATGCTCGGCGAGCGCGTCAACTGGGTGGCGAACCTGCGCGCCAACGACAACCGCGCCACGCTCCGCCACGGCTCGGTGGAGACCGTCCGGCTCGAGGAGGTGCCGGTCGAGCAGCGACCGCGCGTCATCCAGCGGTACGTCCAGGTCGCGCCCGGCGGGCGGGCGCACATCCCGGTCGACCGGCACGCGCCGCTCGCGGCGTTCGCCGAGGTCGCTGCTGGGACGCCGGTCTTCCGCGTGGTCGCGCCGCGGTCGTAGCCTGCCGGTGACCCGCCCGTTCGGCGCGCCCCGGTCGGCCCATCGAGGTCACTCACTGTGCCGCGAGCAGCCCTTCGGCCTGGCCTTCACCGAGCGAACGCCACAGTCGGGGCTCGACCGTCCCGCTGCCAGGGCTCCCCGCGTCAAGCCGCTCTGCCCTCGTGTCGAAGAACGACCGTGGAGAAGCTTCGCGTCGTGGTGGTGGCCCAGAGCCGTCGTCTCGCGCGGGTCTGGCACACCGACTTCACCGACCCGATCGAGATGAGGCGGCTGCGCGCCCGCGTGATGGCAGCGGCGGCGCTGCTCGGGCTGGTCTCCACCCTCGGCGGGGCCGTGGCGGCCCGCCCTGCCACGGGTTCGTTCTGGGCCGTGCCGGCGGCGATCGTCACTTACCTGCTGTGCTTGATCGGGTGGACGCGCCGGGGGGCACGAGCGGGAGACACCGAGTTCCTGCTGATGATCCTCGTCAGTCACGTGTTCGGGATGGTCTCGGTCCTGGTCGGGATCGGGCGGGGGCAGGTGTCGGTCACGGCGCTCAGCCTCGTCAGCGTCGCGTTGATGGGGGGCGTCTTCTGCGGACGCCGCAGCGACGTCGTCGTCCAGGCACTGTTCGGCTCGGCGATGATCGCGCTGTCGGGGGTGCTGGGTGCGGGCGGCCCGCACTGGCCGCAGGAGGTGTCGACAGGAGCGTTCGACCTGATCGCCGTCTCGGCCGTCGTCCGTCTGCTCCGGGACATGGCGGTGGCCGCCGTCGAACGGGCCAAGCACGGCGAGGTCACCGACCCGCTCACAGGGCTGGCCAACCGCCGCGGCCTCGAGCAGCAGGGCGCCCGCAGCTGGTCCACACGGGCCCGGGAGCGTGCGCCGTTGGCGGTGCTCGTGATCGACGTCGACCACTTCAAGCGGGTCAACGACAGCCAGGGGCACGCCGCGGGGGACGAGATCCTGCGCCGGCTCGCCGACCTCATCGCGGCGAACATGCGGCACGAGGACGACGTCACCGTGCGGCTTGGCGGCGAGGAGTTCTTCGTGCTGTGCGCCGTGACCCCGGGCGAGGCCGTCCACATCGCCGAGCGGCTTCGTGAGCAGGTCGAGGCCGAGCTCGCCCCCGTGACGATCAGCATCGGTGTCCACGAGATGCTGCCTGGCGCCGACGACCCGCTGCCAGACTCGCTGTGGACAGCGGTGGACGTCGCGGACCGGGCGCTCTACGTCGCCAAGAACGGCGGACGCAACCGCGTCGTCCTCGCACTTCCTGCCTGATGTGATCTTCGGCAGGGCATACGTCGCCGGTGCTGCGACCGACAATCCCGTTTCGCCTCCGGTCGGGCCCCAGAACGAACAGGTCCGAACCCCGTGAGGGTTCGGACCTGTTCCGATGTCTTGCGACATCACAAAGGTGGGCCCCGAGGGGATCGAACCCTCAACACGCGGATCAAAAGGACTCTGATGAATGGCTACCAGGGTCTCATGGCGCCTCACGGGTGACGTCTCTGGTCACTCTGTTCGCCCAGGACCGACCCGGTGCGCAGGAGTTCGTGTCATGTCGGTGTCACGACGTGTGTAGTGCGACAACTTTCGTCGAATGGTCGCCCTCTCGTCTGCTCGTTCATTCCCACGCTCGCGCCGTGGCCGACCAGGCGCCGGCGTGTTCGTCGCCGAGAAGCGGGTCGGCGAACGCGATGACGTCCTCGAGTAGGTGGGCGAGGTCGGGAGGGAGGGTGAGGCTGTCTTCCTCGACCCGGGTCAGGAAGGCCGTGTAGACGTCGCTGCGCAGTGTGGCCAGGTCGCCGACGGCGTCGGACAGTGGCCGTAGTTCGACGCCGCGGTGGCGGGCGGTGGCCGCCAGTGCGCTGCGGAGGTCGGTGGCGTCGAGGGCGTGGCGGCGGGTGAGGATCCAGATGTCGGCGTAGTCGCGGACCCTGGTGCTGGTGTCGCCGAGGTCGATCGCGGTGCAGAGCTTCTCGGCGATGACGGTGGACATCGGGTAGCCCAGGATCCGCACTGGAGGGTGTTCCTCGCGCAAGGTCGGGTAGTCGATGACCTGCGGGCCAGGCGTCACGGGGTCGCCGAAGTTGATGTCGAGCTGGATCTTGACGGTGGCGGTCGCGATCGAGGCCTGCATGGTGACGCGGACGCCGGAGTAGAGGTTCTCCTCGCGGATCAAACGTGCTCGCGCTGTCTGCGGATGGAAGAGCACGCCGTCGTCGTCCGTGGGTTCGGCGCCGGCTACTTCGCGGACGCGGGACAGGGCGGCGTCCTCGTCGTTCGGGAAGCCGGTGGCGAGCAGGTCGGCGTCCACGGTGGCGCGGCGGGCGTCGAAGGCGGCCAGGAGCATCCCGCCCTTGAGGACGAACGCGCCGGAGTGCTGGCTGGCCGCGAGGCGGGCTAGGAAGCGTTCGAGGGCGTACAGCACGAGGAGTTCCTGCGTGGGCCGGCCTTCGCGGCGGGCCCGGTTCTGCAGGTCCAGATATGCCCGGCCGCCGGCGTCGGCCCGGGTCGGGCGGCTCACGAGGCCTCCAGCACGTCGACGGCCGCCCTGACCGGGCCGAGGATGTCCAGAGGACGCGCGAGCTCGACGAGCGCTGCGGGTCGCCCGCCGCGGGTCAAGTAGCGGCGGAGAGCGACGAGAGCCAGGGGTTCGCCGATGCTGCGCCGCAGTCGCATGAGATCGACGACGGTCCGGGCTGGGTTCGTGATGCGGACGGTCTCTCCCGGGGCGGCCTCGAAGGTCTCCATGCCGAGGTCGAACGTCGCCGCCGCGAACTTGAAGACCTCGACGGGTGGGTAGGCGATCTGCGGGGGACGGGTACCCCGCGGGACGGCGATCTGCACGGCTCGCGGGATCTCGTCCGTCAGGTCGTGGACCTCGGCCGCGGACACCAGGCACACCGCCGCCCGAGGCGCCCGGCGTGACACCGCCAGCAGGTCCGGGTAGGACGCCGCCGGTGCGTCCGTCCGGCGGAAGACGCCGCGGGACAGCTCCGTCGTCAGTCCCTCGTCCCGCCAGCGGTACACGTCGCGTGAGTGGACGCCCGCGCCGAGAGCCTGGCCCGTGGTGAAGGTCGCAGGCAGTGCACGGGGCAGGTCCATGGATGAAAGTGTACCCAAAGGCTCATCTAGTGGATACATATTTCACCAGAGGTCTCGCAGGCTGCCCCGACGCATCAGCGGTACTCGGCAACGACCTCGATAGGACCGACCAGATGCCGGTTGAACTCATCGAGGTCCTCGGATGGGATCCAGTACTCGAGGATGTCCCGGCCACCGACCTGGTGGACCTCGTATCGGTCCAGGAACGACTTCTCGACGCGGAACCGGGTCACGTAACCCACCCCGGACTTCGGGACGTTCCACTCACGGGCGATCCGCATCGCATACGCCTCGGACAGAACGGGGTAGAAGATCGGCTGCTCGGGCAGTCGGGCCGGCCACGCGCAGAACCCGCTCTCGGCCACCAGTGCCAACTCGGCGGGCCCGGTGGGTCGCCACAGGGCCACGCTCTCCGGGGACGAGGTTGCGGACAGCGCAGCAGGATCGCGTCGGTCGAGGGCTCGGCTCAACCCAATTGGTCCCGTCGGACGAGGACTCCGCTGCTCGATGCCACTTCACTCTCACCGATCAACTCCGGTCAACCGCTGTCACGATCGCGTGGCCTCAAGACCGGCTCGTGACACGAACCCGAGTGTTCGAGAGTGACCAGATGGATAGAGGCAAACACAAAACCCCTGGTCAGAGGTGGGCCCCGTGGTGGGCCCCGTGGTGGGCCCCGTGGGGATCGAACCCACAACCCGCGGATTAAAAGTCCGCTGCTCTGCCGATTGAGCTAGAGGCCCGGAGCGATCCTGCGTGCCGCAGGAGCCCCGCACACAGTATCCCGGGTGCCCGCCACGGGTCCCGGCCGATGCACGGCGGACGAAGGCGAGGGCGTCACCAGTCCTCACCCGTGAGCCGCACGACGAGCAGGGCCGTGTCGTCGGTCGCGTCGGGCGTGAGCATCGCGTGCGTGAGGTGCTCGCAGACCCCGGGCAGCGGCACGGGGACGCCCTCGACCGCAGGCGACTGGACCCCTGCACGGGCGTGCTCGGCGAACGTCTCGAGGCTGACCGTCAGCGACTCGCCGCGGCGTTCGACGAGGCCGTCGGTGTAGAGGACGAGGGTGTCGTCGGGGTCGAGGGTGGTGCGGGCGGTGGGGCGGGCGCCGATGCCGGGGACGCCGAGGAGCGGGGCGAGGCCCTCGTCGAGGAAGCGCGGGGTGCCGGTCGCGGGCACGACGAGGGGCGGCGGGTGGCCGGCGCAGGTGTAGGACAGGGCGCCGGAGCGCGGGTCGAGGACGGCGTAGAACAGGCTCGTCATGGGGGCGCCGTCGATCTGGTCGACGTAGTCGTCGAGGCGTTCCACGAGCGCGGCGGGGTCGGTCACGACCGGCGCGAGGGCGCGCAGGGTGCTCCGGAGCTGGCCCATCGCGGCGGCGGCGGCGAGCGAGTGGCCGGCGACGTCGCCGATGACGAGGGCGGCCCAGCCGCCGGGCAGGGCGATGACGTCGTACCAGTCGCCGCCGATCTGCAGCTCGAGCGTGCCGGGGCGGTAGACGGTGGCGGCCTCGACGCCGGGGACGTCGTCCGGGCGGCCGAGGAGCGAGCGCTGCAGCTCGACGGCGATCGAGTGCTCGCGCTCGGCGGCGGCGGCGCGCCCGAGCGACTGGCCCGCGACCTGGCCGAGGGTGACGAGCAGGGACAGCTGCTCGGCGTCGAACGGCTGCGGCCCGGCGAACCCGAGCGCGAGCCCGCCCTGCAGCGTCGACGACAGGAACGGCACGGCCGCCCAGGTCGACTCCTCGCTCGCGGCGAGCACCGGGGCGAACTCCGGGTAGCGCTCGTAGGCGTCCGCGATCGAGGGCAGCGTCACCACCTCGCCGGTGCGGACGGCGTCCGCGAGCGGGGTCGCGGCGTCGGCGACGGTCTTGCCGGTCTCGTCGAGGTCGGGGTCCATCGGGCGGCCGCGGGTGGCCGCCGTCGTGAACCGGCCGTCCGGGCCGACGACGCGGATCACCGCGCTGCTCGCGGACACCGCCCCGAGCCCGTGCCCGAGGACGGCGTCGAGCACGGCCTCGGTGCTCGTCGCCGCGGCCATGAGGGCGACGACCTCCTGCAGGGCCGTGAGGTGCTCGGTGTGCCGGCGCTGCGCCTCGAAGAGCCGGCCGCGCTCGAGCGCGAGCCCGGCCTGCGCGCCGACCGCCGTCGCGAGCGAGGCGAAGTCGTCGTCGAAGTCGCGGGCGTCGACGAAGCCCCAGCCGAGCGCGCCGATCGCCCGGCCGTCGACGACGACCGGCACCCCGGCGACCGCCTCGAACGTCGCCGGCAGCTCGCCCGCGGCGGGGAACGTCGCGAGCACCTGCTCCCGCCCGCTCGCACAGACGAACCGGCCGCTCTCGTAGGCCGCGGTGAGCGGCACCGCGCGGTCCCCGGCGAGGACGACGTCGAGCCGCGCCCGCTGCTCGTCGTCGTACCCGTGCGCCGTGAGCGCCCGCAGCCGCCCGCCCGGCCCGGGGACGGCGAGCACCGCCGTCCGGCTGCCGAGCGCACCCGCGGTGAGCTCGGCGATGACGGCGACGATCTGCGCCGGCGTGGTCAGCCCGGACAGTCGCGCCGTGACGCCCTGGAGCAGCTCGGCCCGGGCCCGCGCCCGCTGCTCGGCGTCGAGCAGCCGGCTGCGCTCGGTCGCGGCCTCGGCCCGCAGCTCGGCCGACCGCCGGGCGTCCTCGGCCTCCCGCCGTCGGCGCACCGACTCCTCGCGCTCGCCGATCTCCGCGGCGAGCGACAGGCCGACCACGACGACGAGCCCGATGAGCAGGTTGAGCGCGAACCACGTCGCGTCCTCGGAGACGCCGTCGGGCACCCGGATCCGCCCGGTCGCCGAGGCCTCGCCGAGGATCGTCGCCATCGCCAGCCCGGCCAGACCCACCCCGCGGGTGCCGAGCAGGAACGCCACCGCGACGAGCAGCAGCACGAGCAGGTAGCCCAGCCACACGACGTCCCAGCGGAAGATCGCGAGCGACGCCAGCACGCAGACGACGAGGAGGGCGACCCCGAGCGGGCTGCGCAGCCGCCGCCGGGTCGCGTCGTCCCCCGACTGCCACCCGAGCACAGCCCCGCCGACGAGCAGGACGCCGAGCCCGTCGCCGAGCAGCCAGCGCGCGGCGAACAGCCACCAGTCCCGCGACCCGCCGTCCAGGGTGTTCGTCGTCGCGGCGACGAGCGCGCCGACGAGCGGCCCGCCGACGCAGGCGCACAGCAGGAACGTCCAGAGGTCGCGGCGGACGGCGAGGTCCGGGCGGCGGACGGCGGCCCGCAGCAGCGCCGCACCGACGAGCGGCTCGAGGGTGTTCGCCAGCGCGTAACCGACCGAGCCTGCGGGGCCGAGCCCGCTCGTGAGGTCGATCGTCAGCTCGGTGGCCCCGACCGCGAGCAGGATCCACGGCCAGCGCTGCCGCCGGGTCAGGGTGAGCGCCGAGAGGGTCACGCCGGCGGCGGGGAAGAAGCCCGGCCCCAGCCCGCTGGAGTCGAACCACACCAGGGTGACCTTCGCCCCGAGGGCGTAGAGGCCGGCCGTGAGCAGCGCCAGACCAGCGGTGCCGGCGGCTCTGCGCATGGGACTGACCTCCGTCGACGTGGCCGCGCGTGTCGTGGGCCGGTCGTCTCCCGGCGGCCGCGCTGGCGGTCGCCACCGACGGACACGGACGTTACTGCGTGGCCGGGCCGGGGGTCGCGCGTCCGCGGGAGAACCTCAGACCGGCGGCCGGGTCAGCACGAGGAGCGCCACGTCGTCGGCGAGGGCGCGCTCGCCGATGCACCGGGCGAGCACCGCCTCGGCGACCCGGTCCGCCGACCCGGGCGCCCAGCGGCCGTCGGGGCCGGTGAGGACCACCGCGGCGGCCGCCCCGACGAGCGCGGTGATCCCGTCGTCGAGCGTCGCGAGCCGGTCCTCGACGAGGCCGTCGGTGTAGCCGACGAGCGCGCTCCCGGGCGGGAACGGGACGGTGACCGGCGCACCCCGCGACGGCTGCCCCGAGCGGTCGACGAGCCCGCTCACCCCGAGCAGCGGCCCGCGGGCGCCCTCGAGCGGTGCGGTCGCGCCGTCCGGCCCCCGCAGGACGAGCGGCGGGTGACCGGCGTGCGTGTACGTGAGCGTCCCGGCGGTGACGTCGACGACCGCGACGACCGCCGTCGCGAGCGAGACCGTCGCCACCTGCCCGGTCACCTGCTCGGCCCGGTCGAAGACCCGTTCCAGCGGCACGCCGGCGGCGAGCAGCGTCGACAGCACGGTGCGCAGCTGGGCCATGTCGGCCGCCGCCTCCATCCCGTGCCCGGCGACGTCGCCGAGGACGACGGCGAGCCGGCCGTCGGGCAGGACGAGCCCGTCGTAGAAGTCGCCGCCGATCCCGACCGACGTCTGCGCGGCCCGGTAGGTCGCGTGCATCTCCAGGCCGTCGACCTCGGGCATCGGTCGCAGGAAGCGGCGCTGGAGCCCCTCGACGAGCTCGTGCTCCGCGGCGTGCAGCCGGGCCCGCTCGACGGTCTGCCCGCAGAGCTCCGTGACGGTGTCGAGGGTGGCCCGCAGCACCGGGTCGAGGACGACGGGCACGTCCCAGCCGAGCTCGAGGGTCCCGAGCGGGGAGTCCGTGCTGTCGCGCAGGACGAGGACGACGGACGCCGGCCGGTGGGCCGCCGCGAGGTCCGTGGCCCCGAGCGCGGACAGCGCCGCGCTCTCCGGCCGGACCGGCTGCTCGCCCTCGAGGATCCGCAGCCGCGCCCGGGACGCGCCGACGACGGCGGGAGCGAGCCGGCCCACCGCGCAGGCGACGTCCGCGGCGGTGACGGCGGAGGCCAGCTCCTGCGCGAGCTCGGCGAGCGCACCGGTGCGCTGCGCGGCCACCACGTGGGCGTCGGTGAGCCGGGCCCGCTCGAACGCCTGAGCGCACAGCTCGGCGACGGTCTCGACCCGCGCGGTCAGCTCGTCGTCGAGGGAGTCGGTGCTGGCCCAGCCCATCGTGAGCGCCCCGAACGCCCGGCCCGCCGCGTCGAGCAGCGGCGTCGCCACCGAGAGCGTCACGCCGGCGGCGGCGCGGTCGGCCTGCACCTGGGCGGCGACACCGGCGTCGCCGCCGACGTCCCGCGGCCGGACCGGGTCGCTGAGGACGACGGTGCGCTGCTCCCGGACGGCGCGGACGACGTCCAGCGGCGAGCTCAGCGGCAGCGCCCGGTAGCGCAGCCTGAGCTCCTCGGGGAGGTCGGGAGGCTGGAGCAGGGAGAGCGTCCCGCCGTCGGGGTCGGCGAGCCCGACCGTGGCGAACCGGCTGCCGACCGCCGCGCTGGCGTGCACGCCGATCGCGTCGCCCACCTCGGCCACGGTCGCGGCGGCGTTGAGCCGGCGGGCGAGGACGGCGAGCGCCGTGGCCTGGTCCACCGACCGGCGCCGGGCGGTGATGTCGGTCGCGGACGGCACGAGTGCGACGACCGCGCCGTCCTCGACGACCGGCACCAGCTGGTAGTCGATGAGGATCGTGCCGTGCGCCATCCGCACCTCGAGCTCGAACCGGCTCGTCCGGCCGCGCTGCCCCGCGAGCACCGACGCGTGCGCACGCTGGACGACGTCGTCGTCCCAGGTGAACCAGGAGGTCTCCCAGAGCTTGCGGCCGACGACGTCCGCCATCGTCAGCCCGCCGGCCTCGACCGCCGTCCGGTTCGCCTCGACGAGCGTCCCGTCGGGCAGGCAGAGCCCGACGAAGGAGAAGAGCGAGTCGATGAGCTGGCGCAGCCGGCGCTCGCTGCGCCGCTGCGCCGTGACGTCGGAGAGCACCGCGACGACACCGAGCACCTCGCCGGACGGCGACCGCACCCGGTGGAAGTCCTCGACCCAGGTCCTCAGGTGGGGGGAGGCGGGCGTCCGGCCGGTGATCTCGACGTCCCGCAGCGGCTCGCCGGTCTCGAGCACCCGGCGCAGGACGGCGACCGCGTCGTCCCCGATGTCCGGGAGCACGTCGGTGAGGTGGCGGCCGAGGTGGTCCTCGACGGGCACCCCGTTGACGGCGGCGAGGGCCGGGTTGACCATGGCGAACCGCAGGTCGGGGTCGAGGAGGGCGAGCCCGATCGGGGCCTCCTCGAACAGCGCCCGCAGGAGGGCGCGCACCTCCTGGCCCGGGGCGGGGACGGTGACGTCCGCGGGATGCGCCGGGGAGGGGACCGGCGGACCGGACGGCGCACGCGGCGGCGGTGCGTCGGCGCCGGCGCGCAGCGCGAGCCCCGCGAGGTCGGCGACGGTCGTGAGGAAGGCCGCCCCGTCCCGGTCCGGGCGGCGCTCGTCGGCCCAGCCGAGCAGGAGCAGGCCGACGAGCCGTGCGCCGACCACCAGCGGCAGCGTCGCCGACGCGCCCTGCGGGCCGGCCGTGCCGGCCAGGGCCGGGAAGCGTTCCTCGTGCTCCGCGCGCGATGAGAGCAGGACGGGCTCCCGCAGGACGGCGGCGTGGGCCACCGGGGTGCCCGGGACGAGCCCTCCGGCGTACCGGGCGAGGTCGTGCGGCCCGAGCCCGACGGCGGCCGCGACCTCGAGCGCGCCCTGTGCCCCGATGCGCAGGAGGGCGCCGGTCGTCGCGCCGCAACCGGCGACGGCCTGGGTGAGCACGAGCGTCGGCGCGTCGGTCTCGTCCGGCGTCGCGACGAGGGTGTGCAGCACGAGGCGGACGCGTTCGAGCGCGTCGCGCGTGCGCGCGTCGGTGCCCTCGCCGGCGTCCACGGGCCGCCTCCCATCCCCCCGGGTCCGTCATTGTCGCCCACGCGGCCCGTGGCGGTCGACCACGGTCGACGGTCGCGCAGATGGACGTCAGGCGTCGGTGCAGAGCCGTCCGCGGCCGAGCGCCTTGGCCCGGTAGAGCTGGGTGTCCGCTGCCCGGAGCAGGTCGTCCACGGCCGGGGAGGGGCCGACCGCCAGGCCGGCGCTCACCGTCACCCGGAGGCCGGGGGACAGGTCCTCCCAGCCGAGCGCGTGGACGGCGTCGACGATCTGGTCGCCGCGGCGCCGTGCGTCCTGGCCGTGGACGGTGTCCAGCAGCAGCACGAACTCGTCGCCGCCGAGCCGGACGACGAGGTCAGACGGTCGGCAGTGCTCGGCGAGGACGGCGACGACGCGGCGCAGGACGTCGTCCCCGACGGCGTGGCCGAGGACGTCGTTGACCCGTTTGAAGTGGTCCAGGTCGACCATGAGCACCGCGAGGTGGTGGTCCTCGGGGTTGCGCCGCAGCCGCGTGAGGTGCCGGGCGTAGGCGTGCCGGTTCGCTGCGCCGGTCAGCTCGTCGAGGTAGGCGCGCTCGGCGAGCCGGGCGTTCTCGAGCTTGATCCGCTCCGCCTCCAGGCGGGCCCGGGCCGCGCCGAGGAGCTTGATCCGGGCGCTCCAGCGCAGGGCCGTCAGCTCGTCGACGTAGCGGGTCGAGGCAGGTGTCGCGCCGAGCCGGGCGGCGACGCCGAGGGCCATCATCCGGATCGTCGGCAGGTAGTCGTCGCTGAGCCGGGTGAGGGACTGCTCGACGAGGTCGGCCGCGACGTCGTCCCGGCCCGCCGCGAGCGCGCGGACCGCACCGCCGAGGCGGGCGCAGCCGAGGTACCCGGGCCACGACGAGGTCTCGACGCCGGCGCAGACCTCGTCGTACGGCGCGGGCTCGGTGTCACCGGCGATCGCGGCGAGCAGGTAGTGCACGGACGCGTTGTCCCGCAGCCACTGCGGCGGCAGGTCGTGGACGACGTCCGCGGGCAGCGGGCGCCGGTCGGCGGCGCGCCGGCGGGCGTCGTCGGTGAGGCCGGCCTCGGCGAGCGCGCACGTCCAGGCGGCGTGCGCCTCGCTGCGGTTCAGTGCCACGACGCGCCGGTTGAACAGACGGGTGCCCTCCAGGCCCGGTGGCAGCGGCACGGCGAGCGCCTCGTCGGCCCGCTCGTACATCTCCTCCTCGAGCTCCCAGAGGTTGCGGTGGCCGTAGCCCAGGCCGCACGCGATGTAGGCGACGGGGCGGTGGACGGCGGAGCCGCGGCCGTCGTCGAGGAGCGCGACCGCCCGGGCGAGCGCGGCGTCCGGTGCGGCCGGGCCCTCGCCCCGGTCGCGCTCGGGGAGCTCGCCGCGGGTCGCGACGACGAGCGCGCGCAGGGCGTCGTCGTCGGCGGCCTCGGCCTCGGCCTCCATCCGGTCGATGAGCTCCACGGAGTCGTCCCCGTTGAGCAGGGCGTGCGCGTAGACCGCGTAGTGGCTGAGCAGCGCGACGTCGTGCCAGCCGCGGGCGGCCGCCAGGTCGAGGAGGTCGGTCGGCGCGGTGCCGAGCGGCCCGCTCTGCGACTGCTCGAGCAGCGCGTAGCCGGCGACCACCGCCTCGGCGTGCGCGGGGTCCGCGGCGGACCACTCGGGCGCGACGACCATGCCCGAGGATTGCATGCTCCACCCATCGGCCACCGGACCGATCCGCTTGACCTCCCGAAACGGGATTGCGGGGCTAACAGTTGCGGGGCTAACGTTCTCCGCGTGGATCCCGCGGAGCGTCCGGCCGGCTGTCACGTGACGGCCGGTGCTCCCCTGACCACCCAGGTCCACGAGGCGTTCCTGCGGCTGGTCCACCGGCAGCGGCTGCTCCTGCAACGCGTGCTCTCCCGCCACGAGCTGCACCCCGGTCAGGCGATGTGCCTGCGGGTGCTCGCCCAGCGGGACGGCGTCAGCCAGCGCGACATCGCCGAGATGCTCATGCTCTCCGCCCCGACCGTCACCCGGATGCTCCAGCGGATGGAGCGCTCCGGGCTCGTCGAGCGGGCCACCGACCCGGACGACGCGCGGCAGACGGTCGTCCGGCTCACCCCGGTGGGGACCGGCCTGCAGGCCCTCGTCGACACCGCGCTCACCGAGTTCCTCGACCGCTCGCTGGCCCGGCTGCCCGAGCAGGACCTGCGCGACCTCGCGCGGCTCATGACCGCGTGGTGCGAGACGGCCGACCTCGAGGACGCCGCGACCGGTCCGTTCAGCCCCGACCCTGCATCGTCCGACCCTGGATCGTCCGGCCCCGTGCCGGCGGAGGGAGCCCCGTGACCCGGCTTCTGCGCACGTATCTGCAGCCGTACCGGCGGCAGGTGTGGATCGTCGTCGTCCTGCTCCTCGTCCAGGCGATCGGCAACCTGCTCCTGCCGAGCCTCAACGCCGACATCATCGACAACGGCGTCGTCACCGGCGACACCGGCTACATCGTGCGGACCGGCGGTGTGATGCTCGCGGTGACGGCCGGGCTCGCGCTGGCCGCGATCGCCGGCGCCTGGTACAGCGCGCTCGCGTCGATGGGCTTCGGCCGGGACGTCCGGTCGGCGATCTTCCGCCGGGTGCAGGGCTTCTCGCTGCGCGAGGTCAACGACTTCGGGGCGCCGTCCCTCATCACGCGCAACACGAACGACGTCCAGCAGGTGCAGCAGGTCGTCCTCATGGGCCTGGCGTTCATGGTGTCCGCGCCGATCACCGCGGTCGGCGGCGTCATCATGGCGCTGCGCGAGAACGTCCGGCTGTCCGGCCTCATCGCCGTCGTCATCCCGGTCATGCTCGCGTTCATCGCCGTGATCCTCAGCCGGGCCATCCCGCTGTTCCGCGCCGTGCAGACGAAGATCGACCGGATCAACCAGGTCATGCGCGAGCAGCTCACCGGTGTGCGCGTCGTCCGGGCGTTCGTCCGGACCCGGCACGAGGAGGCCCGGTTCGCCGAGGCGAACGCCGACCTCACCGACACGACGCTGCGCGTGACGCGGCTCTTCGCCCTGACGATGCCGGCGATCATGTTCGTCATCAACGTGTCGAGCGTGCTCATCGTGTGGTTCGGCGGCCGCCTCATCGACAGCGGCCGGATGCAGATCGGCGACATGACGGCGTTCCTCAGCTACATGATGCAGATCCTCTTCAGCGTCATGATGGCCGTGATGATGGCGGTCATGGTGCCGCGCGCCGCGGCGTCCGCCGAGCGGATCCAGGCCGTGCTCGACACGGTCCCCGCGGTGCACGACCCCGAACGGCCGGTCGAGCCCGGCCCGCCCCGCGGCGTCGTCGAGCTGCGGGACGTCGAGTTCGGGTACCCCGGCGCCGAGGAGCCCGTGCTGCGCGGGGTCAGCGTGCGCATCGAGCCCGGCCGGACGACGGCCGTCGTCGGCAGCACCGGCTCCGGCAAGACGACGCTCGTCAACCTGCTGCCGCGGCTCTACGACGTGACGGCGGGCGCCGTGCTCCTCGACGGCGTCGACGTCCGCGCGATGCGCCAGGAGGACGTCTGGCGCCGGCTCGGGATCGTGCCCCAGAAGGCCTTCCTCTTCAACGGGACCGTCGCGACGAACCTGCGCTTCGGCCGCCCGGACGCGACCGACGAGGAGCTGTGGCACGCCCTCGAGGTCGCCCAGGCCGCGGACTTCGTCCGCGCGATGCCCGACGGCCTGGACTCGCGGGTCGACCAGGCGGGCGCCAACTTCTCCGGCGGCCAGCGGCAGCGGCTCTCCATCGCCCGCGCGCTCGTGCGCCGTCCGGCCGTCTACGTCTTCGACGACAGCTTCTCCGCCCTCGACTACGCGACCGACGCCCGGCTGAGAGCCGCGCTCGCCCGGGAGACGACGCAGGCCAGCGTCGTCATCGTCGCCCAGCGGATCAGCACGATCCTCGACGCCGACAGCATCGTCGTCCTCGACGGCGGCCGGGTCGTCGGCACCGGCACCCACGACGAGCTCTTGGAGTCGTGCCCGACGTACGCGGAGATCGTGTCGTCCCAGCTCGCCGCGGCAGGTGCGGCGTGACGGCCCAGACGGCCGCGCGCGGCCCTGCGGCGGGCGGTCCGGCCCGTGGCCCCGGCGGCCCGATGCGCGGCCCCGGTGGCGGGCACGGCCCGATGGGCGGCATGGGGATGCCGACGGAGAAGGCCCGGGACGCCGGGGCGACGGCCCGCCGGCTGCTCGCCCGGCTGCGCCCCGAGCGGATGCTCATCGGCCTCGTCATCGGCTCCGCGGTCGTCGCGCAGGCCTTCGCGGTGGCCGGCCCGAAGCTCCTCGGCAACGCGACGAACATCCTGTTCGCCGGCGTCGTCGGCCAGCAGCTGCCCGCGGGGGTGACCAAGGAGCAGGTGATCGAGCGGCTGCGCGCCGCGGGGGACACCACCCAGGCCGACATGCTCTCGGCGATGGACGTCGTCCCCGGCGTCGGCGTGGACTTCGGGGCGCTGCGCACCTCGCTGCTCGTCGTCGTCGCGGTCTACGTGCTCTCGTCGCTGTTCATGTGGGTCCAGCAGTACGTCATGGCGGGCGTGACGCAGCGGACGATCTTCCTGCTGCGCGAGGAGGTCGACCTCAAGCTCGGCCGGCTCCCGCTGCGGTACTTCGACTCGCACCCGCGCGGCGACATCCTCTCCCGCGTCACGAACGACATCGACAACATCAGCCAGACCCTCCAGCAGACGCTGACGCAGCTCATCACGAGCCTGTTCTCGGTGCTCGGCGTGCTCGTCATGATGGTCTGGATCAGCCCGCTGCTCGCGCTGATCTCGCTCGTCAGCGTGCCCCTGTCGATCGTCGTGACGATGCTCGTCGCGAAGCGCTCGCAGCCGCAGTTCGCGCTGCAGTGGAAATGGACGGGCACGCTCAACGGCCACGTCGAGGAGACCTACTCGGGGCACGACCTCGTCAAGGTCTTCGGCCGCAGCGACGCCTCGCTCGAGACGTTCGACGCGGCGAACGAGGAGATGTACAAGGCCTCGTTCAAGGCCCAGTTCGTCAGCGGGATCATCATGCCCGCGATGAACATCATCGGGAACCTGTCGTACGTCGGGATCGCCGTCCTCGGCGGGCTGCGGGTGGCGTCGGGCGCGATGTCGCTCGGCGACGTCCAGGCGTTCATCCAGTACTCGCGCCAGTTCACGATGCCGATCACCCAGCTCGCGAGCATCACGAACGTCGTCCAGTCCGGCCTGGCCTCGGCGGAGCGGGTCTTCGAGCTCCTCGACGAGCCCGAGGAGGAGCCGGACGACCCGGAGCCCGTCGTGCTGCCGACGCCGAGCGGGCACGTCGTCTTCGACCGGATCTCCTTCCGCTACGAGGCCGACAAGCCGCTCATCGAGGACCTCTCCCTCGAGGCGCTGCCCGGCCAGACGGTCGCGATCGTCGGCCCCACCGGGGCCGGCAAGACGACGCTCGTCAACCTGCTCATGCGGTTCTACGAGCTGGACGGCGGCCGGATCACCCTGGACGGCGTGGACGTCCGCCGGCTGACCCGCGACGACCTGCGGCGCTCCTTCGGCATGGTGCTGCAGGACGCCTGGCTCTTCGGCGGCACGATCCACGACAACATCGCGTACGGCGCGACGGACCCGTCGGACGAGCAGGTGCTCGAGGCGGCCCGGGCGGCGCACGTCGACCACTTCGTCCGGACCCTGCCGCACGGCTACGACACCGTCCTCGACGACGACGCGAGCAACGTCAGCGCGGGGGAGCGGCAGCTCCTGACGATCGCCCGGGCGTTCCTCGCGGACCCGTCGATCCTCATCCTCGACGAGGCGACGAGCTCGGTGGACACCCGCACCGAGGTGCTCATCCAGGAGGCCATGAACCGGCTGCGGCACGGCCGGACGAGCTTCGTCATCGCGCACCGGCTCTCCACGATCCGCGGCGCCGACACGATCCTCGTGCTCGAGTCCGGCCGGGTCGTCGAGCAGGGCGACCACGAGACGCTGCTCGCGCGCGGCGGGGTCTACGCCGACCTCTACCGCAGCCAGTTCGCCCGCAGCGGCGCGGACGACGAGGTGACGGAGCAGGCCGGCCCCTGACGGTCGCCGTGCCGGGTCCGGCGTCACACGCACCGTCAAACACCGGCCCGGTGCGATGGGTCCACCAGCCCCGCCGACCGGCGGCGGGGCGCGGACGACAGGACCCGTCGAATGCCACTGTTCATGGACATCCACACGATCGAGGGAGGCGTCAGCGGCGCCGACGTCGCCGGCGCGCACGCGGCGGACCTCGCCACCCAGGACGCGCACGGCGTCCACTACCTGAAGTACTGGGTCGACGAGGAGGCCGGGAAGATCTTCTGCCTCGTCGACGCGCCGTCGGCCGACGCGGCCAACGAGGTGCACCGGAAGGCGCACGGGCTCGTCGCCGACGAGATCTTCCCGGTCAGCGAGCACGCGTGACCTTCGGCGCCGGCGGGTACCGTGCACACGTCCGGACCCGCCGGCGCCGGGGGACCGCGTGAACCTCACCGTCAAGCTGCTCGGCCGCCCGGCCCTCCTGCGCGGTGCCGGGCCGGCCTACCAGTTCCGCAGCCGGAAGAGCTGGGCCGTCCTGGCCTACCTGCTGCGGGCCGAGCGGCCGCCGAGCCGCAGCCAGCTGTCCGCGCTGCTCTTCCCGGACGCCGACGACCCGGCACGCGCCCTGCGCTGGAGCCTCGCGGAGGTCCGGCGGGGCCTCGGGGCCGGCACGGTGCTCGAGGGCGACCCGCTCGTCCTGCGGCTCCCGCCGGGGACGGTCGTCGACCTCGACGTCGTCACCCGCGGTGCGTGGCCGGACGCCGTCGCCGCAGTCGACGTCGAGGCAGAGCTGCTCGAGGGCCTCGCCGTGCGCGGCTCCGCGGCGTTCGACACCTGGCTGCTCGGGCAGCGCCGGCACGCGTCGGCGGCCTGCGAGGCGGCGCTGCACGAGGCGGCGCTCGGGGCGATGTCCGCCGGGGACCTCCCGGGCGCCACCGCGTACGCCGTCCGGCTCGTCGCGCGGGAGCCGCTCGACGAGAACCACCAGGCGCTGCTCATCCGGCTCTACCGGACGGCGGGCGACGACGAGGCCGCCCGGGCACAGCTCGAGACCTGTACGGAGCTGCTGGCCCGCGAGCTCGGGGTCGAGCCCGGGCCGGTGGTCATGGCCGCGATGCGCCGGCCGCCGCAGGGGCTTCCGGGCGTCACCGACGAGGCGGACGTCGACGCGCTCGTCGAGGCCGGGGTCGCCGCGGTCTCCGCGGGCGCCGTCGACGCCGGCATCACCTCGCTGCGGACCGCGGCCCGGTTCGCCGACGCCGGGGGCCTCACCGGGTTGCGGATCCGGGCCCGGATCGCCCTCGGCGAGGCGCTCGTGCACGCCACCCGCGGGCTCGACGAGGACGGCCTCGCCGCGCTCCACGAGGCGGACCGGATCGCTGTCGACGCCGGCCGCACCGAGGCCGCCGCCCAGGCGCGCGCCGAGCTGGGGTACGTCGACTTCCTGCGCGCCCGGTACGACCGCGCCGAGCGACACCTCGCAGACGCGCTCGCGCTCGCCGGGAGCTCGCCCGCGGTGGCGGCCAAGGCCACGACCTACCTCGGCTCGGTGGCCGCGGACCGTGCCGACTACCCGCGGGCGCTCGCCCTGCTGCCCGAGGCGGTGCGGCTGGCCCGCCTCGCCGGGGAGCCGCGCCGCGAGGCCTACGCCCTGTCGATGCTCGGCCGGCTGCACCTGCTGCGCGGGGACCGGGACGAGGCCGCCCGGCTCCTCGACGAGGCCGTCGCGCTGGCGACCGCCGAGCACTGGCTGTCGTTCCTGCCGTGGCCGCAGGCGATCCGCGGCGAGGTCCAGCTGCGGCGCGGTGACGCGGACGGCGCCGCGGAGCTGCTCCGGCAGGCCTTCGCGCGGGCCTGCCGGCTCGGGGACCCCTGCTGGGAGGGCATCTCCGGTCGCGGGCTCGCCCTCGTCGCCGAGGCCACGGGGGACGCGGACCTCGCGTTCGGGCTCCTCGCGGACGCCGCCGCCCGCTGCGTACGGCTCGCCGACCCGTACGTATGGCTCGAGGCGTACATCCTCGACGCGCAGTGCGAGCTCGGGGTGCGCCACGGGCACCCGGCGACGACGGTCTGGGTGGGGCGGCTGCGGGAGCTGGCCTCCCGGGCCGGGATGCGCGAGCTCGTCGTCCGCTCGCTGCTCCACGGCGCTGCGCTCGGCCGCACGGGCGACCTGGAGAGCGCGGTCCTGCTCGCCGCGGACCTGGACAACCCGGCGCTCACCGCCGAGCTCGACAGGTCCGCCACGGGGCGGACATACGGCTCGTAGTACGACGTACCGACCCCCTCCTCGCCACCCATCGGGATGCTGTGCGGCCGTCGCCCTTCAGTCCCCCGGCTCCCCGAGCCGATCCCAGACGCAGGATCGGGACCGGACAGGAGCTGGGAAGCCGTGTTGTCGAAGCGAGGGGCCGTCGCGGCCCTGCTGTTCACCGCGATCGTGCCGGGCGTCACCGGGTGCTCCGGGCCCGCGGACGACGGGACGCACACCCCGGCGACCTCCTCCGCGACGGCGGCCGCGACCCCGACCGGGCCGGCCGTGCAGCCCATCGAGACCGCGACGCCGGTCGCGTTCGACCGCGACGCGGCGACGGCGAAGGCCCGCAACGAGATCGGCGAGCCGTGGCGGCTCGACGCAGCAGGGGCCACCGCGTGCGCCCGTGCGGAGTTCGCGTTCCGGTCGCCGGAGACCGGTGGCGACCTGGCCGCGCAGCTGAAGCAGCTGCGCTCGGCCGTGAAGAAGACGAAGAGCACGAGCCTGCGGGACGCCGTCACCGCGCTGCCCGCCGGGGCCGCGGCCACCGACGTCCGCAGCGTCCTGGAGGTCTGCACGGCGATGGGGTACCAGCTGTGAGCCGCCCGCTCGGCAGGGTCGCCGTCGCCGTGGCCGCCCTCGCCGTCGCGGGGCTGTCCGCCGCGGCGCCGACGGCCTCGGCGGCGCCTGCCTCCGCTGCTGCCGCGGCCCCGCAGCGCGCCGCGACCGTCGGCGTCGACCAGCCGGCCGTCGACCTGTCGACGCTGAACATGGTGCCGACGGCGATGGGCGGCGTCCTCACCCCGGATCCGGCCCGCACCCAGACCTCGAGCATCGCCAGTTCCGTGTGGTCGATCCGCCAGGCGGGCACGAAGATCTTCGTCGGCGGGATGTTCCTCGACGTCAAGGCCGACGCGGCGTCGTCCGCCGTCCGGCAGCCGTTCCTCGCGGCGTTCGACCTCACGACCGGCGCCTGGGACTCCTCGTGCCGCCCCGCGCTCGACAACGCCGTCTACGCCCTGGCGGTCTCCCCGACCGGCTCGCTGCTCGTCGGCGGCGAGTTCACCACCGTGAACGGCGTGGCCCGCCCCGGGCTCGTCGCCCTCGACCCCGCGACGTGCGCGGTCGACCCGACCTTCCCCGACACCGTCGAGCGGCCCTACTCGAACCAGCGCGCCGCCGTCCGCGACCTCGTCGTCGCCGACGGCAAGCTCTACCTGGCGGGCAACTTCTCCCGGGTGAGCGGCCCGAACAGCACGCACACCGGGGTCTTCAAGGTGGCCCGGGTCGACGCGACGACCGGCAAGCTCGACACCACCTTCAAGCCGGAGGTCACCGGCTCGGGCGTGTGGGGCATCGCGGTCGACGTGCCGCGCAACCGGGTGCACCTCGGCGGCTGGTTCTCCGGCGTCGCCGCGGCCTCCGGCACGAGCAACTACGCCGTCGTCGACGGCACCACCGGCGCCCTCGTCACCGGGCTGACCGCCCGGCCGCGCAACAACACCGCGCGGATGGAGGTCTACGACGTCGAGCTCGGGACCGCCGACCGGGTGTACGTCGGCGGCTCGGAGCACATCCTCCAGATGCTCGACGCCGCGACCGGTGACCAGCTCGCCTTCTCGCACACCGGGTACAACGGGTGCGAGGCGACCCGCTTCACATGGTGCAACTACATCGGCGCGGGCGGGGACTTCCAGGTCGCCGAGCGGATCGGGAAGTACGTCTTCGGCGGCTGCCACTGCAACGACGACTACGTCGGCACCAGCCCGACGCACTACAGCTCGGTGACGAGGACGTTCACCAAGCACAAGCACCTCATGGCCTACGAGGCCGGCACCGAGACGCTCGTCGACTCCTTCCGGCCCGACGTCGACGGCGCGGTCGAGGGTGCGTGGGCGGTCGGCAGCGACACGAACGGCTGCCTCTACGTCGGCGGCGACTACACCAAGGGCGGTGCCGCGGCCGGGCGCTCGATGTGGGTCTCCGGCATCGCGAAGCTGTGCCCCAAGGCTGCCCCCAAGCCGGCCGGCGACACCACCGCGCCGACCGCGCCGAAGAACGTCGAGGCCGTCGACCTCGGTGGCGGGGTGTTGCAGGTGCAGTGGACCGACTCCACCGACGCCGTCGGGGTCGACCACTACCGGGTCGCCGTGACCGGTGGCGCGTCGGTCGACGCGGCCGCCGGCCCCGCGAAGGTCACGGGCGTCCCGGCCGGCTCGGCCACCGTCACCGTGACCGCGCTGGACGCCGCCGGGAACATCTCGGCGGGCGCCGCGGTGAGCATCGCCACCGGCAGGACGGGCGGGGACACCGCGTCCCCGACGGCACCGACCGGCCTCGCCGTCTCCGCCGCGGCCGGGGGTGCCGCGCTCACCTGGACGCCGAGCACCGACGCCGTCGGGGTCAAGAGCTACCTCGTCTACCGCGACGGCACGTACGTCGGCTGGTCGGCGACGCCGGCCTGGACGGACTCCGCCGCCCCCGCGGGCACCGAGCTCACCTACACCGTGCGGGCCACCGACGCCGCGGGGAACCGGAGCGTGAAGTCGGCGGCGGCGACGGTGACGCTGAAGTAGCCCGTGCCAGGATCGGCCCCGTGACGGGGACGGGGACCGGGGCGACGGATGGCGGGGTGACGGACGGCGGGACGCCGGCGCGCGGGTGCCGCTCCGGGCGCAGCAGGCCCGGGCCGCGGCGCAGGCCGCCGGGTTCGCGTGGAGCTGCAGCGACCCGACCGGCCGGCTGCTCGCGACGCTGGCGGCCGCCAAGCCGGGCGGCCGGGTCGGCGAGTCCGGCACCGGGTACGGGGTCGGCGCGGCCTGGTTGCACAGCGGCATGGGTCCGGCCGGGGCGGTCCCGGTCGGCACGCTCGTGACGGTCGAGCGCGACCCGGAGCGGGCACGGTCGGCCGCTGCGCTGTTCGCGGACGACGCCCGGGTCCGGGTGCTCAGCGGCGACTGGCGGCTGCTCGCCGACCACGGCCCCTTCGACGTCCTCTTCTGCGACGGCGGCGGCAAGCGGGACGACCCGGACGCCGTCGTGGACCTGCTCGCCCCCGGCGGCGTCCTCGTGCTCGACGACCTCACCCCGACCGACGACTGGCCGCCCCTGTACGAGGGCCAGGTCGACACGCTGCGGGTCCGCTACCTGACCCACCCGGCCCTCGTCGCCGTCCCGCTCGCCGTGGCCGCCGCCGAAGGGGTGGTGGTCGCCGTCCGGCGCTGACGGCAGGTCAGCCGTTGAGCGCCGGCAGCACGGCGACGTAGGCGGCGACGAGCACCGCGCCCTCGACCCGTGTGACGCGGTAGCGCCGCCACATGAAGAGCATCGACAGCACCCCGGCGCCCATCATGACGAGCGAGCCGGTGACGACGAGGGCGTCCCCGCCCGGCCGCCCCGGGGCGAGCAGCGCGACGAGCGCCCCGACCGTCAGCGCGTTGAAGATGTTGGAGCCCAGCAGGTTGCCGACGACGAGGTCGCTCTCGCCGCGCCGTGCGGCCTGCGCCGCGGTGAGCAGCTCGGGCAGCGAGGTCCCCACGGCGACGATCGTCACGCCGACGAACCCGCCGGACAGCCCGGTCGCGGTCGCGATGCCGAGCGCACCCTGGACGAGCAGCTCCGCACCGGCGAGGGTGCCGACGAGCCCGCCGAGCGTCCGCCAGACCTCGCGACGGAGCCGGACCGGCTCCGGCGAGGTGGCGGTGTCCCCGGGCGTGGCGTCGTCGTCCGGGTCGGCGAGCATCTCGAGCACCTCCTGCGCGAGCTCGGGGTCGGGGCCGGCCGGTTCGAGCACCGAGGGCACGAGGTTCGCGTCGTCCGCGGCGCGCCTGTCGCGCGCCGTCCACCGCAGCAGCAGGGCCAGCGAGGCCGCCATCGCCGCGGCGAGCAGGACGCCGTCCCGCCGGGTCAGCCCGTCCTGCAGGAGCAGCGCGAAGAGCCCCGACGCGGCCAGGCTCAGCGGGACCTCGCGGCGGACGACGGTCGACCGGACGCCGATCGAGGCGACGAGCGCGGCGACCCCCAGCACCAGGGTGAGGTTGGCGAGGTTCGAGCCGATGACGTTGCCGACCCCGACGTCCGCCGCGCCACCGGCCGCCGCGAGCCCGGACACGAGCATCTCCGGCGTCGAGGTGCCGAAGCCGATGACGACGACGCCGACGACCAGCGTCGGGACGCCGAGGTGGGCGGCGACCCGGGACGCCCCGAGCACGAGGTGGTCGGCGGACCAGGCCAGCAGGGCGAGGCCGGCGACCACGGCCAGGGGGAGGGCGGGGTTCACGCGCCGAGGCTAGGGTGCGCGGGAGCGGGGGGACAGGGCCGCCCCGGCAGCGGACGCGAGGAGGCGGCACGCATGGCAGGTCAGCGGGCGGACGGGAGCGCTCCGGGCCGGGTGCCGGTGGAGCGCCGGCTGCCGCGCTGGGCCGAGGTCAGGCCGCTGCTGCAGCTGCGCCCGCCGTCCCTCGACCGCACGGCCGCCCGGCTCGCGGCCGCGGCGTCCGTGGCCGACGTCCGGATGCTCGCCTGGCGCCGGACCCCGCGGGCGGTCTTCGACTACACCGACGGCGCGGCCGGCACCGAGGCGGCGCTGCGGCGCTCTCGCAGCGCCTTCGCCCGGGTCGAGCTGCGGCCGCGGGTGCTCCGCGACGTCTCCGAGGTGGACCTCACGACGACGGTCCTCGGGGCGCCGGCCGCGGCCCCGTTCGCCTTCGGCCCCACCGGGTTCACCCGGATGATGCACCACGAGGGCGAGCCTGCGGTCGCCCGCGTCGCCGAGCGCGAAGGGCTGGTCTACGCGCTCTCGACGATGGGGACGACCTCGGTCGAGGCGCTCGCCGAGGCCGCGCCGTCCGGGCGGCGCTGGTTCCAGCTCTACCTGTGGCGCGACCGCGAGGCGAGCGCCGACTTCGTCCGGCGGGCGCACGCGAGCGGCTACGAGGCGCTCGTCCTCACCGTCGACACCCCGGTCGGCGGGCCCCGGCTGCGCGACGTCCGCAACGGGCTGACGATCCCCCCGTCGCTGACCCTGAAGACGCTGGCGGACATGGCGATCCACCCGGCGTGGTGGGCGAACCTGCTCACGACGCAGCCGCTGGAGTTCGCGAGCTTCCGGTCCTCGGGGGGCAGTGTGAGCGACCTCGCGTCCCGGATCTTCGACCCCACCGCGACCGTCGCCGACGTCGCCTGGCTGCGCGGGGCCTGGCCCGGCAAGCTCGTCGTCAAGGGCGTCCAGTGCGCGGACGACGCCCGGGCCGTCGTCGACGCGGGGGCGGACGGCGTCGTCGTCTCCAACCACGGCGGCCGCCAGCTCGACCGGGCGCCGGTGCCGCTCGAGGTGCTCCCCGAGGTCGTCGCCGCGGTCGGCGACCGGGCCGAGGTCTACCTCGACGGCGGGGTGCTGTCCGGGGCGGACGTCGTCGCGGGCATCGCCTCCGGCGCGAACGCGGTGCTCGTCGGCCGGGCCTACCTCTACGGGCTCATGGCCGGCGGCGAGCGCGGCGTCCAGCGGGTGCACGACATCCTGCGCGCCGAGGTGCGGCACACGATGCAGCTGCTCGGGGTGACCCGGGTCGCCGACCTCGGACCGGAGCACGTGCGCCTGCGCGCGTGACCCGACCGGGCCAATCCGCGCCGGACGACCCGGCGGGCCGTTGGCCCGGGGGTCGCCGCACCCCTAGATTTCGCGCATGGACGTCGTGGAGTTCACCCCCACCTTCGAGCAGTTCGCCTACACCTTCGGCGGCGCGGCCCCCGTCATGCGGGTCAGGCCCGGCACCGCGCTGCGGCTGTGGAGCGAGGACGCCTTCAACCATGCGCTCACCGGGGTCGCGGACCTCTCGAGCGAGAAGGTCGACCTGCGCTACGTCAACCCGCAGACGGGCCCGTTCTGGGTCGAGGGCGCGGAGCCGGGGGACACCCTGGCGATCCACTTCGTCGACCTCACCCCGGCGCGCGACTGGGGCGTCTCGGCGGCCATCCCGTTCTTCGGGGGCCTGACGAGCACCGACCGGACGGCGATGATCCAGGAGGCGCTGCCGGACACGACGTGGATCTACCACCTCGACCGGGCGAAGAACACCGTCGCCTTCGAGGCCCGGCACTCCGACCTCGTCGTCGAGCTGCCGGTGGCGCCGATGCTCGGCACGGTCGGCGTCGCCCCGGCGGCCGGCGAGGTGCGGACCTCGCTCGTGCCGGAGCGCTTCGGCGGCAACATGGACAGCCCCGAGATGCGGGCCGGGACGACGTGCTTCCTGCCCGTCAACGTCGAGGGCGCGCTGTTCTCGATCGGTGACGGCCACTACCGGCAGGGGGAGGGCGAGGCCTGCGGCACCGCCGTCGAGGGCGCCATGACGACGACCCTCATCGTCGACCTCGTCAAGGGCGGTGCCTCGCCGGCCGGCACCTGGCCGCGGCTGGAGACCGACGACCACTGGATGGCGGTCGGCTCGTCGCGGCCCATGGAGGACTCCTGGCGGATCGCCCAGGTCGAGATGGTCCGCTGGTTCGAGCAGCTCTACGGGCTGCACACGATGGACGCCTACCAGCTGCTCTCGCAGATCACCGAGGTCCCGGTCGCCAACGTCGTCGACGCCAACTTCAGCGTCGTCGTCAAGGCGGCCAAGGGTCTGCTGCCCGCCCGGGACGCGTTCGGCGGCATCCACGCCGACCTGCGCGCCCGGGCGGCCTCGCTCGGCGCGATGTAGTCCACCCCTCCTCCCAGTCGAAGGACACTCATGGATCTCCAGCTCGCCGGCCGCAGGTGCGTCGTCACCGGTGGCACCAAGGGCATCGGCCGCGCCGTCGTCGAGGGCCTCGTGGCCGAGGGCGCGCACGTCGCCTTCTGCGCCCGCGACGCCGGCGAGGTCGCGGCGGCGAACGCGGCGATCGGGGCCGCCGGCGGCACCGTCTTCGGCAGCGTGTGCGACGTCGGGGACGGCGACGCGCTCACCGCCTGGGTCGCGGCCGCGGCCGGGCAGCTCGGCGGCATCGACGTCGTCGTCTCGAACGTCAGCGCACTGGCGATCCCGGACACCGACGAGAACTGGGAGGCGTCCCTGCGGGTCGACCTCATGGGGACCGTGCGCCTGTACAAGGCCGCGATGCCGTTCCTCGAGGCGAGCGACGCGGCGTCCGCCGTGACCGTCTCGAGCGTCTCCGGCCGGGAGGCCGACTTCGCTTCGGGCCCGTACGGCACTGTGAAGTCGGCGCTCATCGGCTACACCGGGGGGCTGGCTCTCCAGAACGCCGGGAAGAACATCCGCTTCAACACCGTGTCGCCCGGCAACACGTACCACGAGGGTGGTGTCTGGAGCCAGATCAAGAACGGCAACCGTGAGCTCTACGACATGGCCCTCGGGCTCAACCCCACCGGCCGGATGGGGACACCGCAGGAGATGGCCGCCGCGGTCGTGTTCCTCGCGAGCCCGGTCTCGAGCTTCACGACGGGTACGAACCTCGTCGTCGACGGCGCGCTGACCCGCGGCATCCAGTTCTGACGCTCCGGTTCTGACGGTCCGGTTCTGACGGTCCGGGCGCAGGCCTACAGCCCGCGCCACCCGTGTCCCCAAGGGGCCTTTGGTCACGGCAAGTGACCAAAGGCCCCTTGTCGCGTCTGTGGGTGAGGCAACGTCGACCCCTTGGTGCGCCGTGGTGACGTTCTGGCGGGAAAACATCTGATTCCGGTGCCAAGTCAGTCGCAGAGAGTACAGAATACTGTCCGCTAGGTAATCGGGCTGCCCGGGTGACGTCTATGGAGCGGCCGAGGCGGACACGTCCACGCCGGAGCGAACGGGAGGTCCCATGGCGCTCACCACCGCCGTCCAGCCGACGGGCGCCGAGCGCGTCGTCCTGCCCGACGAGCTGTTCTTCTCCACGACCGACCGCCGCGGGATCATCCGCGCGGGCAACTCGGTGTTCGCCCGCATCTCCCGCTACCCGCTCGAGGAGCTCATCGGGAGCCCGCACAACATCGTCCGCCACCCCGACATGCCGGGCGGCGCGTTCCGCGTCGTCTGGGACCGGCTGCTCGCCGGCCTGCCCGTCGCGGCGTACGTCGAGAACCTCGCCAAGGACGGCTCGACCTACTGGGTCTTCGCGACGATCACCCCGGTCCGGGACGGCTTCCTCTCGGTCCGGACGGCGCCCGCGAGCCCGCTGTACGACCCCGCCCGGCGGCTCATGCGCGCCGTCCGCGAGGACGAGCGCGAGCTCGCCCGGCGCGAGGGCCTCGGCAAGGCCGAGGTGGCGGACGCCGGGGCGCTGGCCCTGGAGCGCCGGCTCGCCGAGCTCGGCTTCGGCTCGTACGACGAGTTCATGCTCGAGGCGCTGCCCGCCGAGGTGGCCGCCCGCGGTGACCTCGTGAAGAACCGCTTCGCCCGGCCGCTGGCCACCGGCGCCGCGGCCGACATCCTCCTGGGGGCGACCGGGCTGGACAACACGCTCGTCGACCTCGTGGGCCGGCTCGACGCCTACCGGGCGCTCGCCGACGCGCTCGGCGAGTCCGTGGGCCAGGTCGCCGGCATGGCCCGCCAGCTCGACCGGACCGTCTCGGTCGCGCAGGCCGCGAGCGCGACCGTCGCGGACACCGCGCCGGTGCTGCGCAACGTCGCCGCCGTGATGGCCGCACCGATGGGGCAGGCGGTCGGCGCGCTCGACGCCCTCGCCCCGCGGCTGCAGGCCCTGCGCGAGGACGTCGCCCAGCTCCGGCAGCAGATCGCGCTGGCCCAGCTGCACGTCGACATGGTCGCCGCGTTCGCCGCCGAGTGCGTCGACGGTGCGGCGCCCGCCGCCTCGCTCGCCGACGTCCCGGTGCTCTGCGACGCCCTGCGGGCCGGGGTCGAGGACGTCTCCTCGTCCGCGCTCCGGGTGAACACCGACCTGGTCGAGGTCGGGCACCTCGTCGAGACGGCCGGCGGCCTCGTCGACGAGTTCCGTGGCTTCCTCGGGCAGTGGCGGATCCTCGTCATGCGGCACCGGCTCGGTGCCGCGCTGCGCGAGCACGTCGGCCCCATCGACGACCAGCTCGGCGCGACGTGGGACCAGCTCGCCCGGCTCCGCGAGCTCGGGGCGCACTGCCGGCGGGCGGTCGTCACGGTCGACACGGCGGCGATGGAGTCCGAGCTGGGCCTCGTGCGGCTCGCGGCGCTGCGGGTCGCGGCCTGAGGCCGCTTCCGGGCGGACCGCGCCGGGGGCAGGATGAGGGCATGACGGACCAGGGGCCGGACGGCGCGGCGGACGACGGCGGGACGGCACGCGACGAGGGCGGGCTCACCGAGGCCGACCGGGACGCCGCCGTCGCGGCGCTCGACGTCCACCGGGACGCCGGCCGGCTCGACGACGTGGGCTTCGAGGACCGCAGCGTCCGGGCCCGGCGGGCGTGGACGCGGGCCGACCTCGAGATGCTCTTCCTCGACCTGCCCGAGCCGCGCCCCGTGCTCGGCGCGGCCGCCTGGGGATCGGCGCCGGCCGCCGGTCGCGACCTCACGCCGTCCGCGCCGCCCGCCGCGCCCCCGTGGGGCCAGGACGCGACGTCCGCGCCCGTGCCGCTGAGCACGTCGCCGGTGCCCGCGCGGCCGCCGCTCGTGTCACCGCAGGCGGCTCAGACCCTCGTCGCGCTGTCGCCGTTCGTCGCCGTCGCGCTGTGGTACTTCACGGGGTCGTGGATCTTCTTCCTGCTCATCCCGGTGACCGGCGTGCTGTTCGGCGACGCCGCGGGCAAGAAGAAGCGCCGGCGCTGACCGTCAGGAGACGCTGCTCCGGGCGTGCTTCTCGGCGATGACCGCGCGGGCGTCCTCGACCGAGGCGACCTCGTACATCGCGAAGCGCCACACGTTGCCGCTGTGGATCCACCGCTTGGCGCCCATCTTCGTCCGGGCGCTCTGCGGGACGACGGTGAGGATCGCCTCGAGGCCGCCCTCGCGGTAGCGCGGGAAGACGAAGCGCATGAGGTAGTCCTGGTCCTTGGCGGACGGGACGCCGGTGGTGTGCTCGGTGTCGACGATGACGAACTTGGCCCGGCCGGACTCGACGAGGTCGGCCTGGACGTCGAGGTTGTCCTTGAAGACCCGCTCGTCCCCGAACCTGGTCCAGGTGGCGAGGATCTCGGCGGCGTCCTCGTCGAAGCGGACGGTCACCTCTCCGGGGGCGTCGTACACGACGGTGGCGGGCATGGCGGGTCACCTTCGGTCGGTGTCCGGCCACGGGCTGGGCCGGACGTCACTGGCGTCTGCCCGATGGTTATCGGTCCCACGACGCCGGCACTTGACCCCGGCCGGTCACCCGGGCGGCGGTGTCCCGGCCTCGATCCGGGCGCCCTGCGGGGTGAGGTAGAGCAGTGCGACGGCCCCGATGAGCAGGAGGGTGCCGATCGTCCCGGCGACCGTCACCGGCTCGCCGAACGCGACGACGGCGATGACGACGGCCGTCGCCGGCTCCAGGAGCGTGAGGATCATCGCGACCGAGCCCCGCACCGTCCGCAGGCCCGCGTAGAAGAGCACGTACGTGAACACCGTCGTCACGACGCCGAGCCAGGCGATGCCGACGAGCGTGCGTGGTCCGACTGGGATCGCCACCCCGCCGGCGAGCGCGAACGGGGTCACGACGAGCAGGGCCACGGCGGTGCTCGCCGCCGTGATGACGACCGCCCCGAGCCGACGGGTCAGGGGGCCGCTGACCATCGTCGAGGCCGCGTAGGAGAGCCCGGAGACGAGCGAGGCCGCGATCCCCAGCAGCGGCCGGGGCGCCGCGGCGGCGTCCGCCCCGCTCGCCGCGCAGACCAGCCCGAGCCCGAGGACCGCCGAGCCGATCGTCACGACGGTCCGGGCCGCAGGCAGCGCCCGCTCCCGGACCGACTCGACGACGGCCGCCGCGACCGGCGCGATCCCGAGCGTGACGAGCGTCCCGACGGCGACGCCGGCCTCCTTGACACCCACGAAGAAGGTCGTCTGGAAGACCGCGAACAGCACCCCGACGAGCACGAGCCGCCACGGCCGGGACGCCTCGGTGCGCAGCGCGCGCAGGCCGGGCCGGCCGACGAGGAGGAACAGCACGGTCGTCGCGAGCACGAGGCGCCAGAAGGTGATCGACAGCGTCGCGAGGCCGTCGTCCTGGAGGGCGCGGACGGCGGGGCCCAGGGTGCCCCAGAGCACTCCTGCCGCACTGAGCATGAGCATCCCGCGTCGATCCCGCACGGACGCACGCTAGCGAAAGGTGGGATCACCCGCCGACCTGTTTCCGGGCCGTCCGCCGGGGCGGGGCGGACCGGGCAACCTCCGGCGCCCGGGGCGCGTCCCCCTGCGTGGACGCCGGCCTCGGGGCCGGGTTCGACGTCCCGGGCGGTGTGGGAGAGGCTGGAGCACGTGGCAGGGTCTCGGCGGACGGTGGTCGTGCTCGTGACGGTGGGCGCGGTGCTCGCCGGGTCCGCGGTGGGTGCCGGGGTGGCGCTCTTCGGGGGCGGTGACTCCGTGCGGACGGCGGCCGCGGCGCCGAGCGCGACGCGCAGCGCGACGCCCACGCCGACCCCGACGCTCGTGCCGGGTGCGGACGACGCGGACCCGGTCGTCGCCGCGAAGGCCGTCGGCACCGCCTACCTCGACGCCTGGGAGACCGGCGACTGGCTGACGATGCAGGGCCAGCTCGACAGCAGCGGCGGCAACCTCGAGCGCGCGCTCGGCGGGATGAACGGCCGGCTCGGCGTCACCTCGGTCTCGACGGCACCGGGCGAACCGGCGGCGGACGGCGGCTCGCTCCCGTTCTCCGTGACACTCACGCTCGAGGACCTCGGGGACGTCACCTGGTCCACCGAGCTGACGATCTCCCGGAACGAGCAGGCCGCGCGCTCGCAGGTGCACTTCACCGCCGCGTCGGTGTACCCGACGCTCAAGACCGGGCAGCGGCTCGAGCTCGTCGCCTCGCCGGACAGCCGCGGCGACATCCTCGACCGCAAGGGCCGCTCGCTGGCGAAGCAGCCGGACCTCGTCGCGAACGTCATCGGACGCTACGACGCCGGCTCGGGGTCCGCGACCGGCCTGCAGCGGGTGCTCGCCGACGACCTCGGCGGCGACGAGAAGCGCTCGGTCGGCGTCGTCGACGTGCAGAACAAGACCGTGGCGAAGGTCGTCAAGACCTTCCCCGGCAGCACCCAGGTGCCCGGGGTCCGGACGACGCTCGACGTCACCTACCAGCAGGCCGCGACGAAGGCGCTCGCCGGGACCCGGTCGAAGGCCGCGATCGTCGCGATCGACGTCCGGACCGGTGAGGTGCGGGCGGTCGCGAACCGGCCGTACACCGGCGTGCCGCCCGCGCTGTCGGGTCGGTACGCGCCGGGGTCGACGTTCAAGATCGTCACGGCGCTCGCCGCGCTGCGGAACGGGAAGACCCCGTCGTCGACGGTCTCGTGCCCGACGACGATCAACTCCTACGGGAAGATCTTCAAGAACCACGAGAAGGCGCCGAACCGGTCGATGAGCCTCACCGAGGCGTTCGCCGACAGCTGCAACACGGCCTTCATCGGGCTGGCCCGGTCGCTGCCGGAGGGAGCCCTGGCCTCGGCCGCCGAGGACCTCGGCTTCAACGCCGACCAGCCGCTGCCGGTCGCCTCGTTCGGCGGCTCCTACCCGACCCCGAAGGACAACGCCGAGCTCGCGGCGAGCGCGATCGGCCAGGGCCGGGTCGAGGCGAGCCCGCTGCAGATGGCGAGCGTCGCCGCAGCGGTCGCGAGCGGCACCTACCGGCAGCCGCGGCTGGTCGCGGACTGCTCGGACTGCGTGACGACCCCGATCCCCGAGGCCGCGAAGATCCGGCCGATGATGCGGGCCGTCGTCACCTCCGGCACCGGGACCGCGGCGGCCGGGGTGCCCGGCGGCGCGGTCTACGCCAAGACCGGGACCGCCGAGTTCGGCAGCGGGACGGCACTGAAGAACCACGCCTGGTTCGTCGGCTGGCAGGGCACGACGGCGTTCGCGGTCTTCGTCGACGTCGGGGCGTCCGGCGGGGAGACCGCGGCCCCGATCGCGGCCCGGTTCCTGCGCGGCCTCGCGTAGCGCCTAGGACCCGACGCGGTCCCAGGCCCGTACCCAGTCGACCGTGAGCCGGGACGGGAACGGCGTCGTGGCGTCCGGGCTGCCCGGCCACCTGCCGCCGACGGCGACGTTGAGCAGCAGGTACGCCTCGTGGTCGAGCTCCCAGCGGTCGCCGTCCGGGAGACGGTCCTTGCGGACCCGGGCGTACTCGTGCCCGTCGAAGCTGAAGGCGACGAACTGCGGGTCCCACACGACCCCGTAGACGTGGAAACCCTGGTCGAGGGCCGACGCCACGGGCCAGTCCCGGCCCAGGCCCGGCCGGGCGTCCGGGCCGGGCAGGTGCACCCGGCCGCGGACGGTCCTCGGGACCGCGTCGACCGACTCCATCACGTCGATCTCGCCGCAGTCCGGCCAGCCCTGTGCACAGATGCCGTTGAGCCAGAACGCGGGCCACAGGCCCCGGCCCGCCGGTAGCCGCAGCCGTGCCTCGTAGGCGCCGTAGCGGTGCCTGAAGGTCGACTCGGTCGACAGGCGCGCACTCGTGAAGCCGGCGCCCTCGCGGCGGGCGACGATCTCGAGGGTGCCCTCGTCGGTGATCCGGGCGTTGCGGGTCGAGTCGGTGTACGTCTCGAGCTCGTCGTTGCCCCAGCCACCGGCACCGGTGTCGAAGCCCCAGCGCGAGCGGTCGGGGCCGGCGCCCGCCGGGCCGTCGAACTCGTCGCTCCACACGAGGCGCCAGGTGCCGTCGACCCCGGTCGGGCCGGTCGGGCCTGTGGCGGACGGCGTCGGGCCGGACGGCGTCCGGCCGGGCTCGGGGGCGAAGGCGGTCGGGTCGGTGGCGGGCGAACCGCACGCCGCGAGGAGCGCCAGGCAGGCGAGGACGGCGACGACGGCGAGGGCGGCGCCCGCCGCGCCCGCCCCGCGCCGTCCGGCCGTCGTCCGCATCCACCCACCGTAGGTGCGCGACACGTGCCGGGTGTCCCGGGACCGCTGCCGTCGCCCGGGTGGAGGATGCGCTCATGGACCGGACGAGTGGTGACCGGACGAGTGGTGACCGGACGAGCGGTGACGGCACCGCGGCCGCGCGGTGGGAGCAGGCGCTCGCGGCGTGGGGGATCCCGGAGCACATCCTCGCGCGGGCCCCGCAGTCGCCGTGGATCCATCCCGTGGCGCTGTTCGTCGCGACCGGCCAGGAGCCGGACACCCCCTCCCACCGGGCGGCGCGCGAGGTACTGCCCGCCGGCGGCACCGTCCTGGACGTCGGCTGCGGGGGCGGCCGGGCGGCCTTCGCGCTCACCCCGCCCGCAGCCCGGGTCGTCGGGGTCGACCACCAGCAGTCGATGCTCGACAGCTTCGGGGCGGCGGCGGCCGAGCGCGGGGTCGAGCACGTGGAGGTGCTCGGGGACTGGCCGGACGTCGCCGCGGTCACGCCGGAGGCGGACGTCGTCGTGAGCCACCACGTCGCCTACAACGTCGCGGCCCTGGCCCCGTTCGGCCTCGCGCTCTCGGCGAAGGCCCGGCGCCGGGTCGTCCTCGAGCTGCCGGTCCGGCACCCGCTCTCCCGGATGGCGCCCCTGTGGCAGCGCTTCTGGGACCTCGACCGCCCGCTCGGCCCGACCGCCCGGGACGCCGCGGACGTGCTGCGCGAGGCCGGTCTCGCCGTCCGGCTCGACGAGTGGGACGACCCGGCACCGCCGCGCGAGGCCGCCGTCGACCCCGCCGAGCAGGTCCGTTACACCCGGGTCCGGCTCTGCCTGCCCGCCGACCGCGACCCGGAGGTCGCCGCCGCGCTCGCGGAGCTCGGGCCGCCCGGCCCGCGACGGCTCGCGACGATCAGCTGGGACGTCTGATGCGGTGGCGGCGACCTGCTGAAACGGGCGAACCGGTAGAAAGCGCGACCTGGGTACCGCGCCGGCCCGCAGGTGCGGCAGGCTGTCGGCCATGACGCTTCCCGCTGCCGGCTGGTACGCCGACCCCGTCGACCCGACGAAGCTGCGCTGGTGGGACGGCGCGCAGTGGACCCAGGCGACCACGCCGGCGCCGGGGACCACGGTCGAGCAGCCCGTCGAGCAGGCTGTCGAGCAGCCGGTCGAGCAGGCCGTCGAGCAGCCGGTCGTCGAGCCGGTCGTCGAGCGGCCGGCGGATCCGGTCGCCGAGCCGGTGCAGTCGCCCGAGCCGGTCGCAGAGCCGGTGCAGTCGGCCGAGCCGGTCGCAGAGCCGGTGCAGTCGACCGAGCCGTCGTACCAGCCGGCGTACGAGCCGTCGTACCAGTCGTCCTACCAGCCGTCGTACCAGCCGTCCTACGAGCAGCGCGGCGAGCCGACGCCGGCCGGGCCCGTCGAGCAGCCGTCCGAGCCCGCGTACCAGCCGTCGTACACCACGAACGGGCCGGTCGAGCAGCCGTCCCCTTTGACCGAGCAGACCTGGCCCGCTGCCACGGTGAGCGACCCGCAGCCCGAGCCCGCGCCGTCCGCGGTCGAGCAGCCGTCCGAGCAGCCGTCCGAGCAGCCGTCGTCCCCGTGGAGCAGCGCGGAGGACCGCGCGCCGGAGCCCGAGCCCGAGCAGCAGCCGGACGTCCCGGCCGCGGCGCCGTGGACCTCACCGGCCGAGCAGCAGGCCTCGCCGTGGAGCCAGCCCGCCGCCCAGCAGACGACGCAGCAGCCGGACCAGCCCGCGCAGCAGGGCTACCCGGGGTACCAGGCCCAGCCTGCCGCGCAGGGGTACCCGGACTACACGCAGCCCGGCTACCCGCAGCAGGGCTACCCCCAGCAGGGCTACGCGCAGCCGGGCTACGCCCAGCCCGGCCAGGCCCAGCCCGGCTACGGGCAGCCCGGCCAGCCCCAGCAGGGGTACCAGCAGCCCGGCTACCCGCAGGGCTACCCCCAGCAGGGCTACGCGCAGCCCGGCTACCCGCAGCAGGGTTTCCCGCAGCAGGGTTACCCGCAGCCGTACCCGCAGGGCTATCCCGGCGGGGTCGTCCCCGGCGGCAAGGCCCAGGCGACGCCGGACGGCCAGCCGCTCGCGGGGCTCGGCGCGCGGCTGCTGGCCCGGATCCTCGACGGGTTCATCGTCACGCTGCTCGGCGGCCTCGCCGGGTTCCCGCTGTGGGCCCAGGTCGTGCGCCGGTTCATCGACTACATCGAGAACAGCGGCGCCCTCGAGCCCGGCGGGCCGCTCGAGACCGACCCGTTCGCGATCTACACCGACTCCGGGATCCTCGGCCCGCTCATCGGTGCCTCGCTCGTCATGCTCGTCGTCCAGGCCGTCTACACGATCGGGCTGGTCGGCTGGAAGGGCGCGACGCTGGGCAAGCTCATGTGCGGCGTGCGGGTCCGCCCGTGGGACCGGCCGGGGACGCCGTCCTACTGGCAGGCGACGCAGCGGTGGATGACGGGCGAGCTCGCGGCCTTCGTCACCGGCCTCGTGGCGAGCGGCATCTACTCCCTCGTCGACTACCTGTGGCCCACCTGGGACAACCGCAAGCAGGCGCTGCACGACAAGTGGCCGGGCACGGTCGTCGTCAAGAAGTGAGGCCGTCCGTCACGCCCTGAGCGGGCGGGCGTCCGGACGGATCAGCGTCAGGAACGTCGTCAGGACGAGACCGGGGACGGCGTCCCCGGCCGCCCGGGAACGGTGATCTCGACGCGCCGGTTCGTGGCCTTCCCGGCCTCGGTCCGGTTGTCGCCCTTGGGGTTCTTCTCGCCCAGCCCGTTCGACGTCACCTGGATGCCGCGCCCCCGCAGGCCCTTCTCGAGGTACGCGGCGACCGCGTCCGCCCGGCTCTGCGAGAGCTCCATGTTGTGCTGCTCGGTGCCTGTCCAGTCGGTGAAGCCGTTGACGACGACCTTGCCCGTCCGCTTCTCGGCGCGGACCTGCGCGATGACGTCGTCGAGCACCTTCTTGGCCCGGCCGTTGAGGCGTGCGCTGTTGACCTCGAAGGTCAGGTCCGTGCTCAGCGTGATGAGGTCGCCGACCCGGGTGTAGCCGCGACCGGACGTCTTCGTCGGCGCGGGCTTCGACGGCACGGGGGACGGCGCCCCGGCAGCGGTCGACACGGGGGAGACCTGGACCGTCGGCGCCGACGGGGCCGACAGCGCGCCGCGGGCCACCCACGCGACGATGAGCGCCGCCGCCGCGGCCATCGCCCCGGCGGACGTCACGACGAGCAGCCGCCGGACGCGCCGCGGCATCGGCACCTTGAGCGCCGCGGCCTTGGCGGCCGCGGGGTTCAGCTCGTCGGCGCGCACCGGCGGTGCGGGCGTCACCGGTGCGGCGGCCCTGGCCTCCCGGCCGGTGCCGAGGATGACGCGGGGGTCGCCGGCGGGCACCATCGCCCGCAGCGCGTCGACGATCGGCTGCCCGGCCGACCGGCTCAGGTCGACCGAGTCGTCGACGAGCGCCTGCAGCGACGCGCGGTCGGCCCAGATCCCGATGCTCGTGACGAGCAGGCCGTCGTGCTCGATGACGAGCCGGGCGGGGAGCTGGTGCGGGCGCCCCGAGGGCGGGACGTCGCCCCAGGGGCCGAGCCGGATCCCCGTGAGGACGACCTCGTCGGTGACCTGGCCGGGGGCGATGTACCGGCTGCGGGACGTGTAGCGCAGGTCGGGGAAGGCGACGAGCACCGCGTGCACCGCGGCGACGACGTGGGCGCGGCCGGTGAGGGTCGCGCGCAGCGACGGGACGGTGAGGACGGCACCCTCGGCGAGCCGGTCGTGGATCAGCCCGAGGTCGGCACGCGCGATCCCGTCGAGGAAGACCTCGACCGGCCGCGCGCCGACGTCCGACACCTCTGGCTCGCCTCCCGTGACCTGTGCATCCTGCCCCCGGCCAGTGTGGCGTATCAGCCGAACGGCCGGTGCCGACTGCTCCCGACTGCTGCCCGGCGGAGCCGGTCGAGCACGGCGTCGGCGAGCGCCCCGCCCTCCGGCGGGACGGCGACGACCCGGTCCAGCCCCTGCTCGTCGGCCGCCCGCAGCGCGGCGTAGAGGGCGTGCGCGTAGGCCGCGGTGTCCGGCGGGGCCGCGAGCCGGACGACGCCCGGCGGGGTCGGGACGGCGGCGGGGGCGAGCAGACCCGGTCGTCGGCACGGTCGGCAGCACGGTCGGGANCCGGCGGCGAGGGCGGCGGCGACGTCGGCCGGCGTCCGGGCGACGACGACGAGGGCGAGCGGTGCGTAGTGCGCCGCGAGCATGCCGGGCGCGCGGACGTCGCCCCGAGGGCCGCCGTCCGGGGTGCCGCCGGCCGTGCTCCCGGCCGTGCTCCCGGCCGTGCTGCCGACCGTGCTCCCGACCGTGCTGCCGACCGTGCCGACGACCGGGACGCCGCCCGCCGCGAGGACGGCCGCGGCCGTGACGGCGCCGCTGCGCAGCAGCCGTGGGGCGGGCCCGGTGCAGTCGAGGATCGTCGACTCGACACCGACGGCGCTCGGGCCGCCGTCGAGGACGACGTCGCGCGCGGGGTCGAGCCGGTCGCCGAGCTCGTCGAGCACGTGCTGCGCCGTCGTCGGGCTGACCCGGCCGAACCGGTTCGCGGACGGCGCGGCGACCCCGCCGCCGAACGCGGCGAGCACGGCGTGCGCGACGGGGTGGGCGGGGCAGCGCAGCCCGACGGTCGGCTGGCCGCCGGTGACATGGTCACCGGCGAGCCGGCTGCGCGGGACGACGAGCGTCAGCGGCCCGGGCCAGAGCGCGCCGGCGAGCCTGCGCGCGTAGGCCGGGACGCCGTCCGCCCAGCGGTCGAGGTCGTCGGCGGAGGCCACGTGGACGATGAGCGGGTGGTCCGCGGGCCGGCCCTTGACGGTGAAGACCCGGCCCACCGCCGCGACGTCCTGCGCGTCGGCGGCGAGCCCGTAGACCGTCTCCGTCGGCAGCCCGACGAGCCCTCCGGCGCGCAGCACCTCGACGGCGCGGCCGACGTCCTGCGTCACGAGCGTCGCTCGCAGGCTGTCGGCCGCCGCGGGCGCGGGGCGGGAGCGGGGGGTCATCGCCGTCGATTGTCCCGCACCCGCGCGGCCCCGGGGCCCGCAGGGCGCCGCCTCAGGCGGCGAGCGGCAGCGCCTCCGCGGTCGTCTGCGGCTGGGCCTGTCGCGGCACCGGGTGCGGCACGGGCCGGACGACGGGCTCCGGTGCGCGCACCGTGGCCCGCACGCAGACGACCAGCGACATGGTGCCCGCGACGACCGAGCTGGCCCAGACCGGCAACTGGCCGGTCCCGACGCCGTACACGGCCCACAGCGTGCAGGCGGTGGTGCTCAGCCCGAAGCTCAGCGGGGAGATCGCCGCGAGCGAGGGGGCCGTGAACACCTCGCGCACCTGCGGCGCGCGGGCGACGAGCGAGACGACGGTCGCGGCACTGCCGACGGCGACGGCACCGCCCGCGGCCCAGGCGGCCGCGACGAGGCCGCACCAGGTGGCGACCGCGCCGAGCACGTGGGCGGGGCGGGTCGTCGTCCGCCGCACGACGAGGACGGCGATCGCCGCCGCCCCGGCGAGGCCGGGCACGTTCGCGACGATCTGCGGCGGGTCGGCCTCGAGGAGGCCGTAGGTGAGCCAGGTGCCGGTGCCGAGGGCGCCGAGGACGACGGACGGCAGCGACATGCCGTCCGCGCCGGGCGTTCGCAGCAGCCGCCAGACCTGGGGGAGTGCGGTCGCGACACCGAGGGCGGCGGCGACGAAACCGGTCGTCGCCAGCCAGGCGGAAGGCATGGAAGATCTCTCCGATTCGGGGGTGGTGCTCGGGTGGTCCGGGGGCGCGCGACCGGCCCGTTGGGCGCACGGGGCGATCGGCCACCGGGCCTGTCGGCACCTCCGCTGCGGTGACCGAGCAGGCGTTCGGGTGAGACCCCGGGTTCTGGCCCTCCGCGCGCGGTGAGTCCGCTCACACCGGCCGGATCGGGGAACCGATCGGGGCGCTGACGCGCTCGCACCCATGGAGCATCCTTTTGTCCACGCACCCGACAGTTCGGACACGACACCACACTCATGGGCGACACCACGACGACGACCCTGACCCAGCCCCTCGGCCCTGACGGGTCGGACATCGACGACAGCGAGCCGCGGACCTTCCTCGGTCTGTCCCTGTCCCAGATCGCCGGCAGCGCCCTCGCTGCGGTGACCACAGCGGTCGCCGCGTCGTTCCTCGGTGTGGCCGGCACGCTCATCGGCGCCGCGTTCGGCTCGGTCGTCTCGACGGTCGCCGGGGCCGCGTACGCGACCTCGCTGAAGACGGCCGCGACCCGGGTGCGGACGACGCGGACCGTGCTCGTCCGGCCCGGCCCCGACGCGGTCCGTGGCACCTCGCAGACCGACCCGGCGCGGGTGCCGAGCGGTTTCGGCGCCGAACCGGTCGAGGTCACCGAGGCGGCGGGCACGAGCGGGCTCTCCGCGGTGACGACCTACCGCTCCCGCCCGCGCGTCACGTGGAAGCCGGTGGCGGCGGTCGCCGCGCTGGGCTTCGTCCTCGGGATCGGCCTGCTCAGCGTGACCGAGGGGCTGCTCGGGCACCCGGTGTCGGGCAGCGAGGCGTCCGGGACGACCATCGGCTCCGTCGTCGGAGGCGGCGCCGACACCACGCCGCAGCCGTCGACCACGCCGTCCCCGACCGCGACCGACCCGACCGCCTCGCCCAGCGACGGCGCGACGGCCACGCCGTCGGACGGCGCGACGACGGTGCCCACCGACCCCGGCACGACCACGTCCTCGACGGACGCGACCACTGCGACGCCGACCGACGGTGGCAGCAGCTCGACGACGACGGACCCGGTGCCGCCCGCCGACGCGCCGACCGCCCCGGCGGCCGGGCAGACGGCGCCGGTCGTCCCCTGACCGACGGCCGACCGACGGCCGAGCGACGGCCGAGCGACGGCCGAGCGACGCCGAGCCCAGGGCGGCCCGGAGTGCGGTCAGAACGGTGGCGCGTCCTCCGCCTGGACTGTCGAGGCGTGCGGCAGTGAGGACAGCGGCGCTGACGGGTCCGGCGGCCGGGCCAGTGGGGCGTGCGGGAGTGCGGTCCAGGTGCGTCCGGTGCGGGTGGTCCAGGCGATGGTGCCGGGTGGGTCGTCGGGGTGGTTGCGTTGTTCGGGGACGAGGAGTCCGGCGGTCTTGAGCCGGTGGCAGGCGCGGCACAGCGGTCTCACGTTGCAGCTGCACGTCGCTCCGCCCTGCGCGTAGGGCTCGGCATGGTCGAGGTCGCAGCGCCAGGACGCCTTCGTGCAGTGGGGCGCAGTACAGGTCGGATGAGCGTGCTCGACCAGTAGCTTCAACCGTTCGCTCGCGACGTACCCGGGGCTGAACGTGTTCTTCCCGACCCCGAGGACCGTGCCGTGCTCACCGTCGACGACGAGGCACCGGAAGACGCCGTTGGTGACGAGGTCGCGGATCGCGTCGGCGGGGATCGGCCCGTACCCGTGGAGGGTGCCGGGGTCGTCGACCAGGCCCATGAGGGTCTCGGCGGAGACGGTGACGTTGACGGTGACCTGGACGTCGGGCCACGTGGTGGTGAACCACTGCGGCCCGGACTCGTCGGCGGCCGCTTCAGCGCCGGCCGCGCCGTCGACGCGAGCAGCGCTCCCCATCGGTCCGTTCGGGCCTGCTGCGCCGGTCCGGCTGGCCGCGCCGGTCCGGCCAGCAGCGCCGGTCGGGCCGGTCGGGCCGGTCGCGCCGGCCTGGCCGGTCCGGCTCGCGGTGCCGGACGGCTGAGTCGGGCCGGTCGCGGAGGTGGCCACAGGACCGGGCGCCAGCACCGGTGTCGCGCTGGGGACGCAGCCGGCGGGGACCGGGAGGACGTCGGCGGGGACGGGGAGGTAGCCGGTGGTGCAGCCGGTGACGAACAGGTCGTGCCGGAGCTGGTCCAACGTGCGCGGGTCGCCGTGGGCGCGGAGGTAGCGGGCGGCGGCGTCGAGGCCGTTGTAGGCCGCGGTGACGGCCTCACCCGGCCCGACGGCGGTGAACAGGGCGGCGCCGTCGTCGGTGGTCTGGATGCTGACCCGGCGGCCCTTGCGGTTGCGCCGGCGGCGGTTGGCCTCGGCGTCGGCGTCGACCGCCAGGACCGCGGCGGTCAACGCAGTGTCGAACCGCCGGATCCCACCGTCGAGCACCCCATCGGTCGCGTAGGCGAGCCGTTCGACGGCCCGGGCGTTCTCGAGGGTCAGGGCCCGGGTCCGGGTCACGACCATCCGCAGCCGCGCCCAGTCCAACAGGCCCTCGCGCAGGGCCCGTGCTGTGAGTGGTAGCCGTTCGTCGATGACGAGGGTGGTCGCGGCGTCGACCAGGGCGGCGGCCTTGCCCTGGGTGACCCCGGCCGCCACAGCGAGTTCGAGGGCGACGGAGCCGTCGACCAGGACGTCCTGGTCGTCGGTCAGCAACCGCCCCGACCGGGTCCGCCGCGGCAGCGACGGGGTCCGGCCGGTGAACGCCCGGACCACGACCGCGGCATGAGCGACCTGCAACCACAGCGCATGGCCCTCCACCCGCCGCGCCGCCGCGAACCCCGAGATCGCCCCGTCCGCCAGATCATCGACGAACCCCTCCACACCGGCCTGCTCCGGCGTCCACGCCACCGCCCCGTCCAGGACCTCCAACGACGCCGCGAACGACCCCAGCCCCGGCACCCCGTCGAGCACCACCCGCCGCTCGACCGCGGCCCGCCGGTCATCAGCCGCGACCCGCGCATACAGCGACGCGAGCGCGGCATCCCAGTCCGCCTGCGCTGTCAACGGATCAGCCCGCCACTGGTCGACGAGCCGCTCAGCGTGAGCATCGGCCAGCATCCGCTGAAGGTCGTCGTCCTCGCCGGGACAGTCCGCGAGATCGGCTGCCGTCAGCCTGATCTCACCACCCAGCGGATCGGCCGCGAGCAGGTCGTCGAGGCCGGCGTCACCGACCCCGGCTCCAGACTGCGACCCCCGCTCGACCATGATCCGATCCTACTGCACACTCAGGCTTGTGTCGAACAAGCGTTCGAATCAAATGCAGCGAGCCCCGCTCACCAGGAGCGGACCGCCCGGTGAAGAAGTACATCTGCTTCGACCACGACGGCGTGCTCGTCGACACAGAGCCCTGATACCGCAAGGCCGGCGAACGGGCCCTGACCGGCATCGTTCTGACGCTCGACAGGGACCAGTACCTGCGGGACATGAGCCTCGGCGCGGGCGCCGGGATCGGCTCACCCCCGGGTGCGCACCGTCTCGCACTCGTCCGGCGCGGGCGCGGCGCGCAAGGGCTCGTCCGCCAGCGCCCGCAGCACCAGCCCGCCGACGAGCGGCGTCCGCGGCAGCATCGTGTGCGTCGTCGCGTCGTCGGCGCACACATCCTGGAGCCGGATCGACAGCGTGCCCTCGAGCACGGACGACGTGGGAGGCGCGATGACCTCGTCGCTCGCGCTCCACAGGCTCGTGAACACCGGCCCCTGGGCGCCGTCCGCCACTGGCGGCTCGGGCAGGTCGGTGAGCAGGTCGCTGGCGGGACGCAGCTGCCGGCAGGCGTCGGGGCACTCGGTGCCGTTGACGAGCAGTGCGACCTGCGTGCCGTGGTGCGGCGAGCCGATCGTCACGACGCGGCGGACGACGGCCGCGCCGCCCTGCTCGGCGACGAAGATCCGCGCGACGACGCCGCCGGCGCTGTACCCGACGACGTCGACGGACGGTGCCCCCGCGGCGACCGCCTGCGTCGCGGCGGTGGCGACGGCGGCGGCCTGCCCGCGCAGGTCGCCCGTGCCGGAACCGGGGGTCTCGACCTCGACGACGGTGCGGCCGCGGGACCGGAGCAGGTCGCGCAGCGCGTCGAGGTCGCGGACGTTGCCGCCGTAGCCGGGCACGAGCAGCACCGTCCCGGACACCGCCTGGTCGACCCCTGTGCGCGTCGCCGTCGGGGCGCCGGTCGGGGCGCCGGTCGCCGGGGCGCTGACCGGGGCGGACGCCGTCCCGCCGGACGACCCGCCGCCGCAGCCCGCGGCCCCCGCGCCGACGAGCGTCGCGGCGAGGGCGAGCGCCGTCGCGCGGATCCGCTGCCCCCGGAAGCTCATGCGTTCGACCCTAACCAACCCCGGCGCCGTCACGGGCTCCCGTGACCGCGTCGCGGATCTCACAGCCGCAGCCGTTGCCCGGGCACGGCAGTGGCGCCGGCACCCCACGGGGAGAGGTGCCGGCGCCACTGGTCGTCGGCGTCACACGGGACGCGTCACGGGATGTCGACGAGCCCGACCGGGGGCGCCGTCACGGTGCGCGCCCCCTTCTTGCCGCCGAGCACGACCGTCCGGTTCGAGACGTTGTTGGCCGTGCTGCCCTCGACGAGGTTGCCGGCGGGGTTCGCCGTCACCCGGATCGTGTACGTGCCGTTCGGCAGGTCCGTGATGTCGAACGACTGACCGGGCAGGAACTGGCCGTAGGTGTCGCCCCAGCCGGCGTCGAGGGTCTCGCGGATCGCGATCGACTGCTGGCTGCCGCAGGCCGTCGACAGGCCCGTCGAGTTCGGCTTGTAGCGGGCGCCCTTGACCGTGAGGTCGACGGCGTCCGTGGGGGCGAGGCAGAACGACTCCTTCTGCGACAGGATCGCCTTCCCCGACGACGTGATGAGCTCGTACTTCGCGAAGTCGAGGAAGTGCCAGTGCTCGTGGCCGGTCCGCGGGTCGTACTTCAGCGACCCGGTGCCGGTCCAGCCGACCTGCTTGCCCTTGCTGTCGTAGAAGAACTGGTAGGCGTCCATGAGCGGGGCGCCGGGCTTGCGGTACCCGTCGACGACGAGCGGAGCCGGGCCGGCGTTCCAGACGGTCGCGGCGAACGCGAGGTACTCGCGCGTCGCCAGCGGGTCGTTGAAGTCGCCGATGATGCTCGCCCCGAAGGCGGGCAGGGCCCGCAGGTCGGGCCGGTGGCCCTTCGGGACCTGCGTCGCGTTCGCCCGGTCCATGGCGCCGGACGACGCCGCCAGCGGCGACACCGCGGGCGAGGCCGGGACCGGGACGCTCGCGGCGCCGGGGCCGGCGAAGCCCGACGAGCCGGTCGTGCCGGCCGCGGACGACCGCTGCGGCAGCAGGCCGTCGGCGCGGCCGAGCAGCCCGGCCGGGACCTGCTTGGGGAACTGGCGCTTCGTGCCCGCCGCGGCGGACGGCCCGCCGGAGCCGGCCCGCAGCGCGGACGCGGCGGCCGCACCGGCGGCGCCGCCCTCGAAGCCGTCCGGGAACGGCACCTCCTTGACGACGACCTTCACGGTCGCGGACGACGTCGCCTTGGTCGCGGCGAAGGCCTTGCGCCACGGCGCGGAGATCGAGGTCGTCACGGTGTAGGTGCCGTCGGGGAGCGTGTCCGGCAGCGGCTGGGACGGGTCGAACCCGCCGAAGAAGTCGCCGCCGACCGAGGACGCCCAGTGGGCGGGCAGACCGGTGACCGCGCCGAGCGACCACGGGGAGCCGAAGCAGCCCTCGGCGTAGGGCGAGACCGCCTTCGCGTCGGGCTGCATCCGGGAGGCGGAGAAGCCCGCCGGGCACCAGGTCTGCTCCGACGTCGACACCGTCTTGCCCTTGGCGTCCTTGACCGTCTGCGTCGCGAAGCCGGTGAGGCCGGTGAAGCCGTCGACGAGGCCGGCGGGCAGCCGGGTGACGCTCCGCTGCCCGTTCATCTGGAGGATGAGGTCCGAGACGGGCTGCGTCGAGTAGTCCTTGCGCTTGGTCCGCACCTCGAACGCGGCGCCCCCGGTCACCGCGTACACGCCGATGTCACCGATGAAGACCGGCTCGTCGGGGTAGTGGCTCAGCGTCACGGTCTTCGTGGCGGCGACGAGCGTGACGACCGGCCCGGCCGGCGCGGCGGCCCCGAGCGCCGCCGCGGACGGCACGAGCGCGGTGAGCGACAGCGCACCGACGGCGGACACGACGACGGCCCGGCGCCTGCGGCCGGATGTTTCGGGTACGGGCCTGCCGGCCCGCGAGCGTGGACTGCGCACAGTGTTCCCCTCCGAGTAGCGCCCGCGACCGGACGCTGTGTGATCACCGAGACGCTCAGCATGCCGTGAAGGTTGCGTCCCGTCGTCAGACTTCGGAATGACGTCCGGGATGTCCCGTCTACTCCTGGGGGCAGAGCCGGCCCCGCCGGGCGTGGTGTCGCAGCGTGATGGACTGGCCCCGTGACGGACCCCCTCGGTGCCCCCCTCCACGACCCCGTCGACGTCGCGGTCGTCGGGGCCGGACCGGCCGGGGCCGCCGCGGCGCTCGGGGTGCTGCGGGCCTGGCCGGACGCCCGCGTCGTGCTCCTCGACCGCGCGGGTTTCCCCCGCGACAAGACCTGCGGCGACGGCATCGCCCCGCACGTCGGGGACGTCCTCGAGCGCCTCGGCGTCCCCGGGCTCTACGACGACCACACGCCCGTCCACGTGCTGCGGCTCGGCTTCCTCGGGGGCACCGACGCGGTCGGCCGGATGCGTCGTCCGGCGCGCGTCGTGCCTCGTGAGGTGTTCGACGCCCGGCTCGTCGACGCGGCCGTCGGGCGGGGTGCCCGGCTCGTGCGGCACCGGGTGCGGCGGGTCGCCCCGGTGCCGGGCGGGGTCGACGTGGACGGCGTCCTGCAGTGCCGGGTGCTCGTCGGGGCGGACGGCGCGCACTCCGTCGTCCGCACCGCCGCCGGGCTCGCGCCGCACCGCCGCGACCGGACGGCGATCGCGCTGCGCGGGTACGCGCCGGTCTCGGCGGGCCGCGAGCACGAGCAGGTCATCGCCTTCACGGACGACGCGGGCTGGCCGGCGTACGCCTGGTCCTTCCCGGTCGGCGACGGCACCGCGAACGTCGGCTACGGCGAGCTGCTCCCGGCCGCCGGCGCCGGGCCGTCGAAGGCCCGGATGCTCGAGCGCGTCGACGAGCTGCTGCCCGGCTCGGCGGACGGCGGCACCCGCTGGGCCGCGCACCACCTCCCGTTGTCGTCGGGCCGCGGGCGCCAGCCCGACGGCCGGATCCTGCTCACGGGCGACGCCCTGGGCCTGGTCAACCCGCTGACCGGGGAGGGCATCCATGCCGCGGTCCGCAGCGGCGCGCTCGCCGGCCTCGCCGCCGCCCGGGCCGCCCGGCTCGGCACCCCGGACGCCGCGGGCGCCACGTACCGGCGTGCGCTGCGTGCCGCGATGGGGAGACACCTGCTCCACATGGACGTCGTCACCCGGCTCGCCGTCGACCCACGGACCGTCGCGGCCGGGCTCGACGTCGCGGGCCACGACCCGCGGGTCTTCGACGCGTTCGTCGACATGGGTCTGGCGGACGGCGGCCTCACGCCGCACGTGCTCACGGGGCTCGTCCGGCGGGCCGGGGCCGAGGGCCTCGCCAAGGCGCTGCTCGCCGCGGTCCGCGGGCGGCGCGCCGCCTGACCGGGGACGGGCCCGGCGCGTGCCAGGATCGACGCGTGGACGACGCGGCGGACCACCCGGGCGACAGCCCGGTGCGCTCGGGCGCCGTCCGGCTCGCGGCGCTGTCGCTGCTCGCGTACGCGGTCTTCCACCACCTCGGCACCTGGGTCGGTGCGCTCGGCGACGTCGGCGGTGCCGCAGCGCCCGGCGCGGACCCCGACCGCGGCCCGGCGACGACCCGCTGGGCCGACTGGCTCGACCTGCTGACCCCGTTCGCCCTGCTCGTGCCGGCCGCGCTCGCGCTGCGCGCCGCCGGGGCGGACCGGCGCTCCTGGTGGCTGTTCGGCACCGGTGTGCTGCTGTACGTCGAGGGCCACGGGATCCACCTCGCGGCGAACTCCGTCGGCAACGTCGCGCCGGGCCGGACGGCGCACCTGTGGGACGAGGTCGTCGGGCACCACCTGTGGTACCTCGGCTGGTACCTCGTCGTCGCCGCGCTCGTGCGCGCGGTCGGGTCCCTGCCGCGGCCGGCGGCGGGCCGGCCGGCGGCGCTCGCGCTCGCCGTCGCGGTCGGCGCCACCGCCGGCACGAACGCGCTCGAGGGCGGCACCGTCGTCCTCACCGGTCTCGCGGCGGCGGTCGCGGCGGCCGCGGGGCTACGGCGCCGGACGACGCTCGCGGTCTGGCTCGTGCCGGCCGCCGCGGTCGCGCTGCTCGTCCTCGCGGGGTGGGGCGTGTGGGCCGGCGGCTTCCCGCAGCCCTCCGAGGTCGGCGTCCCGCCGCGCTGAGACCGCGAGCCGGGCGTGCGTCGCCCACGTGAGCGCGTACCCGACGAGCACGACCGCGTGGAGCACCCACAGCCACAGCAGGAGGGACGACGCGACGCCGACCCCGGTGAGCCCGCCGAACGGCCGGCCGAGGTCGAACGGGATCGCGAGGAAGACGAGGAACCCCTGGAGGAACCCCGAGACGAACGCCGACGCGACGACGGCCCCGGTGAAGGCGGCGCGCCACGACGGCCGTCCCGGGCCGACGACCCGGTAGGTCCACGTGAGCGGTGCCCACAGGAGGACCCAGACGAGGGTGAGCGACAGGTACGCCGCGAGCGCCCGGCCCCAGCCGCCCGACCGGCCGTTGATCGCGGCGAGGGTCGGGGACGCGACGAGCAGCCCGGACAGCAGCAGCGGCGCCAGCCCGAGCAGCGGCAGGGTGGTGGCCCGGACCCACCACGTCGGCGGCCGGGCGTCGTCCGGCAGCGGCGCGAAGCGCGCGAAGGCCCGGCTCAGCCCCTCGCCGTAGGCGGTGCCCATGAAGACCGCGAGGACGACGCCGAGCGGAGTCAGCGCGAGCCCGGCCTGGAGCAGCGCGTCGGTGCCGCGGCCGGCGCCCATCGCGACCGGCAGCGTGCTCGTGAGGCGCTCGCCGTACGCGGCCGTCCGGTCCCGGCCGAGCAGGACGCCGGCGAGCGAGACGGCGACGAGCACCGACGGGACGACGGTGAGCGCGCCGTAGAACGTCGCCGCGGCCGAGGCGAGCGCGAGGTCGTGGCCGCGGAGCCGGCGGCGGGTGTCCCGCAGGACCGCGCCCGTCGCGTGCAGCGCAGCACGTGTCGCGCCCGGCGGTGCGGTGGTGGCCCCCATCCCGCGATCCTGCGTCCGCGCGGGCCCGCCCGCAGACCGGCACGGTCGCCGCGCGTGCGCCGTCCGGGGGAGAAGGCGACCTTCGGTGCGCATGCTCACGAACGCGTGGATATCGTTCGCCCATGGCGCAGGAGAAGGTGGCGGGCGGTGCGGTCCGCCAGGTCCGCGACCTCGCCCTCCTGCCGGGAGCGGCCTGGTTCCACCTCGCGACCGCGGTCGTCACGACGGCGGCGCTCGTCCTGCAGTTCGTGCTCACGACGACGACCACCGGGCAGCCGCTGCCGGTGCGCTGGCTGCGGCTCGCGAGCTACTTCACGATCCAGAGCAACCTGCTCGTCGCGGCAGCGGCGTGGGCGCTGTGGCTGCGCCCGGCCCGCGGGGCGCGGCTGCTCTTCAAGGTCGTCCGGCTCGACGGCGTCGTCGGCATCACCGTCACCGGGCTGGTCTACCTCGTCGTGCTCCGCCCGACCGTCGACCTCGACGGCTGGTGGGCCGTGGCCGACGCGCTGCTGCACTACGTCGTCCCGGTGCTCGCCGTCGTCGGCTGGGCGGTCTACGGGCCGCGCCGCCGGACCGACCGGCGGGTCGTCCTGCTCGCCCTCGTCTGGCCCGTCGCCTGGTTCGCCTGGACGCTCGCGCACGGCGCGGTCGCGGGGTTCTACCCGTACCCGTTCGTGGACGTCGACGACCTCGGCTACGGCACCGTCCTCGGCAACGCCGCGCTCGTCACGGCGTTGCTGCTCGCGGCCGCCGGCGCCTACCTCTGGGCGGACCGGTGGCTCGACGCGCGGGCCCGCCGGCCGCGGTGGATCGCCTGACGTGGACACGCACCCCGTCTCCCGCGCCGTGGCCGCGGTCGAGGCGCTCGGCCTGCCGCACCGCGTCGTCCGGCACGGCCCGGTGCGCAGCCTCGCGGAGGCCGCCGCGGCCCGCGGTGTGGAGCCCGCAGACGTCGTGAAGACCCTCGTCGTCCGCCGCGCTGACGGCGACTACCTGTTCGTCCTCGTCCCGGGCGACCGCACGATCTCCTGGCCGAAGCTGCGCGCCCTGCTCGGCGTCCAGCGGATGTCGATGCCGGACGCCGACACCGCCAAGGCCGCCACCGGCTACGCACGCGGCACGATCACTCCGTTCGGCTCGACGACCGCCTGGCCGGTCGTCGCCGACGAGCGGCTCGTCGGCCGCGAGGTGACCCTCGGCGGCGGCGTGAACAACACCGCGATCGCCATCGACGCCGGCGTCGCGATCGCGGCCCTCGACGCGACCGTCGCCGACGTCACCGACCCCGAGAAGGAGCCCTCGTGAGCCAGACCCAGGCCGACGCCGTCGCACTGCTGCCCGAGCTCGTCGCGCAGGAGGCCGACCTGCGCTTCCCGCGGTTCGACGAGGACGTCGCCTGGGCCCTCGGCGTCCGGCTCACCGAGGCCGCCCGTGCGGCGGGCCTGCCCGTCGTCGTCTCCGTCCGGCGCAACGGCCAGCGCCTCTTCCACGCCGCGCTCCCGGGCACGTCGGCCGACAACGACGCCTGGATCGACCGCAAGTGCCGGGTCGTCGACCGGTTCTCCAAGAGCTCGTACCGGGTCGGGACCGAGTGCCGGGTCCGCGGGCAGAGCTTCGAGGAGGTGTTCCGGCTCGACGCCGACACCTACGCCGCGCACGGCGGGGCCTTCCCGGTGAACGTCGTCGGGGTCGGCGTCGTCGGCACCGTCGCCGTGAGCGGCCTGCCGCAGGCCGACGACCACGCGTTCGTCGTCGAGCAGCTGCGGCACTACCTGACGACGGTCTCCGAGGGCTGAGCCGGCGCCCGCGCCCGGACCGGCCGTGAACGTCCGGGGCGTCCCGCGCGTTGATCCTGCGGGGATGGCAGGCTGAGGCCTGCCGCAACCGTCGCGGTGGTCCGCCGGGGCGGCCGGGAACCGGAAGGGCAACGCCTGTGCGCCGCCGCACCATCGGCATCACCGCTGCAGCGGCGGCCGTGCTCGTCGCCGTCGCGGGCGTGCTCGTCGCGACGTCCGGCGACGCGACGGCCGGCGTCCGCGAGCAGACCTACCGCGTCGACGGCGTCCCGGAGCCCGGCGACGCCGCGACCGTGACGCTCGACGTCAGCGTGTTCACCCCGCCCGCGGACGGCGAGGGGTCCGGACGGCGCTACCCGGCGGTGCTGCTCGCGCACGGCTTCGGCGGCAGCAAGACCGACCTCGCGGACGACGCCCGCACGCTGGCCGCCGACGGCTACGTCGCCGTCACCTACACGGCGCGCGGCTTCGGGGCGAGCGGCGGCCGGATCCACCTCGACGCCCCGGACTTCGAGGTCGCCGACGCGCAGAAGGTCCTCGACGCGCTCGCGACCCGGCCCGACGTCCTCCTCGACGGCCCCGGCGACCCGCGGGTCGGCGTCGCGGGCGGCTCGTACGGCGGCGCGCTCTCGATCCTGCTCGCCGGCCTCGACCGCCGGGTCGACGCCATCGCGCCGCAGATCACGTGGAACGACCTGCGGCAGGCGCTCTTCCCGCAGTTCGCCGTCGACGCCGCCGGCGCGCAGGCCACGCCGGCCGCCGTCGCGCCCGTCGCCCCGGCCGGGGTCTTCAAGCGGGCCTGGGCCGGCGTCTTCTTCTCGCCGTCGGGGTCGGGGCTCTCCGGCGGTGCGGCCGGTCTGCTGCCGGGCGCCGCGCCGTCCGGCACCGCCCCGCCGGGCGCGACGGACGACGGCCCGACCGCGGCCCCCGCCGCGAACGCGTGCGGCCGGTTCGCCGCGGACCTGTGCGACATGTACTCCGAGGCAGCCCGCACCGGCCGCCCGACGACGGCGATGCTCGACCTGCTGTGGCGCTCCAGCCCGGCCCGGGTCACGAAGGACGTCACGGCCCCGACGCTGCTCGTCCAGGGCCAGGCGGACTCGCTCTTCCCGCTCTCCGAGGGCGACGCCAACGCCCGCGCGATCGCCGCGACCGGAACCCCGGTCAAGGTGGTCTGGGAGGCCGGCGGCCACGACGGCGGCGTCGACGAGTCGCAGCGGCTGCGCGACCTCACGCTCGCGTGGTTCGACCGCTACGTGAAGAAGGACGGCTCCGCGCCCGACACCCGGTTCGAGGTCACGGTGCCGGACGCCGTCGTCTCGAGCATCGACAGCAACCCGGCGCCCCAGGTCCGGATCGCACCGGCCGAGCCGGGCGTCACCGCGGCGGGGCCGGTGCCCGTCGTCCGGCTGCCGCTCACCGGCGGGCCGCAGGTCGTCCAGGCGCCGCCCGGCGGCTCGCCGGCCGCGCTGACCGCCCTGCCCGGGGTCGGCGGGGCGCTCGCGGGCGCCCTCGGCTCGGTCGGCGGCGGCTCCGCGCTCTCGGCCCTGCCCGGCCAGGTCGCGGCGTTCGAGACCGCACCGGTCGAGCGGGCCGGCACCGTCGTCGGCGGCGGCCGGGTCGCGCTGCGGGTCACGACGACCGCGCCCGACGCGACGTTGTTCGTCGGGCTCTACGACGTCGCGCCGGGTGGCGCGGCGACGCTGCCGCGCGGGCTGGTGTCCCCGGTGCGCCTCGAGCTGCCGCGCAACCGGCGCGACCCGCAGTCGCTCGGCCGCCCGGTCACGCCGACCCCGCAGGACGTCACCGTGGCCCTGCCGGCCGTCGTCACCGACCTCGCCGTCGGTCACCGGCTGCGGGTCGTCGTCTCGACGACGGACCAGGGCTACGCGCTGCCCGCCGACGGGCGCGCCTACGAGGTCGCGCTCGCCGGCGACAGCACCCTCACCGTGCCGGTGCTCGACGCCGAGGTCGTCGGGGGCGGGCTGCGTCCGCTCCTGCCGTGGGCCCTCGGGCTCGTCGGGCTCATGGCGGCCGCGGTCCTCGTGGTGACCGTCGGCGTCCGGCGCGGACGGCGGGACACCGGGCCCGACCCGGACCTCGCCGACGTGCCGCTCGCCGTCCGCGACCTCGGCAAGGCGTACGGCGACGGGTTCCGGGCCGTCTCCGACCTGTCGTTCACCGTCGAGCAGGGCCGGGTGCTCGGCCTGCTCGGCCCGAACGGGGCCGGCAAGACGACGACGCTGCGGATGCTCATGGGGCTCATCGCCCCGACCGAGGGCGAGATCCGGGTGTTCGGTGAGCCGGTCCGGTTCGGGGCGCCGGTGCTGTCCCGGGTCGGTGCGTTCGTCGAGGGGCCGGGCTTCCTGCCGCACCTGTCCGGCCTGGAGAACCTGCACCTGTACTGGGCCGCGACCGGCCGCCCCGCCGCGGACGCCCGGTTCGACGAGGCGCTCGAGGTCGCCGGCCTCGGGAACGACGTGCAGCGCCGGGTCCGCACGTACAGCCAGGGCATGCGCCAGCGGCTCGCCATCGCGCAGGCGATGCTCGGCCTGCCGGACCTGCTCGTCCTCGACGAGCCGACGAACGGTCTCGACCCGCCGCAGATCCGCGAGATGCGCGAGGTGCTCGGCCGGTACGCCGCGACCGGGCGCACCGTCGTCGTGTCGAGCCACCTGCTCGCCGAGGTCGAGCAGACCTGCTCGCACGTCGTCGTCATGCACCAGGGCCGGCTCGTCTTCGAGGGCACGGTCGCCGACCTCGTCGGCTCGGCGACCGTCGTCGTCGTGGACGTCGACGACCCGCCGCGCGCGGCCGCGGTCGCGGCGGCCGTCGAGGGCGCCCAGGACGTCGGGACCACGCCGACCGGCATCGTCCTGCGGCTCGTGGGGACGCCGCGCGGCGCGCTCGTCGCGGCGCTCGTCGCGGCCGGGCTGCAGGTGGAGCGGGTCGCGCCGCAGCGCGGGCTCGAAGAGGCGTTCCTCGCCCTCGTGGGCGAGAGCTGAGGGGGAGTCACCGATGCCCAGCCGTGGCACCCACGAAGGCCTCGACCACGTCGAGGCGCCCCCGCCCGGGCACGGGGCCGCCGGTGCCGCCGGCGGCTTCGCGCCCCGGCGGACCCTGCCGTTCCTCGTCGAGGTCCGGCGCCAGCTCACCCGGCGCCGCACCCAGCTGACCCTGGGGTTCCTCGTGCTCCTGCCGTTCCTGCTCGTCGCGGCCTTCAAGGCCGGCGACCCGGAGCCCGGGCGCGGCGCCCCGGGCCTCGTCGACGTCGCGACGGCGGGGGCGGGCAACTTCACCCTCTTCACCCTCTTCGTCGCGACGGGCTTCCTGCTCGTCGTCGTCTTCGCGCTCTTCGCCGGGGACACCGTGGCGAGCGAGGCGAGCTGGTCGAGCCTGCGCTACCTGCTCGCCTCGCCCGTGCCGCGGGCCCACCTGCTCACCCGCAAGCTCCTCGTGGCGCTCGCGTACTCGTTCTTCGCGCTCGTCCTGCTGCCCGCCGTCGCGTACCTCGCCGGAGGCCTGTTCTTCGGCTGGGGGCCGGTGACGACCCCGCTCGGGACGTCGCTGCCGACCTCGGAGGCGCTGCCCCGGCTGCTCCTCATCGTCGGCTACCTCGCGGTGACGCTCGTGTTCGTGTCCGCGCTCGGGTTCGTCATCGGCGTCTGGACCGACGCCCCGCTCGGGGCCGTCGGCGGTGCCGTCCTGCTCGTCATCGTGTCGAACATCCTCGACGCCGTCACTGCGCTGGGCCGGTGGCGCGAGGTGCTCCCCACGCACTACTCGTACGCCTGGACCGACGCCCTCGGGCCCACGGTGGCGTGGGAGGCGATGGCCCGCGGGGCGATGTGGTCGCTGGCCTACTCGACGGTCCTGCTGGCAGCGGCGTGGTGGCACTTCCTCCGCAAGGACGTCGTCAGCTGACCGCTGCTGCGCCGGAGGAACTCGTGCTTGGTGACGATCTCACCGAAGACCTTCCGTCACGGTAGGCGGGGTGCCATCATCACCCGAGGTCATCAGGGCGTTCGGGCGGGCGCACCTGGTCCGTTGACGCCTGCCCGGCACAGCGATCAGGAGTCGCGATGTTGCGTGTCGGTGCACGGAGAGCAACGATCGGGGGCCTCGCCGCAGCAGCGGTGGTGTGCTCCTCGCTGGGGGTGGCGGGCGCCTCGCCGGCGTCCAGGGCCGTGTCCCCCGACCGGCTGAAGCTCGCGGACCAGCAGCCGGCGCAGGACGGCGCCACGCTGTCCGCCGAGGTCTCCGCGCAGGTCAAGGCCGCGATGAAGGCCGCGTCGAAGGACGGCACGACGACCGTCGTCGTCAAGCTCAAGGACGACTCGCTCGCCGCGTACGACGGCGGGGTCGCCGGGCTGCCCGCGACGAACCCGGACGTCACGGGTGACGCCAAGCTCGACCCCTCCTCGCCCGACAGCAAGAAGTACCTCGCCTACGTCAACGGCAGGATGGCCGCGTTCGAGGGCCGGGCCAAGGGCAAGAGCCCGCGCGCCAAGGTGACCCGCCGGCTCGACGTCGTCGTCGGCGGCGTCGCGATGACCCTGCCCGCGGGCGACGTCGCCAAGGTCGCGGCCGACCCGGCCGTCAAGGCCGTCTACGTCGACACCCTCGAGCAGCTCCAGACCGAGGCGACGCCGCAGTTCATCGGCGCCCCCGCGGCCTGGGCGCAGGCCGGCGGCCAGGAGAAGGCCGGCGAGAACGCGATCATCGGCGTCCTCGACAGCGGCATCTGGCCCGCGCACCCGTCGCTCTCCGACCCGGACCCCTCGGGCAAGGCCTACCCGGCCCCGCGGCCGCGGGTCGACGGCCTGCCGCGCGCCTGCGACTTCGGCACCGGGGCAGACCCCGGCCCCGCCTTCACGTGCAACAACAAGCTCATCGGTGCCTACACGTTCCTCAACACCTACGCGGCGAACGTCGGCCTCGAGCCCGGTGAGTTCACCGACGCCACCGACTCCGACGGCCACGGCACCCACACCGCGACGACCGCGGCGGGCAACGCCGGCGTCCAGGCGACGATCTTCGGCGTCCCGCGCGGCACCGTGAGCGGCATCGCGCCGCGGGCCCACGTCATCGCCTACCGGGTGTGCGCCCTCCAGGGCTGCTTCGGCAGCGACACCGCGGCCGCCGCGCAGCAGGCGATCAAGGACGGCGTCGACGCGATCAACTACTCGATCTCCGGCGGGTCGAACCCGTACTCGGACCTCACGTCGCTCGCCTTCCTCGACGCCTACAACGCCGGCGTCTTCATCGCCGCCTCGGCCGGCAACTCCGGCCCCGGTGCCGACACGACCGACCACCGCGAGCCGTGGGTGACCACCGTCGCGGCGAGCACCGGCCCCCGTTCGTTCGACGGCAGCACGACGCTGACGTCGACGGACGGCGCCACCCTCACGGTCTCGGGCGCGACGATCGCCCCGGCGCTGACGACCGCGGCCCCGACCGTCGACGCCGGAGCGGCGCCGACGAGCGACCCGGCCTGCCTCGACGACACCGCCGACGGTGCCTTCGCCGGAAAGGTCGTCGTCTGCGCCCGTGGCGGCGGCATCGGCCGCGTCCAGAAGGGCATCAACGTCAAGGCCCGCGGTGCGGTCGGCATGATCCTGTTCAACAACGCCGCCAACATCACGGACCTCGAGACGGACAACCACTTCCTCCCGGCGGTGCACGTGCAGTTCGCCGAGGGCCAGTCCGTCGTCGCCTTCCTCGCCGCGCACCCCGGTGTGACCGCGACGATCACCTCCGGCACCGCGACGCCCGCCCAGGGCGACGTCATGGCGTCGTTCTCCTCGCGCGGCGGCACCGGGCAGTCGCTCGGCATCTCCAAGCCGGACGTCACCGCGCCCGGTGTCCAGATCCTCGCCGGCCACACACCGGTGTCGGTCGACCCGGCGACGGGCCCGCAGGGCGAGCTGTTCCAGGCCATCGCGGGCACGTCGATGTCGTCCCCGCACGTGGCCGGCGCCGGCACGCTCCTCGCGGCGCTGCACCCGACGTGGACGCCGGGCCAGATCCACTCCGCCCTCATGACCACCGCCACCACGGCGACGGTCAAGGAGGACGGCGTCACGCCGACCGACGCCTTCGACGACGGCTCCGGGCGGATCAACCTGGCCACGGCCCGGGACCCGTACTTCACGATCGACGAGACGGGCGCGAACTTCCTCGCGCAGCAGGCGTCGCTCTACAAGGCGAACTACCCGAGCCTCTACGTCCCGGTGCTCTCCGGCTCGCTGACGGTGGACCGGACGCTCAAGAGCGTGTCCGGCGTCACCCGTGAGTACAAGGTCAGCGTCTCGGCGCCGAAGGACCTCAAGGTCCGGGTGTCGTCGTCGGAGTTCTCGCTGCGGCCCGGTGCGAGCCGGACGCTGCGGATCACGGTCGACGGCAAGGACGTCCCGATCGGTCAGACCCGGTTCGCGACGATCACGTTCAGGTCCGGCAAGCGCACCTTCACCTTCCCGGTGACGGTCGTCCGCAAGCAGGGCCCGGTCGAGGTCACCAAGACCTGCGCCCCGGCGTCGGTCGCGCTCAAGGCGACGACCACCTGCACCGTGTCGGTGACGAACAACACCGTCAACGACGCCACCGTGGCGATCAAGGACGTCGTCCCGGACAAGCTCAAGGTCGTCACCGGCAGCGTCGTCGGCGGGACGAACAAGGGCAACACCGTGACGGGGTCGGCGACGATCCCGGCCCGGCTCACCCCGAAGGTCGCTGCGGCGGTGACCCCCGGCAGCACGCCCGCCGGCGGCTACCTCCCGCTGTCCCTGTTCGGGATCGCCCCGATCGCCGGCGTCGGCGACGAGACGATCACGAACTTCAACGTCCCCGCGTTCACGGTCGCGGGGATCTCGTACACCCGCATCGGCGTCGTGAGCAACGGCTACGTCGTCCTCGGTGGTGGGACGCAGGCCGACGTGGAGTTCGCGAACCTCACGCCGCTGCCGAACGCCGCACGGCCGAACAACGTCCTGGCACCGTTCTGGACCGACCTCGACGGCTCGGCCGGCGGCGCGGTCAGGATCGGCACCCTGGCCGACGGCCCGAACTCGTGGCTGGTCGTCGACTACGCGGACATGCGGGAGTTCAGCACCCCGGCCGGCACGTCGCACAGCTTCCAGACCTGGATCGGCCTGGGCACCACCGAGGACGTCACCATGGCGTTCGGTGCCCAGACCGGCACGGGCGACGGAGGCGCGCTCACCGTCGGGGTCGAGAACCCGGACGGGACGAACGGGGAGGCCGTCTACTACAGCAACGGCGGTCCGGCGACGGGCACGATCCCGGGCGACGGCACCGAGATCAAGGTGACGGGCACCCCGGGCGAGACGTTCTCGGCGACGCTGTCGTTCACGGCGACGGGCAAGGACACCGGCTCGTACGTCAACTACGCCGAGGTCACGGGCCCGTTCGACGGGACGGCGATCGCCCGCTTCGCGGGCAGCGTCACCCGGTAGGGCGGCAGCACCAGCAGCAGTGACGCCCTGAGGGCGTGTCCGACGGCGGCGGGTACCGGAAGGTGCCCGCCGCCGTCGGCGTGAGCGGGGTCAGCCGAGGACGCGCGGGTCGAACCCGAACGGCAGCTCGAGCCGGTGCGCGGCGAGCAGGTCCGGGTCGGAGAGGATCTCCTTCGTCGGGCCGTCCGCGGCGATGACGCCGTCGGAGAGGATCACCGAGCGGGGGCACAGCTCGAGGGCGTACGGCAGGTCGTGCGTGACCATGAGGATCGTCACGTCGAGCGAGAGCAGGATCTGCGCGAGCTCGCGTCGGCTCGCCGGGTCGAGGTTCGACGACGGCTCGTCGAGGACGATGACCTCGGGCTCCATCGCGAGCACCGTCGCGACGGCCGCGCGGCGGCGCTGCCCGAAGGACAGGTGGTACGGCGGGCGGTCGGCGAGGTCGCCGAGCCGGACGGCGGCCAGCGCCCGGTCCACCCGGGCGTCGAGCTCGGCGCCCCGGACCCCGAGGTTCGCCGGGCCGAACGCGACGTCGTCGCGGACCGTCGGCATGAAGAGCTGGTCGTCGGGGTCCTGGAAGACGATGCCGACCCGGCGGCGGACCTCCTGGAGGGTGTCCTTGACGACCGGGAGCCCGCCGACCGAGACGGTGCCGTCACCCCCGCCGAGGATCCCGTTGAGGTGCATGACGAGCGTCGTCTTGCCCGCACCGTTCGGGCCGAGCAGCGCGACCCGCTCGCCGCGCCCGATCCGCAGGTCGACCCCGAAGAGTGCCTGGTGGCCGTCCGGGTAGGCGTAGGCGACGCGCTCGAGGAGCAGCGACGGCGGGGCGTCGGGGCGGTCCTGCCGGCCGACGACCTCGAGGGTGTCGGTGCCGTTGTCGGCGATGGTCATGGCGTCCTCGTTCCTGTCGTGCGCGTCTGTGAGGTGGGGCGGGTCATCGCAGCACCCAGGCGGTGAGGGCGACGACCAGGGCGCCGGCGGGCAGCACCAGGGCGGTGCGCCACTGGGCGGCCGTCGTCGCCTCGCCCTGGAGCGGGAGGGTCCCGGTGTAGCCGCGGGAGAGCATCGCCAGGTGCACGCGCTCGCCGCGCTCGTAGGACCGGATGAACAGGGCGCCCGCGGAGCGGGCGACGACCGGCAGCGCCCGCAGGTCGCCGCCGGTGAAGCCGCGCGACTCCCGGGCGATCCGCATGCGGTGCATCTCGTCGCCGATGACGTCGCCGTAGCGGACCATGAAGCTCATGATCTGCACGAGCAGCGACGGCATCTTCAACCGCTCGAGGCCGACGAGCAGCGCGCGCAGGTCGGTCGTCGCCGCGAGCAGGATCGAGCACACGACGCCGAGCGTGGCCTTGGCCAGGACGTTCCAGGCGGACCACAGACCGCCGACGGACAGCGACACCCCGAGGACGTCGACCTGCTCGCCGCGGGAGAGGAACGGCATGAGAACGGCGAAGAGCACGAACGGCACCTCGACGACCATCCGCCGCAGCACCAGCCCCGCGGGGATCCTCGCGACGGCGGTGACCCCCGCGAGCAGCAGCGCGTAGACGGCGAAGGCCCAGACCGCCTCGCGGGGCGTCGCGACGACGACGAAGACGAAGAGCACCGTGGCGGCGAGCTTGCTCTGCGGGCTCAGCCGGTGCACCGGGGACTCGGCGTGCCGGTAGAGCCGGTGCGCGCCGGCGGCGCCACCGCCGCCGCGGGCGGCCTGCGCCGCGTACTCGGCCGCGGTGTCCGCGGCCCCGTTCTCCCGGGCGGCCTGCGTCGAGTAGCGGGCCTGGAGCCGGTCCGCGGCCGACGGCACCGCCGGACCGTCGGAACGGGCATCCGGCGCCGTGCTGCCCGCGGTGGTGACCGAGTAGGCGTACGTGCCCGCCCCGGCCTGCGCCGGTGCGGTCGTCGCGGCTGCGCGCCGGGCGCTGCGGCGCCGGACGAGGACGACGACCCCGCCCGCGACGGCGAGCGTCACGAGCACCCCGGTCACCCCGGCGACCGCCTTCGAGGCGAAGGCGTCGGCGACCCCGGACGTGCCGTACCCGGAGAACGGCGAGCCGTCGGCGGCGTGCGCCGTCTCGGTCTGCCCGACACCGGTGTCCGCGGCGACCTTGTTCAGGCCGTCCGGCGCGGTGCTGGCCCAGAAGCTCACGACGCCGGCGACGACGAGCGAGACGAGCAGGCTGCCGACGACGAAGCGGCGCACCCCGCCCGGGTGCGCGACCGGTGCGGGGGCGGCGTCCCCCGCGGTGGTGCGCAGCTCGAGGCGGCGGTGCAGGTGCCGGGCGCCGTGCACGAGGTCCGGCCGCACGGCCAGGACGCTCGCGACGGTGGCGCCGGTGATGAGCGCCTCGCCGACCCCGATGAGGACGTGGACGCCGGTCATCGCGGCGAGGACGGTGGGGACGGGCACATCGCTCGTCCCGCCCAGCGCGTAGAACCCGACGAACCCCAGGGAGGCGGCGGGGACGGCGACGAACGCGCTCACCGCGCTCGCCGCGACGACGGAGACACGGGTGCGCGGGAGCACCGCGACGACCACCTTGAAGACTGCCCAGCCGACGAGCACGGTGATGAGCGACATGTCGGTGATGTTGACCCCGAGTGCCGTGAGGCCGCCGTCCGCGAAGAAGAGGGACTGGACCAGGAGCACGACGGCCACGCACAGGGCCCCGGTCCAGGGGCCGGCGAGGATCGCCGCGAGCGCGCCCCCGAGCAGATGCCCGCTCGTCCCGGCCGCGACCGGGAAGTTGATCATCTGGGCCGCGAAGACGAAGGCCGCGACGAGGCCGGCCAGCGGCGCCGTCCGCTCGTCCAGCTCGCGGCGCGTGCCGCGCAGGCAGAGCGCGACGCCGGCGCCGGCGAGGACCCCTGCGGCGAGCGACACCGGGGGGTTGATGAACCCGTCGGGTACGTGCACAGCGGAACTTCCCCTCGACGGCCGGGCGGGCACCGCCCGGCACCCACGTGCGATCCTCGCTCAGTTGCGAACCATGGGCAACTGCTAAGTCTTCGCAACAAGACCGTAACGGTGGGGTCCGACACCCTCGGGTGATCCACCCCGGGCCGCCGCCTGCCGACACGAGCATCATGCTCCTGCTCGCGTCGGTCGGCCTCCTGGGTCTGGGGGCGGCGGTCGCCGTCCGGTGGGCGTTCACCCGCGTCGACGCCCTCGGCCGGCCCGTGCGCTTCCCCGTCGTCGCCGTCGCGGTGCCGGTCGTCGTCGCGCTCGTCCTCGCGGTCCCCGTCGCGCGCCGCAGCCGCACCGAGCACCGGCTATCCGACGTGGCGTCGGTCCTCGCCGGTCGCACCGTCCACGTCGACTGCTCGTCGTCCGGCGCGGGCCTGGTCCACGTCGGGCGGGACGTCGCCCACGTCGACTTCGACGCGGCCGGGCGTCCCGGTGACGTCGCCGTCCTCGGCGACGCGGTGTGCGACGACGTCGAGCGCTGGCGCCGCGGGCTCGACGGCACGCCGCCGGCGCGTGCGGACGTCGAGGGGGCGACCGCCGTGCACGTCCTCACGCACGAGGCGATGCACCTCGGCGGCCGGGTCGACGAAGGGCAGGCAGAATGTGCGGCGGTGCAACGGGATGCGGCCACCGCGCGGATGCTCGGTGCCGACGACGTGCAGGCACGGCGGCTCGCACGCACCTACTGGCTCGTCGTCCACCCCACCGTGCCGGAGCCGTACCGGACGTCGGGATGTGCTGCGGGACAAGGGCTCGACGAGCATCTCGCCGACGCGCCGTGGGTGCGGCAGGGGTAGCGGGCGGCCCGTTCCGGGCCGCGCGGGCGGCCCCGGGGAACGCCGTGGCGCTGAACCGATGGTGACGAAAGTTCACGCGAACGGCTCAAGGTCCCGTTTCTGTGCACCGAAGCACGTGATCGACACGATGAGATGACGCCGCCTCATAGCAATGATTCGCAACGGCGGATGTCATCGTGGAGGTACCCACCAACGGGCGGCCGACACCGCGACCGCCCACTGCACCCGGAGGCCCACGTGCCCGCACGCTTCACGCTCAGCAAGGACAAGGCCGGCAAGTTCCGGTTCACGCTCTTCGCCCCGAACGGTCAGGTCGTCGCGGTCTCGCAGGCCTACGCGACCAAGGCGTCGGCGCTGAACGGCGTCGCGTCCGTCCGCAAGAACGCCCCCGCCGCGACGCTCGACGACGCGACGGCGGCCGCGAAGAAGGCGGCGGCCAAGGCCCCCGCCAAGACGGCCGCGAAGCCGGCCGTCAAGACCGCCGCGAAGACCGCCGTCAAGGCCGCGGTCAAGACGGTCGCGAAGGCGCCGGCGAAGGCCGTCGCCAAGCGCACGGTCAAGGCCGTGACGAAGGCGGCGCCGGCGAAGGCCGCCGCGAAGAAGGCCGCCCCGGTGACGACGGCGAAGGCAGCCCCCGCCAAGCCGGCGACGAAGGCCCCGGCCAAGGCGGCCGCCAAGGCCCCGGCGAAGAAGGCCCCGGCGAAGCGTGCGGCGACCCCGCGCAAGCGCGTCGCGGCGCCGAAGCCGGCCGCGACGGTCTGAGGCCTCCCGCCTCGCCGCGTCGTACCGGGCGACCGGTGGCGACGCAACAACTTCACATCGTCTCGATCCCTGTGCAGGGGCGGCCCCCGGGCCGCCCCTGCACTGCGTGCGCCCCGTGGCACCGCCCCGGCCCGGCTGTCGGACATGCCTGCAAGACTCCCGCCCATGGCGACGAGCTGGCAGCTGACGGTGGACTGCGCGGACCCCGCGCGACTCGTGGAGTTCTGGTGCGACGCACTGGGTTACGTGCCGGAGCCGGCACCGGACGGGTGGTCGAGCTGGCTGGAGTACTGGCTCGCCGGCGGGCTCCCGCCTGAGGAGCTCGTGGGTGCGGAGGAGGGCAGCGGCGCGATCGTCGACCCGGGCGGCCTGCTCCCGCGCATCTGGTTCCAGGAGGTCCCTGAGGGCCGTGTCGTGAAGAACCGCCTGCACCTCGACCTGTCGTGCACGCCCGGCCGGGGCCGGATGCACTACGCGGAGCGCTCCTCGCGGCTCGACGCAGAGGTGGCACGCCTCGTCGCCCTCGGGGCGAGCGTCGTCCGCCGCAACGCGCCCGAGGGCGCCGACTACGTCGCGGTGACGCTGCAGGATCCCGAGGGCAACGAGTTCTGCATCAGCTGACGTGGCTGGCGTCAGACCCGGCGCCAGCGCGCCTCGGCGTAGCCGTAGACCCCGAACGCGAGCAGCGCCAGGGCGGCGAGGACGCCGAGGACCTTGCCGTACGGCTGCTGGAGCAGCGTGCGGAACGCGGTGTCCATGCCGCCGGCCTTGTCCGGGTCGAAGGTCCACGCGGCCGAGACGACGAGCGCCCCGACGAGGACGAAGACGACGCCGCGGCCGATCGTGCCGACCCGGCCGAGGTGGACCACGACGCGCCGCACCTGCGGCGGCACCGCCCGGAAGAAGCGCATGAACTTCAGCTGGTAGCCCTCGACGACGAGCGCCGCACCACCGGCCACGATCGCGAGCCCGACGAGGCCGACGAGCACCCGCCCCCCGGTGTGGCTCATGACCTCCGCGGTGAGCGAGGTCTGCTTGCCCTTCTGGGTCTGCGTCGAGCCGCGCAGCGCCGAGACGGCGGTGAAGGTCAGTGCGAGGTAGACCAGGCCGCGGAACGCCGACTTGAGCCGGGGCCCGGCGCCGTCCGGCTCGCCGGTGACGCCGAACGCGGCCTCGGCCAGCCGCCAGACCGCGTAGCCGAGGAACCCCACGGCGAGCAGGCCGACGAGCAGCGTGCCCCACGAGTGCGTGAGCAGCTCCGCGAGGGCGCCCTGCTGGTCGACGTTGCGACCCGAGGAGCCGACCGCCGCGAGCAGCGCGAGCACACCGATGACGACGTAGACCGTCGCCCGCGCCGCCAGACCCGCCCGGGCGAGCCAGCCGACCTGCTTACTGTCCGCCGCGCCGTCCGCTGCGGCCATCGCCTGCTGCACCCTCGAGGAGGTGGACCGGTTCATGGGGGCTCCCTCGTCCGCGACCCGCGTCTTGGACGGCACGCCGCCGTCCGTCGCCAGTCGTGGCGAGCGTAGGTCGGCCGGGCGTGGCACGCCCGCGCAGTTGGCCCCGGTGCGCCCCGCTCAGCCCGCGTCGGCGGCCTTGAGCTCCTCGACGTAGGCGACGTACTGCGCCTGCGCGTCCTGCGGGCTCGTCCCGGCGAGCTGGGCCCACGCGTCGTACTTGAACTTGCCGACGAAGTCGGCGAAGCCGGGGCGTTTGCCCTGGACGTCGCCCACCGTGGACTGCTTGTAGAGCGCGTAGAGCCTGAGCTTGGCCTCGTTGCCCGGGTCCTTGCTCAGCTGCTTGACGTCCTCGACGGCTGTCTCGAACACCGATGCCATGGTCGCCTCCGCCTGTCGTCGGTCACGTCTGGCGGTGAGCCTAGGGCCTGGGCAGCGCCGCGACGGGTGTCGTCGGCCACAGGTCCTCGACGTGCCGCAGCGCCGTCGCGAGGTCGGCGCCGTACGCGGTGAGCAGGACGCCGCCCGCGGCGAGCGGGCACACGACCGCCTCTCCGGACGTCGCGGCGGCCGCCGCGGGCACGTCGGGACCGAGCAGCAGCCGGCTCACGACGCTGCGCGCGGCCGCCGCCCCGGGCCCGGCCGGACCGGCGGCCAGCACCGCCGAGGTCTGGGTCTGCCGCAGCACCGGGACCCCGCCGACGTCGGCCACGAGCCGGCCCGACCAGGTGCCGCCGGGTTCGCGGAACCGGCCGAGGACGACCTGCTCGACGAGGTCGAGCGACCCGGTCGGCGCGAGCGTCAGCGCCGTGCGGGTGCGCAGCCGGGCGCCCGCGCAGACGACGATCGGCTGCGGCGCGCAGCGCAGGGTCGCGACGTCCGCGACGTCCGCGGTGACCTCCCACGTCGCGGCGAGGTCGCCGGGCCCGGGCAGCGCGATCGTCGCGGCGACACCCTCGAGGTCGAGCCGGGCGCCGGCCCGGACGACGAGGTCGAGCTCGACGACGTCACCGTCGAGCGGCCCGGCCGCCGTCCCGACGAGGTGCACCGTCGAGGGCCCGGTGCGGCGGACGGCGAGCGCCCCGTCGGCCCGCAGCCGTGCGAGGACGGGCGTCCCGTCGTCCTCGACGTCGGCGACGACCTCGACACGGCTACGCACGCGCGTGCGGCGCGCCCGCCGGGGCCGCGCCGGCGACGTGCACGCGGTGGTGCTCGAGCTCGGCGAGCAGCCAGTCGACGACCGGGCCGGCGGCCGGGTCCTCGCGCAGCGACACGAGAGCGACCGGGCGGCCCCCGCGGACCCGGTCGGCGTCCGACGTCATGACGTCGAGGTCCGCGCCGACGAGCGGCGCCAGGTCGCGCTTGTTGATGACGAGCAGGTCGGCGCCCGTCACGCCCGGGCCGCCCTTGCGCGGCACCTTGTCGCCGCCGGCGACGTCGACGACGAAGACCTGGACGTCGACCAGACCCTTGCTGAAGGACGCCGTGAGGTTGTCCCCACCGGACTCGACGAGGACGACGTCGAGGTCGGCGAAGCGCTCGACGAGGTCGTCGACGGCGTCCAGGTTGGCGGTGATGTCGTCCCGGATCGCGGTGTGCGGGCAGCAGCCGGTCTGGACGGCGGAGATCCGCTCGTCGGGCAGGACGGCGTTGCGGCGCAGGAACTCCGCGTCCTCGGTCGTGTAGATGTCGTTCGTCACGACGGCGATCGAGAGCCGGTCGGACAGGGTGCGGCACAGGGCCGCGACGAGCGCCGTCTTGCCCGACCCGACGGGGCCGCCGATGCCGACGCGCAGCGGCCCGCCGGTGCGGACGGTGTGCGCGTGCGGGTCGTCGCCGTGGAACAGGCCCATGGTGTCCTCCGGTGGTCGGTGCGTGCTGGTCGGTGCAGCGGGTGGGCGGGTCAGGACGCGAAGAGCCGGTCGCCGCGGGCGGCGTGCCGTTCGGCGAGCAGGTCGAGCAGCGGGTCGCCGTCGTCCGGGACGGCGTGCCAGCCGCTGGGCGGGGTCGCCGCGACGGCGACGGCCGCCGCCGCGCGGGCGACGGCGTCGACGTCCGCGCCGAGGTCCAGCGTGGCGACGGCGACCTCGACGGGGTCGAGGCCGAGCAGCCGCTGGGCGGCGGTCGCGGGGCCCGTCACCGCGAGGTAGGCGGCGACGAGCGCCGCCTCACCGGCGCCCAGGCCGGCGGCCCGCGCGGCGCAGCCGAGCACGAGGGGGTGGTGCGGGCGGGCCCCGAGGTCGGCCCAGGCGAGGTCGACGTGCGGGCCGACCCAGGACGCGCGGGCCAGGCGCAGCAGGCCACGGCCCTGGGCCCGGGACGCCGCCCGCTGGGCCGGGGACGGCGTCCGGGCGTCGGCCTCGGCGTCGAGGCGCGCCACGGTCGCCGCGGTGAGCCCGACGGCGGCCGCCGCGAGACCCGCGGTGACGCGCCCGACGGAGAGCAGCCGCCGGTGCAGGAAGGCGCGCAGGCTCGGTCCGTCGGTGACGAGCCGGCCGCGCACGGCCTCCTCCACCCCGCCGGAGTGGACGTGCCCGCCGGACGGCAGCCGTTGGTCCGCGAGCGCGAGCAGCGCCGCGACCCCGGCCGGGGGCGCGGTCACGGCCGGACCGGCCGGGTGCGGCCGGCGCTCAGCCCTTGGGCGACGCGACGAGCACGGGGATGAGCCGGTCCGTCTTCGTCTGGTACTCGGCGTACGTCGGGAAGGCCGCGACCGAGCGCTCCCACCAGGCCGAGCGCTCCTCGCCGTCCACCTCGCGCACGACCGCGTCGAACGGCTCCGGGCCGTCCTGGACCATGACCTCGCCCGGGTGCGCGACGAGGTTGAAGTACCACTCCGGGTGCTCCGGGGCACCGCCCTTGGACGCGACGAAGGCGTACGAGCCCCCGTGCTCGACGCGCATGAGCGCGATCTTGCGGATCTTCCCCGACTTCCGGCCGCGCATCGTCACGACGACGATCGGGAGCCCGGTGTCGCGCAGGGTGTTCGCCTCGCGGCCGCCGCTCGCCTCGTACGCCTCGACCTGCTCGCGCACCCAGGCCGACGGGCTCGGTTCGTACTCGCCTTCCAGTGCCATGCCCGCACCCTACGTCGCCGGGGGCGGCCCGGCCCGGCAGGCCCGTCCTCGCCATCGCCCGCACCCTCAGAAGAGGAAGTACCGCTGGGCCATCGGCAGCTCGGTCGCGGGCTCCTGCGCCCAGACCTCGCCGTCGATGCGCACGGTGAACGTGTCGGGGTCGACCTCGATCCGTGGGGTGGCGGTGTTCTGCGGCATGTCGGCCTTGCCGCGCGCGCGGACGTCCTCGACGGCGACGAGCCGGCGCCGGACGTCGAGCCGGTCGGCGAGACCGTCCTCGAGGGCGACCGGTGCGACGAAGTGGACGCTGGTGGCGGCCGCCGTCGTCGGGGCGGCGCCGAACATCGGCCGCGGCAGGATCGGCTGCGGGGTGGGGATCGACGCGTTCGCGTCGCCCATCGCGGCCCACGCGATGACCCCGCCCTTGAGGACGGCGTGCGGCCGGACGCCGAAGAACGCCGGCTCCCAGAGCACGAGGTCGGCGAGCTTGCCGACCTCGACCGAGCCGACCTCGTGGTCGATGCCGTGCGCGACCGCGGGGCAGATCGTGTACTTGGCCACGTACCGCCGGGCCCGCAGGTTGTCGTTGCCCCCGCCCGGGCCGCCGGTGCCGCCGTCCCCCGCGAGGCCGTGCTCGCCCGGCAGGAAGCCGCGGCGCCGCTTCATGACGTGCGCCGTCTGCCAGGTGCGCAGCACGACCTCGCCGGCCCGGCCCATCGCCTGCGCGTCCGAACCGATCATCGAGATCGCGCCGACGTCGTGGAGCAGGTCCTCTGCCGCGATCGTGCTGGGGCGGATCCGGCTCTCGGCGAACGCGAGGTCCTCGGGGATCGAGGCCTGGAGGTGGTGGCAGACCATGAGCATGTCGAGGTGCTCGGCGAGCGTGTTCACCGTGTGCGGCCGGGTCGGGTTCGTCGACGACGGCAGCACGTTCGGGTACGCGGCGACGGTGATGATGTCCGGTGCGTGCCCGCCGCCGGCGCCCTCGGTGTGGTACGCGTGGATCGCCCGGCCCTTGATCGCGGCGAGCGTCGACTCGACGAACCCGGCCTCGTTGAGGGTGTCCGAGTGCAGCGCGACCTGCACCCCCGCGGCGTCCGCGACGGTGAGGCTCGCGTCGATGACCGCGGGCGTCGTCCCCCAGTCCTCGTGGAGCTTGAACCCCGAGGCGCCGCCGCGCAGCTGCTCCCACATCGACTCGTGCGAGACGGTGTTCCCCTTGCCCAGCAACGCGACGTTGACCGGCAGGCCGTCCATCGCCTCGAGCATCCGGGCGAGGTACCAGGCGCCGGGGGTCACGGTCGTCGCCTTCGTGCCCTCCGCGGGGCCGGTGCCGCCGCCGATGAGCGTCGTGACGCCGGAGCCGATCGCCTCGGGGACGATCTGCGGGCAGATGAAGTGCACGTGCGTGTCGATCGCGCCGGCGGTGAGGATCCGCCCGTTGCCCGCGATCACCTCGGTGCCCGGGCCGACGACGAGGTCGGGGTGGACGCCGTCCATCGTCTCGGGGTTGCCCGCCTTGCCGAGCGCGACGATCCGGCCGTCGCGGATGCCGACGTCCGCCTTGACGACGCCCCAGTGGTCGAGGACGACGACCCCGGTGATGACGGTGTCCGGAGCGCCCTCGGCCCGCGTCGCACGGCCCTGGCCCATCGACTCGCGCAGCACCTTGCCGCCGCCGAAGACCGCCTCGTCACCGGCCCGGCCGGGGCCGCCGGCGAGGTCCTCGGTGACCTCGACGAGGAGGTCGGTGTCCGCGAGCCGGATCCGGTCGCCGACGGTCGGGCCGTAGAGCTGGGCGTACCGCGCGCGGTCGAGGTCCATCAGGCACCGTCCTGCACGGTCGTCGTGGTGCCCGCCGGGGCGTCGAGCGGGCCGGGCGCGGGCAGCGTCAGTCCGGCGACGACGCGCGTGCCCGCGAGCGGCACGAGCGTCACCTCGCGGTCGATGCCGGGCTCGAAGCGGACGGCGGTCCCCGCCGGGATGTCGAGGTGCTGGCCGTGCGCCGCGGCGCGGTCGAACTCCAGCGCCGGGTTCGCCTGCGCGAAGTGGTAGTGCGAGCCGACCTGCACGGGCCGGTCGCCGGTGTTGACGACGGTGAGCGTCGTGCGCGGCCGGCCCGCGCTCAGCGCGACCGTGCCCGCGGCGGGGAGCACCTCCCCGGGCCGGACGACGGAGCCCGGCGGCGGGGCGGACGTGCCGGCCCCGATCGGGCCGTGGATCGTCACGAGCTTCGTGCCGTCGGGGAAGGTCGCCTCGATCTGGACCTCCGGCAGCAGCTCGGCGACCCCGGGCAGGACGTCGTCCGCCGTGAGCACCTCACGGCCCGCCTGCATGAGCTCGGCGACGCCGCGGCCGTCGCGGGCCGCCTCCATGACGAACGAGCAGAGCACCGCGACCGCCTCGGGGTGGTTGAGCCGCAGACCGCGACCGCGACGGCGCCACGCGAGCTCCGCCGCGTAGGAGATCATGAGTCGCTCTTGCTCGTGCGGTGTCAGCAGCATCGGTCTCCCCGGCAGGGCCTGCGGTCGCTCGGACGCTACGAAGCGCACGTTAAGCGCGTGGTCCTCGCATGTTTCCGCTGCGCGTCGCCGGTACCGGGCATGTCACCGCCGCATGTCACGGGGCGGCGGGTCTCACCGGACGGCCGGTCAGGCCGCGACGTCGTCCAGCGCCGCCCCGAACGCCTCGGCGAGGAGCTTGACGTCGTCGTCGGTCGTGACGAACGACGGCGACACCTGCAGGCCCCCGGTCGCGAGCACCCGGGTGAGCACGCCGTGCCCGCGCAGGGCGGCCGCGACCCGGGCCGGCAGCGCCGGGTCGAGGGCGAGCGCCGCCGGGTCGACCTGCACGGCGGCCATCGCGCCGGTGCCGCTGCGCACCTCGGAGACGAGGTCGTGGTCGGCGAGCGGGGCGAGCAGTGTGTGCAGCGTGCCCTCGAGCCGGGCCGCCTCGGCGAGCAGGTTCTCCTGCTCGATGACGTCGAGGTTCGCCAGGGCGACCGCGCACGCCGTCGCGTGCCCCGAGTAGGTGTAGCCGTGCCGCCACATGCCGGTGCCCGCGCGCCAGAACGGCTCGGCGACCCGCGGGGCGACGAGCACCGTGCCGAGCGGCGCGTAGCCGCTCGTCACGCCCTTCGCGCCGGTGACGATGTCCGGCTGGAGGCCGAACCGGGTCGCCCCGAACCAGAAGCCGCCGATCCGGCCGTAGCCGGTGATGACCTCGTCGCACACGAGGAGCACGTCGCGGTCGCGGCAGATCTTCTCCACCGACTCCAGGTAGCCGGCCGGCGGCGGGAAGACCCCGCCGGCGCCGACGACCGGCTCGACGAAGAACGCCGCGACCCGGTCCGGCCCGGTCGCGTCGAGGACGGCGGCGAGCGCCTCGGCGGAGTCCCAGGGCACCTGGGCGGTGTCGGCGAGCAGCGGGCCGTACCCGAGCCGGTTCGCCGGGATCCCGGACAGGCTCGTGCCGCCGGCGTGCATGCCGTGGTAGCCGTGCCGGCGGCTGAGGACGACGGTCTTCTCCGGGCGGCCGACGACCTGCCAGTACCGGCGGGCGAGCTTGATCGCGCTGTCGACCGAGTCCGACCCGCCGCTCGTGAGGAAGACCTTGCTGCCCGGCACCGGCGCGATCGCGGCGACCCGCTCGGCGAGCTCGAGCGTCGGGCGCGTCGCGTAGTCCCCGAAGGTCGTGTACGCGGCGAGGCTCGACATCTGGGCGGCCGCCGCGGCGCCGAGCGCGGTGCGGCCGTGCCCGACGTTGCAGTACCAGAGCGCCGCGGTGGCGTCGAGGTAGCGCCGGCCGGCCTCGTCGGTGACGTACGCGCCGTCCCCGGAGGCGATGACGAGCGGACCGGAGGCCGACACGGCCGCCATGTCCGCGAACGGGTGCCAGTAGCTGCCCACGGGTTCCTCCTGCTCGCTGCACGTCCGTCGTGATGCCGCCTGCTGCCGCGAGGCTACGGGCCGATCCCGGACGCCGTCACGGGCGGGATGCGACGATGGGGGCCATGGATGCCCAGCGCGGCGCCGGGCGACCCCGCCGTCCGGCCTTCTTCGGCCCGACGGTGATGGACACGTTCGTCGGCGCCCCCGACCCGGCGCAGCGGGTCGAGGCGGCGCACGCGACGGCCGAGGCGCTCGTCCGGCACGGCCGCGGCGCGGACGACGAGACCGCGGCCCGGCTCGTCGCGATCGCCGACGAGCACGGCATCGACGAGGTCGCCGAGCTGTGGTCGCACACGCCGTCCGACACCCTGCCGGGCGCGCTGTGGCGGCTGTACGCGCTGCGCGCGGGCATCCGGCAGGACCCGGTCGCGCTCGCGCGCGCCTTCGACGCGGGCCGCGGGCGGGCGCCGGTGCACGAGGCCGTCGCCGGTGTCGGCGAGCCGCCCGGCGCCGACGAGGTGCTCGCTCTCGCGGACGCCGTCCTCACCGGGGTGTTCCGCGGCGACCTCGCCGTCGCGCTCGAGCGGGCCGCGGCCTTCTGCCGGGTCGTGTCGACCGGGCAGGCCGTGCTCGCGGACGACGACGTCGCGCCGGTCGAGCACGGTGCGGTCCTCACCCTCCAGGTCTCCGACGTGACCCGGCGCGCGGCGGACCTGCTGCGGACCGCCGTCCAGCTCGAAGGGGCGGCCCGGCTGTGGCGGGCCGGGGAGCTGCACTGACCGGTCATGACCAGGTCCTGGCCGGGATCAGTGCGTGACGATCGTCACGCACTGTCACAGGTCGTCGCCAGAAATCACCGCCCGGCTCTGTCGTAAAGCCCGCGGATCGGGGAACATGTCTGTCGATGGGCACGTTGGCCATCACTGGTGACACCCTCCGGGGTCTCACCGGGCGTCGGGTCGCGGTAACCCCGGGTCCCATCTGAAGCCGCCATGAGTGGCCATTGCGCCGTGAGGCGTTCCCGGTCCGACGCTCGTACGACACCGCAGCGCCCCCTTCGGGGGGCGCTGCGGTGCTTTGGGCGAGACTGGGGGCGATGAGCAGCGACACGACGGTCGGGCCCGACGGCCCGGCCGCGCCCGACGAGGCCGGGCCGGCCGAGGAGGCCGGGCCGGCCGACGNTGTCGGCGAGACCGCTGCGGTAGGACTCGAGGCGGTCGATGAGGCCGTTCGCCTGGGTGGTCACGTACGGCGCGCGTCGCGCTGCACTGGGCGGGGGTGCTGCTCGTCGCCGTCTCCGGTGCCGCCTTCGGTGCCGCCCTGGCGCCGTCCACGCAGGCCGAGGTCGGGCCGCTGCTCCTCGACGTCCGGGTCGTGCCGAGCCTGGACCCCGGCGTCCGGCTCCTGCTGCCGCCGGTCGGCCGCGTCGACTTCGACACCCACGAGGCGCCCGTCGCCGTCGAGGCCCGCGTCACCGAGGTCGACGTCGAGGAGGCGAAGGCCCTGCTCAGCGACCCGCGCGGCCTCGCCGGCCTCCAGGGCGCCGCCCCGGACGCGCTCCGCGCCGCGACGGTCCGGGCGGCCGGCTGGTCGGCCGGCTGCGCCCTCCTCGGTGCCTGCGGGCTCTCCCTGCTCGTGCACCGCAGGGTGTGGCGGCGCACCGTCCAGGTCGCGGGCGGGCTCGTCGCCGTCCTCGTCGCGACCGGGCTGACGGCCGTCGCCACCTTCGACGCCGACCAGCTCGCCCAGCCCCGCTTCACCGGTCTGCTGAGCCGCGCGCCGTACGTGACCACCCAGGCGAACGGCCTCATCGACCGCCTCGAGTCCTACCGCAGCGGTCTCGCCGACATCGTCCAGGGCGTCACCGCGCTCTACGCGACGAGCGGCGAGCTGCCCGTCGTCCCCGACACGGGGGAGGACGTCGTCCGGGTCCTGCACATCTCCGACGTGCACCTCAACCCGCTCGCGTTCGACCTCGTCGACCGGCTCGTCCAGCAGTTCAAGATCGACCTCGTCGTCGACACCGGCGACATCACCACGTGGGGCACCGAGATCGAGGGCACGACGCTGTCCCGGATCCGCGGCGTCAAGGTGCCGTACGTCTTCGTCCGTGGCAACCACGACTCCCGGCTCACCCAGGCCGCGGTGCAGCTCAACCGCAACGCGATCGTGCTCGACGACGAGGTCGTCGAGGTCGACGGGATCGTCCTGGCCGGCATCGGCGACCCCACGTTCACCCCGGACGGCGGCACCGAGCCGGACGGCACCCCGGCGTCCGCGGCCGCGACCCTCACCGGGCGGACCACACCGACCCTGGCGGCCGGCCCGCCGCCGTCCGGGAGCGCGACGGCGGGGCCGGCGGCCACCGCGACGCCGCCCTCGACGGACCCGCAGGTTCTCGCCGGCGAGCGGCTCGCGACGACCGTGCGGGAGTGGGACGCCGCGCACCCCGGCAAGCCCGTCGACGTCGCGCTCGTCCACGAGCCGCGCAGCGCCCCCGCGCTCTTCGGGACGGTCCCGCTCGTGCTCGCGGGGCACCTGCACTCCCGCACGGTGACCGTCGACGCGTCGGGGACCCGGCTCATGGTGCAGGGCTCGACCGGGGGCGCCGGGATCACCGCGGGCACCGTCGACCGGCTGGCCGAGGGCCGACCGGTGCCGCTCACGGCGACGATCGTCTACATCGCCCGCAGCGGCGAGCGCGCCCGGCAGGTCGTCGCCTACGACGACGTCACGGTCGGCGGCTTCGGGCTCGCGTCGGTGTCCCTGGAGCGGACCGTGATCCGCGCCGAGGACGCGCCGCCGGTGCCGTCCCCGGGAGCCACGCCCACCGCCGCCGGGACCGCGACCGCCGGGCGCAGGCGCCGCGGACCCCGGCCCTGACCGGCCCGGACGCGGCGTCCGGGTGGCCCGCGCCGGTCGGCGGGCACCGGCTGGCGTAGCATCCGGCGCGCACCCCGTTCATCGAGAGGTTCGTCCGTGGCCTTCCGCCTGCGCCCCCACGACGCCCGGTTCGGCGACCTCCTCGCCGCGCTGTCCGGGCACCTCGGCGACGGTGCGCAGCTCCTCGCGGAGATGCTCGGCGGCGACCCCGACGAGCAGCGGGCCACCGCGCAGCGCCTCCTCGACGTCGACCAGGACGCCGAGGCCGCCGCACACGCCGTGCTCCGGGCGCTGTCGGCGGCGTTCGTCACGCCGTTCGACCGGGTCGACATCTACCGCGTCGCCTGGTCGATGCGGATGTGCACCGCGCGGATGTCCGCGGTGGCGGACGAGATCGTGCTCTTCGAGATCGTCGAGCCGCCGCCCGGGGTGACCGACCTCGTCCAGCTCGTCGTCCGGGCCGCCGAGGTGACCATGCAGGCCGTCCCGCGGCTCGGCCGTCCCCGGCTGCTCGTCGACCCGTGGATCGAGCTGACCCGGCTCGGCAAGCAGGCCGGCCAGGCGCACCGCAGGCTCCTCGCGGACATCACGTCGACGGCGAAGGAGCCCGCCGAGCTCGTGCGGCTCACGGCGCTCGCCCAGTCGCTCCTGCGCGTCGTGAACTCCTTCGAAGAGGTGGCGCACGCCTTCCAGACGGTCAGCGTCAAGGAGGGCTGAGCGTGCAGGACACGCTCCTCGTCGTGGTCGTCGTCCTGGCGCTCGCCTTCGCCTGGATGAACGGGTTCCACGACGCGTCGAACGCCGTCGCGACGTCACTGTCGAGCGCGACGCTCACCGCGCGGGTCGCCCTGCCGCTCGCGGGGGCGCTCAACGTCGTCGGCGCGCTGCTCGGCGTGGGCGTCGCGCAGACCATCGGCACCCGGCTCGTCGACGTCCCGGTGAGCAGCCCGGGCCTCGGGCTCGTCGCCGCCGCGCTCGTGGCGGCCTTCGGCTGGAACGTCGTCACGTGGTCGCTCGGGCTGCCGTCCTCGTCGTCCCACGCCCTCATCGGCGGGCTGAGCGGGGGCGCGCTCGCGGCCGGGGGCGCCGTCCAGTTGGGTGTCGTCCGCGACCTCGTCCTCGTGCCGATGGTGCTCTCGCCGGTCGTCGGGTTCGCGCTCGCGTGGCTCCTCATGGCCGCGATCATCCGTTCGGTCCGCGAGGTGACCTACGGTACCGCGCGCCGCCGGTTCAAGATCGCGCAGACCGTGTCGGCGTCGGCGGTCGCCCTCGGGCACGGCCTGCAGGACGGGCAGAAGACGATGGGCGTCATCGTCATCGCGCTGGCCGCCGGCGGCCGCGCGGTCGACGGTGTGCCGCTGTGGGTGCGCGTCGCCGCGGCCGTCGCGCTCGGCGCGGGCACCGTCGTCGGCGGCGGCCGGATCATCCGCACGCTGGGCCGACGGGTCGTCCCCGTCGACCCGGTGAGCGGGTTCGCCGCCGAGAGCGTCTCGGCGGTCGTCCTCGCCGGGACCGCCGTGTTCCAGGCGCCGGTCTCGAGCACGCACACCGTCACCGCGTCGATCATGGGGGCCGGCTCCACCCGCGGTCGGCGCGAGATCCGCTGGGCCGTCGTCCGGCGGATCCTGCTCGCCTGGGTGCTCACCCCGTTCGCGACCGCGCTCGGCGCGGCGGTGCTCTACATGGCGGGGGACCTCGTCGCCTAGTGCCCCGGGCGGGCGCGTAGGTTCGTCGCGTGGCGGGCGCGCGGGCGACGGGACGGGACGGCGACGACGACCTCGTCCACGCGTTGCGCGCGGCCGGGATCGCGGACGTCGACGGCTCCGCGCTCGCGCAGGCGCTGTACTCCTGCGACGCCTCGCTCTACCGGGTGCCGCCGCGGGTCGTCGTCCGGCCCCGGCACACCGACGAGGTGCTCGCGACGCTCGACGTCTGCCGCACGCTGGGCGTCCCGCTGACGATGCGCGGGGCCGGGACGTCGATCGCGGGCAACGCGGTCGGGCCCGGGGTCGTCGTCGACACGAGCCGCTTCCTCGACCGGGTGCTGTCCCTCGACCCGCAGGCCCGGACGGCGCAGGTCGAGCCGGGGGTCGTGCTCTCGGCCCTGCAGGCAGCGGCCTCGCCGCACGGGCTGCGGTTCGGCCCCGACCCGAGCACCCACAACCGCTGCACGCTCGGCGGCATGATCGGCAACGACGCGTGCGGCTCCCGCGCGCTCGCGTACGGGCGGACGTCCGCGAACGTCGTCGCGCTCGACGTCGTCACGGGCGGTGGCGTCCGGACGACGCTGACGACCGGGGTCGGCAGCGCACCGGGGGCCGGGTCCGGGGGAGCGACGACGGCGGCGTCCGGCGGGGGAGCGGACCTCGTCGACGCGGTGCGCGGGCTCGTCGCGGACCACCTCGCCGTCGTGCGCACCGAGTTCGGCCGGTTCGGCCGCCAGGTCTCGGGCTACGCCCTGGAGAACCTCCTGCCCGAGCGGGGCACCGACCTCGGGCGCACCCTCGTCGGCAGCGAAGGGACCCTCGCGGTGGTCCTCGGCGCCACGGTGCGTCTCGTGCCGGAACCGCCCTTCCGCGCGCTGGCGGTCCTCGGCTACCCGACGATGGCGGACGCCGCGGACGCCGTCCCGGGGGTGCTGCCCTTCGCCCCGACGGCGTGCGAGGGGCTCGACGTGCGGATCGTCGACCGGGTCCGCCAGGTGCCCGGTGCCGTCGTCCCCGACCTGCCCGCCGGTGGCGGCTGGCTCGTCGTGGAGCTGCCCGGCGGGACCGCGGCGGAGGCGGAGGCCGCCGCCCGCCGGGTCGTCGCCCTCTGCGGGACGGCGGATGCCGGGGCGGTCGGCGCGCACGTCGCGACCGGCGCCGAGGCCGCCGCGATCTGGCGGATCCGCGAGGACGGGGCGGGCCTGGCCGGGCGGACGCCGCAGGGCCGCCCCGCGCACGCCGGCTGGGAGGACGCCGCCGTCCCGCCCGCTCGGCTCGGCGGCTACCTGCGCGACTTCGACGCGCTGCTCGACGCGCACGGACTGCACGGCGTGCCCTACGGCCACTTCGGCGACGGCTGCCTGCACGTGCGCATCGACCTGCCCTTCGACCGCGAGCCTGAAGCCGTTGCGCGGCAACGGTTCCGGGACTTCCTCGGGGACGCCGCCCGGCTCGTCGTGGCCGCCGGCGGGTCGCTGTCCGGCGAGCACGGCGACGGCCGTGCGCGCAGCGAGCTGCTGCCGGTCATGTACTCGCCGGCGGCGATCGCGCTGTTCTCCCGGGTCAAGGACCTCCTCGACCCGGACGACGTGCTCAACCCCGGGGTGCTCGTCCGGCCGGCCCCGGCCGACGCCGACCTGCGCGCCGTCGGGGCCCGGCCGGTCCGGGAGCGGCTCGCCCTGGCCTACCCGCACGACGGCGGCGACTTCTCGGCGGCCGTGCACCGCTGCACCGGGGTCGGCAAGTGCCGTGCGGACCTCACCGCGACCGGCGGCGTGATGTGCCCGTCGTACCGCGCGACGCGCGACGAGAAGGACTCCACCCGCGGCCGGGCCCGGGTGCTCGAGGAGCTGATCGGGCGCCCGCGACCGTCCGGGACCGGCGCCGGGCCGGACTGGGGGTCGCCCGAGGTGCACGCGGCGCTCGACCTCTGCCTGGCCTGCAAGGGCTGCGCGAGCGACTGCCCGGCCGGGGTCGACATGGCCACCTACAAGGCCGAGGTTCTCCACCAGACCTACCGGGGCCGGCTGCGCCCGCTGTCGCACTACGTCCTCGGCCGGCTGCCGATGTGGTCCGACCTGGCGGCCCGGATGCCGCGTCTGGCCAACGCCGTCACCGGCTCCCGGGCCGGCGGCGCCCTCGCGCGCCGGGTCGCCGGCGTCGACCCGCGCCGGTCGCTGCCGCGGTTCGCGACGCAGACGTTCGGCGCGTGGTGGCTGCACCGCCCGGTGGACGCCGCGGCGGGCGGTGCAGGGGCGGTCGCGCCGCACGGCCGGGTCGCGCTGTGGGTCGACTCCTTCACCGACCACTTCGCGCCGGACGTCGCCGTCGCCGCGGTCGGGGTGCTCGAGGCCGCCGGCTACGCCGTGGAGGTGCCGCAGGGGCTGTGCTGCGGCCTCACCTGGCTCACGACGGGGCAGCTCGACGCCGGCAGGGAGCGGGTGCGGCACACCGTCCGCGGGCTCGAACCGCTCGTACGGCACGGGGTCCCGGTCGTGGGCGTCGAGCCCTCGTGCACCGCGGTGCTGCGCGGGGACGCCCGCCACCTGCTGCCCGACGAGCCCGGCGTCGAGGTCGTCGCGGCCGGGGTGCGGACCCTCGCCGAGCTGCTCGCGGCGACCCCGGGCTGGGTGCCCCCGGACCTCACGGGCGTCGAGGTCGTCGCGCAGCCGCACTGCCACCACCACGCCGTCATGGGCTGGACGGCCGACGAGGCGCTGCTGCGCGGCGCGGGGGCGCGGGTGACCCGGGTCGGGGGCTGCTGCGGGCTCGCGGGCAACTGGGGCGTCGAGCGCGGTCATCACGACGTCTCCGTCGCCGTCGCCCGCACGGCGCTGCTCCCGGCCGTCGAGGCCGCCCCGGACGCCGTCCTGCTCGCGGACGGCTTCTCCTGCCGTACCCAGCTCGACCAGCTCGCCGGCCGCCGCGCCGTCCACCTCGCCGGGCTGCTCGCCGACCACCTCCCGGAGTGACCGCCGCTCCTCGTCGCAGGCCACCGGGTACTCGGGTGCCCGCGACGACGAACCGCGATCACCGTGCACGCATGGGTGCAGCGACCCGCCCGGCGCACGCTCGCGCACACGTCCGGGAACGAGTCGCCCGAGCCGCCCGACCTCGGTGGCAGGGTCCACGTCCTGGAGCTCTGAGGGAGCTCAGCCGAAGCGGCCGGAGATGTAGTCCTCGGTGGCCTTCTCGGTCGGGTTGCTGAAGATCTTCGCGGTGTCGCCCATCTCGATGAGCCGGCCCGGCTTGCCGGTCGCCGCGAGGTTGAAGAACGCCGTCCGGTCGCTGACCCGGGCGGCCTGCTGCATGTTGTGGGTGACGATGACGATCGTGTACTGCTGCTTGATCTCGTCGATGAGGTCCTCGATCGCCAGGGTCGAGATCGGGTCGAGGGCCGAGCACGGCTCGTCCATGAGGAGCACCTGCGGCTCGACGGCGATCGCGCGGGCGATGCACAGTCGCTGCTGCTGCCCGCCGGACAGGCCCGCCCCCGGCTTGTCGAGCCGGTCCTTGACCTCGTTCCAGAGGTTGGCGCCCTTGAGGGACCGCTCGACCGCCTCGGCGAGCACCGCCTTGGTCTTGACGCCGTTGAGCCGCAGCCCGGCGGCGACGTTGTCGAAGATGCTCATCGTCGGGAACGGGTTGGGACGCTGGAACACCATGCCGACGGTGCGGCGGACCGCGACCGGGTCGATGTCCTTGCTGTAGAGGTCGCGGCCGTTGAGCGCGACGGTGCCCTCGACCCGGCCGCCGGCGATGACCTCGTGCATCCGGTTGAGGGTGCGCAGGAACGTCGACTTCCCGCAGCCGGAGGGGCCGATGAACGCGGTGACGGTCCGCGGCTCGATCGACATGGAGACGTCCTCGACGGCCTTGAAGGCCCCGTAGTAGACGTTGAGGTCCTTGACGTCGATGCGCTGTGCCATCAGGTGTCCTTCGTGGTTCGGGTGGTGCGGGGCATGGGGTGGGGTGTTGCGGGGCGGCCGGTCAGCGGACGGCGCTGAACCGGGCGACGACCCGTCCGGCGCCGTTGAGCAGCAGCACGAGCAGGATGAGCGTCAGCGCCGACGCCCAGAGCCGGTCGGTCGCGGGCTGGAGCGCCTGGCCGAAGTTGTCCTTGATCATCGTCGGCAGCGCCGCCATCGGGCCGTCGACCAGGCTCGTGTTGATCGACGCCGAGTAGGGCCCGAGGATGAGCAACGGCGCGGTCTCGCCCATGACCCGGGCCAGACCGAGCAGGACGCCGGTGATGATGCCCGAGAGGGCGGTCGGGATGACGATCCGGGCGATGGTCTTCCACTTCGGCACCCCGAGCGCGTACGAGGCCTCGCGCAGCTCGTTGGGGACGAGCTTGAGCATCTCCTCGGTCGACCGGACGACGACCGGGATCATGAGCATGACGAGAGCGAGGGACACCGCGAAGCCGACCCGCTGCAGGCCGAACGTCGTCACCCAGACCGCGTAGATGAACAGCGCGGCGACGATGGACGGGATGCCGGTGAGGATGTCGACCATGAAGCTCACCGCGCGCGCGAGCTTCCCGCGGCCGTACTCGACGAGGTAGATCGCCGTGAAGACCGCGATCGGCACCGCGATGAGCGCGCACACCGCCGCCTGGACGAGGGTGCCGAGGATCGCGTGGTAGGCGCCGCCGCCGACCCGGCGCGGGGTGATGCCGCGCTGCGAGGTGAGCCACCAGTTCTGGTCGAGCAGCAGCGAGTAGCCGCGGGACAGCACGGTCCACAGGATCCAGGCGAGCGGGACGAGGGCGAGGAGGAACGCGCCGTAGACGACGACGGTCATGACCGAGTTCGTCACGGACCGGCCGCGGCTCAGCCCGCTCAGCCCGGCACCGACGGGCGGCGCCGCGGCCGGCTCGGTCGAGGAGGTCACGGTGCTCATTCGGAGAAGGCCTTCCTGCGCTCGATGACGATCCGGGCCACGGCGTTGACGGCGAACGTGAGGACGAACAGGACGAGGCCCGCGGCGATGTAGGCGCCGGTCTTCAGCGGGGTGTCGAACTCGGCGGAGCCGTTCGCGATCCTCGAGGCGAAGGTCTCGCCGCCGGCGAACGCCGACCAGGAGAACGTGCCGCGCGTGACCGACAGCAGGAGCGTCACGGCGATCGTCTCGCCGAGCGCCCGGCCGAGGCCGAGCATCGAGGCGGAGATGACGCCGGGCTTGCCGAACGGCAGGACCGCGGTGCGGACCATCTCCCAGCGGGTCGCGCCGAGCGCGAGGGCCGCCTCCTTGTGGGCGGCCGGCGTCTGGTCGAACACCTCGCGGCTGATCGCCGTGATGATGGGCAGGATCATGATCGCGAGCACGATGCTCGCGAGGAAGATCGTGCCGCTCACGGTCAGGGGCGCGAAGAGCGGGAACCAGCCGAGCGCCGACTCGACGAAGGTCTGCACCGGCTGCACGAAGTCCCGCAGGACGAAGTAGCCCCAGATGCCGTAGACGATCGAGGGGACGGCGGCCAGCAGGTCGATGAGGGACGCGAACGGCCGCGCCAGGCGGCGCGGCGCGTACTGGGTGAGGAACAGCGCGACGCCGATCGCGATCGGGACGGCGATGGCCATCGCGATGACCGACGAGATGACCGTCACCCAGAGCAGGTCGGCGATGCCGAACCGCAGGTCGCCTGCGCTGACCTGCCACTCGCGCGAGGTGAGGAAGCTCGCCTTGTTGTCCATGAGCGACGGCACGGCCTGCGCGAGGAGGAAGGCGGCCACCAGGCCGATCAGGCTGACGACGAAGACGCCCGAGCCTGTCGCCAGGGCACTGAACACCCGGTCCCCGACGCGGCCCGTGGCCGCCATGTCCCCCGAGGGGCCGGCATCGGCCTCGGAGTGCCCCGTGATGCTCGTCATCGTCTCGTCGTCTCCGGTTCGTCGTGCGGTGCAACGGGTCTGCGGCCCGGGCGCCGAGGTGCCCCGCCCCCGGTGAACGGGGACGGGGCGACCACGACGCTCGCTCGCGGGGTCAGCTGATGGCGTTGATCGCCGTGACGACCTTGCCGCGGACGTCCTCGGGGAGCGGCGCGTAGCCGATCTCCTCGAGGCCCTTCTGGGTGTCGGGGCTCGCGAAGTACGTGAGGAAGGACTTCACGAGCGCCGTCTTGTCGGCCGCGAGGCCCTTGGAGCAGACGACCTCGTAGGTCACCAGGACGATCGGGTAGGTGCCGGCGTCCTTGACCGTGTAGTCGAGCTTGAGCTTGAGGTCGTTGCCCTCGCCGGCCGCGGCCGCCGCGGCGACGGCCTTGCCGGCCGTCTCACCGGTCAGCGCGACCGCGCCGCCGCCGTTGTCGACCTGGGCCACGCCGAGCTGGTTGTCCTTGGCCGCGGACCACTCCATGTAGCTGAGGCCGCCCTCGGTGGACTTGACGCCCTGCGCGACACCGTCGGTCTGCGGCCGGCCCTCGCCGGTCGTGCCCGGCCACACCTTCGCCGGCTCCGCGGCCCAGTCGGCCGGTGCGGACCCGTTGAGGTACTTGGTGAAGTTCTCCGTCGTCCCGGACTCGTCGGCGCGGTAGAACACCTTGATGTCCGTGGCCGGCAGGGTCGCGCCGCTGTTGAGCGCCGCGATCTTCGGGTCGTTCCACTTCGTGATCTTGCCGAGGAACATCTGCGACGCCACGGACGGCGTGAGCACGAGCTTGTCGACGCCCGGCAGGTTGTACGTGATGGCGATCGGGCCGGCGACGAGCGGGAGGTTCCACGCGTCGTTGCCGCCGCAGCGGGTCTTGGCCGCCTCGGTCTCGACGACGCCGTCCTTCTCCTCGGACTTCAGCGCCGAGTCGGAGCCGGCGAAGTCGACCTGCCCGGCGAGGAACTGCTTGATCCCCGCGCCGGAGCCGGTCGCGTTGTAGTTGACCGTCACGCCGGGGTTGGCGCTCTGGTAGCCGGAGATGACCTCGCCGATCGCGTTCTTCTGGGCCGAGGAGCCCTCGCCGTTCAGCGTGCCCGAGAGGGCCGCGCCGGACGAGGCGGCCGCGCTCGAGGTCGAGTCGCCGGTGGTGTTGTCGGAGCCGCACGCCGTCAGGGCGAGCGCCGCGACGAGCGAGAGGCCCGCGACGCGGCCGGGCAGGGTGAGCTTCACGTGGCCTGTCCTTCTTGGTTCTCGGGTCGGCAGTCGCGGTCACGCGGTGCTGCCGGGCGCCCGGTCGGCGCCTGGTCCGAACGCTAGGGAAGGCAGGTGAAGCACTCCGGCGCTGCGGGTGAACGGGCGGCGAACGTGCCGCCTACGCCGTCCGACGCTCTGGGGGCCTGGGGGTGAGCAGCCGGTGAACCCGCGTCACGCCGCGGTCGCCGGATCGTGACCATGTCGGGTTCGTCATGGTTCTGCGTGCCGACACGCCGGACATTCCCGGGCGAAGGGTCACCGGTGCGGGGCGTGCCGCTCTACGGCGACGACCGTCGGCCGCTGCCCGGAGCGCCGGGTGACGTGCGCCACGAGCACCTCGGCAGGGTCGAGGAACGGGTCCTCGTCGGGCAGTGCGTCCCGCACCTCGTCCGTGCCCGCGCGCGCGACGGTGCCCACCACCCCCGCGAGCACGGGCCGGTGGGTGCACAGCGCGGTCGCCTGCTCGCGCTCGACGAGGCGCTGCGCGTGCCGGGCCGCCTTGCGCGGGTCCCGGGCGTAGCCGTCCTCGGAGAGCCCGCCCTTGGTGCGGATCCGCGCCCCGCTCGACGCGGCGTACGGTGCGAGCGTCTCCGTGCAGCGCAGCCACGGCGAGCTGAGCAGGTAGTCGGGGGACCAGCACTGCAGGAGGGCGGCCAGGGCGAGGGCCTGCCGGCGTCCGGCGGCCACGAGCGGGCGGTCGGCGTCCGCGTGCGTCCAGGCCTGGCGCGGGCGGGCCGTCGCGTGCCGGACGACGAGGAACGGCCGGGTGAGCAGCCGGCGCTCGGCGGCCCGGCCGACGAGGGCGTCGAGGAGCGCCGCGTCGTCGTCCCGGGTGAGCCGCTTGCGGGCGGCGCGGACCGAGAGCCAGGTCGTCTGGTCGACCTCGCCGGCCCGCGGCCGGCCGCCGGACAGCGCGCGCGCCGACCAGTACGCGACCTCCTTGGGGCGCCCGTCCGGCAGCGTGTACCGGACCGTGGGGAGCGGGCGGCCGAGCCGGACCCGGAGCCCGGTCTCCTCGGCAGCCTCCCGGACGGCGCACTCGGGCAGCGTCTCGCCCGGTTCCACCTTGCCCTTGGGGAAGGACCAGTCGTCGTACCTCGGCCGGTGGACGAGGAGCACCTCGACGCTGCGCTCGGGGTCTCCGCCGCGGCCGTCCGGGGCGTCCCGCCAGCAGACGATGCCGGCGGCCAGCTCGACCGCGAGCGACGCCGTCACGGCGATCGGCAGCACCTGCGCGAGTCGGTCGCCCGCGGCGGCGTCGTCCGGGGGCGGCCCGCCCTGCGGGGCAGCCGGCGTCGGGGTGGTCATCGGCTGGTCGCTCCCGGTCGTCACCGTCGTCGGGTCGACCGCCGCCGCGGCCTGGTGGCGATGATGTGCGACTGGATGTCGAGCAGGCGCTCGCCGTCCGGTCCCTGCGCGTGCCGCACCCACATGCCGTCGGGACCGAGGTGCCAGGACGCCGTCCCGTCGTCGGCCGACAGGGAGAGCAGCTCGTCGAGCTCGGCCAGGTGGCCCGGGTCCTTGAGCCGCACGAGGGCCTCGACGCGGCGGTCGAGGTTGCGGTGCATCATGTCGGCGCTGCCGATGTAGACGACGGGCTCGCCGCCGTTCTCGAACCAGAAGACCCGGCTGTGCTCGAGGAAGCGGCCGAGGATGCTGCGCACCCGGATGTTCTCCGACAGCCCCGGCACGCCGGGCCGGATCGAGCAGATGCCGCGGACGAGGACGTCGACGGGGACGCCCGCCCCGGACGCCCGGTACAGCGCGTCGATGAGCACCTCGTCGACGATGCTGTTCATCTTGAACCGGATCCGGGCCGGCCGGCCCGCCCGGGCGTGCGCGATCTCCCGCTCGATCCGGTCGACGAGCCCGCTGCGCAGCGACCGCGGCGCGACGAGCAGCCGGCGGTAGGCCGTCTTCGGCGCGTAGCCGCTCAGCTGGTTGAACAGCCGGGTGAGGTCCTCGCCGACCTGCGGGTCGCACGTGAGCAGGCCCAGGTCCTCGTAGAGCCGGGCCGTCTTTGGGTTGTAGTTGCCGGTGCCGACGTGGCAGTAGCGGCGCAGCCCCTCGGACTCCTGCCGGACGACGAGGCTCAGCTTGCCGTGCGTCTTGAGGCCGACGATGCCGTAGACGACGTGGACGCCCGCCTGCTCGAGCTTGCGCGCCCAGGAGATGTTCGCCTGCTCGTCGAAGCGGGCCTTGATCTCGACGAGGGCGAGCACCTGCTTGCCGGCCTCGGCGGCGTCGATGAGGGCGTCGACGATGGGGGAGTCGCCGCTCGTGCGGTAGAGCGTCTGCTTGATGGCGAGCACCCGCGGGTCGGCCGCGGCCTGCTCGAGGAACGCCTGGACGCTCGTCGAGAACGAGTCGTACGGGTGGTGCAGGAGCACGTCGCGCTCGCGGATCGCGGCGAAGACGTCGCTCGGCTTGGCCGTCTCGACCTCGTTGAGGTGCCGGTGCGTCTTGGGCACGAACTTCGGGTAGTGCAGCTCGGGGACGTCGAGGTCGGCGACGACGTTGAGCCCGCGCAGGTCGAGCGGCTCCGGGACCTCGTAGACCTCCGCCGCGCTGACCCCGAGCTCGCGGACGAGCAGCTCGCGGACGTGCGGGTCGACGTCCTCGACGATCTCCAGGCGGACGGGCGGGCCGAACCGGCGGCGCAGGAGCTCCTTCTCCAGGGCCTGGAGCAGGTTCTCGGCGTCGTCCTCCTCGACCTCGACGTCCTCGTTGCGGGTCACCCGGAAGGTGTGGTGCTGGCGTACCTCCATGCCGGGGAAGAGCTGGTCGAGGTGGACGGCGATGACGTCCTCGATGGGCACGAACCGCGCGTGGTGCAGGTCGTCGGAGCCGACGGCGATGAACCGGGGCAGCAGCGGCGGGACCTTGACCCGGGCGAAGTGCTCCTTGTCCGTCACCGGGTTGCGCAGGATCACCGCGAGGTTGAGCGACAGCCCGGAGATGTAGGGGAACGGGTGGGCGGGGTCGACGGCGAGCGGGGTGAGGACCGGGAAGACCTGCTCGCGGAAGAACGTGTGGAGGGTGTCCTGCTCGGTCTCCGACAGCGCGTCCCAGTGCACGAGGGCGATCCCGCGCCCGGAGAGCTCCGGGGCGATCGCGTCGCGGTAGACGCCCGCGTGCCGGGCCTGCAGCTCGTGGGCGCGGCGGCTGATCGCGTCGAGCACCTCGCGCGGCTCGAGCCCGCTGGCCGCGGTGACCGCGAGGCCGGTCGCGATGCGGCGCTTGAGGCCGGCGACGCGGACCATGAAGAACTCGTCGAGGTTGCTCGCGAAGATCGCCAGGAACCGGGCGCGCTCGAGCAGCGGCAGCGACTCGTCCTGGGCGAGCTCGAGGACGCGCTCGTTGAACGCGAGCCAGCTCAGCTCGCGGTCGAGGAACCGGTCGGGATGGTCGGCGGGGGTGGCGGACGACGCACCCTGGGCCGGCATCGGGGCGGCCGTCGGGGCCGGTGAG
>NZ_MWLN01000189.1 GCF_002198655.1 Kineosporia sp. A_224
GCCGGGGCCGGGGGCGCGGCCGCTGCCTTCGGGCCGACGACGGGCGACGGCCGCCGGATCACGGGGATCTTCGCGTCGGCGCCCCAGAACGGGGTGGCGTCCGGTGCGCGTCGGCGCGGTGCGCGGCCGGCCGGCGGCCGTTCCTGCGCCTCGCCGTGGTCCTGGGTGTCGCCCGCGGTCGCGTCCATGCGTCCTTCTCGCTCGTGAGCCGTCGCCGCTCGTGCCGGTCCGGCGGCCGTCCGGGCGACCGCGGGCGGGCGGTTCCGGACGGCGTGCTCGGACCTGTCGTCGATGATCCTGGTCGGTCCTGGTGCGCTCAGCCGCTCCCGGTCGAGTCACCCGTTCGGGGGCGCCGGGTCACCACGCGAAGGAGACCCGGACGGTGCTGCCGGCGTCGAGCCAGCCGCCGGGCCGAACCCCCACGACCTCGCCGCGCGGCCTGCCGGTGCCGAAGGCCGGCCCGTCGACGACCCGCAGACCGAGCGCCTCGAGGTCGCGGCGGACCTGGTCGAGCGGCCGCCCGACGTACGCGGCCGGGTCGACGTTGACCTGCCCGGGCCGGGGCGCGGGCTGCGACGGGCCGCGGGGCCGGGTGCGGGTCGGCGCCGGGGCGCTCGACCGGGACGGTGTCCTGGACGTCGTGGCCGCGGGGCGGGTCGTCCGCCTCGTCGTGGTGCTCGCCGTGGGCTCGGCGGCCTGCCGCTCGGCCGGCTTGGCCGTCGGCGTCGCGACGGGGACGCTCCCGCTCACCGTCGGGACGTACGTCGTCACGACGCTGTCCCGGGCGGCGCTCTCCACGGCCGCGGACGGCGAGGCGGTCGTCTCGGCGAGGCTCACCGTGGCGTCGCCGCCGGGCAGGCCGCCGAGCAGGAACGGCACGGCGGCACCGACGGCGACCACCGCGCCGGCGAAGACGAAGGCGGTCCGGGCCAGGACGCGGCGGGCCGCGGGCGGCTCCCCGCTGCCGAGGACGAAGAGCTCCTCCACCGGCGGCCTCGGCGGGACGACGGCCCACGGCTGCTCGGGCGACGTGACCGCGGGCGTCTCGTCCGGTGCCGCGACGGGTGCCTCGGCGGCCGTCGCGGCCGGTGGCTCGACAGGTGACTCGACGGGCGTCTCGACCGGAGCCTCCGGCACGACGGCCGCCGCCGCGACCGGGACGTCACCGAGCACCGGCGACGGCTCCCGGATGATCGGGATCCGGACCTCTCGCTCCCAGAACGCGGGGGTGTCGTCGGCGGCCACCGGCGCGTCGGCGGCCGGCGCCTCGACCGGCTGCTCGACGACCGCATGCTCGACGACACGAGCCTCGACGACCGCGGGCTCGACGACACGCGCCTCGACGACCGCGGGCTGTGCGGCGTCCGGCTCGAACAGGTCCCCGAGCGGCAGCGGCAGGGTCGACGGCGGCCGGACCACCCGCGGCACGACCGGGGTCGTCGTCACCGTCGCGGCGCGGCCGCCCTCGTCGGCGCCGGCGTGCCGACCCTTCCGGGAGGTCCGCCAGGCTCCGGGGAGCAGCAGGTCGACCGGTGTGAGCGGCTCGGACGGCGCACCCGCGGGCGGCGATCCCTGTGCGTTCACGACCACCCCGCTCCCGTTGCCCGGCCCGGCACCGATTCTGCCGCCGGGTGGGGGCCCCATCCACGGCTATGGACGAACGCATCCGAACATTCGACGGTGTGCTGCCGACTGGTGACGACCGGTAGCGAAACCCGCCGTTCCAGAACGGAGAACGGCCTCCGGCAGACCCTGTCGGGTCGTGCCGGAGGCCGTTCGCCTGCGCTCGTCGAGGGGCGGTCGAGCGCAGGGTCGGGGTCAGTCCCGCTCGGTCTTGAGGACGTCGCCGCTCATGGCGTCGAGGGTGACCTCCCACTTCGCGCCGTCCGTGCCGGTGATCTCGACGTCCCAGACGGTGCGGCCGTTCTTGTCGTCCAGCTTCGCCTCGCGGACGGTGCCGGCCTTGACGCCCAGCGCGATGGTCCGGGCCCGGTCGAGCGTCACCCCGGCGGGGACGGCGACCGCCTGGGACCCGTCGTCGCCGTGGCCGCTCGTGCTGTCGTCGTCGGTGCTGTGACCGTTGTCGTCGACGGACGGCTGCGAGCCCGGGTCGGTGCTCGGGACGGTGCTCGGGTCGGTGCTCGGGTCGGTGCTCGGACCGGCGCTCGGGTCACCGGTGCTGTCGTCGGTCGGACCGGTGTCGGCGGCGTTCACCGAGACCGGCGCGACGACGCGGGTGTCGCCGGGCCCCATGACGGCGTAGGCGGTGCCGGACGCGACGAGACCGACGGCGAGGGCGCCGACGGCGAAGCTCGCGATGCTGGTGCGGGTCATGGTGGTCCTCCTCGTGGACGGTGCCGGAACCTCCGGCGCACCTCCACTGTGGGTCCGCGGTCTGAGGTGCTCCTTGGACCGGCCTGAGGGGGTTCCAAGGTTGCTGTCCGAGCATGCCCGACCGCCGCTTGGGCCGTCCTTGGACGGACCTGAGAGAACTCTCAGGCGTTTGGTGACCGGGGCCCCGCGGGCCCAGCATGTGCGCATGCGCGTGGTGGTCGTCGAGGACGAGGCAGGGATCGCGTCCTTCGTGTCCCAGGGGCTCGAGGCGGCCGGCTACCTGCCCGTCGTCGCGACGACCGGGGCCGAGGGGCTCGCCGAGGGGCTCGACCCGGCGACCGCGCTCGTCGTCCTCGACCTCGGCCTGCCGGACATCGGCGGCGACGAGGTCCTCGCGGCGCTGCGCAGACGCCGTCCCGACCTGCCGGTCATCGTCCTCACCGCGAGCACGGGCGTCCCCGAGCGGGTCCGGCTGCTCGACGCCGGCGCGGACGACTACGTCACCAAGCCGTTCTCCTTCGCCGAGCTGCTCGCCCGGGTGCGGGCCCGGCTGCGCCCGGGCCAGCAGCCGACGGCGAGCGTCCTCACCGTCGGGGACCTCACCGTCGACCTGACCCGCCGGACGGCGACCCGCGGTGACGTGACCGTCGACCTCAGCGCCCGCGAGTTCGCCCTCCTCGAGGTGCTCGCCCGGCACCCCGGCCAGGTGCTCTCCCAGCAGCAGCTCCTCGACCGCGTCTGGGGCTACGACTTCGACCCCGGTTCCAACGTCGTCGAGGTCTACGTCGCGTACCTGCGGCGCAAGCTCGGCGCGGACCTCGTCCAGACCGTCCGCGGCGCCGGGTACCGGCTGCCGGCATGACCCCCGGCCTGCCCTCGCCGCGCAGCACGTGGGTCCGGTTCACCGTCGTCGCCGCGGTCGTCCTCGCGCTCGCCCTCGCGGCGACCGTGGCCCTGGCCTGGGAGCTGGCCCGGCTGCAGGGCCGGGCCGCCGTCGACGAGCGGCTCGACCGTGAGCGCGAGGTGTTCGCCGTCCGGGCGGCGGCGCTGCTCGTCGGCAGCACCGGGCCGGCCGACCTGAAGCGCCGGTTCGAGGGCTACCTCGCGACCCAGCCGGGCAGCGCGCTGCACATGACCGTGATCCGGGTGGACGGCGGCCCGGTCCTCACGACGGCGACCGGGCCGGCACCCGTCGCGGTGCTGCGGGACGGCGACCGGCTCCCGGCCGGCGTGCCCGGCCGGGTCGTCACCCGCGCCACGTCCGAGGGGGACGTCCGGGTGCTCGCGACCCCGGTCACCGTCGACGGACGCCGCGTCGCGGTCCTCGAGGTGGACGGCTGGCTCGGCGGCGTCGACCACGACGCGACGACGCTCGCCGGCCGGGTGGCGCTCGCCGCGACGCTCGCCGGGGTCCTCGGCGTCGTCGTCCTCGCCCTCGCCCTGCGGACGGCGACCCGGCCGCTGCGCGCGCTGCACGCCGCGGCCGAGCGGGCCGGCATCGGCGACCTCGCCGTGCGGGTGCCGGACCCGGGCGGCCGGCCCGACGAGGTCGGCGACCTCGCGCGGGCCTTCAACGGCATGCTCGAGCGGATCTCGGCGGAGGTCGCGGCCCGGACGGCGCTGTTCGCCGCGGTCTCGCACGAGCTCCGGACGCCGGTCGCCGTGGCGCGCGGCCACCTCGAGCTCCTCGAGACCGGGATCGCCGCCGACCCGGACGCCTCCCTGCGGCTCGTCGGCGCCGAGCTCGTCCGGCTCTCCCGGCTGCTCGACGACCTGCTCCTGCTCGCGGCCGCGGACGGCGACACCTTCCTCGTGCCGACCGACGTCACGGTCGACCGCGTCGTCGAGGAGGTCCGGCTGCGGCTCGTCGGGCTCGACCTCGGGGACGTCGCGGTCGAGGCCGTCGGGCCGGCCGGTGCCACGACCGTCCGGGTCGACCTCGACCGGGTGCTCCAGGCCGTGCTCAACCTCGTCGTCAACGCCCGCCGGCACACCCCGGCGGGGACGCGGGTCGAGGTCCGGGTCGGTGTCGTCGACGGGGCGCTCGACGTCGGCGTCGCAGACGACGGCCCGGGCATCCCGGAGGCGCTGCGGGCCCGGGTCTTCGAGCCCTTCGCCCGCGGCGGCCGCGGCTCGACCGGTCTGGGGCTGGCCGTCGTCCGGGCGGTCGCCACGGCCCACGGCGGCGGCGTCGACCTCGACAGCGGCCCGGCGGGGACGACGGTCCGGCTGCGGTTCGGCGGGCCGGCCGGGCAGCTCTAGCCGACGACGCGGTCGCGGCCGCCGCTCTTGGCGGCGTACAGGTGCCGGTCCGCCTGCGACAGCAGGGCGGACGCCGTCGTGCCCCCGGTCGTCGTCACCAGCCCCATGCTCACCGAGACGGGCTCGCGGACCGGTGTCCACTCGTGCCGCGCGAACGCCTGGCGCAGCCGCTCGCAGTGCGCGCGGGCGTCGTCGGCGCAGGTCGCCGGGAGCACGAGGAGGAACTCCTCGCCGCCGAGCCGGACCGCCGCACCGCCCGGCGGGGTGAACCGGGTCAGCAGGTCGGCGGTGCGCTTCAGGGTCGCGTCGCCGACGTCGTGCGAGTAGCCGTCGTTGATCCGCTTGAAGTGGTCGAGGTCGAGCAGCGCGACCGACAGCGGGTGCCCGGCGTCGGCGTCCGCGACGAGCCCGGGCAGGACGGTGTCGCTGTGCCGGCGGTTGTGCAGGCCGGTGAGCGGGTCCCGGGTGGCGAGCTCGCGGAACTGGTCGCGGGCGCGCTGCGACTCGCTCACCTCGTAGAGCGCGTGGACCACCCGGGCCCGGGTCTCCCGCTCGGCGTCGTGCAGCCGCACCCACGCGTCGTGGAAGGCCATCGCCTGCGCGAAGGCCGCCTCGAAGTCGCCGGTCTCCGCGTAGAGGGTGGCCCGCTCGCGCAGCGGCAGCGCCTGCCACTGGAACTGGCCGCGCTCGGTGGCGACCGTCTCGCACAGATCGAGGGTGCCCGCGGCCGCGTCCGGCCGGCCGAGGCCGCGCTGGATCTCGGCGAGGGTGATCAGCAGGCAGGGCAGCGCGTCCGGCTCGATGAACAGCTGGCCGTAGGGGTCGGCGAGCGCCGGCTCGAGGATCGCCTGGGCGCCGGTGAGGTTCCCGTGCATCATCTCGACCCGCGCGAGGGTGTCGAGCACCTCGGCGAAGAGCGGCAGCCGGTGCTCGGCGGCCAGTGCGACGAGCCGGTCCGTGTGCTCCTGCGCCGCCGCGGCGAGGCCGCGCTCGTAGCAGCCGTAGGCCAGGTTGTTCAGCACGAGGACGGACAGCTGACGGTCGGGCAGGGTGTCGGCGAGGGCGAGCGCCTCGAGGTAGCGCGCCTCGCCGTCCTCGTACGTCCCGGAGATCTGCAGCGCCGACCCGAGGCTGATGAGGTTCGTGACCCGCACCCAGCCCGGGGCGTCGTCCGGCGTCAGCGACATGCTCCGGACGGCGTGGTCGAGGCAGGCCGCGTGGTCGCCGACGCCGCGGAACATCGTCGACAGCGAGCTGTGCAGCCGGGCCTGGACGAGCGTCTGGCCGTGCTCCCCGGTCCGCGCGAGGAGCTCCCGGGCGAGCTCGGCGGCGGCGACCATCTCCCCGCGGCGCAGCTCGGCCCCGGTCCGGACCACCTGTGCGTGCGTGACGAGGTCGTGCCAGCCGCGTCCGACGAGGGCGTCCTCGACCTCGCGGGCCGCGGCGATCGCCTCGAGCGGCTGCCAGGACGACTCGTAGTCGAGGTCCCAGAGCAGCGCGGCCAGCCGGGCGTGGCCCGCGGGCCCGCCCGGGACCTCGCGGAGGGTGTCCCGGACCCAGGCCAGGACGTCGGCCCGGCGGTGCGGTGCGGCTGTCAGCGCGCCGAGCACGGTCCCCGCCATGAACCTCACCCCCGTTCGGGTCCGGACCGGTCTCGATGGACAGACTCGATGGACAGACTCGGTGGACAGAGTCGACCTTGTCACTAGTTCGGCCGGTCCGGGCCAGGGATTGAGCGCGGGAGCGCCCGGGGCTACGCGGTGGTGCCGGCCGCGCGCGGCGGCGCGGTCGTCGTCCGGACGACGAGGGACGGCTGGAGCCGGTGCCGGGTCGGTGCCGTCCGGTGCCCGCCGATGCGCTCGACGACGGCGGCGACGGCGAGCCGGCCCATCTCGGCGCGCGGCTGGTCGACGGTGGTGAGGCCGACGTGCCGCATCGCGGCGAGCGAGGTGTTGTCGTAGCCGACGACCGACACGTCCTCCGGCACGCGCAGCCCGGCGTCCGCGAGCGCCGACAGCGCCCCGATCGCGTTGATGTCGTTCGCCGCGACGAGCGCCGTGAACCGGGTGCCGGCGGCGAGCAGCCGGGCGACCGCCGCGGCCCCGCCCTCCTCGGTGTACTCGCTCGGCTCGACGTGCGGCGCGAGCCCGTGCGCGCGCATCGCGTCGACGAACCCGCGGCGCCGGGTCGAGGACTGCGCGCCCTGGCCGCCGTCGAGGTGGACGACGTCGCGGTGGCCGAGCCCGGCGAGGTGGTCGACCGCGAGCCGGGAGCCGGCCCGGCCGTCGTCCGTCACCGTGTCGACGCCCGGCAGCGACACCGTGCGCTCGACGGCCACGACCGGCGTCGACGCGCTCGCCGCCTCGAGCACCGACTGCGGGACGACGGGGGACAGCAGCACGAGCCCGGCCGGCCGGAACCCCAGCATCGTCTCGACGGCGCGGCGCTCGCCGGCGGGTCGCCGGCCCCCGGTCGAGAGGATCATGTCGAGGCCGGCCTCGCGGGCCGCGGTGTCGACGGCCTCGACGACGTCCGCGAAGTAGGGGTTGTGCAGGTCCGAGACGAGGACGGCGAGCACCGTCGACGTCCGCTGCGCGAGCTGGCGGGCCATCGCGTGCGGGGAGTACCCGAGGTCCGCGGCCGCGGCGAGGACGGCGGCCCGCCGCTCGGGGCTGACCTTGGGCGAGTCGCGCATGACGAGCGAGACGAGCGCGCGGGAGACGCCGGCGCGCCCCGCGACGTCGTCCATCGTCGGTCTGCGCACGTCACCACCCTCCCGCCCGGGACCCTCGGCCCGGGTCCCCGGCCGCCGCGATCGTACGGCCGCACCGCCCGGCGCAGCGCCCCCGCGGGCTGCTTGACACCCTTCCGGCGCCCGGTCATCGTTAGAGCGCTCCAATCATTGGAGCGCTCTAACACTAGTGTGCACAAGACCCAGCCCCGGAGTTGAGGATCGATGAGGATCGGCGTCAGCGGCGTGGGCCGCATCGGCCAGATGCACGCGACGAACGTCGTCGCGACGGACGGCGTCACCGAGGTCGTCCTCCACGACCCGGCCCCGGGGCGGGCCGCCGCCGTCGCCGCGGAGCTCGCGGCCGGCTCCGCCGCCGCGCGGGGGGTCACGGTCCGCGCGGTCGAGTCCCTCGCCGACCTGCTCGCGGGCGTCGACGGCCTGCTCGTCGCGACCCCCACGCCGTCCCACGCGGACGTCGTCCACGCCGCCCTCGACGCGGGCGTCCCGGTGCTGTGCGAGAAGCCGCTCGCCGGTGACGTGGCCACGGTCCGCGAGGTCGCCGCGCACGCCGCGCGCGTCGGCGTCCCGCTGCTCGTCGGCTTCCAGCGCCGCTTCGACCCGGCGATCGCCGAGCTCAAGCGGCGCATCGTCGCCGGCGAGACCGGCGACGTGTACGCCGTCCGGGCCACCGCGTTCGACCACGAGCCGCCGCCGGCGGACTACATCCCGACCTCGGGCGGCATCTTCCGCGACATGTTCGTCCACGACCTGGACTGCGTGCCGTGGCTCGTCGGTCGCCGGGTGACGAGCGTCTTCGCGACCGGCTCGGTGCTCGTCGACCGGGCCTTCGCGGACGCCGGCGACGTCGACACCGCGTCGATCACGCTCGTCTTCGAGGGCGGCGTCATCGCCCAGCTCGTCGGCGGCCGCAAGGACGGCACCGGGTACGACAACCGGATCGACGTCTTCGCCGAGAAGGCGGCGCTGGCCTCCGGCTACGACGCCCGGACGCCGTTCGTCAGCCTCGAGCCGGGCGGGCACGACCCGGCGGGCGCCGCGTACACCGGCTTCCAGGAGCGGTACGCGCCGGCCTACCGCCGCGAGATCGCGGTCTTCGTCGACGTCATCGCCGGCCGGGTCGAGAACCCTTCGCCGGCTGCCGACGGTCTCGTGAGCCTCGTGCTCGCCGAGGCCTGCGAGCAGTCGCTGCGCAGCGGCGCGGCCGTGAGCATCGACCCGTCCGCCTTCGAGGTCGAGCCGGCCGGACGCCGTGCCGCCGCCGGTGCGGCCGCGACCGCCGGCGAGACCGTCGACGCCGACGAGCCGGCCGACGTCGACGCCGGCGCCCTGCTCGGCGGCCGGGTCGCCGGCGCCCCGATCTCCTGGGGCGTCTGCGAGGTGCCCGGCTGGGGCCACGTCCTGCCCGTCGACCTCGTCCTCGGCCAGATGGCCGACCTCGGGCTGCGCAGCACCGAGCTCGGCCCGCCCGGGTTCCTGCCCGACGACCCCGAGGCGCTGCGCGGCGTCCTCGGCGCCGCCGGCCTGGGCCTCGTCGGCGGCTTCCTCGCGGTCCCGCTGCACGACGCGGCCGCCGAGCGGGCCACCCTCGCCGAGGCCGAGCGGGCCGCCGCCCAGATGGCCGCCGCCGGCGGCGAGGTGCTCGTGCTCGCGGCGGCGACCGGTCTCGACGGCTACGACGAGCGCCCGCGCCTGACGGACGACGAGTGGGCCCGGCTCGTGGCGACCGCCGGGAAGGTCCGCGACATCGCGGCGTCCCACGGCCTGCGCGCGACGCTGCACCCGCACGTCGGCACCCACGTCGAGCAGCGCGCCGAGGTCGAGCGGTTCCTCGCCGACAGCGACGTCCCGCTCTGCCTGGACACCGGCCACCTGCTCATCGGCGGCACCGACCCGCTCGAGCTCGTCCGCGCGCACGCCGACAAGGTCACGCACGTGCACCTCAAGGACGTCGACCTCGCCGTCGCGAAGCGGGTGCAGGCCGGCGAGATCACGTACATGGAGGGCGTCCAGCAGAACATGTACGTCCCGCTCGGTGCCGGTGACGTCCCGGTCGGGGAGATCGTCCGCGTGCTCGAGGCGGCCGGCTACGCGGGCTGGTACGTCCTCGAGCAGGACGCCTCGCTGGCGGACGGCGCCCCCGGCCAGGTCGCCGAGGTCGTCGGCGGCGTCGCGCGGTCCGTCGCGCACCTCGCGGAGGCGGTCGCCCCGGCCACCGTCTGAGCGATCCGCGCCCGCCGGTCCTCCCGCCGGCGCCGTCCGCCCCGTCCCGCACCCGGGTCGGGGCGCACGTGCGTTTGGTCTGTGATGTCGGTCTCAGATCGCTTCATGACGTTTGTACCGGTAGACCAGGGCCCGCGAACATCTCTCGACGACGAGGACGTGCGGCCATGGGACGCTCCGGACCCGACTCCACGACGACCCCCGCACCGTCAGGAGGCCGCCGCCGCGGGCGCCGGCGGGTCGCCCTGGCGACCGCCGTCGCGATGCTCGCGTCGGGCGGGGCGGCCGCCGTCGCGGCGTCCGGCTCCTCCGACGAGCGGGCGCTCGCGCCGACCCGGACGACGGCCTCGGCCGACGTCGAGCGCCGCGTGGACGCGCTCGTCCGCCGGATGACGACCACCGAGAAGCTGCAGCAGGTGCAGCTGCTCTCCGACGGGCAGGTCACCGACGCCGACGCGCAGGCCGGGGTGGGCGGCGTCTTCAGCCTCGTCGACCCGGTGCGGATCCACGAGCTCCAGCGGATCGCCGTCGAGCGGTCCCGCCTCGGCATCCCGATCCTCTTCGCGTACGACACGATCCACGGCTACCGGACGATCTTCCCGGTCCCGCTCGGGTCGGCGAGCTCCTTCGACCCGGAGGTCGCCCGGGCGGACGCCGCCGTCGGCGCCCGGGAGTCGGCGACCGTCGGCCTCAAGCAGGTCTACGGCCCGATGGTCGACGTGAGCCACGAGCCGCGCTGGGGCCGCATCGTGGAGGGCTCGGGCGAGGACCCGTACCTCGGCGCGGCTTTCGCCGCCGCTCGCGTCAAGGGCACCCAGGGCGACGACTACTCGGCCGCCGACAAGGCGGTGGCGAGCCCGAAGCACCTCGCGGCGTACGGCCAGCCGGAGGGCGGCCGGGACTACAACACCACCGACGTGTCCCCGTCCCGCCTGCGCAACCTCTACCTGCCGCCCTTCAAGGCCGCCGTCGACGCCGGCGCCGACACCGTCATGTGCTCCTTCAACGCGATCAACGGCGTCCCGGGCTGCGCGAACCACGAGATCGAGACGCAGATCCTCAAGCGGGAGTGGGGCTTCGACGGCTTCGTCGAGAGCGACTACACGGCGGTCGCCGAGCTGCGGGCCTGCCCGCCACGGACGCCGGACAGCGGCCCGTGCGGGCACGGCGTCGCCGCTGACGGGCCGGAGGCCGGGGCGCTCGCGCTGAACGCCGGCACCGACTCCGAGATGGTCAGCACGAACCTGCGCGACTACGGCGCCCAGCTCCTCGCGGACGGCCGGATCTCCCGCGCCCGCCTCGACGACGCGGTCCGCCGGATCCTGCGCGTGAAGTTCCGCGCCGGCCTGTTCGAGAACCCGTACGTCGACGTCGCGAAGGCCACCGACGAGGCGTCCTTCCTCACGCCGGCCGACCGGCAGCAGGCGCGCTGGGCCGCGGGCCGGTCGATGGTGCTGCTCAAGAACGAGGACGCCGTCCTGCCGCTCGACCCGGCGAAGAAGACCGCGGTCATCGGCCCGCTCGGCGACGACCAGCACAACGTGCTCGGCCCGTGGTGGGGCCGGGGCCGCGACGAGGACGCCGTCTCGGTGCTCAGCGGGGTCAGGGCCGTCAGCCCGTCGGCGACCTTCACCCCGGGGTGCACGATCGCCGACACCGAGCCGCCGGCGAGCACGCCTGCCGACGCCTGCGGCTCGGACGCCGGGTTCGCCGCGGCGGTCGCCGCCGCCCGGGACGCCGACCAGGTCGTCCTCGTCGTCGGGGAGTCGCGCGGGATGAGCGGCGAGGCCGCCTCGCGCAGCGACATCCGGCTGCCGGGCCTGCAGGAGCAGCTGGTCCGCGAGGTCGTCGCGACGGGCACCCCGGTGGCCGTCGTCCTGCTCAACGGCCGCCCGCTCGACCTCACCGGCGTCGTCTCGTCGGCGCCGGCCGTCGTCGAGGCCTGGTTCCCCGGCGTGGAGGCCGGCAACGCCGTCGCCGACGTCGTCTTCGGTGCGGTGAACCCCGGCGGCAAGCTGCCGGTGACGTTCCCCCGCAGCGTCGGGCAGGTGCCGGTCTACTACAACCACGAGCCGACGGGCCGGCCCTGCGACGCCACGCAGAAGTACACGTCGCGGTACCGGGACATCGCGTCGTGCGACCCGCTCTACCCGTTCGGGTACGGCCTGTCGTACACGACGTTCTCCGTCCACGGCCTGACCGCCGACCGTGCCACCGTCTCCCGCAGCGGGTCGGTCACGGCGTCCGTGCAGGTGACGAACACCGGTACCCGGGCCGGCGACGAGGTCGTCCAGCTCTACCTCCACGACCCCGTCGCGAGCCTGACCCAGCCGGTCCGCCGGCTGCGCGGCTTCGAGCGGGTGACGCTCGCGCCGGGGCAGACGAAGACGGTGCGGTTCCGGCTCGACCGCAGCGACTTCGGGTTCTACGACAACACCGGCCGGCTCGTCGTCGAGACCGGGCGGATCGACCTCTACGCGGGCGACGCGTCGACCGCGACCCTGACGACGTCGTTCACGGTCCGCTGACGTGCCTCAGCCGAGCGCCTGCGACGCCGCGTCGAGGTACCCGTCCGGCCAGTCGGCGATCGGCGGGTCGGGCTCGGCGACGAGCGCGCCCTGCCCGCCGAGGACGTAGGCGCTCGGCCCGGCGAGCACGGTGGCCCGGCGCTGGACGTCGCTGCCGCAGGCGTGCGCCCACGTGACGAGGGCCTCGCGGGTGCCGTCGCCGTCGAGGTCCCGGACCTTGACGGCGGACGGCGTCACGTCCGCCTTCATCTCGACGCCGCGGGCGCAGGTCTGGCCGCCGTCCTCGCTCGACGCGAGCACCTTGGCCTTCCCCTGCGGGTCGGCGACGGTCGTCACCCGCAGCGTCACCGCCCGGGCGGAGAAGTCGGAGTTGCGGCGGGTCACCCGCCGCGTGACGGCGACGAGCATCTCGGTGTCGCCGTCGCGCCACGTCCACGCGGCCTCGACCGAGCCGAGCCGGCGCACCCCGGCAGAGCGCAGCGCGTCCCCGGCGTCGTCGCGCCGTGCCTCGGTCACGCCGGTGCCGCCGCCTGCACCCTGGCCGGTCCCGGTCCCGCCGTCGTTGCTGCCGGCATCGCCGCCGTCCTCCTCGGCCGATCCGCCGCCCTGCTCCACGTCCCCGCCGTCGCCGGTGTCCGAGACGGTCTGGCCGCGGTCCCCGTCGGCGGGCTGCCCGGTGCCGAGCGAGAGCAGGACGGCGACCCCGATGGCCGCCATCACGGGCACGAGGGCGACGAGCGTCACGAGGAGCATCGAGCGCCGGGTCAGCCGGACGCCGTCCCCGAAGTCGACCCGGGTCGGGGCGACCGGCAGGAGCGGTTCTCGGGGAACGACCGGGTCGACCGGGTCGAGCGGGACGCCGCCGGCGGGCAGGACGGGGCCGGGCAGGTCGGCCGGTTCGAGCGGCTCGTGCCGGTGGTCCACGTCCTGATCCTCGCCGGGTCGGGGGCCGTCCGGGGCGCGAACCGCCGATCGGGCCTGGTATCGGTCACGCGTGCCGGCCCTGCCCGCCGCACGGGGGGCCGACCTCAAGCCACGCACGGGCGGCTCCGATGACCTCCAGGTGAGCGTCGCAGACCACGGCACCGGTCGCGACCCCGGCACGCCCCGGCGCCGCAGGTTCGTCACCGAGACGCAGGTCGCGAGCTACGGGGCGAGCCTGGTCATCGGCGGCCTCTTCCCGCTCGCCCTGCCGCTCATGGGCGTCCCCGCCGCGCTGCTGCACCCGAGCCTGTTCGTGGGGTGCGCCGTGTCGAGCATGCTCGTGACGTTCGGGCACGGCGTCGTCCAGCAACGGATCGTGCGCCGGCACCTGTCGGACCTGACGACCGGCCTCTCGGCCGTCGCGGACGTCGTCCGGGAGACGGTCGCCGGGGCCCCCGCGTCGGGCTGGGAGCCCGGCCGGCTGCGCTCGCTCGCCCTCGACGTGCAGTCGGACGACGAGGTCGGCCGGGTCGCGTCCGCGGTCAACGCGCTCATCGACGCCCTGGAGAGCGAGCACGCCTTCCGGGCCATCGTCGACGCCTCCGGGGACCTCGTCGTCGTCCTCAACGACGCCACCCGTGTCACGTTCGCCTCCGAGTCGGTGACGACGAGCCTGGGCTGGTCGACAGGCCAGGTCGTCGGCCGCCCGCTCGCCTCGTTCGTCCACGCCGCCGACCTTGTGACCTTCCTGCGGCTCACGGACGGCGACTGGCCGGGCCAGTCGCCGGGCGAGGAGCGGCCGCGGGTCCGGGTCCGGGCGGCGGACGACGAGTGGCGGGTCATCGAGTGGGCGGTGTCCCACCGTCGCGGGCTCGACCTCGGCGCCGTCGTCCTCATGGGCCGCGACGTCACCGAGCGCCTCCGGATGGAGAGCGAGCTCCTCCACCAGGCGACCCACGACCTGCTCACCGGGCTGCCGAACCGCAAGGCGCTGCTCAACCTCGCGGCCGTGGCCGTCAACGAGGCGACGCCGTCCAAGCCGGTCGCGGTGCTCATGATCGACCTGGACCGCTTCAAGGAGGTCAACGACAGCCTGGGCCACGCCGTCGGCGACCAGCTGCTCGCCCAGGTCGGCCCGCGGCTGCGTGCGATCCTGCGCCCGAGCGACGTCCTCGCCCGGCTCGGCGGCGACGAGTTCGCCGTCCTGCTGCCCGGCGCGGGCCGGGGCGCCGCCCGCCGGGTCGCCGAGCGGCTCTCCGCCCAGCTCGACGACCCGTTCGTCGTCGACGACATGGACCTGCACGTCGACGCCTCGATCGGGATCGCCGTGAGCCACCGGGAGGACCTCGCCGACGACGAGGTCCCCGTGCCCCCGACCGTCGAGGGCCTCCTGCGCGAGGCGGACGTCGCGATGTACCGGGCGAAGGAGTCCGGCCAGGGGATCGCGACCTTCGACCCCGAGCGGGACGGCGGCCAGAGCCGGTCGCGGCTGGAGCTGTCCGCCGAGCTGCGCAAGGCGATCGCCGAGGGCCAGCTCGTGCTCCACTACCAGCCGGTCGTCGACGTCCTCGAGGGCCGGCTCGCCGGCGTCGAGGCGCTCGTGCGCTGGCAGCACCCGCAGCGCGGGCTGCTCTACCCGGGGGCGTTCCTCGACCTCGCCGAGCAGACCGGCCTCGTCGTGCCGCTGTCCCGCGTCGTCCTCGAGACGGCGATCGCGCAGGCCGCGGCCTGGGTGCGGCGCGGCCGCCCGCTGCCGGTCGCGGTGAACCTGTCGCCGCGCTGGCTGCAGCTCGCGGACGTCCCCGACGTCGTCGCGCGGATGCTCGAGACGCACGGTGTGCCGCCCGAGCTGCTCCGCCTCGAGATCACCGAGTCGGTGGCGCTCAACGCGACCGGCGAGACGCTGCCCATGCTCCAGCGCCTGCGGGACATGGGGGTGGGGCTCTCGCTCGACGACTTCGGCACCGGCTACTCCTCGATGACCCACCTGCGCCAGCTGCCCGTCGACGAGATGAAGGTCGACCAGCAGTTCGTCCAGAAGATGGTCCAGAACCAGCAGGACGCCGTCATCGTGCGCGCGGCCGTCGAGCTCGGGCACAACCTCGGGATGCGGGTCGTCGCCGAGGGCATCGAGGACGCCGACACCCTCGCCGAGGTCGTCGCGAGCGGCTGCTCGCTGGCCCAGGGCTGGTACTTCTCCAAGGCGCTCCCGCCGGACGAGCTGTTCCACTTCGCGCAGACCCGGTTCCCGCTGCCGTCCGACGAGCAGCCCCACCGGGTGGGCGCCGCGGGCGGCCCGGGGGTGCCGTCGCCGAGCCCGGCGTTCGACGACACCTGGGCCGAGACCGAGCTCTGGTCCGGCGGCAGCGCGTCGTCCTGACGCCCGCCGCGTCAGCCGACCGGCAGCCGCAGCCCCATGTCGACCATCGCGAGGATCGCCTCCGCGTTGCCCTTCGCGTCGTCCACCGGGTCGTGCGTGTGCGGCGTCCGGCGCAGGTGCTTCCAGCCGGCGTACCCGTCCTTGACCATGCCGCAGTAGAGGTCGCCGATCCGCCGGCCGCTCCACCCGAAGGGGTTGTGGCCGATCGTCTCGTAGAAGTACCAGTTGACGAACATCCAGTCGAAGGCGACGTTGTCCGAGCAGAACACCGGCCGGCCCTTGGACGACGCGACGACCCACTCCGCGAACTCGGCCATCACCCCGGCGGGCTCGGGGTAGGTGAGGTGCTCCTCACGGGTCACGCCGGAGACCGCGAGCGCCTCGGGCAGCCAGCGGTCGCTCACCGGCCGGACGAGCCCCTTGAACGTCGTCCCCAGCGCGCGGTCCACGACGACGGCCCCGAACGAGACCATCGAGTAGTGCCCGGGCGACGGCCCGTCGGACTCGACGTCGACGACGATCAGCGACACGGGCGCGCGGCTCAGTCCTCGTCGGGGACGAGCACGCTGAGGATCATGCTGACGAACGTGATGATGAGCGCCGCCGCGAGCGTCGACCAGAAGAACGGGCCGGAGTCGAAGTTGATCCCGATCTTGTTCGACGCCCAGTCGACGATCTCGAGCATGAGCGCGTTGATGACGAGCGACAGCAGCCCGAGCGTGAGCAGGATGAACGGGAAGGCGAAGAACCGCACGACCGGCTTGATGAACGTGTTCACCAGCCCGAAGATCGCGCCCACGATCAGGTAGGACCCGAGCGTCTTGCCGAGCCCGTCGCCCTCGAGGCTGACGTTCGGCACGACGAGGGCGGCCACCCAGATGGCGATGGCGTTGACGACGATCTTCGCGAGAATCCCGGTCACGCGCCGCATCCTGCCACGGGGGGCTGTCGGAGCACAGAGATCGGCGCCAGGACGTCGGTCGCCGCGCGCCGCGCCGGAACAGGCCTACCGTCACGGGCGTGAGCACCGCGGTCGAGGACCCGGTGACGCCCACGACCGGCGGGGACGGCGGGGAGCGAGGCGTCGGGGCTGCTGCGCCCGGGCGGAACGGCGGTCGGCTGCCGGTCTGGGTCTGGGCCCTGCCGGCGGTGGCCGCGCTCGCCGTCACGGCGCCCTGGATCGACCGGACCGCGCTCTGGGAGGACGAGCTCGCGACCCTCTCGGCCGCGACCCGCTCCTGGTCCGACCTCGGGCGGCTCGTGCGGACCGTCGACGGGGTCCACGCGACGTACTACGGGCTCATGCACGTCTGGACGGCGGTCTTCGGGACCTCGGCCGTGAGCCTGCGGCTGCCCTCCGTGCTCGCCACGGCGGCGGCCGCCGCGCTGCTCGCGGTCCTCGGCGCCCGGCTCGCGGGGCGCCGGGCGGGCCTCGTCGCGGGGCTGCTCCTCGCGGTCGTCCCGTCCGTGAGCCAGTACGCGGACGACGCGCGGCCCTACGCGCTCGTGCTCGCCGTCGCGGTCGGGGCGACGCTCGCGCTCGTCGACGCGGTGGATCGGCCCGGGCGGTGGCTGTGGGTGCGGTACGCGGCCCTCGTCGCACTGCTCGGCGCGCTGCAGGTGACGGCGACCCTGCTCGTCCTCGCGCACGCGTGCGTCGTCGCCACCGGCGCGCTGGGGACCGGTGTCGTGGGAACCGGTGTCGGGCGGCCCCGCGGTGTGCGGCCCCGTGCGGCCGCCGGGTTCGTCGCCGCTCTCGGGGCCGCATGCGTCGTCGTCCTGCCGGTCGCGGTCCTCGGCTCCCGGCAGCAGGCGCAGATCGCGTGGATCCGCCCGCCGACTCCCGGGCGGCTCCTCGAGCTCCCGCCGGGGCTGTTCGTCTCCGCGTCGGTGATGGCCGCCGTCCTCGGCGCCGCGGCCACGGTCGTGCTGCGCGCCGGACCCGTGCGCAGGGTCGCCGTCCCCTGGGCGCTCGTGCCCGCGGTCGCGCTCGTCGCGCTCTCCTTCACGGTCGTCCCGCTGACGTCGCCGCGGTACCTGCTCTTCGCGCTGCCCGGCTGGCTGCTCGTCGCCGCGACCGCGACGACGGACCGCCGGTCGGCCGTCGCGCTCGTCGCGCTGGTCCTCGTCCTGGGCCTGCCCGCCCAGACCCGGCTGCGCGGCGACGTCTGGTACGACCAGCCCGACTACCGCCGGGTCGCGGCGATCCTCGACGACCGGGCCCGGCCCGGGGACGCGATCGCGATGACCGCGTGGGCCCCGCTGCGCTACCGGATCGGGCTGCGCGCGTACCTGTCGCCCCGGACCCGTCTCGACGACGTCTTCGCGGGCGAGCCGGCCGCGGCGGCCGCGACCCTGGACGACCTGCCGTGCACGCCGGCGGCGGACTGTCTCGGGACCCCGGCGCGGCTGTGGATCGGCTGCTGGCGGGGGTGCGGCGACCCGCTCGCGGCCCTGGCCCGCGACCAGGCCGCCGCGGTCCGGGCCGTCGGGTACCGCCGGGTCGAGGTGTGGCCGGTCCCGGCCGACGGCTCCCTGACCCTGTGGACCCGCTGACGGCTTTCCAGATTCAGTGGTGTGTGACATATTACTGAGGTGACCCCGCGCCCCGCCCCCGCGTCCGGCTACCCGGACGTCCTCGTCGTCGGCGCCGGGGTCGTCGGGGCCGCGTGCGCCCTCGCCGCGGCCCGGGCCGGCCTGCGCGTCACGGTCGTCGACCGCGGCCCGGTCGCCGGCGGGACGACGAGCGGCGGCGAGGGCAACCTCCTCGTCTCCGACAAGCCGCCCGGCCCCGAGCTGGAGCTCGCCCTGCTCAGCCTGCGCGCCTGGCGGGACGTCGCCGAGCACCTCTCGGGCGGCTCCGGGCTGCCCGCGGGCGGTTTCGAGCTCGAGCCCAAGGGCGGTCTCGTCGTCGCCGAGTCGCCCCGGGCGCTGCCCGCGCTCTCCGCGCTCGCGGCCCGGCAGCGCGGCGCGGGCGTCGAGGCGGTCGAGGTCCCCGCTGACCGGCTGCACGACCACGAGCGGCACCTCGCGCCGGGGCTGGCCGGCGGCATGTTCTACCCGCAGGACAGCCAGGTGCAGCCGATGCTCGCCGCCGCCCGGATGCTCGCCGGCGCCCGTGCCCTCGGCGCCACACTCCGCACCGGGGTCGAGGTGACCGGCATGCTCCGGGACGGCGCCCGGGTCGTCGGCGTCCGGACCCCGGACGGCGACCTGCCCGCCGGGGCCGTCGTCAACGCCGCGGGCACCTGGGGCGGCGCGGTCGCCGACCTCGCGGGCGTCCGGGTGCCGGTGCTGCCGCGGCGCGGGGTCATCCTCGTCACGGCCCCGGTCCCGGTCCTCGTGCGGCACAAGGTCTACGCCGCCGAGTACGTCGCGGACGTCGCGAGCGACAACGCCGACCTCGAGAGCAGCGCCGTCGTCGAGGGGACGCCGGCCGGCACGATCCTCGTCGGGGCCAGCCGGGAGCGGGTCGGCTTCGACCCCGCGATGCCCGTGCACGTCGTCCGGCGCCTCGCGGCGCAGGCGGTCCGGCTCTTCCCGGTGCTCGCCGACGTGCCGCTCCTGCGCACCTACCGGGGGTTCCGGCCGTACTGCCCCGACCACCTGCCCGTCGTCGGCGCCGACCCGCGCGCCCCCGGCCTGCTCCACGCCTGCGGCCACGAGGGTGCCGGCATCGGCCTCGCCGCGGGCACCGGCCTCGTCCTCGCGCAGGTGCTCACCGGCGTCGCGCCGGACCTCGACCTCACCCCGTTCCGCCCGGAGCGCTTCGAGGAGGTCGCGGCGTGACCGACGAGCCGATCGGTGCAGAACCTGTTGCGGCGCATCACTTCTCGTTCGACGGCCGGCCCGTGGCGTTCGCCGACGGCCATTCCGTCGGGGCCGCGCTGTGGGCGGACGGCGTCCGCTCCTGGCGCTCGACCCGGCACGCCGGGAAGCCGCGCGGCATCTTCTGCGGCATCGGCGTCTGCTTCGACTGCCTCGTCGTGGTCGACGGCCGCGCCGACGAGCGCGCCTGCGTCGTCCCGGCCCGCCCGGGCCTCGACGTCCGGACCCAGGAGGGCAGCGGCCGTGCCGACCTCGCCCTCTGAGCGTGCCGCGGGCGGGGCGGACGTCGTGGACGTCGCCGTCGTCGGTGCCGGCCCGGCCGGCGTCGCCGCCGCGGTCGCGGCCGCCGCGGGCGGCGCCCGGGTCGTCGTCCTCGACTCCGAGCAGCGCCCGGGCGGCCAGTACTGGCGGCAGGGCCCGGCCGGGGTCGGCCGCCACCACCACGACGTCGGCGCCTGGCACCGGCTCTCGGCCGGCCTCGCGGCGGCCGTCGCCGACGGTGCCGTGACCGTGCTGCCGGCCCATCGGGTGTGGCGTGCGGAGGCCCCGTCCGGCGCCGGCCCCGACGCCGCCCCCGCGACCGTGCACGCCGTCCGTGCCGTCCCGGGCGGCCCCGACGAGGCCGTCACCGTCCGCGCCCGCGCGCTCGTCGTCGCGACCGGTGCGCACGACCGGGCGCTCCCGTTCCCCGGCTGGGACCTCCCCGGCGTCCTCACCGCGGGCGCCGCGCAGGCCCTCCTCAAGGAGCACGACGTCGTCGCCGGCCGCCGGGTGCTCGTCGCGGGCACCGGCCCGTTCCTGCTGCCCGTCGCCGCGGGTCTCGCCGAGGCCGGCGCAAGCGTCCTCGGCGTCTGCGAGGCCGGCGACGGGCGCGGCTGGCTGCGCGGGCTCGGCGCGGTCGCGGGCGCCCCGGCCAAGGTCCTCGACGGCGCCCGGTACGCCGCGACCCTGGTCCGGCACCGGGTCCCTCTCCGGCCCCGGACCGCGGTCGTCGCCGCCCACGGCACCGACCGGCTCGAGTGGGTCGAGACCGCCCGGCTCGCCGCCGACTGGACCGTCGTCCCCGGGACCCGCACCCGGGTCGACTGCGACGCGCTCGCCGTCGGCTACGGGTTCCTGCCGCGGCTCGACCTCGTCGTCCAGGCCGGGTGCACCCTCGCGCCGGGGCCGGACGGCCTGCCCGCCGCCGTCGTCGACGCCCGGCAGCGCACCACGGTGCCCGGGGTCTACGTCGCCGGTGAGACCTGCGGGGTCGGCGGCGG
>NZ_MWLN01000019.1 GCF_002198655.1 Kineosporia sp. A_224
GGCGGGGGGCGGGGATGTTCACCGGTGGTTCCTCACGATCTCCGCGGTCGCGGCGAGGTGCTCGTAGGAGGACAGGCGGATGGTGACGGCCCGCGCGCACAGCACGATGACCGGGTCACCCGAGGACTTCATGGCCGCGACGACACGCTGCACGGCGTCGTCGCCGTGCGGTGGCGCGCCGTCCAGCCCGGCGGCCTGGAGCAGCCCGGCCCACACCGCGTCCGCGGTGACCGGGCTGACCCGCTGGACGGCGGCCCGGACCTCGTCGAGGTCCGGCCTGCGCAGGCCGTAGGCGGCGACGACCGGCGGCTCTGCCATGTCGGGGCCCTCCTTGTCTGTGCCGGAGACCGGCGACTCAGTAGCGGAATCGGGCGACGAGGGTGTTGAGGTTCTGGGCGAAGGTCGCGACGTCGTCCGAGGCGTCCTTGCTGCCCTGGGCGCCCTGCGCGGCCGCGCGGCTCACCTCGGCGACGCTCGCGACCACCCGGATCACCTCGCTGCTCCCCGCGGCGGCGACCCCGAGCGAGCGGCTCATGCCGTTCGTCGTGGCGGCCTGCTCCTCGACGGCCGAGGCGATCGTCATGCTGAACTCGTTGATCTGGCCGATGACCTCGCGGATCCCGGTGACGGCCCCGGCCGCCGCGGACGTCGTGTTCTGGATCGAGGTGATCCGGCTCGTGATGTCGTCGGTCGCGCGGGCCGTCTGGTGCGCGAGCTGCTTGACCTCCTCGGCGACGACGGCGAAGCCCTTGCCCGCCGCACCGGCGCGGGCGGCCTCGATCGTCGCGTTGAGCGCGAGGAGGTTGGTCTGCTCGGCGATGGCGGTGATGAGCCGAACGACCGAGTCGATCTCGGCGCTCGCGACCCCGAGCTGCTCGATCTGCTCGTTCGCGGCGTCGGCGGCGACGACGGACTCGTTGGCCACGGCCGCGGCACGGGAGGCGTTGCTGGCGATCTCGGCGACGGAGGCCGCCATCTGCTCGGCGCCGGCCATCACCGACTGCACCTCCTCGTCGACCTGGGTCGAGCCGGTCCGGGCCTCGGTGGCCCGGTCGGCGGCGTCCCTGGCCCCACGGCTGAGGTCCTCGGAGACCGCGGACAGCTCGAGGGCGGCCTCGGCGAGCGAGCCGCCCGTGGCGGCGAGGTCGCGCATCATCGACTGCAGGGAGCGGACCGCGGTGTCGATGCCGTCCCCCATCGCACCGAACTCGTCGCCGCGCCGCAGGTCGCACGTGCGGGTGAGGTCGCCGGCGGCGAGGCCGGCGGCCACCGCGGCGACCGTCTGCAGCGGGCGCACGACGCTGCGGCCGATCGCCCGCCAGAGCAGGACGAGGAGCAGGGCCGAGGCCGCTGCGGCGCCGGCGAGGGTCCGTGTCGCGGAGGTGCGGGACGCGTGGACCGCGGCCGCCGCGTCGGAGACGTGGCCGCCCAGGGCGTCCCCGATCCGGGGCATGGCCTCCTCGACGGCCGAGAACGAGGTCCGGAACGTCGTCGTCGACGCGGCCGTCGCGGTGCCGGTGACCCCGGCGCCCGCGGCCCGGTGCGCCTCCTCGAGGTACGTCGCGACGAGCGGGGCGACCTCGTCGGCGGCCCGGCGGACGTCCTCGGGCATGGTCCCCGCCCGGAAGGTGGCGACGCCGTCCGACAGGATCGCGGAGTGGTCGTCCAGGTCGGCGAGCGCCTCGCGGCCCGAGGCGCTGTCGCCGTCGAGGATCGCCTGCTGCACGTCGCCCTTGATCGCGTCGTGCGCCATGTCGGCCTCGAGCGCGAGCCGGGTCATCTTCTGCAGGGACTGCAGGCGCTCGGCCTGCGTCGAGGCGGCCCGCAGCTCCTGCAGGCCCACCGTGCCGACCGCGAGGACCCCGACGAGGGCGACCCCGACGAGCGTGGCCAGCTTGACGGCGACGGACCGGTCGTCGAGCCAGGCGGACGGGCCGCGCCGCCGGGCGTACTGCGACGGCGTCGTCGGTCCCGGGTCGCCATGGACTGGCGTCACGAGGTGCCTCCTCCATGGATCGATGTCCTGCAACCCTGCGGATACCTCGGGTGTCGACAGGACGTTGGTCCATGTTGAGGAGGTCCGGCACAGCCGGGATCGTTCCCATGCCCGGCGGGTGACCGGGGCCGCCCGGGTGATCCACCCGTTCGGCCCCGGCGCCGCACGTCCGGGTGCCGGTGTCCTAGGCGAGAGCCCTGCGGAGCGCGTCGACCCGCAGGGCCCAGATCCGCCGGGACAGGGCGGCGTCCGGGGCGAAGACCTCGGAGGCGTGGTAGCTGCCGGGGTTGACGTGGAGCTCGCAGGGGACGCCGGCCTGCATGAGCCGGTTCGCGAACGCGATGTCCTCGTCGCGGAACATGTCGACCGTGCCGACGTCGATGAACCCCGGGGGCAGGCCGCTCAGGTCGGTGGCGCGGGCGGGTGCGGCGTACTGGTCCGCGGGCTTGCCGCCGAGGTACCAGGCCCAGGCCTCGATGTTCCCGGCCCGGTCCCAGATCCCGATGTCGGTGATCTCGTGGCTCGACCCGGAGGTGTTCGTGTCGTCGATCATCGGGTAGATCGGCATCATGAACGCCAGCGCCGGGCCGCCGCGGTCCCGGGCGAGCAGGACGGTGCCGAGCGTGAGGCCGCCGCCGGCGCTGCCCCCGTAGATCGCGAGCCGGTACTCCACGGACACGACGACGGCGCCGACCTCCTCGCAGAGTCTCGCCGCGTTGGCGTCCTCGCCGGCGACGTCGCCGAGGACCATGCCGCCGCCGTGGATGTAGTAGATGCCCGGCAGCGTCCCGGTGGTCGCGGAGGTCCCGACGGGGCGGTAGATCCGGACGCTGATGTCGGGGTCGCCCGCCGGGCCGGGCACGGTGCGGTCCTCGGTCGTCACGTTGGGGTTCGGCGGGACGGGCATGGAGGCGAGGATCTGCGCGACGGTCGCGCGCCGGGTGACGATGTCGGGGATCGCGTTGAAACCACCGGGCATGAAGCCGAGCAGGGCGTCGAGCGGGACGCGGGACTCCGGGTCGATCAGGTCACGACGGGACATGTTCCCTCCAGCAGCGTGGACGTGGACGGGAGACGGACCGGTGCGGTCCGGCCGCGGCCCGACAGTACGGCCGCCGTGCCGCAGCGGGAAGAGGCCCGGGCGTCGAGGTCGCCGTCAGGTGCAGGGCCGGTTGGAGAGCCCGCCCGCCGCACCGGTGACCTTGTTGCTGCAGGCCACGGTGTTCGGCACGTCCTTGTGGAGGTAGTACCCGACACCGCTGCCGCCGGCGAGGTCCGCGACGTTGCCGCGGAAGACGTTGTCCCGCCCCCAGCCGTCGGCGACGACATGGGTCTGGAAGCCGTCCATGGGCGAGCGCGTGCCGCGGTTGCCGGTGACGAGCCACCCGTTGCCCTTGACGTCGACCCACGAGTCGGCGCCGACGAGCCCGGTCCCGTCGAGGACGTTCCCGGCCACGACCCCGCCGGAGGTGCCCTCCTTGACGTCGACGCTCTCGGCGGTGGTCGGCCCGATCCTGTTGTCCAGCACGAAGTTGCCGTCGCTGCGGTCCGGGCTGCAGCCGTTGACGTCGCACCAGTTGCTCTCGGCGGAACCGACGTAGACGCCTTCGCCGAACTTCTCCTTGCGCCGGCCGGTGTCCCGGATCGTCAGGCCGCGCACGACGTTCCCGGTGCTCTGCCGGCGCAGGTGGACGGCCTCGTCGCCGATCTCCTCGACGAGCAGGTCCTGCAGCGCGTTGCCGCGGCCGCCGTCCACCATGACGCCCTTCTGGCCGTTGCGGACGGTGAAGCCCGAGACCCGCCATCCGGCGGCGCCGTCCAGGTGGAGCACGTAGCCGCCGGAGGTCGAGCCGCCGTCGAGCACCGCCGACCGGCTGCCGCACAGGTAGACCGGTGCGCCGGCGCTCGCCTTCGCCGTCGCGACGAACGCGCCGGTGTACACGCCGTCCGCGAGGAGGATCGCGTCGCCCGCCGAGGCGGCCGCGAGAGCGGCGGTGAGCTGGGCGGCCGACGACACGCGGGTCCCCGTCGCCGGGCAGTCGAAGCGGGCCACCGGCGCCTTCGGGATGCCGGCCGGGGCCGGCACCCCGCCGCCCTGGTCCTGCTCGCCCGCGGTCGTGCTGATGCCGGAGGCCGTCGTCGGGGTGACCGGCTCGACCGTCGGGGTGACCGGCCCGCTGCCGGCCGCCGGGGCCGTCGGCGAGCCGGCCGCGGACGGCGAGGGTGACGGCCCGCGGACCGTCACGACGGCCTCGTCCGGTCCGCCGCGCAGCAGCCCGCCGACCCCGACGCCGGCGGCGAAGACGGTGAGCGCCGCACCCCCGACGAGCACGATCCGGCCCCGGTCGGTCGCGAGGAACGCCCGCAGCCCCGATGCCGTCGCGCGGCTCGTCGCCCGGGTCGTCGGCCGGGTCATCGGCCGGCCTCCAGCCGGCGGACCCACTCCGCGAGCTCGCCGGCCGAGACCGTCGGCTCGACGGCCGTGAGGTCGATGACCCGGTGCCCCTCGTCGTACCCGTCGGACCGTCCGCGGGACCGGCCGTGCCGCGCCCGTGGCGGCGGGGGTTCGGCCGTGCCGTAGTAGGCCTCGACGTAGTCGGGGTGCAGCGGGGAACCGCCGGCCGGGCCGGCCGCGGGGCTGGCCGCCGCACCGCACCGCACCGTGCCGGC
>NZ_MWLN01000190.1 GCF_002198655.1 Kineosporia sp. A_224
ACCAGCAGCCCGAGCAGCAGCCCGCCGCGCCCGCCGCCCAGCAGCCCGCCGGCTACTCGCCGTCCTGGGCGACGCCGCCGACCTCGCTCGGCACGCTCGACGTCGACGGCCGCCCGCACCGGATCGACCGGGCCGTCACCGTCATCGGCCGGGCGATGGACGTCGACATCGTGCTCGACGACCCGGGCGTCTCGCGCCGGCACTCCGAGGTGCACGTCGTCGACGGCAAGGCCCGGGTCATCGACCTCGGATCGACGAACGGCACGTTCGTCGACGGGGAGCGGGTCCACGCGGGCACGCTCGCCGACGGCAGCGTCATCACCGTGGGTCGCACGCGCATCACCTACCACTCGGGGCAGTGGTGACCGCCCACCGATGAGCGAGCTCACCCTTACCCTGCTGCGTCTGGGGTACCTGGCACTGCTGTGGATCCTGGTCCTGTCGGTCGTCGGCGTCCTGCGCAGCGACCTCTTCGGGACCAGGGTCACCCGCAGGCCCGCCCCGGGCACACCGGGTCGGGGGATCCCGGCACCCGCGCCACAGCGCGGCCGGGACACCGAGGACCGAAAGGCACCACGCACGCTCGTCGTCACCGAGGGGTCCCTCAAGGGCACCTCGCTGGCCCTGGGGCAGGCCGCGATCCTCATCGGCCGCGCCCCCGAGTGCACGCTCGTGCTCGAGGACGACTACTCGTCCAACCGGCACGCACGACTGTTCCTCGACGCAGGCACGTGGCTCGTCGAGGACCTGGGCTCCACGAACGGTACGTACCTCGGCCGCTCCAAGGTCGAGTCCCCGACCCCGGTCGACATCGGCACCCCGGTGCGTGTCGGCCGTACGGTCCTCGAGTTGCGGAGGTAGCCGGGTTGGCGATCGCGCTGCGCTATGCGGCCCGCTCCGACGTCGGTCTGGTCCGTCAGAACAACCAGGACTCGGCCTACGCGGGGCCGCACCTCCTCGTCGTCGCTGACGGGATGGGCGGGCACGCGGGCGGTGACGTCGCGTCGTCCCTCGCGATCGGCGAGCTGGCGCCGCTGGACGGCGAGTCGCACGGTGCCGACGACGCGCTGGAGCATCTCAAGCAGGCCGTCTTCGCGGCCCACCGCGAGCTGCTCAGCCGGGTCGACGAGGAGCCGCAGCTCACGGGCATGGGGACGACGGTCACGGCCCTGCTGCGGACCGGCGGCAAGCTCGCCCTGGCGCACATCGGCGACTCGCGCGCCTACGTGCTGCGCGACGGCGACCTCATCCAGATCACGAAGGACCACACCTTCGTCCAGACCCTCGTCGACGAGGGCCGGCTCACCCTCGAGGAGGCCGAGCAGCACCCGCAGCGCTCGGTCCTCATGCGGGTGCTCAGCGACGTCATCGACGACGTCGAGCCCGACCTGTCGATGCGCGAGGGCCGCCCGGGCGACCGGTACCTGCTCTGCTCGGACGGGCTGTCGGGCGTCGTCAGCCACGACACCCTGCACGACACCCTCGCCGCGGGCGCGGACCCGGCCACGACGTGCGAGGCGCTCGTCCAGCTCGCGCTGCGCGCCGGGGCACCCGACAACGTCACGTGCATCGTCGCGGACGTCGTCGACGCCACGACCGAGCCGCCCGTGACCAACCCGGCCGTCGTCGGCGCGGCGACGCTCAACCAGCGGGCCCGGGCCACCGTCGGGGCACCGTCCGCCGCCGAGCGGGCGGCCGCGCTCACCGCGCCGGTGCCGATGAGCGTCGCGAGCGGCGACACCCAGCCGATCCCGCTCGCCGCGATGCGCGACGAGGTCAAGCTCGTCGCCGAGCCGGAGAAGGCGCCGCGGCGCGGGCTGCGGCTCGTCGGGGTGCTCGTCGTCCTCGCGGTCGTCGTCGCCGGCGGGTACACCGCGTGGCGCTGGGTGCAGAACCAGTACTTCGTCGGGCAGAGCGCGGGGGTCGTCGCCGTCTTCCAGGGCCTGCCCGAGGACGTCGGCCCGGTGAAGCTCTCGCACGTCGCCGGCACCGCGTCCGACATCCAGGTCGCCGACCTGCCCGAGTTCGACCGGCAGCGCGTGCAGTCGGGGATCGTCGCGAACACCGAGAGCCAGGCCTGGAAGATCGTCGACACCCTGTCGGCCCGCGCCGCGGCGTGCCGGGCCTCGCGCGCCGCCGCCGCGACGCCGTCCCCGACGGCCACCGCGACGCCGTCCGCGACCGTCTCGCCGAGCGCCAACCCGACCGCGGGCTCGACGGCCACCGCCCCCGCGGCGTCCCCGACGAAGAAGCCCGGTGCGTCGGCCACGTCGGCCGCGCCGACGCCGTCCCTCACCGAGACCGACCCCGTGACCCTGCCGAGCGCGTCCGCCGCGCCCACCGACGACGCCCCGCTCGGGTCGGACTGCGGGGCCGCCACGTCATGACCGACCGCCGCGTGCCGGGCGCCACCGCCCCCGCACCCCTCCTGGCCCACGGGGCCGGCCGGGGGGTGGGGTGATGGCTGTCGTCACGGCGGTCGAGACCCGGCCGCGGCGCAACGTCGAGCTCGTCCTGCTCGTGGTGTCCCTCGGCATCGCCATCGGCGCGTACGTGCTCGTCGGCATCGCGGCCGAGGGCCAGGTGCAGGCGAACTGGATGTGGGTCGGCGGCGGGCTCGCCGTCCTCGTGCTCGGCGTGCACGCCGTCCTGCGGGTCGTCGCGCCCTACGCGGACCCGGTCATCCTGCCGATCACGACGGCGATCAACGGCCTCGGCCTCGTCGTCATCCACCGGCTGGACCTCGCGGAGGAGACCAGCCTCGCGACCCGGCAGCTGCTGTGGACGGCGATCGGGGTCGGCGCCGCGGTCGCCGTCCTGTGGCTCGTGCGCGACCACCGGATCCTCGCCAGGTACACGTGGACGGCGGCGCTCCTCGGTTTCGCGCTGCTGCTCCTGCCGCTGCTGCCCTTCATCGGGCGCAACATCCGCGGCGCCCGGATCTGGATCGGCCTCGGCCCGCTGTCGTTCCAGCCGGGCGAGATCGCGAAGATCCTCCTCGCGCTGTTCTTCGCCGGCTACCTCGTCACGGCGCGCGACTCGCTCGCCCTCGTCGGGCGGCGCTTCCTCGGTCTGCAGCTGCCGCGGGCCCGTGACCTCGGCCCGATCCTCGTCGCCTGGGTGCTGAGCCTCGGCGTCCTCGTCTTCGAGCGCGACCTCGGGACGTCGCTGCTCTTCTTCGGCCTGTTCGTCGCCGTGCTCTACGTGGCGACCGAGCGGACGAGCTGGATCGTCATCGGCATGGGCCTGTTCGTCGCGGGCGCCGTCCTCGCGTGGCGGATCTTCAGCCACGTGCAGCGCCGCGTCGACATCTGGCTCCACCCGTTCGAGCCGGGGACGTTCGAGAACGCGTTCCAGGTGGTGCAGGGGCTCTACGGGATGGCGAGCGGCGGGCTGCTCGGCACCGGGCTCGGCGAGGGCCGGCCCGACATCATCCCGTTCGCCGAGAGCGACTTCATCTTCACCGCGATCGGCGAGGAGCTCGGGCTCACCGGGATCTTCGCGCTGCTGCTGCTCTACCTGATCCTCGTCGAGCGCGGCCTGCGGACGGCGATCGGCGCCCGGGACGGCTTCGGCAAGCTCCTCGCGGCCGGCCTGTCGTTCACGATCGCGCTCCAGTGCTTCGTCGTCGCGGGCGGCGTCACCCGGGTCATCCCGCTGACCGGGCTCGTCATGCCGTTCCTCGCGTACGGCGGCTCGTCACTGCTGTCGAACTGGATCGTCGTCGCGATCCTGCTGCGGATCTCGGACGCCGCGCGCCGGCCCGCCCCCGCGGAGGTGACCGGGTGAACGCGCCCCTGCGCCGCCTCGCGGTCGTCGTCGCGCTGCTCTTCGCGTCGCTGCTCATCAGCTCGACGTACGTCCAGTACGTCTCGGCGCCCTCGCTCAACGCGCGCACGGACAACCGACGCACGCAGTTCAAGGAGTTCGGCCGCGACCGCGGGCCGATCCTCGTCGACGGCCGGCCGATCGCGCAGTCCGTCGAGGTCGACGACCCGTACACCTACCAGCGCAAGTACACGTCCGCGCAGATGTACAGCGCCGTGACGGGCTTCTACTCGATCGTCTACAAGCCGACCGGGATGGAGGGCGCGACCAACGACCTCCTCAACGGGACGGCGGACCAGCTCTTCTACCGCCGCCTGTCGGACCTGTTCACCGGCCGCGAGCCGCAGGGTGCCTCCGTCGAGCTGACGATCGACCCCAAGGTCCAGAAGGCCGCCTGGGACGCCCTCGGCAACCAGAAGGGCGCGGTCGTCGCGCTCGACCCGAAGACCGGTGCGATCCTCGCGATGGTCAGCAAGCCGGGCTACGACCCGAACGCGCTCGCCGGCCACGACGTCGCCAAGGTGACGAAGGCCTGGAACGGGCTGCTCGACGACCCGGACCGGCCGCTCGACAACCGCGCGATCGCCGGCCGGCTGTACCCGCCCGGCTCGGTCTTCAAGGTCGTCACGGCCGCCGCGGCGCTGTCCAGCGGCAACTACACGCCGGACACGCTCGTCGACGGCCCGGCCTCGCTCGACCTGCCGCAGACCTCGGCGTCGCTGCCGAACGACTTCGCGGGCGCGTGCGGGCCGAACAACAAGGTCAGCCTGCTCGACGCGCTGCGGATCTCGTGCAACACCGCGTTCGGCTCGATCGGCCTCGACATCGGGGACGACGCGATCCGCGCGCAGGCCGAGAAGTTCGGCTTCGGCAAGGCGCTCGACGTGCCCCTCACGGTGACGCCGAGCATCTTCCCGCCGGACCCGAACCCGCCGCAGACCGCGCAGTCCGCGATCGGCCAGTTCGACGTCCGGGTGAGCCCGCTGCAGATCGCGATGGTCAGCGCGGGCGTCGCCAACGGCGGGGTCGTCATGCGGCCGCAGCTCGTCAAGGACGTGCTGTCGGCGAACGGCGTGGACGTCATCCAGCGTCCGCAGCCGGAGCGCTTCTCGGACGCCGTCTCCGGCCAGGTGGCCGCCGACCTCACGCGGATGATGGTCGCGGTCGTCGACAACGGGACGGGCAAGCGAGCACAGATCCCGGGGGTGCGGGTCGCCGGCAAGACGGGGACCGCGCAGCAGGGCGAAGGCCGGCCGCCGAACGCGTGGTTCACCGCGTTCGCACCGGCCGACGACCCGAAGGTGGCAATCGCGGTCGTCGTCGAGGACGGCGGGGCGTTGGGGGATGCGGCATCGGGCGGCAGAGTCGCTGCCCCGATCGCCAAGCAGGTGATCGAGGCGGTGCTGAACCGATGAAGCGTTCGTTCGGGAACATGAGGCTCGGTGGGCGGTACCGCCTGCAGGACCGCATCGCCTTCGGAGGCATGGGGGAGGTCTGGCGCGCCCTCGACGAGGTGCTCGGCCGCAAGGTCGCGGTGAAGATCCTTCGCCCCGAGCTCGCGTACGACGACAACTTCCGCCGCCGGTTCCGCGCCGAGGCGCGGACGGCGGGCGCCCTGTCGCACCCCGGCATCGCCGCCGTGTACGACTACGGCGAGGGCCCGGTCGTCCCGGCGGACTCCGACGTCCGGGGCGGTCCGAACACGCCCGGCCAGGGTGCGCTCACCGACGACGACGTCGCCTACCTCGTCATGGAGCTCGTCCCGGGCGAGCCGCTGTCGACGATGCTCAGCCGCGGTGCCCTCGGCGTCGACGCGACCCTCGACATCGTCGCCCAGAGCGCGCGGGCGCTGCACGCCGCCCACGAGCGGGGCGTCGTCCACCGCGACGTGAAGCCGGCGAACCTGCTCGTCACCCCGGACGGCACCCTCAAGGTCACCGACTTCGGCATCGCCCGGCCGCGCGACCACGAGCCGCTGACGATGACCGGCCAGGTCATGGGAACGGCGCACTACCTCGCCCCCGAGCTCGCGCGCGGCCGTGAGGCGACGCCGCTGTCCGACGTCTACGCGCTCGGCGTCGTCATGTACGAGTGCCTCGCGGGCCGCCGTCCGTTCGAAGGCGACAACCAGGTCGCCGTCGCCACCGCGCACCTCGCCGAACCGCCGCCGCCGCTGCCGGGCACCCTCCCGCAGGACGTCCGCGAGCTCGTCGACCTCGCGATGGAGAAGGACCCCGACAACCGCACCCAGTCGGCCGCCGAGTTCGCCCACGAGTGCGAGCTCGTGCTGCGCCGCCGGCGCCGTCCGCAGCGCCCGGCGTCGGAGGCCGCCGCCCGCACCGAGTCCATCCGGCGCGAGATCGACCTGCGCGACGCCGGCCAGCGCGCGGCCGGGCTGGCCGCCGGGACCGCCGTCGCCGGGTCCGCGGCGGCCGCGGCCGCCGCCGCGGCGGGGACCGAGCACCTGCCCGCCGGGACGCCGGACGGCTACCAGCAGGCCACCCCGCCGGACGGCCCGACCGGCTACGACCAGGGCGGCGCCGGGTACACCGGCCCCGACGGCTACGGCTACCCGGGCGCGAACGGCTCGAACGGGTACCCGTCCGCCGGCTACGCGGGCAACGGGTACCAGGGCAACGGGTACAACGGCGCGGGCTACGGCGGCAACGGCTACGACGCGAACGGGTACGGCTACCCCGCCCAGGGCGAGCAGACGGTGTCGTACGGCTCCGACGGCTACCCGCGGCCCGCCGCCGGGCTCGCCACCGACGGCTACGGGAACGGCCCGGCGACCCCGGCCACCCCGTCGCTGGGCCTCTCCCGGACGGGCGGGTCGCACCGCGGCCGGGACCGCCGGGTGCTGCCGTTCGCGCTGACGCCCGCGATGATCGCGCTGCTCGTGCTCATCGCCGCGGTCGTCATCGGGCTCGTCGTCATGGCGGCGATCCTCTTCGGGGGCGGCAAGGACCCCTCGGTCGTGCCGGTCACGACGCCGAGCATCACGCCGAGCAACTCCCTGCCGGTGTCGCAGACGCCCACCGCGGACGCCTCGACGAGCACCGGCCCGACGAAGACCCCCAAGAAGACGACCACGTCGCCGCGCCGGACGAACACGTCGGGCACCGCGACCCCGTCGAGGAGCACCACGAAGCCGCCGACGACGAGCCCGATGACGACCGCGGCGATGAGCACGAGCAGC
>NZ_MWLN01000191.1 GCF_002198655.1 Kineosporia sp. A_224
CCGCAGGCCGAGGATGCTCGCCCCGAGGATCGACAGCCCGGTGACGAGCAGCGCGCCCGCCGCCCCGAGCTCACCGTCGGTGTAGTCGATGACGGCCTGCGGGACGACGGTCGCGAGCGCGACGACACCGACGACCAGCACGCCGACGTGCCGGGTCCGGACGTAGGCGACCAGCCCCGCGACGGCCACGGCTGCGAGCACGAGGTAGCCGACCCAGGCCAGCCCCTCGGCGCTCGTGGCGATCTCGCCGCCGACGAAGGCGAGCGCGCCGCCGACGGTCAGCCCGAGTCCGGCCTCGGCGAGCAGCCCGGCACCGGTGAGGGCGAGCCAGACGACGGCGACGGCGACGACGGCGAGCCCGGCCCAGAGGCCCTCGCGCTGCCAGGTGTCGGAGTACGTGCTCGCGGCGATCGGTGCGGCGGCGGCCGCCGCGACCGCGGTGGCGACGTGGAGCAGCGGGGTGCGCAGCACGGCGTACCCGAGCGCCCCGACGACGGTGGCGGCACCGAAGTACCAGACGGCCTGCCAGTCGCCGGTGCCGCGCGCCGCCACGGCGACGGCTCCGGCGAGCAGGGCGCCGCCGACGACGACGAGGGCGGCCGCGAGCCGGCGGCGGGCGCCGGTGCCGCGCCGGTGCCGCACGGGCCAGCCACCGGGGGTCAGTGCGAGGACGGCGGCCGCCGCGGCGAGGAGCAGCAGCGCCGGGACGCCGAGCAGGACGATCCGCTCGGACTGCCCGAGCTCGCCCCAGCGGGGGCCGGTGAGGACGATCGCGGCGGCGAGCACGAAGGCCCCGCCGACGTACCCGCCGATCTCGGCGACCAGCGTGGTCCAGCCGGGGCGGTCGGCGGACCGGGGGCCGGGGACGGCGCCGGGGACGCCGGTCGCCTGCGGCGTGAGCTCGCGCGAGACCGCGCGGGCCTGTTCGTCCGTGAGGGTTCCGTCGGCGACGAGCCGACCGAGTGCCTGCTCGAGAGGGGTGCTCATGGCGTCAACGTACGCACGGCCGGGGCCGGGGAGCCTGAGTAGGGCGGCTCAGCTCCCGGTCCGCGCGTGTCGGCCCGGCACGACGGCCCCGAGGGCCGCGTCGACGTGCCGTTCGACCCCGGGCCACGGGTACGCCGGCTTGGACAGACGCAGCGAGACGACGCCGTGCAGCGCGGTCCACACCCCGAGGGCCGCGGCGGCCGGGTCCTCCGGGGGCGGGTCGAGGTCGACGAGCAGTGCGGCGAGGTCCCCGAGCAGGTCGCTGCCGGCGGTGAGCGCACGTTCGTCCTCGGCGCTCAGCTGGCGCAGCGCCCGGCCCTCGAACACGACGGTGTACGGGCCCGGGTTCTCCAGCCCCCAGCGGACGTAGGCCCGGGCGAGCGAGCGCAGCCGGTCGGGCGCCGGGCGGGACGTCGTCCGCGAGGCGCTGCGGTGCAACGCCGCCGCGAGGTCGGCGACGTGCCGGCGGACGAGCTCGACGGCGAGCTCGTCGAGGTCCGCGAAGTGGGCGTACACGCTCGGGGCCGAGACCCCGGCCTCCCGGGCGACGCCGCGCAGGGTGAGCTCGGCGTCCCGGCCGCCCGCGACGAGGAGCCGGCTCGCGGCGTCCAGGAGCTCGCCCCGCAGCCGCGACCCCTGGCCCCGCGGGTTCGCCGTCCGCGCCATGCGCCCTCCGTCGGTGCAGCGTGCTCCGGTCCGGCACGCCGTCCCGGACCCGGGTTGACCTGAAGACTAACACTCGTTAACTTGTCATATCGCTTAACAGTCGTTAGTTGACGGGCCGGGTGCCCGACGGAGGTCTCGAGATGGCAGCGAACGACCCGGTGCTCGTCACCGGCTGCAGCAGCGGGATCGGCCTGGCCACCACGCAGCGGCTCCTGGCGGCGGGGCACACCGTCTACGCCACGGCACGCAGGCCCGAGACGCTCGACGGTCTGGCCCGGGCCGGCGCCCGGGTGCTCGCGCTGGACGTCACCGACGAGGCGTCGATGCGGACGGCGGTCGAGGCGGTCGAGCACGAGCACGGCGCCGTGGGGGCCCTGGTGAACAACGCCGGGTACGGCGTCTACGGCCCGGTCGAGGAGGTCGACCTGGACGACGTCCGCGCCGAGTTCGAGACGAACGTCTTCGGTCTCGGGCGGATGTGCCAGCTCGTCCTGCCGGGCATGCGGCGCGCGGGCCGCGGCCGGATCGTCAACATCTCCTCCATGGGCGGGCGGCTCGTCTTCCCGACCGGCGGCTGGTACCACGCGAGCAAGTACGCGGTGGAGGCCCTGAGCGACGCGCTGCGCCTGGAGGTCAAGCCGTTCGGGGTCGACGTCGTCGTCGTCGAGCCGGGGCTCATCCGCACCGAGTTCGGCACCACGGCCTCCCACGGCCTGACCGCCGGCGACGAGGGCTCCGCGTACGGGGGGCTGCGCTCCTACGCCGACGAGCTCATGGCGAACGCGTACCGGTCGCGGGCCGCGGCCGAGCCGGGCGTCGTCGCGGACACCATCGTGAAGGCGGTGCAGGCCCGGCGTCCGCGGACCCGGTACGTCGTCACGGCGGCCGCGAAGCTCCAGGTGCAGACCCGGCGGCTCGCCGGGGACCGGGTCTGGGACATGGCGATGCGCCAGGCGTACCGGCTGCGCTGACTACGCCTCGTCGCCGCACCCGCGGGCCTGGCCGGGCGGACGGCGCCCCGGCCGCCCCGCGCAGCTCTCGCCGTCCCGGGCGTCGATCCGGTCGAGGACGACCCGGCAGGCGGCACCGAGCGCCTCGAGCTGCTCCGGGGCCAGGGCGTCGACGACGAGGTCACGGACCCGCTCGACGTGCCCGGGGGCGGAGGCGACGATCTTCGCGACGCCGTCGTCGGTGAGCCAGGCCATCGTCGAGCGACCGTCCTCGGCGCTCGGCCGGCGCAGCACCCAGCCCTTGCGCTCCAGCCGGGAGACGACGTGCGACAGCCGGGACAGCGACCCGTTCGACATCGCCGCGAGCTCGCTCATCCGCACCTCGCGGCCGGGCGACTCCGACAGGTGCGCGAGCACGAAGTACTCGAACTGGGAGAGGTCGGCGTCGCGCTGGAGCTGGCTCTCCAGGGCCGCGGGCAGCCGGATCATGAGCGCCGCGAGGTCGAGCCACGACGCGAGCTGGTCGGGGCTCAGCCACCGGGCGTCGTCCGTCATGGCGTCATCGTACCCGATCACTTGACGCTTAAACTGTTCGTCACTAGCGTTAGTTGAACAGTCAAGTCCACCCTCCCCGCCGCATCGCGCGGCACCGTCCCCCTGGAGCCTCCCCCATGAACATCGCCCTGTGGGTCGTCGCAGGCCTGCTCGCCCTCCTCTTCGCCGGCGCCGGCTTCATGAAGGCCACGACACCGAAGGCGAAGCTGCAGGAGAACCCGAACATGGCCTGGACCGAGGACTTCTCCCCCGGGCTCATCAAGACGATCGGCGTGCTCGAGATCCTCGGCGCGATCGGCCTCATCCTGCCGTGGGCGCTCGACATCGCCCCGGTCCTCACGCCGCTCGCGGCCACCGGCCTGGCGATCACCATGGTCGGCGCGATCATCACCCACGGGCGCCGCAAGGAGACCCAGGCGATCGGGATGAACGTCGTCCTGCTCGCGCTCTGCGTGTTCGTGGCGGTCGGCCGCTTCTGAGACCGCACCCGGTCCGCACGCAGGGGCCGCCACCGATCCCGGTGGCGGCCCCTGCGTCGTCCGTCAGTCCCAGCCCAGCTCGTGCAGGCGGTCGTCGTCGATGCCGAAGTGGTGCGCGATCTCGTGGACCACGGTCACCTGCACCTCCTCGACGACCTCGTCCCGCGAGTCGCACATCTCGAGGGTCGGGTTCCGGAAGATCGTGATCCGGTCCGGCAGCGAGCCGGCCCAACCGTCGCCGCGCTCGGTGAGCGGGGTGCCCTCGTAGAGCCCGAGCAGCTCGGGGTCGTCCTCGGGGGCGTCGTCCTCGACGAGGATCACGACGTTGTCCATGAGCCGGGAGAGCTCGGGAGGGACGCCGTCCAGGGCGTCGGCGACGGCGTCCTCGAACTCCTGGCGGGACATCTCGACCACGGGGACAGTGTGACCCGCGGGCCGACCGCTCAGGCCCCCGCGCCGTCCAGCAGCGCGAGCTCCTCGGCCGTCAGGGTGACGTCCACGGCCTTCGCCGAGTCGAGGATCGTCTTCGGCCGGGACGCCCCGGGGATCGGGACGACGACCTCGGACTTCGCGAGCTCCCAGGCGAGGCAGACCTGCTGCGGGCTGATCCCGCGGCCGTCCGCGATCTCCTGGAACGCCTTGAACGTCGACCCCAGGCCCGCGGCCCGGGAGATGCCGCCGAGCGGGCTCCACGGGAGGAACGCGATGCCGAGGTCGTCGCACAGCTCGAGCTCGGGCTCGCTGGACCGGAAGGCCGGCGAGAACTGGTTCTGCACGCTCACGAGGCGGCCGCCGAGGATGTCCCGCGCCTGCATGATCTGGTCCGGGCTCGCGTTCGAGATGCCCGCCATCCGGATCTTGCCGGCGTCCAGCAGGTCCCGGACGGCCCCCACGGACTCGGCGTAGTCGACCGTCGGGTCCGGCCGGTGGAACTGGTAGAGCCCGATGGCCTCGACCCCGAGCCGCTTGAGCGAGGCCTCGCAGGCCTCCTTGAGGTGGGCGGCCGAGCCGTCGAGCGTCCACGACCCGTCCCCGGGCCGCAGGTGGCCGCCCTTCGTCGCCACGAGCACACCCGACGTGTCCCCGGAGTACGTCGAGAGCGCCTCCGCGACGAGCGACTCGTTGTGCCCGACCTCGTCCGCGAACTGGTGGTAGGCGTCGGCGGTGTCGATGAGCGTGATGCCCGCGTCGAGCGCCGCGTGGATCGTCGCGACCGACCGCGCCCGGTCGGGCCGGCCCTCGATCGACATCGGCATCCCGCCGAGCCCGATCGCCGAGACCTCGACGTCGCCGATCATGCGGGTGCGCACAGTGGTGTCTCCTTCTCGTCGTCCGGACCGCCTGCAGCATCCTCCCCCGGGGCCCCTCGGGCAGCACGTCCGGTCGGCCCCCGGACATCGTCCCGAGCGGCCCGCGAGGCCCCGCTGAGCACCGCCGGGTATCCATTTTGGAGGTGGGGGCTGGTTACCCCTATGCTTACCGAGTCCTCGACGGGTCCTGGACGTCTGGGGTTACGTCGCGGAAGCGACGCCCTCATCGTCTAGCGGCCTAGGACTCCGCCCTTTCAAGGCGGCAGCACGGGTTCGAATCCCGTTGGGGGCACGGCACGTAGCAAGGCCTTGGCACCATCAAGGCCCCGTAGCGCAGTTGGTTAGCGCGCCGCCCTGTCACGGCGGAGGTCGCGGGTTCGAGTCCCGTCGGGGTCGCTGAGCGGAGAGATCTGCTCGTTCGGCCAGGTAGCTCAGTTGGTACGAGCGTCCGACTGAAAATCGGAAGGTCGGCGGTTCGACCCCGCCCCTGGCCACAACCCCCGAAACCCCTGCTGAGCAGGGGTTTCTTCATTTTGGCGCCCGGTCGCAGACCCGCGAAAGTGTCCGCGGAATGTCCGCGCCGAACGCCGCTTCCTCCCTCATCTGGGCCGTTGACCTGCGGCTTTGGCCGCCAGTCCGCCCGATCAGCAGCCGATTCTCGGCACGACCACGAGCCACGTCCCGACGCGTGCCAGTTCGTCCCGGCTCGGCCGGCCACGCGGCGTCTCGAACGGCCTCGTCCGCGGACACTCCGCTGGCACAGGCCGACGACGACCCGGCCGGCCGCCACGGACGAAATCCTTCCGACCCGGAAGGGGAAGGTCGGTGCGCTCTCGTGAGGGCAGGACATCGATAGTGCCGACGAATGCCGATCCGTCCGGGGCAGAAGGCTGGCGTCCGCGGACACACCGTGATGCAGGCATCCCATGATGGCGACGTACCGCTCTACCGACGCTGCGTGCGTCCGGGGCGATGCCGGACATGAGGGTCAGCCAGGTATTGCTCCAACCACCCTCACACTGCCTCGTGACTGTGCCGTTGGGCTGTGCACCGAGCGGCAGCGTCGTCTAGTCGGTTCGACCGAGAACAGAAGCCATGCGAGCCTCGGCCTCGTCGATGGCGGTGATCTGGGCGATGATCTCGCCGGGTGACTTCTCGCCGACCTGCTTTTGCAGGAGGGGGGTGTGGTCCAGGACGAGGTCGCGGAGCGGGCGCAGCGGCGCTGGGGCGTGGTGGAACACCTTGCCGAGCACCCAGGCGGCCTGGACCTGGGCGGCGGTGTGCGGCTTGCGCGGCGTCTCGAACGCGTCGAGCGCCGCACGGACGGCGGCGTGGTCGCTCAGGTCGACGCCGGCGAGCCGGCGTCCGAGGAAGAAGCCGTCCTCGGTGGCCATGCCTGCCCCGTAGGCGGCGTACGGGCTGGTGGGGTGCGCGGCGTCCCCGACGAGCGTCGCACGGCCCTTGGACCACTGCGGCAGGGCGGGTCGGTCACGCAGCACCCAGCGCTGGACGTGGCCGGGTTCGGTCGCGGCGATCAGCTGCGGCAGCGGCGCGGCGAACCCGGCGCCCATGCCGGTCGCGGTGGCGTGCAGGTCGCCGCTGAAGTCCGGGGACGCGTCGTGGGCGCCGAGCACCCACCACTGGTAGCCGTGCCGGCCCTTGCTGCGGATGGAGGTCCAGCTGCCCTGGACGGTGCGGCTGTGGGAGACGATGCACAGCCCCCGCTCGGCCTCCGGGACGTCGTCGAAGGTGTACCCGCCGAAGATGTGCAGGTTGTGCTCGCGCTTGGGGGCGTCTCCCCACAGGGTGCGCCGGACCAGGGAGTCGATGCCGTCGGCGCCGACGAGGACGTCGACCTCGAGGGTCTCGCCGTCCGCCAGGTGCAGTCTCACGCCGGTCTCGTCCTGGTCGACCCGTTCGACCGTGCGGTTGACCTGCAGGACGCCCGGCGGCAGCGCCGCGAGCATCCGCTCGTACAGGTCCGGCCGGAGCAGCCCGATGAACCCGCCGCCGTACGCGTCGACGATCTCCTGCGGCAGGTTGACCCTCACCCTGGTCCGCCCGGCTGCGGTCCGGAACTCCGAGTAGCAGGGGGCGCCGAGGTCGGTGGTGTCGACGCCCAGCAGGCCGAGCGCCTTGATGGGTGGCGGCCACAGGTTGAGGATGTTGCCCGCGGGCCGGGCCTGCGGGTAGCGCTCGAGCAGGACGACGTCGTGGCCGGCCTGGTGCACCGACAACGCGGACGCCATGCCGGCCGGGCCGGCGCCGATCACGGCGACGCGGCCACGCTTGGGGGTGGGACTCACGGAGGCCTCCTCGTTGAGGGACGGACGGGACGTTCGCGCGCAGGACTCCCGCCGGAACGGGTGGCGCGAGAGCCGCGGCGGCGATGGACCGGACCGGGCGGACGACGACCGGCGGGATCAGTAGGGATCCATCGGGTCTTCGGGGATCAGCTGGGATCGGGCACGTGATGGAACGCCATCCGGGGCGTGCCGTCGAGCAGGTCCCCGACCCGGGCGATGAACTGCTGGGTGTGCGGGTGTGACATGTGCGCGTCCAGGGCCACCTGGTCGCGCCAGGTCTCGATGCTGACGATCGTGTCGGCGTCGTCCAGGGCGGCGTAGAAGCCGTACGACAGGCAGCCGTCGTCACCGCGCGTCGCGGCGGCGATGTCGGCCGCTGCGGCCACCAGGTCCTCCCGGCGGCCTGGAAGGGCACGGGCGGTGCCGAGGACGATGAGCACCATTTCTCCTCTGGAGTGGCCAGTCATCGAACCGTAGCGTGCGCTACGGTTCAGAGGGAGGGTGCGGTGTGACCCACGCCGCTGTCAACCCCCAGCACCGATTCGAGGGGACTCCTCGGGCACGTCCGGACCCTGGTGCCCGCGGACGACGTTCCAGCCGTGGCCGGGCATCGAGGAGGATGAGGACGTGACGTCTCCGGCACCCGACGACTCCGGCTCCCTGGAGGTGCGCCCACCCCTGCAGAGACGCAGCCGGGAGGCCTGGGGTCGCGTCCTCGACGCCGGCGTGGAACTCCTCGAGGAGGGCGGCTACGAGGCGTTCACCATCGCCGCGGTGTGCGAACGGGCCCAGGTGGCCCCGCGGGCGCTCTACGCACGGGTCGACACCAAGGACGCACTGTTCCTCGCGGTCTACGAGCACGGACTGGAACGCGTCCGCAGCGACCAGGCGGCACTCACCCACGAGGCCAGGTGGGCCGGTCTGTCGGCCGAGGACGTCATGGACCGGGCGGTGCGCGAGGTGGCGGGCATCTTCCGCCGGCACGCCGCGTTCCTCCGGCCAGTGGTCCTCATCTCCGGCGCCCACGCCGAGGTCTACCGCCGCGGCGGGGCATACAGCCGCGAGCTCGGCGACCAGTTCACCACCCTGCTCCTGCGTGCCGGCGCCGCTGCCGGAGAGCCCGACCCCGAACGCAGCGTCCGGGCAGCGTTCAACACGATCTTCTCCACCCTGGTGGTGCGTACCGCCTACGGGCCGACCTTCGCAGTGCCGGCCGCCGATGACGAGGACTTCGTCGACTCCCTGGCCGTCATGGTGAGGCGGTACCTCGCCCCGCGGTGAACGGCACACCCCACAACGTGATCCGGAGCCGAGCTCAGCAGCGGCTCCCTAGCACCATGGAGCTCACACCCATTGCCGGCGCCGTCGACCTCCCCGAACCAGGACGCGACGCGAGGCGACGGAGTCCGGCTGTCCACGACCAACACCAGGTCGTTGCGGCAGATCTCGCCCAGGAGACGCCCAGGACTCCCCAACCCGACCCACCTCAGCCGTATCGCCGCAGGTCAGAGGGCCTCCGATTGGCAATCGACCGTCTTCTGAAAATTGGAAGGTCGGCGGTTCGACCCCGCCCCTGGCCACCACAAAAGGGCCTCTGATCAGCGAAAACGCGAAGCATCGCCGCTGGGTCACAGGCCCTTTCTCGTTCTCAGGCTCCCCGTGACGGTCGACGACCACCGGAGACAACCGGACGCCACCGGACAGGCTATCCCTCAAGATCACACCCATAGTGCGCCCACGAGCACCGTCTCAGCGCCCGCGCCGGAACGGCCATACAGTCATTGACCAGGCACGACGACGGACTCGTTCGCACCCGCCCGCAAGTGATCGTCCGACGAACGATCGGAAGATCGATGTAGTGTCAGGCCTTGCGTTTGGCGGCCTCGTCGGTGGCCTGCGGGAGGACGGCGAACAGGTCGCCGACAACGCCGAAGTCGGCGAGCTCGAAGATCGGCGCCTCGGCGTCCTTGTTGATCGCGACGATCGTCTTGGACGTCTGCATGCCCGCCCGGTGCTGGATCGCACCGGAGATCCCGCACGCGACGTACAGCTGCGGCGAGACCTGCTTGCCGGTCTGGCCGACCTGGTTGGAGTGCGGGTACCAGCCGGAGTCGACCGCGGCCCGGGACGCGCCCACGGCCGCGCCGAGGACGTCCGCGAACGCCTCGACCTTGGAGAAGTCGCCGTTCGTGCCCCGCCCGCCGGAGACGACGATCGCGGCCTCTGTGAGGTCCGGGCGACCGGACTTGGCCTTCGGCTTGCGCTCGACGACCTTGACCGCCTTCGCGAGGTCGGACAGCGTCACCGACACCGGCGTCGCGTCGACCGGAGCGCCCGCGACGGGCTGCGGCTCCACGCTGTTCGGCTTCACCGTGACGACCGGCAGCCCGCGGGTGACGGTGGAGTCGACGGTGAACCCGCCGGCGAACGCCGCCTGGCTCGTCGCCACGCCGCCGCCGTCGGCCGCGCGGACGTCGATCGCGTCCGTGATGAGGCCCGAGTCGAGCTTGAGCGCGAGCCGGGCCGCGATCTCCTTGCCCTCCGCCGAGCTCGGGACGAGCACGGCGGCGAGCGCGGACGCGCCGCCGGCGGCCTCGACGACCGCGGCGAGCGCCTCGGCCTTGGCCAGCACGAGGTAGTCGTTCACCTCGGCCGGCACCGTGTAGACCGCGGTGGCGCCGAACTCGGCGAGCGACCCCGCGGCGTTGTCGTAGCCGTCGCCGACGAACACCGCGGCCGGCTCACCGAGCCGCGCCGCGAACGTCAGCAGCTCCGACGTCGACTTGCGCACCGCACCGTCGACGTGGTCGACGAGCACCAGAACCTGTGCCATCTCAGCTCTCTCCTTGTCCAGGCTCTCTCGATCGACCGTCAGACCAGCTTGGCGCCGGCGAGGAACTCGACCAGCTTCGCGCCGCCGTCGCCCTCGTCCGTGACGACCGTGCCGGCCGCGCGCGGCGGCCGCTGGGTCACGCCCGCGACCGTCGTCCACGCCGCGCCGAGGCCGACCTCGCCCGCGTCGACGCCGAGGTCGGCGAGCGTCAGCGTCGTCACCGGCTTCTTCTTCGCCGCCATGATCCCCTTGAACGACGGGTACCGCGGCTCGTTGATCTGGTCCGTGACGCTGATCAGCGCCGGCAGCGCCGACTCCACGACCTCGGTCGAGGTGTCACCGTCACGCTCGATGACGACCTTCGCTCCCGGCCCGTCACCCTCGATCGACAGCGACCCCGCGAACGTCACCTGCGGCAGCCCGAGCCGGTCGGCGACCAGCGCCGGCACGACGGACATCCCGGCGTCGGTCGAGGCCATCCCGGTCACGACGACGTCGTACTCCAGCGTCGCGATCGCCTTCGCCAGCACCAGCGACGTCGCGAACGCGTCCGACCCGTGCAGCGCGTCGTCCACCACGTGGACCCCGGCGTCGGCACCCATCTGCAACGCCTTGCGCACCGCGTCCGACGCCGCGTCCGGACCCACCGTCACTACGGTCACCGTGGAGCCGTCGTTCGCCTCGGACAGCTTGAGCGCCTCCTCGACCGCGTACTCGTCGAGCTCGGACAGCAGCCCGTCGACCCCGGCCCGGTCCACCGTGTGGTCGGCTGCGAAGCGACGGTCGCCCTGGGCGTCCGGCACGTGCTTCACACAGACGACGATTCTCATAGCGGAACTCCTTACGGTGCAACGGATGAGTGTTCAGGCGTCCGGCGTTCGGCGGTCTCGACGACGTTGGTGAGCAGCATCGCGCGGGTCATGGGGCCGACGCCGCCGGTGGCTGGGGCGAGGTGGCCGGCGACGTGGGTGACGTCGGGGTGGACGTCACCGAGGATGCCTTCCACGGTGCGGGTGATCCCGACCGACAGGACGGTGGCGCCAGGGCGGACCCATTCGGGGCGGACGAGGTGTGCGACGCCGGCTGCGGCGACCACGATGTCGGCGACGGCGGTGTGTGAGGCGACGTCTTCGGTGGCTTCGTGGCACAAGGTGACGGTGGCGTGCTCGGTGGGTCTGGTGAGCATGAGGCCGAGCGGACGGCCGACGGTCATGCCGCAGCCGATGACGCAGACCTGCGCGCCGGTGATCCGGATGTCGTTGCGGCGTAGGAGCTCGATGATGCCCCGCGGGGTGCAGGGTTGGGGCCCGGGCATGCCCAGGACGAGGCGGCCGAGGTTGGTCGGGTGCAGGCCGTCGGCGTCCTTGCCCGGGTCGACGAGGTCGAGGACGGTGTGGGTGTCGACCTGGGCCGGGAGCGGGAGCTGGACGATGAAGCCGGTCACGCCGGCGTCGGCGTTGAGTTGGTGGACGGCGTCCTCGACATGTGCCTGGCTCGCGGTGGCGGGGAGGTCGACCCGGGTGGAGGTGATGCCGACCTGCTCGCAGTCGCGGTGCTTGCCGGCGACGTAGGCGTGGCTGCCCGGGTCGTCGCCGACGAGGATTGTTCCCAGGCCCGGCTGGCGGCCCGCAAGGCGCAGCGTCATGACACGCTCGGCGAGTTCGGCCTTGATGGCTGCGGCCGCCTTCTTGCCATCGAGCAGGGTCGCGGTGACCACGGTCTACCTCCCCGGTGCTGTCGGGTCCTAGTGGAAGACGACGGTGCGGTGGCCGGCGAGGACGACGCGGTCCTCGGCGTGCAACCGCAGGGCGCGGGCAAGGACGACGCGTTCGACGTCGCGGCCGATGGCTACGAGGGTGTCGGCGTCCTGGGCGTGGGTGACGCGGACGACGTCCTGCTCGATGATCGGGCCCTCGTCGAGGTCGGCGGTGACGTAGTGCGCGGTGGCGCCGATGAGCTTGACGCCGCGTTCGTAGGCCTGGTGGTACGGCTTGGCGCCCTTGAAGCCGGGCAGGAAGGAGTGGTGGATGTTGATGACCCTGCCCGAGAGCTTGCGGCAGGCGTGGTCGGAGAGCACCTGCATGTAGCGGGCGAGGACGACGACGTCGACGGTGTGCTGCTCGATGAGATCGAACAGGAGCGATTCGGCCGCGGCCTTGCTCGTCGGGCCGTCGGGCATTTGGGTGACGGGGATCCAGTGGAAGCCGATGCCGTGCCGGTCGGCGATCTCCTGGGTGTCGGGGTGGTTGGAGACGATGATCGGGATGTCGACCGCGAGTTCGCCGAGCTGCTGCCGGTAAAGCAGGTCGACGAGGCAGTGGTCGAACTTGGACACCATGAGCAGGACTCGCTTGCGCTGGCCGGTGGGGCGCAGGGTGACGACCGGGTCGAACCGTCGGACCCGGTCCAGGATCTGTGTGCGGACGCCGTCGACGTCGCCGTCCGGGCTGTCGAACTGGGTGCGGACGCAGAAGGTGCCGGTGACCGGGTCGGAGAACTGGGCGTTCTCGACGATGTTGCCCCTGACCTCGACGATGCCGTCCGCGAGGGCACGAACGATGCCGGGCTGGTCGGGGCAGGTCAGGGTGAGGATGTACTGCTGCACGATGGCTCCGGGTTCGTGGGTGGTTCCGGGCGGCGGCACGACGGTGCGCGCCTGAAGACCACCTGGCAGCGGTGGACCTGGCGGCGTGGCGGGTGTTCGAGGCGTGGCTGTGTCAGACGTCAGGAGCGGACGCGGGTGCGTTCCGGGTCGTAGACGGGGGTTGCCTTCACGATGGCGGACGTCGTGGCGCCGTCGACGCCGACGGTCGTGAGCGTGGTCCCGGGCTTGGCGGCGTCCTGGTCGACGCGGGCCATGGCGAGGGTGGCGCCGCCGAGGTGCGGTGACGGGACGGCCATCGTCACGTGGCCGACGTCGGTTCCGTCGAGGAGAAGCCGGGCGCCTTCGGCGGCTTCAGGCGCGGCGTCGATCTGGACGGTGACGACGCGGCCGCGGACGGTGCCCTTCTTGGCGCGCAGGGCGTTCTTGCCGAGCCAGGGTCCCTTGTCGAAGTCCAGGGCCCAGCCCATCCGGCACTCGTACGGGGTGACCGTGTGGTCGTACTCGAGCTCACCCATGATCATGCCGGCTTCGATGCGGCACATCATGAGGGCGGCGGCGCCGAAGGGGCGGGCACCGATGTCGGCGCCGGTGTCGGTGACGGCGTCCCACAGGGTGAGGGCGTGCTGGCGGGGCACGACGATCTCGTAGCCGAGCTCGGCCGTGAAGCCGACCCGGTTGACCTGCGCCGGGACGCCGGCGACGGTCAGGTCGGTGCGGAACGTGTAGTACGGGAACGCCTCGTTCGAGAGGTCGGCGTCGGTGAGCCGGGCCAGGACGTCTCGGCTGCGCGGCCCTTGCAGGGTCAGGACGGCGGTCTCGTCGCGGCGCTCAGTCACCGTCGTCCCGTTCCCGGTGGCGTCCTGGAGGAGCTCGGCGGTGGTCGGGTTGCCGCCGACGACGAGCACCTCGCGGGCGGAGAGCACCGAGACGGTGACGTCATCGACCATGCAGCCGTCGGCGTCGGTGACGACGCCGTACGCGATCCGCCCGACCGGCTGCGTGGTGACGTTGTGGGAGAACACCGCGTCGACAACGGCGACGGCGTCCGGGCCTTCGACGGACCACTTGTGGAGCATGGAGTACTCGCTGAACCCCACCGTGGTGCGGATGGCGGCGTACTCCTCGCCGGGATCTCCCGACTCGCTGAGGATCAGTGGGACGGCGTGGCCGTAGACGTCGATCCACTCGGTGACGGTGTCGGCGTAGCGGGGCGAGAACGGCGTCGGGCGCAGGTTCTCCGGGATGGCCATGAGTGCCTCTCGTGTGGTGTCGCGGGTCGGCGCGAGGTCGGGCCGGTCAGCCGAGAAGGGTTGCTGCGCCGAGGGTGTAGTCGTCCTCGGTGGCGCCGACGAGGCGGCGTTCGCGGATGTACGGCAGCGGGACGTCGGGGTTCGGTGAGTCGATCTCGCGGGCGAGGCGGTGCCCGGAGAAGGTGGCCTGGGCGATGATGCCGGGCGAGTGGGCGTCGCCGACGAGGTGGAGCTGGCTGATGCCGGCTTCGTCGAGGGCGGCCTGGTCGTCGGCGAGCTCGTCGTACAGGGCGCTGTCGCTGTAGCGGCCGGTGACCAGGGCGAGGGAGTCGACGTCGAGGGTGACCTCGTTGCCGCCCCACAGGTGCACGAGCTGGGCCTTGCCGGGCTCGTAGGAGAGCACGAGGTGCTGGGACAGGATCGTGACGCCGAGCTCGGTGAGCCGCTGGTACATCCGCTGCTCCTCGAGGGTGTACCGCAGGTAGGGGCCGAGGGTCTCCCAGTGGGTGGCGTAGGTGACTCGTCTGCCCTGCCGGGCGAGGAACTCGGCGGTGGTGGAGGCCATGTGGTAGCCGTCGCCGTCGACGACCAGGACGTGGTCGCCGAGCTGCTTGCCCTCGACGACGAGCTGCTCCGGGGTGGCGACGTCCGGGCGGGTGGCGTCGGCCCCGGCGATAGGATCGTGGGTGGGGGTGTTCATCCCGTCGCCGGCCCAGTGGGCGCCGGTGGCGACGATGACGATCTCGGCGCCGTACTCGCGGACGTCCTGGGCGCTCATCCGGGTGTTGGGAATGAACTGGACGTTGTCGAGCTTGGAGATCTGCCGCTCGCGGTACTCCGCGACCCGGCGCCAGGCGCGCAGTCCGGGCATGGTCGTCATCCAGTTGAGGTGGCCGCCCATCTCGGACCCGGCGTCGACGAGGTGGACGGCCTCGAAGCCGCGCTTGCCCAGGACGACGGCGGCCTCCATCCCGGCCGGTCCGGCGCCGACGACGAGGACGGGCTTGTCGGCGTTGCGGGCGGTGCTGAACTTCTCCGGGTGCCAGCCGCGGCGGTACTCCTCGCCGCTGGTGGGGTTCTGGGTGCACCAGATCGGCGGGCCGCCCATCTCCCAGCGGGAGACGCACACGTTGCAGCCGATGCACTCGCGGATGTCCTCGAACCGGCCTTCCTCGATCTTCTTGGGCAGGAACGGGTCGGCGATCGAGGGGCGGGCGGCGCCGATGATGTCGGCCTGCCCGGAGTTGATGACGCCGATCATGACGTCGGGGTCGGTGAAGCGGCCGACGTTGATGCACGGCTTGCTGGTGGCCTGCTTGGCGACCTTGACGTACTCGGCCTCGTGGTTGGTGTCGAAGAACCGGCTGGAGCCGGCGTCCTCGCCCCAGTTCAGGGTGCCGACGTTGAGGTCCCAGTAGTCGACGAGGTGGTCCAGGGCGGCGATGAAGTCCTTGCCCTCTCCGTTCGCGCGGACCCCGAGGTCGCCGTAGCCGTACGGGTCCTCGAGGGTGTCGATGACGAACCGCATCCCGATCGCGACGCCGTCGACCTCGGAGCGCAGGTCCTCGAGGACCTCTCGGGTGAACCGGATCCGGTTCTCGAAGGAGCCGCCGTACTCATCGGTGCGCTTGTTGTAGAACGGGTACAGGAAGTAGATCGGGAAGGTGCCCAGACCCGCGTAGAACGTGAGCAGGTCAAAGCCGGCGTCCTTGGCCCGCTTGAACCCCTCGACGTGCTCGCGGCGCAGCGCCGCGATCTCCCGCTTGGACAGCGCCCGGCCGTTGGCCAGGTAGTTGATGTCGCTGGCGATCTGGGAGACGACCTTGGCCGGGGCGCGGGTCTCGGCGTTGGCGGCCAGGCCGCCCGGGTGGCACAGCTCGACACCGGCCAGGGCGTCGTGGGCGTGGATCGCGTCAGTCATCTCCCGCAGGTTGCGCACGTCGCCGGCGTCCCACAACTTGCTCGCGACCCACGGCATGACGTCCCCGCCGGGGGCGATCGAGCAGACCTCGGTGAAGACCGCCGACCAGCCGCCCTCGGCCTTCATGCCGCGGAACGCCGCCTGGAAGCCCGGCCGGTCCGACCCGGCGCCGTTGCAGTGCGGGACCTGCCAGAAGCGGTTCTTCAGGGTGTGCGGGCCGATCTGGATCGGCTCGAACAGGACGTCATACTTGGCCTCGCGAGGCATGGCGGAACCCCCGTCGGGTCATGGGCGGGTCATGGGCGGGATTGGCGGATGGGTGCCACCCGGCCGGCGCGTGGCTCAGACGTCCGGCCGGGTGGCGGTTCGCGGGGTCGGGCTTCGCGGGGACGGCCTTCGTGGGGCGGTGCTCAGGTGAGCTCGCTGTCCAGGTCGGCCAGGGCGGTGGCGCCGATCCGGGACTCCGTCGCGGCGAAGAGGATCAGTCCGACGATGAACGCTGTCGGCACGGTCAGCGCGAGGATCGTCGGCAGCCCGCCGGTGCTGCCGATGAGGACGTCGAAGTTGGCGATGATGAGGACCAACGCTGCGCTCATGGCGACCGCTGCGAGCACCGGCGCGATCTTGGTGTTCCACGCCCGGCCGTCCAGGGTCGGGTTGTTGCGGAAGAAGACGAACGCCGCGACCGCGACAAGGATGTAGAGGGTCACGACGCCCACGACGGCGATTCCCGAACCCCAGAAGAACAGGGTGAGCACCGGGTCCTTGCCGAGGATCGCGAACGGCAGGACCAGCAAGGCGGCGATCGCGGTCTGGGTGAACGAGGCGATGTACGGGGCCTTGGTCTTCGGGTGCACCTTGGCCAGCGGTGCGGGCAGCACCCCGTCGCGGGACAGCGTCCACAGGTACCGGGCGATGCCGTTGTGGAAGGCCAGGTTGCACGCGAACATCGAGGTGATGACGAAGACGGTCATCGCGTGCGGGGCCCAGGCTCCGAGGTAGGTGCCGCCGGCGTCGAAGACGTACGCCGCCGGGTTGCCGCTCTCCAGGGTCTTGCCCGCGACCTCGATGGCCTTGCTCGGGCCGTAGCCGACGACCAGCGCCCAGGAGTTGAACGCGAAGAACAGCGTGATCGCGCCGAGCGCGGTGAACGTGGCCCGCGGGATGGACCGCTTGGGGTCGCGGACCTCCTCGCCGTAGATCGCGGTCGACTCGAACCCGAACATCGACGCGAACGCCATCACCAGCGCGACCCCCGGGGCGCCGGAGAGGACGGCCGACGGACTGAACACGTCACCGACGGCATAGCCCTCACCGGCGCCGCCCTTGGCGAAGATGACCACGCTCAGGACGATGATCGTGCCCCACTCCAGGGCCATGAGGACGCCGAGGAGCTTGGCGCCGACCTCGACGTGGAGGTACCCGAAGACCTGCACGAGGAGCATCAGCCCGAACGTCAATGCCCACCACGGGACCGACACCCCGAACCACTCGGCGACCGCGCCGGAGGCCACCGCTCCGAAGAACCCGTAGACGGCGATCTGCACGGTCACGTAGGCCCAGATCGCGATGCTCCCCGCGCCGAGCCCCATCCGCAGCCCGAGGCCGCGCCCCACGTACGCGTAGAGCGCACCCGTGTTGGTCACCTGCCGGGACATCGCCACGTAGGAGACGCCGAACAGGGCCAGGATCAGCCCGACCACGATGTACGCGGCCGAGGCACCCAGACCGTTGCCGAGGACCATGGCGGTCGGGACCGCACCGGTAAGCCCGATCAACGGGCTGGCCGCGGCCAGGACGAGGAACACCACCCCGGTACTGCTGATGGCGTTGCGTTGCAGACCTTCTTGCACGGGCTGGGTGTTCACGGTGTCGCTCACGACCACACTCCTGGAGGCGGAGGCCGACCCGGGCAGCACTGCTCGGGCGGACTGCTGGCGCCGTGCCGGCGTGACCATGAGAATCTATCCACATGGATAACTTGTCAATAGGCTAGTTCTCGAGGTCCCGGGTGGGAGACACACGGGCCCTGAGCACAATGGGGTCCGACAGGGAGGAGCACCGTGACCGCAGAGCCCGTCGGCACCGGCCTGACAGCCGAGGACGGCGAGGGCCGAGACCGGCCCCGCTACGGCGAGGGCCGCGAGGCGCTCCTGCGTGCCGCCATCCGAGTCGTCGCGACGTCCGGGCTGCGCAACCTCACTTACCGGGCGGTCGCCCGCGAGGCGGGCGTCACGCACGGCCTCGTCGCTCACCACTTCGGCTCACGCGACACCCTGCTCGAGGAAGCCCTCCGCTACAGCCTCCAGCTCAGCGTCGAGACCAGCTCACTGGAGTCCGGCACCGGGCAGATCGACGACTTCGCCCGCGACCTGCCCGAGTTCGTCGACAGGGAGCCCGACGTCCAAGCGTTCCAGTACGAGCTCATCCTCGAGTCCCGCCGCCGCCCCGAGCTGCGGCCTTACGTCGAGGAGCTCTACGACTACTACCGCGGTGCAGCGCGCCGCGAGCTTGCCCGGCTCGGGATCCAGGACCCCGCACTCGCCGACGTCGCCTATGCCGCGCTCGACGGCCTCGTCTTCCAGCAGATCTCGGTCGCCTCTCCCGAGAACACCCGGAGGTCGGTCGACGCTTTGCGGACCATGCTGCTGGCGGCCAGAGACGCCCCGCCGGCCCGCGACTAGCCTTCGGACCCTGGTCCGACGCCGGATGACCGGGCGGCACCGTCGGCTCAGGTACTGGCTCGCTCCTCGGCAGCCCTGTGGTGCCACCGCTCAGTCCGGATGTCTTCGAATACCTCCAGTTGGTTGCGGTCATTCTCGCCCAGGACCCGCCCAGAACCTCCCGAGGAACGACCCCAGTACCTATCACCCCAGGTCAGACCCCGGTTCACGTAGTCCGGGTGGTCTTCTGAAAATCGGAAGGTCGGCGGTTCGACCCCGCCCCTGGCCACCGAAAAGGGCCTCTGAACTGGGGAAACGCAACCGATTCCTCCAGTTCAAAGGCCCTTCGTCGTTGTGCGGTGTCCGCGACGCCCGATGACAGCCGTGGTCCGCCGGACACCCGAGAGCCTCCGAACGCCCAAGACTTGCCCATTGTCTGCCCAAGTGCCAGGTCGCCGCGCCCAGACGTGAGAGAGCGACAGGCCCCTGATCAGCAGCGATGCACCTGATCGTTCGGACCCGCCCGAAAACGATCGTCCGACGATGTGTCGGAAGATCGCTCCCGCTACGCCGGCGCCCATCCGAACGGCAGAGCATCTCCGGCGCTCCATCGGATCCGGAGCAGTGTTCGGGGGCGCACGACATGGAACGGTAAGTTGCCGGATCAAGGTGACGGCGGGATTCAGGTGATCGTTGCGACGTTGATAGTGAAGGGTTCACACCCGCACCACCGCCTGCCAGTCCGTGAAGCGCAGCTCGACTGCCACGCCGTGCTCGTCGGCCAGCGCGTCGCGGAGATGCTGGACCGGCTCCGCGACTGCAACGACTCGGAGCAGATGCGAATGGCGGAGCGCGAAGTCGGCGTAGAGCCTTCCTCTCACACCAGCACCGACCACCACCGCCGTCACGGGACGCGACTCTTCGTCGGCCGTCATCCAGCCCTCCCCTCAGCCATTTCCAGGCGTCCCTGCCCGACAACCTGCACGCCACGCGTGGGCGACGCAGGTCATCCTGCGCTCCCCTGGCGAGCCAGCAGCTCAGCCTGGACGACGCGGGTGAGCCGGACCCCGGCGCGTGCAGCAGGCTTCCTAAGCACGTGGACCGACCACGGTCTGCCGCTGCGAGCCGAGCCCCTGGATTCCCAGCTCCATGACGTCGCCGGCCCGCAGGAATACCGGCGGCCGCAGGCCCATGCCGACACCGGGCGGCGTACCGGTGTTGATGAGATCGCCCGGCTCCAGGACGAAGAACTGCGACAGGTAGTGCACGATGACGTAGGGATCGAAGATCATCTTGGACGTCGACCCGCTCTGGCGGCGCACGCCGTTGACCTCCAGCCACATCCCGAGGCAGCGCACGTCCGGGATCTCGTCGGGCGTGACCAACCAGGGCCCGACCGGGTTGAACGTCTCGGCGGACTTCCCTTTGCTCCACTGCCCACCGCGCTCGAGCTGGAAGGCGCGCTCGCTGACATCGTTCACCACGCAGAACCCTGCGATCGCGTCCGCCGCCTCTTCCGGCGAGCCCAGGTAACTGGTGCGGCGGCCGATCACGATCCCGAGCTCGACCTCCCAGTCGGTCTTGGTACCGCCACGCGGGATCCGCACGGCATCGTCCGGGCCGATCAGGGTATTGGGCGCCTTGGTGAACACGATCGGCTCCGCCGGCACCTCCTGCCCCGTCTCCGCCGCGTGGTCGCTGTAGTTCAGCCCGATGCACAGGATCTGGTGCGGACGGGCGATCGGAGCGCCGATCCGCCGACCGCCCAGCGGCTCGGGCTCCAGGTGACCGATCGCCTCCGCCGCCCGGACCAGGCCACCGGAGGCCAGGAAGCGGCCATCGACCGACGACGTGACCGCCGACAGGTCGACGACGGTGTCGGGACCGACGAATGCGACCGGCGACTCCGCGCCCGGTTCTCCGACGTGGCCGAGCTTCATGTTCGATCTCCCGCGCGAGGGCCGACGACTGCTAGGACAGGTGCTTCAGGTCGAAAGCCGCCACCTGGTAGCCATCGAGAACGATCTCCGCCGCCCAGAGGCCGCCGGGGCCTCGCGCCCACGCCAGGGCCTTGCCGCCCATGAGGTCCGCCGTGACGACCTGTGCGGCGATCGCGTCGGGCGACCTCACCACCACGGTCGAGACAACCCGCTCGTCGCTGAGATTGACCAGCAGCAGCCCGCGGCCGTCCTCCGACTCCCGGATGACGGCGTACACGTCGTCGTGCCCGGCCGTCGCGGACCTGTAGTCCGAACGTCCTCGAGCGAAGTTGCGGTGCTCCCTGCGGATCCTGGCGGTGGCGGCCACCTCGTCCTCGATGCCCACCTCGCCGCCGACATAGGTCATGTACGGCCCGCCGCTGAGGCAGAAGACCGCCATCAGCGCTGCGGTGGCAGGCAGACCGAACTGCTCCCGACGCCACTTCTGCCCGGGTTCGGGCCACCAGAACGTGTCGTGGCTGTCCAGGTGATGGGCGGTCAGCGAGCCCCGCGGAAGAGTCGCGTCGCGCACCTCGAGCCAGCGTCCGAGCTCTCGGGCGTTTCGGATCCAGTGCGACTTCCCGGCTCCGCGTTGGACGACAGCAGGCACGAGGAACTGCTCGTCGTAGTTGTAGGCCAGATCCATCGATACTCGGTAGAGGGCGCCCGACGGCTCGGTGTAGAGCAAGGACTCCGGATTGGCGGCACGCATGGCCGAACGCAGCTTCGCGAACATCGGCAGGCATCCGAGCATCGACACCGATGCGTCGGTACGGGTCCGCTCCGACCAGTTCATGAAGTAGTTGTAAGAAGGAGCGTCGAACCGGTACCCGTCGATGCCCAGCCGCTGCATGATGCCCACGGCCTTCTCGACGAAGTAGTCCTGCCAGCCCGGGTGTGCCAGGTCGAACGCCTGCGTGTAGACGCCGGTGATCGCCCCCGCCGAGTCCCGGGTGAACCACTCCGGATGCTCATCCACGAGTGGGTGCCTGTTCGGCGAGCCGGCACGCCAGAAGGGCTCGAAGTCCTTGACGTGCCGGCTCCAGGCGACGAAGTAGTAGTGCATCTCGTCACGCTCGAGGGTCGTGACGTCAGGGGTCGTCTCTTCGAGCCGGGCGACGTACGGGCCGGCGTCGATCGCAGCGACGGCGGCGTCCATGGCCTCGTTGTCGATGACGCCGTGCATCAGGATGTCGAGGATGATCCGCATGCCGCGCGCGTGACAGCCGTCGACGATGCGGCGCAGCATCGCCTCGTCGCACCAGCTCGTGCTGATGTCGTCGTAGTCGTGGACGTTGTAGCTGGGGTAGGGCTGCTGCGGCATGATCTGCAAGCAGTTGTACCCGAGTCCGACGATGCGGTCGAGGTCGTCGAGCAGGTGCTGCGGCGTCGGGTACGGCTCGTACCTCCAGCCCCCTCGGAAGACACCGAAGCCGATCTGCACCTCGTAGAGGTTCACCTCCGCGGCCCACGACGGGGGATCGTCGGGACCGGCGATCCCCGAATCGGCGAGCATCGAGGGCACGGTGGAGAGGACGTCGTCGAACGGCTCGGGTACCACGTCGAGCATGAGCGGGCCGGCCACGAGCGACCCTCCGGCAGTGGGCGCGCCCGCCACATCGGTCGTCCACTGCATCAATGCCCCGCCCGCGGTGGGCCCGAGCGCGATCTCGCCGTAGTTCGAGAGCGACAGCGGCCACATGAGGAACGACAGTGGCTCCTCGGCCCGCTCGATCACCACCAGACCCGAAGACGACTCCACTCCTGCCACCGTCTGCACCGTCGTGACGTAGGCGAGGTCACGGAGGTCGAGGTCCGCGCGCACCTTGCTCCCGGGCGCCTGCAGTCTCCAGCCATCGACCTCGCCGACGCGCACTGTCATCTCGACCCGGACGTTGCGAAGTACCGCGCCAGCGCGCAGGCAGACGACCTCGAGGCGCAATGCCAGCGCAGGCGTCGCCTGACGCATGTCGTAGTGCCAGACAACTCGCCAGTCGTGGCTGGTCGTCGCGACGTCGATCGAGTGCGTCCGCGAGTCGAGGTGAAGGTGTTCGCGGTCGTAGACGGCGCCCGCCGCGAGGGCGACCTCGACGGTTCCGAGGTAGTCCAGACCACCCTGGGGCGCGCGAGCCTCGGTGCCCCCCGTGACGAGCGTGACGCGGGTTTCGAGCGGCAGTCGCTGATCGCCGCGGACCAGCGCGACCGGCGAGCCGTCGACGGGGTCGATTTCCACGACGAGATCGCTGAACTCGCTGGTCAGCGCCACGTTCGCACGGCTGGGCTGGTCCGCACCCACGGTGCCTCCTGTGTATGACATAGTACTGGTCTGACCGGTGATACGTGTGTACTTTGGTCGTCGCCCGCGGGACGTGTCAAGGCGTCCTCCAGCACAAGCCCAGGAGCAGCTGTGATCTCGGAGGGACGCCGCATTCTCGTGACGGGGGGCGCCGGCGCCATCGGCTCGGTGGCGTCGCGCCGACTGGCCGACGCCGGAGCACAGGTGGTCGTCAACGATCTGCTCGCCCCTGGCGACGCGGCGGTGCGGATCGACGACGGCCGCATCCACTACGTGCAGGGGAACGGCACGACCGCCGACGGCGCAGCCACGGTGGTGGCCGCGGCGGAGGACGCGGTGGGAAAGCTCACCGACGTCGTGCTGCTGGCGGGCATCGTGCGCACCGGCGGACTGCTCGAGCAGACCGCCGACGACATGCGCGCCACCTTCGACACCAATGTGCTCGCCTCCATCCTCACCGCCCAGGCCAGCGTCCGGCGCTGGCGGGAGAACGGCATCCCCGGCCACCTGGTGTTCATCAGCTCATGGGTCCAGGACGTTCCCTGGCCGGGTATCGCACCGTACGCCGCCAGCAAGGCGGCGGTGCGTTCCGTCGCCCGATCCTTCGCACGCGAGTTCGCCGCGGACGGGATCCGCGCCAACATCCTCGCGCCCGGGATCGTCCAGGTGGGTATGGCCAAGCACCAGTGGGACACCGACCCCGACTACCAACGCCGTGCCCGGCGCGCGGTGCCCCTGGGGGAGCTGCAGTCTGCGGAGTCGGTGGGCGACGCGCTCACCTTCTTGTGCTCGCCACTCTCCGCCTACATGACCGGATCCACCCTGGTCGTCGACGGCGGCGCCAGCCTCTACCCGATGGACCCGGAGGAGGTCCCCGATGCCGACCGCCACTGAACCGACGCGCCTGTGGACCCGCGACTCCCTGGCCGACCACATCGAGAGCGCGTTCCTGCCGGCATCGCAGCGAACGAGCGAACCGCTGCCGTCCGAGCGATCCTTGGCCGAATCCCTCGGCGTCTCGCGGTCGCTCGTGCGGGAAGCTCTCCGAGGTCTTGAGCAGCGTGGCCTGCTCGAGGTCGTCCCGGGCAAGGGCGCCTACGCACGGGATCCCAGCGCCGCCGACGCCGCGCGCGCCATGCGCGACGTCTTCGCCGCCGGCAACCCAACGGCCCGACACCTCGTGGAGGCCAGGGCGACCTTGGAGGCACAGGCTTGCGCCCTCGCGGCACGACGCGCGACGCAGGACGACCTCGACGCGATCCGCCGGGCACTCACGGACTTCGAGGCCGCGGACAGCCTCGTGGCGAAGGCACTGGCCGACATCGCGTTCCACTCGCTGGTCGCGCGGGCCTCGCACAACCCGGTGCTGTCCACGATGTTCGAGTCGATCAGCACGTTGGTGTTCGAGCAGATGCTGCGGTCGCTCGCCGACGCCAGCACGGTGCACCGCGGCGCCCCCCTCCACCATGCCGTTCTCCACGCCCTGGAGAGCCGGGACGCGGAGGGCGCGGCCGAGGCGATGACCCGCCACATCCGCGTCGCCGAGAGCACCTACGGCGATGACCTCGATGCACGCCTCGACGACCTCGTCGACCACGTCCTACGGCGCACGTACGGACCGAACGTCGCCCTCGAGCAGATCGTGGCAGACGCCCTCCTTACCTACACGGGCGGAAGGGGCCAGTCCCGATGAAGATCGACGCGATCGAGACCGTCCGGCACGAGGGCTTCCCGAACCTGCTCTTCGTCCTCGTCCACAGTGAGGGGCTGGTCGGGCTCGGCGAGACGTTCTACGGTGCCGAGGCCGTGGAGTCCTACCTCCACTCCGTAGCCGCGCCCCTGCTCGTCGGCCAGGACCCGCGCCGCATCGTGGCGATCAACCGGTCGCTCGAGGGGTACGTCGGGTATGCCGGTAGCGGCGTCGAGACGCGCGCGCGGTCAGCGGTGGACGTCGCGCTGTGGGATCTCTCCGGGCAGCGCGCGGGGCTCCCGCTGCACGACCTCATGGGTGGGCGGACCCGCGATTCGATCGGTGTCTACAACACCTGCGCCGGGACCCACTACGTGCGACGCGACGGCCAGGCCACACAGAACTACGGCCGAGGCGTCGACGGTCGGTGGGAGGACCTCGATCGCTTCATGTCCGACGCCGGCGGCCTTGCGGAGGAGCTGCTGTCCGAGGGCATCACCGGCATGAAGATCTGGCCCTTCGACGCGTTCGCGGAGGCGTCGCAGGGCATGAGCATCACCCGCGAGCAGATGCAGGCCGGTCTGGACCCGATCCGCAAGATTCGTGCGGCCGTCGGGGACCGGATGGACGTCATGATCGAGCTTCACGCTCTGTGGAGCGCACCCGCCGCGGCCTCGATCGTGCGTGCCCTTGAGCCCTACTCCCCGTTCTGGGTCGAGGACCCGGTGCGCTCGGACCTGCTGGGGGCTCTGCACGAGGTACACGTGGCCGCGGAGCGCACCGGCACGATGATTGCCGCAGGCGAGACAGTGGCCGCCGTGGCGGGCTATGTGCCGCTCCTGGCTGCTCGGTCGATCGACGTCGCCACGGTGGACGTCGTCTGGTGCGGCGGCATCACTCACGCGTTGCGCATCGCCGCGCTCGCGGACGCACACGGCCGGGCGGTGGCTCCGCACGACTGCACCGGTCCCGTGGCGCTCGTTGCCGCTACCCACCTAGCGGTGAGCGTGCCCAACGTGCTCGTGCAGGAGACAGTCAGGGCGAGCCTGCGCACGTGGTACCAGGAGTTCGTCACCGAGCTCCCGCCGGTGGCCAACGGGCGCATCCGCCCTCCGGAGGGCCAGGGTCTGGGAACGGCGCTGCAGCCCGACATCCGGACCCGTCGGGGCATCACCACCCGGCTCACCACGCACGGCACCTGACCGCGTTGCCGGCGCCTGACCTGGCGCGTCCCGCGCCGGCATCGCCGCCCTCACCCACCGCCGGCCGTCCGGCCGATAGCCTGCGCACGGGGACTGGAGCGAGGAAGGAGCGACCGTGCCGAACCACGACTCGATGTGGATGCCGTTCGCCCAGGAGCTCATCGTCCGCATCGTGTCCGGCCGCTACCCGGCCGGCTCACTGATCCCCACCGAGACGCAGCTGGGCGAGGAGTTCGGCGTCAGCCGCACCGTCGTCCGCGAGGGTACGAAGGTGCTCGCAGACAAAGGCCTCCTGCTCAGTCGCCGGGGGCTCGGGACGCGCGTGCTCGACCCGTCAGAGTGGCGCACGTTCGACCCGGACGTGCTCGCCGCCCGCCTCGAGCACGGGGACAGGTCGACCGTCCTGCGCGAGGTGCTCGTCCTGCGCCGCTCGATCGAGCCCGAGCTCGCGGCCCGTGCCGCCGAGCTCGCCGAGGACGATGAGCTCGCGGACCTGACCCAGTTCATGAGCACTCTTGCAGCGGCACAGAGAGACACCAAGGCCTACATGCGTCTCGACGCCGAGTTCCACGCGCGGGTGGCGGAGCTGGGTCGTAACAGCCTTCTGCGGGACGTCACACGCTTCCTCGAGCACCCTGTCGCGATCCAGCGCGAGCTCACCGGCAAGATCCCCGGCGCCAGCACCAAGGAGACGCACCGCCAGCACAACGCGGTGTTCCTCGCTATCGTCGACCGCGACCCGGAGCGGGCCCGGGTGGCCATGCTCGACCACATCCGCTGGGCCGAGGACCGCCTCGACCGTGTGCTCACCGCCTCGAACGGCACAGGCACGGGTGCGAGCAAGCGTCGACGGGCACGCTGAGCGCTATTTGCCGCTGCCGGCGAACAGACCGGTGACGATGTACTTCTGCGTGTACAGGAAAAGGATCATCACGGGCAGGGCGGTGAGGACCGCGCCGGCGCAGAAGGTGCCCCAGTTGTCGTTGCGGAACAGCGAGATCATGCCGAAGAGACCGACGGCCGCGGTCTGGGACCGGGGGTCGCTGAGCACGACCGACGCGATGACGAAGTCGCCCGCGACACCGATGTAGACCAGCATCCCGATGACGACGAGGATCGGCCCGACGAGGCGCAGGATGATGGTGAAGAAGATGCGGGCGTGACCGGCGCCGTCGATCTTGGCGGCCTCGTCCAGCTCTCGAGGAATCGTGTTGAAGTACCCGTACATCAGGTACGTGTTCACCCCGAGCGCACCGCCGAGATACACGAGGACGAGGCCCGGGAGCGTGTCGAGCCCGAGCGAGGGCACGGCGTTCCCGATCGAGACCAGCAGCAGGAAGATGGCCACGACCCCCAGGAACTGGGGGAACATCTGCGTGATCACGAGAGTGCCGAGGCCGATGCGCCGGCCCGAGAACCGCAGGCGAGAGAAGGCGTACGCCGCCAGCGTGCAGAGGAACACCGAGGCCACCGCGGTGAACAGGCTGACGAACATCGTGTTGAACCACCACCGTACGAACGGGCGCCCAGGGTCACTGACGAGCTTCACGTAGTTGTCGAGCGTGAAGCTGCGGAACAGCTGGTTGGATCCTGTGAGGGTGCCGCTCGTGGCGAACGACGTCGACACGACGTAGAGCAACGGGAACACAGCGATGGCTGAGGTGACGATGCCGACGACATGGCGCCATCCGGTGGCCATGAACCAACGACCGAACCCGCGACGACGACGAGCCGTGGTCGCCTGCGCCGCGGGCTCCACGGGGACCGTCCTCGCGATCGGGTACGTCGCCATCAGTAGACCTCCTCGAGCGACTTCGTCCGGCGGAACAGCACGATCGAGATCGTTGAGACGATGAAGAAGATGATCACGGCGAAGGCACTCGCCAGCCCGTAGTCCTTGGACCCGCCGACGAAAGCCAGCTTGTAGACCACGGTGATGAGGATGTCCGTCCCACCCGCGTTGATCCGCGACGTGGGGTCGGTCGGGCCGCCGCCGGTCAGCATGAAGATGGTGTTGAAGTCGTTGAAACTGAAGGCGAACGCCGCGATGAGCAGTGGCGACGTCGACACGAGCAGCAGGGGCAGCTTGATCCGGCGGAACAGCTGCCAGGCCGTGGCGCCGTCGACGCGGGCGGCCTGCTGGATGTCCTCCGGGATGGCCTGCAGCGCGCCGGTGGACACCAGGAAGAAGTAGGGGAACCCGAACCACACGCTGACGAGGACGACGCTCAGACGGGCCAGAAGAGGGTCGGTCAGCCACGGGATCTGTGCGCCGCCGAGCAGGACCTGGTTCACGTACCCGAACTGCGTGTTGAGCAGTCCCGACCAGATGAGACCGGACAGGAACACCGGGAACGCATAGGGAAGAATCATGATCACGCGGTAGATCTGCCGCCCGCGCATCTTCGGCTCGTTGAACGTGACAGCGAGGAAGGTTCCCAGGGCGAAGGACAGGAAGACCGACAGCAGAGCGAACATGAAGGTCCAGGCGATGACCCCGAGGATCTGCGTGTCACCGCTGGCACCGAACGCCGTCGCGTAGTTGCTGAGCCCCACGCCTGCCTTCCAGCCGGGCTCGAGCACCTTCCCCTTCCCGTTCGCGAAGTTCCCCTTGCCGTTGTCGGCGTAGACCACACCCGTCTTGGAGTCGGTCATGGTGCCGTCCTGCTCGGAGTAGACGAGCCGACTCCGGTACACGTAGGCGTTGCGAGCGTCAGCCGTCTTGAGCAGCCCCTCGTTGAGGTCGGCCGACACAGGTACGGAGAGGGCGGTGACCGTCTGCTGCTGGGCGAGAAGCTGTGGCAGGGTCAGCGTGGTGTATCCGGGTACGGACGCCGCCTTCCCGTTGTCGAAGGTCGCGTCGGTCACCGTCTCGAGGCTCTTGCCGGCGCTGCCGATCTTCGCTGTCCCGTCCGGTGCGGTGGCGAGGAGGTAGAGGGTGCCCCCCTTGCTCAGCACGGCCACGGGGTAGGCCGCGGAGCCGGGTACGCGGTCGACGGAGTTGGTGAGGATCTGAGTGACGGCCGCGGACTTGTCGATGTTGTGGCCGGACCCGTAGTTGGTGAACGACGCGTACACCGTGTAGATGATCACGAACAGCTGGAAGACGAGCAGGAAGACGAGACCCGGCAACAGGTACTTGGCCGGGAGGCCGCCTTTGCGGAAGTACGTCACGTTGATCGCGACCAGGATCAGCGCGGCGATGACGGCACCGGCATTCTGGTCGGTCCGGGCGAAGGCGAGCACGAGGAAGACACCGAACGCGTCGACCACGGCGACCAGGACGGTCGTGATGACGATGACGGCGAGCGGCGCTCTCGTACTGTCGGGCCGGACGCGGTCGCGCGGGCTGTACTCGGTCGGCGGCGGCGGTGCGATCGCCATGGCTCGGACCCCTCGCTCCGGTGAGGACGTGGACGGACGGCCGGTGGAACAGCACCGGGCAGGGCTCGCCTCGCAAGGCGCCCTGCCCGGTGCCGCAGATCAGCCGCTCTTGGTGATGGCCGCCTCGATCTTGGCCGCCATGGCCTTCCACAGCGCCACGGGGTCGCCCTGGCCGTTGAGGATAGCGACCTGTGTAAGACCCCACGGGCCCCACACCTGGTCCATCGCCGGGATGCTCGGCGACAGGACCGCGGTCGCACCGATCTCGCCGAACGCCTTCATGTTCGGGTCGGCGGAGACCTCGTCGAGCGCGGCCGTGAGAGCCGGCGGGTTCTGGGCCTCCTTCCAGATGGCCACCTGGGTGTCCTTCTGCGTCATGAAGTCGGTCAGGAACAGGCTCGCGGCCAGGGGGTTCTTGGACTGCGAACTCTGGTACACGGCGTAGTTGCCCACGAACGGAGCGGCGACCTGGCCACCGGCGGACGGCACCGGGTCGATGGAGAACTTGACGCCGGACGACTTGATACCGCCGAGGTCCCAGGGACCGGTGATGAGGTACGGGGTCTTGCCGTCCTTGAACGTCTGCAGGGCGATATCGAGCGTGGTGTTGTTGCTGATCGCACCTGACTTCCCGGCTTCAGCGAGCCACTTGGCGAACGCCTGCCCCTGCTCGTTGCCGATCGTGAGGTCGTCGGGGTTGAAGTTGCCGTTGGCGTCGGTGCCGAAGATGGTGCTGCCGAACGACGACTGCAGCGGCATCAGCATGTACGGGTTGCCGCCCTTGGGGTCCAGGCCCACGGCGAAGGGGATCTTGGCCTTTCCGGCCTTGACGAGGGCCTGCCCCGTCTTGAAGGCGTCGTCGAAGCTCGTGGGTGCAGTGGGGGCGAGCGCCGTGTTGCGGAACATCGCGAGGTTCTCCACCGTGAACGGCACCCCGTAGATCTTGCCGTCCTGGGAGACCGCGCTGATCGACTCCTTCGAGAAGGCGTTCGCCGTGTCTCCGAGCTCGACCGGCGCCACGACACCGTTGCTCACGAGCTTGTTCGTGCTCGCCGGCGAGATGAAGATGTCCGGGCCCTTGCCCGCCGGCACGGCGGCCACGAACTGGTCGCCCATCTGGCCGAAGTCCTTCGTGACGAAGGTGACCGTGAGGCCGTTCTTCGCCGCCCAGGGCTTGACGATCGGCTCGAAGATCTTGACGTAGTAGTCCTCGGTCCAGATCGTGAGTGCGCCAGAGACGGCGGGGGCGCTCGAGGTCGCGGCCGACGGGGAGCCGGTGCTGGACGACGGCGACGTCGAGGATCCGCTGCCGCACGCGGAGAGCAGGAGGGCGGCAGCGAGGCCGACCGAACCGGCGCCGAGGAACCGGCGCCTCTGACTGGATGCCATGTCGGGACCTTTCTGAAGGCCTGGAGAACAACCGTCGAGTCTAGGGACTGCGTCTGGCCGGTGGTGCAGATGCAGAGAGTGCCGTGCCCACTCTTGGGGATCCCGCACGCCTCGCACGAGTAAACATCGTATGTATGACTTAAAGAGTCAAGAGCTTCGACCGATCCCCAGGTAACGATGCGGTCACGGGACTGCTCGGGCCGGCGCCCGGCCCGTCACGACCGCCGCTCCACGGTCGTCGTGGGGAGGACGAGCGCAGCGGACCTGGTCGGCAGCTCGATCCACGTCCCCGTGCCGTCCTGCTCTCCGCGGACCCATCCCGCGCCGTCCACGACGTGCGAGGAGAGCGGCTGGTCGCAGTCGCCGACCTGCACCAACAGGCGCACCGGCCGTTCGCCGTAGTTGGCGACGGCGACGCCGAGCGGACCCTCGTCGACCGGCCGGAACACCGAGTACGGATGGTGCGCCGTCCCGTCCACGTCGACGACGCGAGCGCCGAGGGTGTCCTGGTACTCGCCGTCCCAGAACCAGCGTCGCCACCTCGTCCTGAGGTCGTCCATCGCTCGGCCGTACGCCACGGTGAGCGGGAAGTCCTCTAGGCGCCCCTGGAAGTGGTACGGCTCGTAGCTCAGGACGTAGCGGTAGAGCAGCGCCTGCCCGACGAGGTCGCGGTCATCGAAGCCGATCACCGCCGTCATGAGCGCCGCGTGCGGGTGGAGGAAGCGGGTCAGGGGCACGTGGTCGACGGCGAAGCTGCGGTGGTAGCTCAGCTGGTAGGCCTCGAACTCGGTGTCGTAGCAGGCTTCCCCGGCCAGCAGGAAGTCCCGTCGCCGGGCGGCTGCCAGATCGGCGAAGCGACGCGCGAGCGGGATGTCGTGCGCGAACACGGGAGCGGCGCGCCGGTGCCCGTGCGACGTGTCGAAGCACAGCAGCGCCTGCCCGTGGTGGAGGCACTCGTCGAAGAGCATCCCGTCGGCGCCGAGGTCCACGATTCCCTCCACGTCGCGCTCGCAGATCGCTCGGTAGGTCTCCGAGCCGAAGCACATCGGGACGAGTCCGCGCAGATTGATCCCGAGCATCTGGGTGACGGTGTTGTACATGAAGCCCTCGAACACATACGGGTCGCCGTACGGGTCCTTGATCGCCTCGTGCACCAGCTCGTCGCGATAGCGGCGAGTGGTGCGGTCGGCCCAGGTGAACTTCGCGAACAGCACGACACGCACGTCCAGCTCGTGGCACCGCGCTATGGCCTCACGCAGGGCCGGCGCACCGCCGAGCCTCGCGTCGGGTGTGTGGTCCGGGTTGTTGCGGTCCTGCCCCCCGGTGTTCCAGCCGACGAGCTGGATGGTCCGGACGCCGTGAGCCGCGCACGACGCCGCGACCTCCGGCAGGCGCGAGAAGGGCAGGCGCAGCTCGTCCTCGGGCGAGTTGACCTGAAGCTGCAGCCACGCGTCCGGCTCCGCTGCCCACGACGGCGGGGTCGCGGGCGTGGACCACGAGCGTCGACGATCCCGGTACATCGCGGCGCCGGACTGCCAGCCCCCGACGAAGGACGCGAGCGCGATCGGCGTGAGACGGGTCCGCTCCCCCGGCTGCAGGTAGGGGACGTGGACGGCGGCGACGCGGAGGCACGTGGGTTCGGGTGCCGCAACGTCCGCGGCGGGCACCTGCATGCGCAGCGAGTCGCCGTACCCGGGTCGCAGCTCGGCCACCCACCCGACGATCGCGTCGGCGCTCTCGTCGACGCCGAGATAGAAGCCGTGCTCACCGTCCTCGACGAGGACGAAGGGGGTCGACGGTGTCGTCGCGTGCTGTCGCATCGGCCCGTTGAGCCACGTCGGGGTGTCGACCCCGAAGTAGGGCACGGAGTCCACGAACGTGGGTCGGAAGGGACGCCGCTGCGCGTCGGCGTAGCCCGGCGCGACGCTGAACAGGGGCCGCTCGGGATCGCGATGCGCGACGTCGCCGAGCCAGGGGAACCGGACGTCCTCGACGACGAGGTCCGACTGGTTGTCGATCTCCATGCCCAGCACCAGCCGGTCCTCGATCGCTCGGACGGAGACGCGCACCGCGATGTTGTGACGTCCACCGTGCTCGGACACGAGCGAGGGCCACTCGGCCTGGACGCCGTCGCCGTCAGGCAGCTCGCTCCACACGGGGGCATCCTGCGCCCGTGAGTCGGCGACGTTGTGACGTCGCTCGTCGAGCGGCACGCGCAGCGCGAACCCGAGTCCGAGGGCCTCGTCGCCGAGCAGGGTCCACGACCCGTCCGCGGTGCACAGCCCGACGATGGACCCGTCGGCGCGCGCGAGCTCGGCCACCAGACTGCGGCAGCCGACCAGCACCGTCTCGTCGCTCATCCGACCTCCCCACGGCTCCGCGCGAACTCGCCCGCGAGGACGAGCGCTACTGCGGCGGTCCAGCTGTAGCCGCCGTCGCGCAGCGGCGCTCCGCTCAGCGCGTCGAAGTTCTCCGCGAAGCCCCCGTCCCGGCAGGTGCGCAGGAACCGCAGCCCGACATCGTCCGCGAGGTCCGGGTGTCCGCACGCGCGCAGCCCTTCGGTGACGATGTAGGTCGTCGGCGCCCAGATCGGTCCGCGCCAGTAACCGTCGGGCTCGTACAGCGTGCTCGAGGGGCTCTCACTCGCCACGCCGTGCTCGGTGAGGTTCGCGAGGGTTTCCGATACGAGGCACTCCCGGACCGCGTCCGGGAGCCGCGCTCCGAGCAGCATGGGCAGCACGAAGAGCTGGCTCATCCCGCTGCGCCCCGTGACGTCGTCGCCGCCGCGGCGCACGACGAACCGGTCGCCGTCCCAGAGCCTGCCCAGGAACAGGTCGAGGTGCGCATCCGCTCGCGCGGACCAGGCGCGCGACTCCTCCTGCCGACCGAGCCGTGCGGCGATGTCGGCCAGCACGTCCATCTGAATCACGAGGTAGGCCGCGAGGTCGGGCGCCGCCGCCGGGAAGCCGACCGCGTCGAAGGCTGCGGAGTTGTCCTGCCCGCTGTCGCAGCCGTGGAAGTACTCGCACAGGCCGTCGCCGTCGTCGTCGCGGAACCGGAACCACCAGTCGGTCCAGGCCACGAGCGGCGGGTAGACCTGCTCGAGGCCATCCTCGGGCACGGCGCCGGCAGCAAGCAGCGCCCGCAGTGTCCATCCGTGCACGGGTGGTTTGCAGAACCCCCACATGCGTCCGTTGTCGTGGACGATGTCGGGCAGCATTCCGTCGCGGTGCTGGTGGTCGAACACGACGAGGAACTGGTCCCAGGCGAGCCCCGGGTCGCCCACGGCGAGACCGAGTGCGACGAAGCAGTTGTCCCACGACCAGATCGCGTTCATCCAGTTCTTCGACATGAGGACGCCGGAACGCGTCTGGATCCCCCGGGGTGCGACGGTGTTGGACCAGAGCAGCGCAGCGGCAGCGCGCGCGGTGGGCCGGAACTCGTCGTCGACCGCGGCGAACCGGCTCAGCCACGACATCAGCTCGGCGGCCACGTCGGCGCGGCACTCGTCGAACGGCCGCCACGCCTCCGGCGCCGCGTAGCCGGCCTCGTACTGGGTGAGCGCGATCTCGACCGTCCCTCGCGCGTGGGGCCGTGCATCGACAACCTTGCGGTCGAGGGTGTCCGCGGCGCCGGTGCGCACACGAGGGGCGTCCACACTCAGCTCGCCCGAGATCCGCGTGACTACGTAGTGCGCGTCCTCGCCCATCTGCAGTCGCCACGAGTCGGGCGAACGCGGGAAAGCGAGGGCGGCGTCCAGCGGGTCGATGACGCTCTGCTCGAGCCGGATACCCGCGCCGTGCGCGCGCATCCGCATCGTGTTCGTGCCGTCCCACGTGATCTCGATGCGACCGTCTCCGACACCGAGCACCAACAGATCCGCTCGAGCGCTCTCGATGGTCGGCTCGACCGCGACGTCGCCCACGAGGCCGCGCAGGCGGAACACGCCGTTCCAGCGCCACAGCCGCGCACCCGAGACGTCGCACAGGTAGAGCCCCGCCTCGATGTCGTGGTCACGGCCCGGGTGATCGCGCTTGCCGACGTTCGTCGACAACGTCATGTAGGAGCCACGACGGCTCCAGGCGACCGCAGACAGGTCCAGCTCGGGGAGGACGTCTGAGTGGGTCATGGTCACAGTCCTTGCCCCAGTCGGTGGTACGCCGCGTTGCAGCGCAGTCGGTCGCGCAGACCCTCGGGTGCCGTCCGCGGACCGGGGAGGACGGTGCACGCGGTCGCGTCGACGCCCACCCCGACGACCTCGGAGGCGTCGGAGGCGTCGACCCCGCGCGTGCGCAACGCGTCCGGCACCGCGCGGGCCCAGCACTGGCGCCAGTCCGCCGTGTCCTGCGGCACCCGCAGCGGCGGGAGCGCCCGACCTGTCGGGAGGAGGTCGTCGATGACGCCGCATGCGGACTCGTGCACTGCGTTCCCGGGCTCGCACCCGTCGGCCACGTCCACCACGACGGCACGACCCGACAGCGTGCCGAAGTGGATGCCGATGGTCACCGCGCGCACGTGAACCTCCTTGTCCGGTCCTCCGCAGGGACGGTGCGGGCCGAGACGACTGGCCGGCCCTGCCACGACCCGCACCTCGGCGTCCCGTGTGCCGCGCCCCAAGCCGCGCGCCCTGGCCACGTCGCGAGGTTAGCGCAAACATCATATGAACCGGAAGACTGTGTGCGGGCGCGCGTCTCAGCAGACGCGTGCTCTACCCTTCGGTCGCCAGCACGCCCACGGATGACACGGAGGAGCCATGGATCCGGCCGGCCCCCGGCGTCCCCCGACGCTCGCCGACGTGGCCCGTCTGGCCGGCGTGTCAGCAATGACGGTGTCGCGCCTCATCAACGAGCAGGGCAAGGTCAGTCGCCCGACCGCCGACCGGGTGCGCCTCGCGATGCAGCAGCTGAGGTACCGACCCAACCCGCTCGCACGAGGGCTCGCCGGCGGCCGCACACAGACGCTCGGCGTCGTCACCTTCGACACCGCCCAGTACGGGCCTGCCTCTACGCTGCTGGGCATCGAGCGGGCAGCGCGCGAGCGCGGGTACGGCGTGGCGATCGCGGCGATCGCACGACCGGACCACGACGCGCTGCGCGACGCCGTCCTGTCGCTGCACGACCACCAGGTCGACGGCCTCGTCGTGATCGCGCCGTTCGTCGCCACCGCCGGCGCGCTACGGGACCTGGAGGGCACAACCCCTGTCGTAGTGGCGGAAGCGGGACATCCGGGAGAGGCACCGATCGTCGGGATCGACCAGGGGCACGGTGCCCGTCTGGCCACCCGGCACCTCCTCGGCCTGGGGCACCGGACCGTCCACCACGTCGCCGGCCCGGACGACTGGATCGAGTCCCGCTTGCGCGTCGCGGGCTGGCGCGACGAGCTCGCCAGCGCGGCGCTCGCGGCGCCACCCCCGATCGAGACGGACTGGTCGGCGGCGGCGGGGTACGCCGCAGGCGTGCGCCTGGTCGAGCAGGGCGACGTCACGGCTGTGTTCGCGGCCAACGACCAGATCGCCCTGGGCCTGCTGCACGCCTTCCACGCGAGAGGCCTCCGAGTCCCGGACGAGGTGAGCATCGTCGGCTTCGACGACACGCCGGAATCGGCGTACTACACGCCAGCCCTCACCACCGTCCGTCAGGACTTCGGCCGGCTCGGCGAGGTCGCCGTCGCGCTGCTCGACCAGCGCGTCGCCGACCCTTCTCTCGTGGTCGAGAACAAGCAGCTCATCACCCCGACCCTCGTGGTGCGCTCCAGCACCGCAGCGCCCCGACACCGAGGGCGTGGCTGATGTTTGCGCTAACAGAGCGGCTCTGCCAGCCTCAGCGCGACGCCGCGACCGTCGGCGCGCGATCACGACTAGGAGAACCTCATGCGCTTCGAGCGGCGGACCACCGGCGTGACGGTGCGGTTGGCCGGCGAGACGCTGCGCATCGACGCCTGGGGCGCCGACACCCTGCGCGTGCGCGGCGCGGTCGAACCCGAACCGACCGAGGTCGCACAGGCCGTCGTGTCGTCGCCGACGCAGGCGCGCGTCGAGTTCGACGAGCGCACGGGGTCGCTGCGCGTCGCCAGCGGATCCCTGTGCGCTGTCGTCGAGCGGTCTGGACGACTCACCTTCGAAGGACGCGACGGAGTGCTCCTGGGCGAGCCCGCGTTCGACCCGGACGAGCCGCCCCTGCGTCCGCACCGGTGGTACCCCGTCCTCGCCGACGGCCGCCACGGTGCGGAGGCGACCTTCGCCGCTCACGACGAGGAGCGCTTCTACGGCCTAGGTCAGCACACGCTGGGTCGACTGGATCTCAAGGGCTGCGTCGTCGACCTGTGGCAGCGCAACAGCCAGGTGGCCGTGCCCGCGCTTGTCTCGTCGCGCGGCTACGGCCTGCTCTGGAACTCGCCCGCGGTCGGACGTGTCGAGCTCGGCGCCAACCACACACGGTGGGTGGCCCACCGGGCGGCGCAGCTCGACTACGTGGTCTACGCCGGGGAGACGCCGGCCGATGTGCTGCGGCGGTACCACGACCTCACCGGGTATCCGCCGCCTCTACCGCGGTGGGCGAGCGGATACTGGCAGAGCAACAGCTACTACACCTCGCAGGACGAGCTGCTGTCGGTGGCGCGGGAGCATCTCGCGCGTGACCTTCCCTTGACGGCGATGTTCGTCGACTACATGCACTGGACGCGTCTCGGCGAGTGGGAGTGGGACGCCGAGGCGTGGCCCGACCCCGCCGCGATGGTTGCTGAGCTCGATGCCGCCGGCGTACGGCTCATGGTGGCGGTGTGGCCGCACGTGAGCCCGCGCAGCAAGCACTTCGGCCACCTGCACGACAACGGACTGCTCGTCGGTTCTGCGGACGGCGGCCCGGCACTGTTCTCCTTCGCCGATCGTGAGGCACCCGAGGGAGTCGCCCTCGCGCTGCTCGATCTCTCGAACCCTGCGGCCCGCCGCTTCTACTGGGAGCGGATCGAGGAGGGCTACCACCGGATCGGTGTGCGCGCGTTCTGGCTCGACGCCTGCGAGCCCGAGCTGACGGCCGGCCGCGGTGCGCTGTTCGAGGATTCGGCGCGCTACCACCTGGGCCACGGGACCGAGGTGTCGAGCATGTACCCACTGCTCGACGCGCAGGCTGTCCGGGAGGGGCTCGACGGCGTCGACGACACCGAGTCGATGCTCCTTGTCCGGTCGGCCTGGGCCGGCAGCCAGCGCTATGGCGCCGCCGTGTGGTCGGGTGACGTGCAGTCGACGTGGGAGAGCCTCCGGCTGCAGGTCGGGGCCGGGCTCAACATGATGGTGAGCGGCATACCGTGGTGGACGTCGGACATCGGCGGCTTCTTCGGGGCCGACCGGGACAGCGATGACTTCCGCGAGCTGCTCGTGCGATGGTTCCAGTTCGCGGTCTTCTGGCCGGTGCTGAGGATGCACGGAAACCGTCACCCGGACTTCTTCGGCGCCGGCATCTTCTCAGCCGGTGGACCCAACGAGGTGTGGTCGTTCGGCGAGCCGGCCTACCAGATCATGCGGGGGCTGCTCGCATTCAGGGAGCGGTTGCGTCCCTACCTGCACGACGTTCTCGACGTGACGGCCAGCGAGGGCACACCACCGGTACGACCGATGTGGTTCCAGCACCCCGACGACGTGGTCGCTGTCGGGATCTCGGACCAGTTCCTGCTGGGACCCGACCTGCTCGTCGCCCCCGTGACCGACGCAGGCGTGCGCAGCCGGAAGGTCTACCTGCCGGACGGTTCGTCCTGGCGCGACCCGCGCGCGGGGACGACCCATGACGGGGGCCGATGGGTGAACGTCGAGGCCCCGATCGACGTGGTGCCGGTCTTCGTCCGAGTGGGCGGCGCGCTGCAGATGGACGCGAGCTGGTTCGTGGGCTGATCAGCGTTCAGACGATCCCCGCCGTGCGCCCAGCTGACGCACCTGCGCCTCGAGGAGGGCGAGCGGCGGCATGGCCGCGAGACCGGCGGCCACCCACAGCACAGGTGCGATGCCGAATGCGTCGACCAGCGGTCCTGCGGCCACCAGTGCCAGCGGCGAGAGCGCGAAGGAACCGAGCCAGTCGAAGGCGGACACACGCGAGAGCGCCTCGTGGGGCACGTAGCGCTGCAGCGAGGTGTCCCACAGCACGGAGAAGACGTCGAGCGCGACTCCGGCCACGAAGGCTGAACCGGCAATGACAAGCATCGACGTCGGGACTGCAAGCGCAGCAAGGGGAAGGGCGAAGAGCCCGAGAGCGGGCATGGCCACGACCAGGGGACGGTGCACACGGATCCGGACGGCCACGAAGGCTCCTAGGACGGTGCCCAGGGCCAGCGCCGACGAGATGGTCGCCCAGGCGGTGGCACCGCCGAGCGACGCTTTCGACTGCAGCGGGCCGAGGACTCCGAGGGCCGCTCCGACTCCCAGGTTCGACACGGCCCCGAGGATCACGATCACGACGACCCACCGACGGCTGCGGAACTCGCGCCAGCCCTCTCGGAAGTCCCCGAGCGGACGCGACGCGGCTGCGCGGGGCACTGAGTGGCGAGGTGGCACCCACGCGATGAGTGCGGCCGCCGTCACGCTCGCCAGCCCGCTGCCGGTGATCGCCACACCCGCCCCGAGGGACGCCACCAGCACACCGCTGAGCGCTGCCCCCAGGATGCGCGCGACATTCACGGAGAAGCGCAGCAGGGCGTTGACCGACTGCAGCTGCTCCGGCGCCGCGACCTCCGGGACGAATCCGGTGAACGCGGGGTAGAAGAACCCCGTGGCGGCGCCACCGCCGGCGGCGAGGATCGCGAGTTGGAGCACCGTGGCGTGACCGAGGAGCACCAGCGTCCCCATGACCAGCGTCGCCGCACCAGCCGCCAGCTCCGCCGCGGTCATGAGCCGTCGCCGACTCGTTCGGTCAGCGACCACGCCGCCCGGCAACAGCGCCAGGACCTGTCCACCGACAGCGGCGGCCACCACCGCGCCGAGCGTCGACGCCGAGGTGTCGGTCATCCCCAGCACGGCGAACGCCAGTGCGGTGGGCAGCAGGCTAGATCCGAGAAGTGCCGCGAAACGAGCAGCGGCAAGTCGACGGACCGCGGGGTCGCACAGCGGCAGCAGAAGGGGCCACCGAGGATCCCGTGCGGCGGTCAAGGCCGGGTCACCTCCGCCCGGCCCGCGGTCACGACCCAAGCCCCAGGGACACCGGATCGACAGCCACGGTGGGGCTCCCGACCACGTCGGTCGCCACGACGAAGGTGGCCCCGGCCAGCGGCTGCTCGTCGAGTTCGGTGGCCGAGAGCTCGTACGCCGCCGTCGTGACGTAGAGCTCGGTGAGCGACGACCCGCCGAAGCAGACGCTGGCCGCCTGTGTCACGGGGAGATCCACGACGGCCACGAGCTCGCCGTCGGGCGAGTACCGGCGTACGGCGCTGCCGCCCCAGAGAGCGACCCAGACGCCTCCCTCGGAGTCGACCGTCATGCCGTCGGGACTCCCATCACCGTGATCGATGGCCACCCACGGACGCCGGCCGGCGGCCGCACCCGTCTCTAGGTCGTAGTCGAAGACGTCGATCCGCCCGGTCGCGGTGTCGATGAAGTACATCCTCGATCCGTCCGGGCTCCAGCCGGTGCCGTTCGCGATGGTGCATCCGGGTGCGACGGCGACCGGCCCGGAGGGCGTGAAGGAGTAGAGCGTCGAACGACCGGGCGCGTAGTCGTACGCCATCGTCCCGCCCCACAGGCGACCGCGGGGATCGCACTTCGCGTCGTTCATCCGCACGGTGTGGTCGTCCGCCTCGAGGGGCACGACGAGCGTGGAGTTCGTGTCGTCCCAGGAGTACGTGTGGACGCCGTCCTCCATCGCGAGGACGAGACCGCCCGTGGCGGAGGGGATCACTGCCCCCGTCGGCAGTGCGACGGATCGGCGCGCGACCTGACCGGACACCGGGTCGAGCCGGTAGAGGTCGCCCGGCGTCACGTCGACGAACCACAGCACCCCGTCGCGGCCGTCCCACGCGGGGCCTTCGCCGACATCCGCGCGGACCGCCGCGGCGACCTCCCAGCCGTAGGCGCTCACCGCTGGACTCTCGCGGATCCCCCGGCAGCAAGGCTCTCGACCTCGGACCGGCTCGCCATCGACGTGTCTCCGGGAGTCGTCATGGCCAGCGCACCGTGCGCCGCCCCCAGCTCGACCGCCTCCAGCAGCGAGCGCCCCTCGAGCAGACCGAACGCGAGACCCGACGCGAACGAGTCACCACCACCCACCCGATCGAGGATGGCGAGCTCCCGACGGTTCGTCGCCCTCGCGAACCCCGCGGCCGCCGACCAGGCGACCGCTCCCCAGCCGTTGACCGAGGCCGTGTGCACCTCACGCAGCGTCGTGGCCACCACCTCGAGCTGCGGGAACGCCGCGGTCACCGACGCGATCATCGCCTCGAAGTGCGACGGGTCGAGCGCGGTGAGAGCGTCGTTGACGCCGTCAACCTCGAAGCCGAGAGCGCTGGTGAAGTCCTCCTCGTTCCCGAACAGCACGTCGACGAGCGCGACGAGCCGCCGGTTCACCTCCTGCGCGCGAGCCTGACCGCCCTGCTCGCGCCAGATGCTCGGGCGGTAGTTCAGGTCGTACGACACGACGGTGCCGTGGGCGCGTGCCGCCGTCATCGCCGCCTCGGCGACCTCGGCGGTCGCTGCCGAGAGCCCGGCGAAGATGCCGCCCGTGTGCAGCCAACGCACGCCGTCCACCCCGAAGAGGCGGTCCCAGTCGACGTCGTCGGGGGCCAGCGCGGCGGTGGCGCTGTGCGCCCGGTCGGACACCCCCAACGCGCCACGTACCCCAAAACCGCGCTCGGTGAAGTTCAGTGCGTTGCGGTTCTCACGCCCGATCCCGTCGGCCTCCTTCCACACGAGGTAAGCCGTATCGACGCCGCCCTGCAGGATGAGGTCCTCCAGGAGCAGCCCCACCTCGTTGTCACCGAGCGCCGTGACGACGGCCGTGCGCTGGCCGAACGCGCGCCGCAGACCTCTGGCGACGTTGTACTCGCCACCGCCCTCCGAGGCTCGGAAGCTGCGCGCCGTGCGTACCCGACCCTCGCCCGGGTCGAGCCGCAGCATGACCTCGCCCAGTGCGACGGCGTCGTACCGGCATTCGTCGATCGCGCGGAGCGTGAGGGTCATGAAAAGCTCCTGAGCTCGGCGGCGTCGCGGGCGAGCTGCCCGATCCGGGGCCAGTCGTGGGCAGCGACGAGGCCGGCGGGAACCATCCAGCTCCCTCCGATCGCGGCGACAGCGGGGATGTCGAGGTACTCGCGCGCGTTGTCGCGCGAGACACCACCCGTGGGGAGGAAGGTCATGTCCGGCCAGACCGACGACAGCGCGCGGACGAACCCTGCCCCACCGAGGTGCGCGACGGGGAAGACCTTGACCCAGCGCAGACCAAGAGCGCGCGCGGCCATGACCTCGGTGGGCGTCGCGACACCCGGCAGAACCGGCACACCGGCCTCCTGGCAGATGCGCACGACGCCTTCGTCGAGGCCGGGCGAGACGACGAAGCGGACGCCGGCCTCGAGTACGCTCTCAGCGTCGCGGACCGTGGTCACGGTGCCGGCGCCGAGCACTCCCGCGCTGCGCGCAGCCGCGAGCGCGTCCAGCGCGGCCGGTGTCCGAAGGGTGATCTCTACGTAGCGCAGACCAGCAGCGGCGAGGGCGCCCACGAGCTCGGGGGCCGTCGCGGCGTCGGTGACCGTGACCACCGGTACGACGCCGACGTGGCGCAGACCGTCGAGCACCAGCTGCTCGGAGCCCTCAGGCACCGTGGACCTCCTCGGGATCAATGGCGACGACCTAAGATAGTACGTATGATCTCTACTCTCAACGCCACGGCCGGCGCTACCGGCCGTGGCGATAGCGTGGCGGTCCCGACGAACCCGGCGAGGCGTGGAGATGCGCATGATTGCTCCCAAGGGCCCGATGTGGGTCCCGGTGATGCACGAACTGCTGGACCGCATCGTCACCGGGGCCTACCCCGAGGGGAGCGCACTGCCCTCCGAAGGACAGCTGGGCGCCGAGTTCGACGTATCCCGAACCGTGCTGCGCGAGAGCGTGAAGGTGCTCACCGAGAAGGGACTGGTCAGTACCTGGCGGGGCCGCGGCACCATCGTGGAGCCCGCGAAGCACTGGCGGACGTTCGATCCCGACCTGCTGGCGGCACGGCTGCGACACCCTGGCGGCGAGGTCGTCGTCCGGGAGCTGCTCATTCTGCGCAAGGGGATCGAGCCGGTGCTCGCCTCGATGGCCGCGCTGGCTGCGGACGACGAGCAGCGCGCCAGCCTGCAGCGACGTTTCGACGACCTCGAGCGATGGAAGGACGACCCAGCCTCCTACGTCCTCGCCGACGGCGACTTCCACGCGGAGATCGCAGAGATGTCCGGCGTGGTGATCGCCCGGGACCTGTTCGACCTCATGGCCGAACCCTTCACGCTCGCCCGACGGGGCACGGCCCTGATCCCAGGCGGCCAGGAGATCGCGCACGCGCAGCACCGCGCGATCCTGGACGGGATCCTCGCGCGCGACGGGGCCGCGTCGAGCGCAGCGATGTACGAGCATATGCAGTCGGCCGAGGACCGGCTCGCCCAGCTCGAATGGTCGACCGACCGGCTGGTACTGCCGGCTGCTCCACCCCGCCGCACCTGAGGCCCGATCCACTCGTGCGGTAGGCGATCGACCCGTGTCCCTCGCCGCGGCCTTCCACAAGGCGGCTCGCCTGTTCGGGTTGCCGGCACCGTGGACCGATACGACAGGGGCCGCTCCTACGTTGCTCGAACCCCGATTCCGGTGAGGGTCGGGTACAGCGGGTCTCCGAACCGCCGACGCGTCGTACCCCAGGGGACCTGAACCTCACGACGAGAGAGCCTGGGAGCCTCATGGAGCCGTTCAAAGCCGAGGCGCTGCGGGACCTTCGCGCCTACGCCGCTCGACACGTGCGCCGGGAGTCTCTGCCGGCTCTTCAACTGGCTCTGGCGCGCGGGCCGCACAACCTCACCATGTCCTTCGGGTGTGGGGACACGACCCGGTTCTGTGTCTACAGCATCAGCAAGCCCCTCTTCGCCTCCGCGATATGGCGACTGGCCGGCACCGAGGGATTCGAGCTCAGTACCAGCATCGCCGAGTTGGTCCCCGAGCTGACGTCGTGCCCCATCGGGGGTGTGCGGCTGAGCGATGTCATGAGCCATACGGGAGGCTTCCCGAACGCCTCCGCGGACTTGACGCGACTCGGAGACTCCCGGACTCGCCTGGCGGCCATCGCTGAATGGGAGTTGGAGTGGGAGCCCGGGAGCCGATACGTCTACCACGCCGTTTCAGCTCACTGGGTGCTGGCAGCCGTCCTGAGCGCGCTCACCGGTGAGGAGCACGGCGACGCGTTTCACCGCCTCGTCACCACGAGCCTCAGGCTCCCCCAACGTGTCCTGGGCGTCACGTCTCCGTCCGACTACCTCCCGCCGGTCCTGCCGACGAGTTCGACGCCGGACGACACCGCCTCGTGGGCGTGGCTTCTCGCCGTCGGGAGCGAACCCGTGATGAGCGCAGGCCTCCCAGGCGCGGGCTGCGTCATGACCGCCACCGAAGTCGCCTCCACCTACCAGGAGTTCCTTCGCAACAGAAGCGGCCTGTGGCGGCCTGACATCCTCGCTCAGGCCACGTCCGAGGTGGTCAACAGGTTCATGGACGACTACGCGGGGGTCAGCGCGAACAGATCCGTGGGCTTCGCCATAGCCGGCCCGAGACACGAAGCAGCCCATCGCGGCTTCGGTCGACGGAACTCCGAGCAGGCGTTCGGTCATGGCGGTGCCGGCGGTCAGATCGCCTGGGCAGACCCCGCCACCGGACTGTCCTTCGCCTGTGTGTCCAACGGGCTCATGACGGACGGTCGTCGGATCCAGGAGTTCGAATGCGAGGTGAGCGATCTGGCAACTGCGTGCTTGTGACAGCGAGGGGCCGGTACCACAGCCCGCCGAAAGGGAGGGAGCACGTACTCGTAGCGGCGACCGGTGGGCATGACTGCCGAGCCATCGGGTGAGTTCGTCGAGGATGTCGGCCGGGTCCGTTCGGCCAACCTTCCCCAAATTCAACATCATATGTATGATGAAGATGCGGTCGGCCGCACCGGTGGGCACCGGCACGGACCGAGGAGCGTATGCAGGGAGGCGGTGGCCATCATCGTGCGTGACACGCGAGTAACGCCGCCCCGCATGCGCGACGTCGCTGACCTGGCCGGCGTCTCGACGCAGACGGTGAGCAACTACGTGCACGGTCGCACTGCCAAGCTCTCCTCGGGCACGAGGGGGCGCGTCCAGGCGGCCATGGAGCAGCTCGGCTACCGGCCGGCGCGCTCGTCCGGCCAGCCAGGTCACCTCCGATCCCGCCGACTCGGCTTCCTGGTTCTCGACGAGAGCGACCGGTTCCTCGCCGATCCGTTGACCTCGCTCTACCTGTCGGGGATCGGTGACGTCGCACGCGCGCACGACATGAGCGTTCTCGTGCACAGCTCGCTGGACACCGACGACGACCTCCTGCGACCCGTGCTCGACCGAGAGGTCACCGGCGTGTGCCTGCTGCTGTCCGGCCCTCGCGGCCGGCGGCAGCGCGTCGCGGAGCGTGTCGCCGCATCCGGAGTGCCGTTCGTGCTGCTCGACGAGGTCGTCCCGCGCAGCCACGCCGGCTACCTCACGGTGATCGCGAACCAGCGTGACGGATCGCGGAAGTTGGTTCGGCATCTCGCTGCACAGGGCCATCGGCGTATCGCGTTCGTCGCCGCCGGATCCGAGTGGGCCGTGCTCGAGGAGCGCTACGCCGGCTACCGCATCGGTCTCACCGAGTCCTCCCTCGTCGCCGACTCGCGGCTGATCGTGTTCGAGGGCGGCTGGGAGCCAACGGGGATCGGTGTTCACGTCGAGGCGCTTCTCGGGCTGAGCGACCCTCCGACGGCGGTCGTGTGCGGCAGCGACCTCATGGCGCTGGGAGTCGTTCGCCACCTGCTCGACCGCGGGCTGCGCGTGCCCCGCGATGTCGCGGTGTGCGGCTTCGACGACTTCGTGTTCGCGCCGCACATGGATCCGCCGCTCACCACCGTGGCCGTACCCGCGTGGGAGATGGGGCGGGCCGCAGCAGGCCTCCTGCTGACCGCACTGTCGGGACGTCGCATCGCCCAGCGAGAGGTCCTGCTGCCCGTCGAGCTGCGACTGCGCGGATCGGCCTGACCTGCTTCGGCTCGACCCCGGCTGTCGGCACAATCGATCGCGACCCACCCTGAGGAGACTCCATGCCCTGGACCGACCTACCGCTCGACGAGCTGCGTGAGTTCCGCAGCGCCGTGGCCCCTGCGGCCGACGTCCAGGAGTTCTGGGCGGATCGTCTGGCCACCGCCAGGGCGGCCGCGACGCCGGTGACATCGGCTCCCGTCGACTCGCCGCTCACCAGGATCTCGGTCCAGGACCTCGAGTTCAGCGGAGCCGAGGGCCATCGGATCAAGGCGTGGCTGCTGACCCCCGTGGGCGTCGAGGCACCGTTGCCTTGCCTGGTCCAGTACATCGGGTACGGCGGAGGCCGAAGCCTCGCCCACGAGTGGACGCTCTGGCCATCGGCCGGGTGGGCGACGCTGGTCATGGACACACGCGGGCAGGGATGGGCCGACACCCCGGACCCCGGATATGCCGCGAACCCGCAGACCTCGGGCTTCGTGACGCGCGGCATCCTCGACCCGTCCACGCAGTACTACGCGCGCGTATTCGTCGACGCGGCGCGCGCCGTCGACGTCGCCCGCGAGCTGCCCGGCATCGACGCCGCGCGCGTCGCAGTCGGCGGCGGGAGCCAGGGCGGGGCCATCACGATCGGGGCGTCGGCGCTGGTGCCGGACGTGCTCGGCTCGCTCGTGGGCGTGCCGTTCTGGTGCGACGTCGAACGCGCCTCGACCCTCGTTGCGGGCGACCCGTACAACGAGCTGGCGTTCTACCTCAAGGCTCGGCCTTACGACCTCGACGCGGTCCGTCGGACGCTGTCGTACGTCGACGGCGTCGTCCTCGCCGGTCTGGCGACCAGCCCTGCGCTGTTCGAGATCGGCCTGATGGACGACATCTGCCCACCGTCCACCTGCTACGCGGCGTACAACGCGTGGGCGGGGCCGAAGGAGGTGCGCGAGTACCACTGGAGCGGCCACGAGGGCGGCGACTCCCACCACACTCTGGTGGCGCTGCGGTGGCTCGACGAGCTGGCCGGGCGCGCGGGATGACGCAGCAGACGTCCGCGGACGGTCTGCGCTCCGCCCAGTGGTACGGCGGCGACGACCGCAACGCCTACATCCATCGTGCCTGGATGCGACGCGGGCTCCCGGACGACGCCTTCGAGGACCGCCCGCACATCGCCATCGCGAACACCGCGTCTGATCTCACACCGTGCAACCGTCACCTGTCCGACGTCGCAGCCTCGGTCCGCGACGGCATCCTCGAGGCAGGCGGGATCCCCCTCGAGCTGCCCGTGGTCTCGCTCGGCGAGACGCAGGTCAGGCCGACCGCGATGCTGTGGCGGAACATGGCTGCGATGGCGACCGAGGAGCTCCTGCGCGCCAACCCGATCGACGGAGTCGTGCTGCTCGGCGGGTGCGACAAGACGATCCCCTCGCTGCTCATGGCAGCCGGGTCGGTCGACCTGCCGGCCGCGGTCGTACCGGGCGGGCCGATGATCACAGGGTCGTTCCGTGGCGACGACATCGGTTGCGGCACGGACGTCTGGCGGCTGTCGGAAGAGGTGCGTGCCGGGACGATGAGCGCCGCGGAGTTCCGGTCGTCCGAGTCGTCGATGATCCGCAGCCGCGGCCACTGCAACACCATGGGCACGGCGTCGACGATGGGTCTTCTCGCCGAGGCGCTCGGCATGACGATCCCCGGCGTCGCCGGCACTCCGGCGCCGGACTCGAGGCTGCTCGTCGCCGCCAACGCCACGGGGCGCCTGTCGGTCGAGCTGGTGAAGCGCCGTCGCACACCGAGCCAGGTACTCACCCGTGCGTCGTTCCACAACGCGATCGTCACGCTGGCCGCGATCGGCGGCTCCTCGAACGCCGTGGTGCACCTGCTCGCCATCGCCGGTCGTCTCGGTGTGCCGCTGACGCTCGACGATCTCGACCGGATCGGTCGTGGCGTCCCGTGCCTGGTCGACCTGCAGCCGGCTGGGCGCTTCCTCATGGACGACCTCCACCGCGCGGGCGGCCTGCTCGCCGTGCTCCGCGAGGTCCGCGACCTGCTCGACCCCACGGCGATGTGCATCGACGGCCGTCCGCTCGTGGAACACCTCGACGACGCCCGCGTGTGGGACGCAGATGTGATCCGCAGCTGCGGCGAACCCGTGCTCGCCGATGCCGGCCTCGCGGTGCTGCGCGGAAACCTCGCCCCGGACGGCGCGATCATCAAGCCCGCCGCGGCCTCCCCGCACCTGCTCCAGCACCGCGGGCGGGCGCTGGTGTTCGACTCCGTCGAGGACTTCCACACACGCATCGACGACCCGGACCTGGACGTGGACGCGGACACGGTGCTGGTGCTGCGCGGATGCGGGCCGCGCGGCTACCCCGGGATGCCCGAGGTGGCCAACATGCCCCTGCCGGCCAAGCTGCTCGAGCAGGGGGTCCGCGACATGGTGCGGGTCTGCGACGGCCGGATGAGCGGCACGGCGTACGGGACGGTCGTGCTCCACGTCGCTCCGGAGGCAGCGGCGGGCGGGCCGCTCGCCCGCATCCGCACCGGCGACGTCGTGGTGCTCGACGTGGCGCGACGCCGCATCGACATCGAGCTCGGCGACGACGAGCTGGCCGCGCGGGAGCCGTCGGCGGAGGCGCTCGCGGCGTACGCACGACCCCTGCGCGGGTGGGAGAAGCTCTACGTCGACCACGTGCTGCAGGCCGACACCGGTGCCGACCTCGACTTCCTCCTCGGGTCCAGCGGGTCGGTCGTGAGCCGCGAGTCGCACTGAGGGTCGCCGATCGCCGGCGCGATGGTCGCGTCAGCGCTTGGAGAACCTGTCGGCCGCCTTGCCGATGCCGGGCTGCTTGGCGAGCGTGAGGCCCACCTTGCGGACCGCGGGCCTCGACATGAGGCGTTGCAGGAGCGGCGCACGACCGACGGCGCGGCCGCTCGGCTCACGCGACGGCGACCACCCTCCCGCCGCCTCATCGCGCAGCAGGGCGTGGGCCGCGTTGTGACCTGGCGCGCCGATCACGCCACCACCCGGGTGCGTTCCTGCGCCGCAGAGGTAGAGGCCGGCGACGGGAGTGCGGTAGGACCCCCAGCCCGGCACCGGTCGCGCGTCGAACATCTGCCCGAGCGTCATCGCCCCGTGGAAGATGTTGCCCTGCGGCAGTCCGTACTCGCGGTCGAGGTCGAGCGGCGTGATGGTGTGGGTGCCGATGACGCGGTCCTTGATGCCGGGCGAGTAGGTCTCCAGGACGTCGAGCACCCGCGCCGTGAACCGGCCCTTCTCGGTGTCCCATGTGCCCTCGGCGAGCTCGAACGGGAGCTGCTGGATCCCGGTGCTGAGCACATGCTTGCCCGGCGGGGCCATCGTGTCGTCGTGCACGGACTGGATGATGAACTCGATCGGGAAGTCGTCGGGGATCCGGCCGTACCGCTGCGCGTCCGACACACGCTCGAAGGCCTCCACCTCCGCGCCGAGGATCGTGAGCCCGCGGTGCTGCGGGCCCTCGCCCGGCGGAAGACCGACGAAGTCGGGGAGCGCGTCGAGCGCGAGGAGCACCCGAGCCATCGAGCCGCGCGCGTCGAAACGCTCGGCCCCCACCCGGTACTCGTCGGGCAGGTCCGCGCCGTCCACCATCCCCAGCAGCGTGCGCTGCGGATCGGCGTTGGACAGCACGAACGGTGCCGTGAACTCGCGGCCGTCGGCGAGGACGAGACCGGCGACCGCGCCCTTGGTGGTGGTGATCCTCTGCACCGCGGCGTCGGTGAGCACCTCGACACCACGGGCCCGCCCCCGGGTGGCCAGCGACTCGGCGATGGAGCCCATACCGCCGCGGGGGAAGGCGAACTGGCCCATGTGACCGTCGTACTCGCCGATCGCATGGTGGCCGTAGACGTAGGCCCAGCCCGGGGTTCGCGGACCGCCCCAGACGCTCACCATCGCGGTGAACATGAGCAGTCCCTTGACGATGTCGCTCTCGAAGTAGCGGTCGACGAGGTCGAGTCCGCTGTAGGTGAAGAACTCGGTGAACAGGTCCTGCTCACCAGAGTCGATGAAGGTCGCGACGACCTCGTCGAGCGACGGCGGCTCGTCGACCAGCAGCCACTGGTTGAAGATCTGCGCGAAGCGCTCGAGACGCAGTCCGAAAGCAGTGAGTCGATCGGCCTCTCCGGGGGCCACGCGATCCATCTCCCGGAGGGTGCGACCGAGCTCGTTGAACAGGAACAGGTGCCGACCATCCCGGAGCACGTTCGACGCGCCCACGTCGGTCTGGTAGAGACGAAGGCCCGAGCGATGCAGCTCGAGATCCTTGAGGATCTTGCGGTGCAGCAGGCCCGAGACGTACGAGCAGGACGACGCACGGAACCCGGGCAGGAACTCCTCGGTCACCGTTGCGCCGCCTATGCGGCTGCGCCGCTCGACGACGAGAACCTTCTTCCCGGCGTCAGCCAGGTAGTTGGCTGCGATCAGGCCGTTGTGCCCCGACCCGATGACGATCGCGTCGTACTGGCTCATGCGTCAGCCCTCAGTAGCACTTCGAGAGAAGACCGCCGTCGACCACCATGTAGGAGGCGTTGACGTAGGACGACTCGTCCGAGACGAGGAACAGGATCATCTGCGCGACCTCGCGCGGGTGGCCGATCTTCTTCGCCGGGTACGCCGCACCCATGTCAATCTTGGCCTGCTCGGGGTCACCGGTGGCCTCCCAGTACTTGATGATCATCGGCGTCTCCATGTCGCCGGGGCAGACGCAGTTCACGCGGATCCCGTCGAGCGCGTACGCCGCACCTGCGGCACGGGTGAGCCCGAGGACGCCGTGCTTGGTAGCGGTGTATGCGGGAAGGAACGGGTCACCGACCAGGGACAGCGCCGACGCCGTGTTCACGATCGAGCCGCCGCCCGTCTCACGCATCGCGATGACGCCGTGCTTCAGGCCCCAGAAGACGCCCTTGAGGTTGACGTCGTTGATGCGGTCCCAGCCCTCGTTCGTCGTCTCGTGCAGAGGCACCTCGAGCTGGGTGCCGGCGTTGTTGTGCATGAAGTTGAAGCCACCCCAGCGCTCCCGCACCTCGGCGATGGCGTCGATGATGTCCTGCTCCACGGTCACGTCGACCTTGCGGAACACGGCGTCCCCACCTGCATCGCGGATCTCCGCGGCGGCACGCTCGCCACCCTCGACGTCGACGTCCACCAAGAGCACGTGCGCCCCCTCCGCCGCGAGCAGCTTCGCCGTCTCGTAGCCGAGGCCCGAGGACGCTCCGGTGACGAGGCCCATCTTTCCCTGAACGCGCATGACTAAGTCCTTCTCTCGTCTCGATCGTGGTTGGCGGTACGGGTGCGTCAGATGGCCGTGGTGCCGCCGTCGATGGACCAGGCGGCGCCGGTCGCGAACGTGCTGCCTGCCATGTACACGACGGCGTCGGCGATCTCCTCCGGGCTCGCCCACCGCTTCAGCGGAACGCGGTCGACCGCCAGCACGCGGATCGCCTCGGGGTCCGGGAACCACTGGATCTCCGCCTCCATCATCGGCGTGTCCACGGGACCGGGGCAGATGGCGTTCACCCGGATGTTCCGTTCGGCCAGCTCGGCCGACATCGCCCTGGTGAGCCCGATGAGGCCGGCCTTGGAGGCGCAGTAGTCCACGTAGAGGCCCATGCCCATGAAGGACAGCTCGGAGCCGATGTTGACGATCGAGCTGCCGGCCTTCAGCCGCCGGGCGCTCTCACGGCTCACGTAGAACGGGCCCGACAGGTTGACACTGATGGTCCGGCCCCATTTCTCGTCGCTCATCTCCAGGAGGTGCGAGGGACCGTCAACACCCGCCGCGTTCACGACCAGGTCGACGTCGCCGAGAAGGTCGAAGCACCTCTCGATCGATGCTGATACCTGCGCCGGGTCCGAGACGTCGGTCGGCACGGCGAACGCACGCTCCCCCAGCTCACCCGCGATGTCCTCGAGGAGCCCTGCGCGCGTAGCGAGCAGGGCGACGGTCCCGCCGTCCGCGTGGATGCGTCGCGCCGTCGCGAGCCCGATGCCGGACGACGCTCCCGTGACGATGGCCTTGTACGCGGTCATGACGCTCCTTCGGTGGTGGAGCCGACTCGGTCGTCGGCTGTCCTAGGGATCCGTTCAGGCAGAGGGGTTCTCATGCACCACCCCCGTCGGGGCGGTCGTAGTTGTCGGGCTCGATGTCACGTGTGATGACTCGCGTCGCGACGACGATCAGGACCATCGACACGAGCCCGATGATCGTGACCACGGCATTGATCTCGGGTGTGAAGCCGAACCGTGTCTGGCTCCAGATGAAGATCGGGAGGGTCTGCTGGGCCCCGACGAGGAAGAACGTCACGATGACCTCGTCGAAGCTCAACGTGAAGGTGAGCAGGGCCGCGGCGAGGATCGCCGTGCGCACCTGCGGCAGGACAACGAGAATTCGTGTCCGCCACGGACCCGCGCCGAGATCCATCGCCGCCTGCGCCTGCGACGGGTCGAGACGCTGCAGCCGGCTCAGGACCAGGAGGGTGACCACCGGAACGTCGAAGACCAGGTGGCCGAGGACGACGGTGGCATAGCCGGGCGTCAGCCCCAACGAGCGGAAGGTGATGGCGAGGCTGAGACCGAGCACCATCCCCGGAACCACCACCGGGACCACCATCAGGCCCCGCGCCGCGCGTGCCACCCGGCCGGTCCGCTCGTGCAGGGCGAACGCGAACCACGTGCCGAGCAGGGATGCGATCGCCACAGCGGCAATCGCGACGGTGAAGCTGAACACGAGCGCCGAGATCAGGAGCCGGTCCTTCGGGATCGCCTCGAACCAGCGCGTCGTGAATCCTGCCCACGGGAGCGCCTGAATGGTGGAGTCGTTGAACGCGAAGACGGTGATCGCGACCAGTGGCGCGTAGAGGAACAGGTATACGGCGCCGAAGCCTGCCCAGGATGCGCCTCGCCCGAGGATCGCGGCAGGTGAGCGACGGTGGACCGGCCTCACGACCGAGGTCTCACTCAAGGTGGCCCTCCGTCCGGGTGAGCCTCGCGACGGCCAGGAGCAGGGCGCCGACCACGACCATCAGCACGACGGACAGCGCTGCACCCAAGGGCCAGTTGTTGGCGATGCCGAACTGGGACACGACGAGCGAGCCGTACATGGTCCCCCGCAGCCCACCGACCAGTGACGGCGTCAGGTAGTCACCGACGGCGATGAGCAGCGCGAGCGAGAAGCCGATAGCCGCGCTCTGCCGTGACAGCGGCCAGATCACGTGGCGTACCACTCGGAACGGCGACGCGCCGGAGTCCTCGGCGGCCTCGAGGAGCGACGGGGGGATGCGCTCCAATGCCGTGTACGAGGTGACGAAGACGAACGGGATCGACACGTAGGTCAGTGTGATGAGGACCGCGAAGCGCGAGTAGAGGAGGAACGACAACGGCTCGTCGGTCAGTCCCACCGCCGCGAGGGTCGAGTTGATGACACCGCTGTCGCCCAGGATGATCTTCCAGGCGTAGACGCGCACGAGGTAGCTGATCCAGAGCGGCACGACCATCAGCAGCACGGCCAGCGTGCGGTGACGCCCGAGGTTGCGCAGGGCGAACAGCGCCGCAGGATAGGCGATCACCGTGGCGAGGGCGGCCGCAGCGACCGCGGTCACGAGCGTGCGACCGAGCAGGAGCGGCGTGACATCCGACGTGACGACCGAGACGTAGTTGTCGAGTGTCAGCTGGGTCGTGGCCCTGCCCGACCGGTTGGTGAGAACGCTGTAGAACAGTAGGAGCATGTTCGGTGCGACGACCAGGACGGCCACCCAGGCGAGGACTGCCACGAAAGACACCGACGGCCGGCGCTGGGCATGGTGCCGACCCACTGCAGGAGGCTGGTCCGCCTCGACGCGCACGTCGACGTCAGTCACGCAGGATCACCGCTCCGGTCGGGTGGATCGCGAACTCGACCGAGTCACCGCGCTGGACCCGGAGCCCACGCTGACCGCCGGTCCGGGCGACCAGCACCGTCGCGCCCGTCCGGCCGATGATCTCGACGGCGTCGCCGAGGAAGACGACCTCGTCGACGGTCACCGGGAAGCCTCCCGATGCTCCGCCTTCCGTCAGCGCGACCGACTCGTACCGCACCGACAGCAGCGCCTGGCCGGCCGGCGTGCCGGCGGGGAGCATCACGGTGATGCCGTCACCGCAGTGCGCCAACGACGAGTCGCCCAGGGCCTCCACTGCGCACGGGAGGAGGTTGGACCGGCCGATGAACGAGGCGACGAAGCGCGTGGACGGGCGGTGGTAGATCTCGGCCGGCGACCCGAGCTGCTCGACCCTGCCCTTGTTCATCACCGCAATGCGGTCGGACATCGACAGGGCCTCGCCCTGATCGTGGGTGACGTACACGAAGGAGATGCCCACCTCGCGCTGGAGCCGCTTCAGCACGAGCTGCATCTGCTGACGCAAGCGGAGGTCGAGAGCACCAAGAGGCTCGTCCAGCAGCAGGACACGGGGCCGGCCCACGAGAGCGCGTGCGAGGGCGACCCGCTGCCGCTGCCCACCCGAGAGCTGGTGAGGGAGGCGTCCGCCGTACTCCGCCATCTCGACGGACTCCAGGGCCTCGGTCGACCTCGCCCCTGCCTCGCGGCTCGGGACGCCCTTCATCCGCATCGGGAACTCGACATTGCGCTGGATGGTCATGTGGGGGAAGAGCGCGTAGTTCTGGAACACCGTGTTGACGTCCCGGTGATATGGCGGGAGCCCGCTCACGTCCAGGCCGTCGAGGAGGACGCGGCCCTGGGTCGGCTCCTCGAATCCGGCGATCATCCGGAGGGTGGAGGTCTTGCCGGAGCCGCTCGGGCCCAGCAGCGAGAAGAACTCGCCCTCGCGGATGTCGAGCGACACCCGGTCGACGGCCTTCGTATCCGTTCCCGGGTAGCCCTTCGTGACGTCGTCCAGGGAGACGACGGCCGCGCGCTGCTGAGTTGCCGACACCTACAGGCCCGCCTTGAACTCGTTCCAGAGGGCCAGACGGTCGTCGAGACGGTTCGGCGGGACCATCGGGCGCATCTTCGCCCAGAAGGTGCTGCCCGTCTGGTTCTTCACCTCGGTCGCAGCGAGCTTGTCGGCCGCCACGATCGCCTTGGCGTCGTCGTAGCTGATGATGCCCGCGTTGCCAGACGCCTCGATGAAACGACCCTGCCAGGCCTTGTCCATCGTCGCGTTGACGTAGTCGTAGACCTCCTTGCGGTTCCCGCCCTGCAGCAGCAGCGAGTTGTCGATCCAGAACGGCGTGCCCTCGTCCGGGTAGCCGTAGGCGAAGTTCTTCCCCTGGGTGGTCAGGTCGTTGACCACCGACACGTTCTGGCAGTAGCCGATCACGCAGTCGCCCGCACCGTAGAGGTTGACGGCGTCGTTGAAGCCGGTGGTCAGCGTCTTCAGCTGCGGCCGGAGGTCGGACAGCGCCTTCTTCACGGTGTCGAAGTCCTGGTCGTTCATGTTGTACGGGTCCTTGACGCCCCAGGCGAAACCGATCATCGGCATCCCGATGTACGAGTCGTCCGGCAGCGTGACCTTTCCTCGGAAGGTCCGGTCCCACAGCACGCGCCAGCTCGTCGGTGCCTTCGTGACCACGTCCGCGTTCCACATCAGGGGCTCGGTGCCCCAGTTGTACGGTAGGCCCCAGAGCTTGCCGTCGATCGTCAGGCCCGGCTCCCACGGAAGCCCCGGCGAGATGTTGGCAACGTTGGCGACCTGCGATCGGTCGAACGGGACGAGAAGGCCGGCTTCGATGTACCGCGGGATCGAACCGAGGTCGAACTGCACCAGATCGAGCCCGTTCCCTGCGGTCCTGGCCTTGGCGAACATCTCGTCGACGGAGCCGGCTGTCGTCACGACGACCTCGACACCCGACTTCGCCTTGTACTCGTCGAGCCACTCGGGTTGCGTGTAGCCCTCGAAGGTCAGGACCCTGACGGTTCCCGTGTCGGCCTCGAGGGCCGCGGTGCCGCCGGCGCTCGCCGGGGCGCTCGTCCCGCCGTCACCGGAGGAGAGCCCGCACGCCGACAGGGCAGCCGCGCCGCTCACCAGCGCGGCACCACGCAGGAAGCTGCGGCGGTCGAGCGCTGCGGACGTCGATGTCGAGTAGCCGATGGACCCAGTTCGCATGCTCAGCCTCTCGCTCGGCCTGACGACTTGGCCGTCGTCGGCGATCCCTGCGATGCCGGCTCGCGATACGCGCCGGACCCGGATGCCGGGACTGTCGCAGTGACGCCTTGACTCGTTCAAGACTTTGAGCTGGAACGGTTCTCACGACTTGGTTGACCGTCAACCAAGTCGCGTCCGTGCATCCGGAGCCATCGCGTTGACCGCCTTCGACGCGGGCTCCTACGGTGCTCGAACGTTGAAGTGAGAGAGGTGACCGTGGTGGCAGGATCCGTCCAGGCGTCGATGGCCGAACGTATGGCCCGGGTCGTCCCCGGTGGTGTGAACTCCAACGTGCGCCTCGAGGTCGCGGACCGCTTCGTCGCCCGCGGGCTCGGGGCACGCATCTGGGACGTCGACGGCAACGACTACGTCGACTACGTGTTGGGGCAGGGCCCTGCCTTCCTGGGCCACGCGCACCCGCGGATCCTGGCGCGCGTCCAGGCCGAGATCGCGCACGGCATGACGTTCGGCGCGCAGAGCGAGGTCGAGCTCCTTGCCGCCGAGGCACTGATCGACGCGCTCGGTTGGGCCGAGATGGTGCGTATCGGCATGACCTCCACCGAGACGGTGCAGGCGGCCTTCCGCCTGGCCCGCACCCGCACCGGGCGGCCGCTGTTCCTGCGCTTCCGCGGGCAGTACCACGGCTGGCTCGACAACGTCCTGATCAGCCCGGCGGAGCCGACCCCTGCCCCTGCGAGCAGAGGCCAGCTCCCGGAGGCTCTCGACCAGAGCATCACCATCGAGTGGAACGATGTCGCCTCGCTCCGCGGCACGCTCGACCGGCACGGCGACCGCATCGCCGCCGTCATCACCGAGCCGATGATGCTCAACGCCGGTGCGATCCTGCCCGAGGCCGGATTCCTCGAGACGATCCGCGCCGAGTGCTCGGCCCGAGGGATCCTCCTGATCCTGGACGAGACGATCACCGGCTTCCGGCTGGGCCCGCGAGGGGCGGTCGGCAGGTTCGGTGTCGTCCCCGATCTCGCGATCTACGGCAAGGCGGTCGCGGGCGGCTTCCCTGCCAGCGTCCTCGCGGGCAGCGCCGAGCTCATGTCCGAGTTCGCCTCCGGCACGAACCACTCCGGCACGTTCAACGCCAACGTCCTCGCGTGCGCCGCCATCGTGGCGGCGATGGAGGTCATGGCCGACGGCGAGGTCCACGCGACCGTCGAGGCGACCGGCTCGGACCTCATGGACCAGATCCGGTCGCTGCTGTCCGAACGGGATCTGCCCGTCCAGGTGCGCGGCCTTCCCGCTGCCTTCCACCTGTCGTACGACGACGACCTGCCGGTGCGGAACTACGCCGACCTGCTGCGCGGCGACGCGGCACGATACGGCCGTCTCGTACACGCTGCTCGCGACCACGGCCTGTGGCTCACGGGGCGTGGCATCTGGTACGTCTCGGCTGCCCACGACCGCACGACCACCGCGGACACCCTCGAACGCCTCGCCCGTGCGATCGCCGTCGCGGAGACTGGAGCCGTCCGCGCATGATCACCACCGAGCCGTTCGGGCACGTCCACGGACAACCCGCGCGGGCGTTCGGCATCAGCGACGGTGGGTCGGTGAGCCTCCGGCTCACCGACTACGGCGCTCGCCTGACCGAGCTCCACGTACCGGGCAGCGACGGGACGACGGCCGACGTCGTGCTCGGCTTCGACGACGCCCAGTCCTACGTCGAGTCACCTGCATACTTCGGCGCGACGGTCGGACGGTTCGGCAACCGGATCACCCGAGGCCGCTTCACCCTGCTCGGCAGCGATCATCAGGTCGACGTGAACGAGAAGAACAACCATCTCCACGGTGGCAGGCACGGCTGGGACAGCCGGATCTGGGACGTCGACACCGTCGACCCGGCGAGCAGTTCGATCACGTTCCGCACCAGCAGCGCGGACGGCGAGATGGGGTTCCCCGGCTCGTGCACGGTCAGGAGCACCTACAGCCTCTCGGGGGAGCGGCTGCGCATCACCATGGAGGCGGTGCCCGATGCGACCACCGTCATCAACATGGTGCACCACTCGTACTTCAACCTCGCCGGGCACGGCATGGGCGACGTGCTCGCCCAGCGGATGCGCCTCGCCGGCGACTTCTACATCCCGGTCGACAGCGAGCTGATGCCGACCGGTGAGGTGCTCGCCGTCGCAGGGACGCCGTACGACTTCCGCGATGCCCACCCGATCGGCCAGTACCTGCACGACCTCCCGGCCGTCGGCGCGGACGTCTTCGAGGGCGGTGGGGGCTGGGACCACAACTGGTGCCTGGGGATCCCCGACTCGCGGGGACTGATCGAGGCGGCGGATATCGTCGACCCGGGGTCGGGCCGACGGATCCGGCTCTGGTCGACGGAGCCCGGTCTGCAGATGTACACCGGCGGCTACCTCGACGAGAGCATCATCGGCAAGGGTGGGGTCCCATACTGCCAGTACGCCGGATTCACCCTGGAGACGCAGAAGTTCCCCGACTCGCCGAACTTCGGGCACTTCCCGAGTACAACGGTGGGAGCGGGCGACACCTACCGGCAGGTGATGGAGTTCGACTTCACGCCGGTCTGATCGCACGGCGCACGCCCTGGCGCATCCGACGACCGGTGCAACGAAGGAGCCCCGATGTGCTGCGAGGACGAGGTCGCCGACTTCCCGGCGGTGGTCGCGCAGATGGTGGCGAGCGCGCGACAGCGGTTGCGATCGCCGCAGTCGTGGGGCGCCGACGTGTGGAACAGCGCAATCGTCGCGCGGCCGCTGCACCACGCAGGTGACGCGGCTCTGGAGACGCTGTGGTCGGGCTTCGCGGACGACCGCGTGCTCACCACGCAGGACGTCGCTGCCGCGCTGGTCGGTGCGAGCGACCTCGACGCCATTCCTGGTCTCGTGCGCCTGAGTCTGTCCGACGCAGGGGTCACCTGGAACAGCCACGCTCGTGCGGTCGCCGCCGTGGGCGTCGTCGTGGACGTCCCGGTCCTGGTGTCCTGCGTCTCCACCGTCCCCGTTCGCGTGAGCATCGGTGACGAGTCGCTCGTGCTCTCGGCGGGCGAGCACGCGCTGCTCGAGGATCACCTCCATGACGACGCGAGGGTGGTGGTCGTCGAGGTCGACGGTGCACCCCACGCCTCCCCCGACGCCGTCGAGCGCGTCGCGGGCGCGGTGCTGCGCCTCACCGCCGAGGCGACCTGTCGGTGGTCGGTGACCGACGACGACGGCGCCGCGCACTTCCCGCACGGCGCACTGCGCAAGTGGGACGTCCACGGCCGCGGCTACGCGCACGGCGACGACCTCCAGGTGGTCGTGCCTCCGGGTGAGTACCGAGTGCGCGCCGTCCGGGGGGCGGAGTACGTGCCCCACGAGTCGGTCCTCCGCGTCAAGGCTGGAGGCACGGCCGACGTCGTCGCGGACCTCGTGCGCCGGTTCGACCCGCACGCCGAGGGCTGGTGGTCGGCCGACCTGCACGTGCATGCCAACTACGGCGGAGAGCACGCCGTCGGCGCCGACCACGCGATGGCGATGCAGCGCGGCGAGGGCCTGGACCTCATGAACCTCGTGGCCGCCAACCAGCTGACGGCGCACGTGCACGACGTCGGCCTGTTCCGTGCGGCGCTGGACCACCAGCTGCCCGGCTCGAACGAGATGCCGGCGCACGCGGGCCTGGAGTACCGCAACGATCTGTACGGTCACGTCCACGTGACCGGCGCTCGTCGTGACGTCGGTCGCTACCAGACCGGGCACGCGCAGGGCGCCGTGTCTGTCGACGTGCCGTTCAACCACGAGGCTGCCGCCGACTTCCGCTCCGTCGGAGCGGTGGTCGGCTACTGCCACCCCGTGTTCCCCGTCTGGGGCGAGGCGCCGCAGGACGTCCTCGAGCGAGTGATGGGCCGCACCGATCCGAGGAACAGCGAGGCCCGCTGCTCGGTGCTCGACGCCACGCTCGGCGTCGTCGACTCCGTCGACGTACTGTCCAACGCCGACGACCTCGCATCCGCCGAGCTCTACCGGCGGATGGTCGGCGCAGGCCTGCGCGTGGCAGCCACCGCAGGAAGCGACGCGATGCTGTCCCTGCGCCACATGGGCGTGCACTCCAACCCACCCGGCTGGGTGCGCATGTACGCGAGGACCGGCGACTCGGTCTCGCTGGGCTCGCTGCAGGCGGCGATCCGGGCAGGCCGCACGGTCGCCACCAACGGGCCGTGGCTCATGCTCGACGTCGACGGGCACGGGCCGGGTGACGACCTCGACGTCGTCGCGCCGACGACCGTGCTCGCCACCGTCCGGGCCACCACCGAGGGGCCGTTCACCGTGCGCCTGCACCGAGGGTCTGACCTCGCCCACGAGTGGCACGTCGCCGAGGGCGAGGCGACGCACGGATGGTCGGCCGACGTGCGGCTGCCCGTCACGTCGCCCGACGCCGTCACCGCGGAGCTGGTCGGTGGCGCCGACCCACTGGTCCTCGACGACTTCGCCTACGCCCACAGCAGTCCGGTGCACCTCGTCGTGGCAGGGCAGCGCGTGCGACGGGCCGACGACGTCGACTGGTGCCTGCTCTGGCTCGAACGGCTTCGCGTCTTCGTGGCCCAGCACGGCCGCGGTGTGCACGAGCACCTGGCGCGGTTCGACGCCGAGATCGACGCTGCCCGCAGCTGGTTGCGGCGGCCGCCGAACTCGCTAGAGTAAACATCATACTTTTCACCGAGATCGGAGCCCGCATGAAGGCCGTCCTCGTCCCGCACAGCCACTGGGACAGGGAGTGGTACGAGCCGTTCGCGGTCTTCAAGCTCAGGCTGCGCGACACGCTCGACTCGGTCCTCGACCTGCTCGGGAGCGAGACCGGGTTCACGCACTTCCACCTCGACGGCCAGAGCGTGATGCTCGAGGACTACCTCGGCATGCGGCCCGAGCGTGCCGAGGAGGTCGCCGGCCACGTTCGCGCGGGGAGGCTGAGCATCGGCCCCTTCTACACGCTGTCCGACGAGTTCCTGGTGTCCGGCGAGGGCATCATCCGCAACCTGGAGAAGGGGCTCGAGCAGGCCGCCGCCTATGGCATCGACACCCCCGTCGACGGACCGTGGGCGGGCTACATGCCCGACCAGTTCGGGCACATCGGGCAGTTCCCGCAGATCCTGCGGATGTTCGGCATCGAGCGGGCGGTGATCCTGCGCGGCGCACCCGCCTCGCTCCACCGCTCCGAGTTCGTGTGGCGCTCGCCGAACGGCAGCGAGGTGCTCACCGACTACCTGATCAACGGCTACTACGTGGGGGCCGACGTCGGCCACCCGAAGGCCGGTATCGACCCCGACTACCTCTCCCTCGACCAGGCGATGGAGCGCGTCGCGTCGGTCAGCGATCGCGACGTGTTGCTGCTGCCGGTCGGGGCCGACCACTCCACGCCCGTGCCGGGCAGCTTCGACCGCGTCCTGGAGCTCGCTCAGCACGCGCCGTACGACGTCGAGGTGGGATCGCTGGCGCGCTTCCTGGAGCTCGCCGGCCGACCCTCTGAAGCGCAGGTGTGGACCGGTGAGCTCCGGGCCGCGTCGACGTGGGTCCTGTTGCCGAACACAGTCGCCAGCCGCGCCTACCAGAAGCGGCGGCGCGGCCTGCTCGAGTCGCGCCTCGAGCGGTACGCCGAACCGCTCTCGGCGCTCGTGCCCGGCGTCCCCTGGCCCGCGGAGCGGTTGGCAGTGGCCTGGCGCGACATGATGCTCAACGCCGGCCACGACTGCGCGTACGGCGCCGCGGCCGACGCCGTCGCGCACGACGTGGACGCCCGCTTCGACGCCGTTGAGGGCATCACCGAGGGCCTGATCTTCGAGGCTGCGACTGCACTCGCCGCCGACGCGGCGCCCGGTGTGCTGCGCTGGAACCCCTCCCCCTTCGAACGCGAGGGCGTGCCCGGGCTCGGGTGGGGGGTCGTGGCCCGCGACGAGATCCCCCTGGCCGAGCCGGTGGTTCTCACGGTCGTCGACGGGCACGTCGTCCTCGACGACGGCACCGCGCTATTCGTCACGGACGAGGACGACGACGGCGACCTGTTCACCTTCTGCGCACCGGAAGGCGGGACTCCGAGACAGCCGACGGGCGTGACGTCGACAGCGACGGGTGCGCGCTTCCAGTTTGACGGGGTCGCACTGGAGCTCGACGCGGCACGTAGGGAGGGCGAGCGCTTCATCCGGCTCTCGGTCCGCGTCGACAACCGGCGCGACGACCACCGTCTGCGGCTCTGGGTCGGTCTGGGCGAGACGGCGACCGGGTCCGTCGCCCTTTCGCCGTACGAGATCGTCGAGCGTCCGTTGGTCGGCGAGGGTTTCGCGAGCGAGATCGGCTCCCCCACCTGGCCCGCGCGAGGTGCGGTGCTGGCCGGCGGGACCGCACTGCTCACCGAGGGGGTGGTGGAGTACGAGGTCGACGGCGACCGGCTCGGTGTCACGCTGCTGCGCTCGGTCGGTGTCATCGCGAAGCCGATGCTCGCCACGCGACCGATCTGGGCCGGGCCCTCCGTGCCTGCACCGGAGGGCCAGTGCCGCGGTGAGTCGAGGTACGAGCTCGCGGTACTGCCGGAGGCGGTGCCCGGCGAGCTCGTGGAGCAGTGGGAGCGATTCGCGCTCCCGTTACTCGAGACGACTTCACGCGGCGGCGGCGTCGCACGGTCCGGACAGCTGCTGCGCGTCGACGGCGCGCATCTGTCGTCGGTTCGCCGCGTCGACGGCGAGCTCGAGGTGCGCCTCTGGAACCAGAGTCCCGATGAGCTCCACGTCACGGTTGGCGGATCGTCAACAACCCTGGCACCGTTCGGAATCGAAACTGTCCTACCGCCGACCGCCTGAGGCGACCGCACACCAGTTCAAAACGCCCAAGCGACTCCTACCCGTGACTTCCAAGCGCCAGACCTCGCCGGCAAGACGCACGGCCGTGACCAGCGACGGTGGCCATCTGTCGCGTCGGATTCCGACTTGGCTCCAGACAAACAGGGGCGGTTCGCCTTGACGTGACGCACTATTCGCCTGGACGTGACGCACTACACGGACGACCGACAGCACCTGTCCCAGTCGACCAAGCGAGTCGCCGTCGAGCACACGTGCCGTCGAAGACACGGGCTAGAGTCCGCGCATGGCGCTCAGGCTGCCCGCGATCCTCGCCGACCACCGCCCGGCGTCCGGGATGGCCGCTCTCGTCGGGGCGCGCCTGTTCGACGGCACCGGTAGCGGTGTCGGCGGCCCCGTCACCGTCGTCCTGCGTGACGGGCGCATCGAGCGTGTGCAGGACGTCGCCGAGCCCGTGCCCGCCGACGTGCCCGGGCTCGACCTCGCCGGGCGGTACCTGATGCCGGGGCTGGTCGACGTCCACACCCACCTGTCGATCCTCGAGCACGTCGACAGCTTCCCCAGGCCGGAGCACGGTGCAGAACCGCTGCTGCCAAACCTCACCGGGCACATCGTGGCGCAGACCCTACGCCGCAGCCTTCGGATGGGAGTGACCACCGTCCGGGACGTCGGGGCGTACGGCGACACCGTCCTGGAGGCCCGGCAGGCGATGCGCTACGAGGTGTTCGCCGGCCCGCGGCTGTACGCCTGCGGCCGGATCGTCTCCGCAACCGCGCCCGGCGGCCGCTTCTTCGACGGCATGTACCGCGAGGCCGACGGACCGGACGACCTGCGCCGGGCCGTCCGGGAGCAGTTCCGCCGCGGCGCCGACTTCATCAAGCTCATGACCACCGGCGCCCGGTCCGTCGAGATCGAGGACCCGGACCCGGCGCAGCTGACCCCGCCGGAGGTCGCCGCCGTCGTCGACGAGGCGCACCGCCTCGGCTACCGGGTCGCCGCGCACTGCGAGGGCCTGGCCGGTTCCGAGCTGGCGATCCTCGCCGGCGCCGACAGCATCGAGCACGGGATGTACCTCCACCGCCGCCCGGACCTGCTCGACGCGATGGCCCGGCAAGGGCAGGTCCTCGTGCCCACGCTGACGTTCCTGCACGCGGTGGCCGAGAACGGCACCTGGACCCCCGAGCTCGTCGAGCAGGGCAAGTTCAACGTCGAGGAGGCCCACGAGACCCTCCAAGCAGCCCACCGGGCCGGCGTCACCATAGCCCTCGGCCAGGACGGACCCGCACCCGAACGCGCCGCCGACGAGCTGGTCCGTCTCATCGAGCACGGTCTGCCCAGCACGGACGCCCTGCGCGCCGCCACCCTCGGCGGCGCCGTCGCCCTCGGCGCCGAGGACCTGCTCGGCACCGTCCGCCCCGGCCGCTGGGCTGACCTCGTCGTCCTCGACGCCGACCCCGTCCAGCAGCCGCACGCCCTCCAGGACCCCGACCGGATCCGCCTCGTACTCCGCAACGGCGTCCCGGTCGCCGGAGCCGACCTCGACCCACCACACCTCGGCATCTGAGACCAGAACCATCGAGGACCCGAAGCACCTCCGACGCCGACTTCTGGACTTGACCGTCCCTGTCAGGGGCGTCCCGTTGAGAGCGCGGCTGACAGCAACGAGGCTGCATTCGCGGCGCACCACGCGGGACGACGCGAGCGAAATCACCCTAGTCAGAAGCTCGGCCCACACCGCGACGGACGATCCTGAAGCGGGTGAAAATCGGAAGGTCGGCGGTTCGACCCCGCCCCTGGCCACCGAAAGGCCTCTGAACTGGGGAAACGCAACCTATTCCCCCAGTTCAAAGGCCCTTCGTCGTCTTGCGGTGTCCGCGCCGCCCGATGACAGCCGTGGCCAGCCGGACACCCGAGAGCCTCCGAACGCCCAAGACTTGCCCATTGTCTGCCCAAGTGCCAGGTCGCCGCGCCCAGACGTGAGAGAACGACAGGCCCCTGATCAGCAGCGATGCACCTGATCGTTCGGACCCGCCCGAAAGTGATGGTCCGACGATCGATCGGAAGGTCGAAGGTTGACCCCGCTGCTGACATCGCCACGACCAACGTTGAGGCGTTGGTGAGGCGTCTGCGGCCTCCCGGCCCTGCGACACCGACCTAGCGTGTGAGTCGGCGCTCCCTTCCGGGACGGCCGCCGGCTCGAAGAGGAGTGCGCGCCATGACGACGCCCACCGCGCAGCAGCGGACACCCGGCTGGTTCTCCCCGGCGGACTGCAGCCTCGACGACTTCCGGGCCCTGGTCGAGACCCCCACCGACCTGGCCGCGTACCCGTTCGCCGACGACGTCCGCGAGAACATCCTGGTGTACGGCCCGCGCGCCTACGAGGCCGCGCGGACGACGGACGGCCGGCGGGCGGTCCAGGCCGAGCTCGGCCGGGCGCTGCTCGAGGGACCCGGCGTCGTCGTTCTGGCCGGCGCCTTCGACCGTGCGGTCGTGGACCGGGTCTCGGTGGTCTTCGAGGCGATGGTCGCCGAGCAGCGCGCGGCCGGTGCCCGGGACGGCGACTTCTTCGCACCTACCGGTGAGAACGACCGGGTCTGGCGTGCCCTCGACAAGCTCGCCCTCCGCGACCCGGAGGCGTTCGCGGCCTACTACGCCACGGACGCCGTCGCGATCGTCGCGCAGGCCTGGCTCGGCCGCGGCTACCAGATCACGAGCCAGGTCAACGTCGTCAACCCCGGCGGCAAGGCCCAGGAGCCGCACCGGGACTACCACCTGGGCTTCATGTCGGACCGGCAGTGCGAGGAGTTCCCCGCCCACGTCCACGGGGTCTCGCCGCTGCTCACTCTCCAGGGCGCCGTCGCGCACTGCGACATGCCCGTCGAGACCGGCCCGACGATGCTGCTGCCGAACTCGCAGAAGTACCCGGCGGGCTACGTCGCCTACCAGCAGCCGGAGTTCGCCGCCTACTTCCAGGAACGGCACGTCCAGCTCCCGCTCGCCACCGGCGACGCGGTCTTCTTCAGTCCGGCGCTCTTCCACGGCGCGGGCACGAACCGCTCGGCGACGGTGCGCCGCACCGCCAACCTGCTGCAGATCTCCTCCCCCTTCGGGCGCGCGATGGAGACCGTCGACCGGGACGCCATGTGCCGCGCCCTGTACCCGGCCCTGCTGGCGCACATGGCGTCCGGCTGGTCGGCGCAGGCGGTCGAGAACGTCGTCGCGGCATCGGCCGAGGGGTACGCGTTCCCGACCGACCTCGACCGTGACCCGCCGGTCGGTGGTCTCGCGCCGGCGTCCCAGGCCGACCTCGTGCGGGCCGCGCTCGCCGCGGGCAGCTCCCCGGAGGAGCTGGGCGCTGTCCTCGACGCGCTCGCCCGCCGCCGCGACCTGTGAGCCACGAGCCGGGCCTTCAGTCGAGGTCGATCTCCACGACCCCGTCGACGACGCGGGTCGGGTAGGTCCTCAGGCCCACGAGGACCGGCGCCCCGAGGGCCTTGCCGGTCCGGTAGTCGAAGCGGCCGTTGTGCCGCGGGCACTCGATCTCGTGGCCCATGACGAAGCCGCGGCAGAGCATCTCCGCCTCGTGGGTGCAGAAGCCGTCGCTGGCGAAGTACTCGTCGTCAGGCGAGCGGTAGATCGCGTACTCGGTGCCGCCGTGCGTGAACGGCGCGACGTCCTCGGCCTCGACGTCGTCGGCCTTGACGGTGGGGATCCAGCTGGGCACGAGGGCTCCTCGACGGTCAGAGGGACGGCGGGACGGCGACGGCTGGCTCGTAGTAGGGCGCGGCGCCGGGCGGCAGGTCGCGGCGGACGTAGTAGCTCTGGTCCTTGAGCTGGCGCAGGACCGCCGGGACGAGCTCGCGGTACGCGGCCCAGATCGAGGGGTACATCGGGGCGAGGTCGCCCTTGATCTGCTCGTGGAGCTCGGGCAGCCGGTGGTAGGGCACCATCGGGAACATGTGGTGCTCGACGTGGAAGTTCATGTTCCAGTAGAGGAACCGGTTGACGACGTTCATCCGGACCGAGCGGGTGTTGAGCCGGTGGTCGAGGACGTTCTCCCCCAGGCCGGCGTGCTGGGTGAGCCCGTACACGATGTGCATGAACGTCCCGTACATCCGCGGTCCGCCGACGAGCAGCAGCGGCAGCCACGACGACGTCACCACCGCGGTCGCCAGGGTCGCGGCGTAGACGAGCGACCAGAGTCGTGCGGTCCGGTAGGTGCGGAAGCGTTCCTGTTCCGGGATAGTGTCGGCTTCGTCGGTGGTGAGCCGCCCGGCGGCGTGGAGCAGCATCTTCCCCAACGACACCGGGACGTCGTAGAGGCCGAAGAGGTTGGCGAGCATGCGCACGAGCCGGGCCGGTCGCATCGCCTGGATCTCCGGGTCGCGGCCGACGATGAGGGTGTCGGTGTGGTGCCGGGTGTGGCCCCAGCGGTAGGCCGTGGGGTCGCGCATCATCATGAAGCAGGCCAGCTGGTAGACGGCGGTGTCCATCCACCGGGTCCGGAACGCCGTCCCGTGCCCGGCCTCGTGCCAGCGCGAGTCGCCGCCGGAGCCGTAGAGGACGCCGTAGACGAGCAGCAGCGGTACGGCGGCCCATGGGTGCCCGTGCACCCACAGCACGCCCCCGGCAGCGGCGCAGACGACCATGAGCCCGACCCAGATGACGGTGTCTCGGATCGCCGGCCCGTCGCTGCGTGCCATGAGCTCCTTGAGCCGCTTGCGCGGCACCTCGCTGTGGAACCACTGCGCCCCGGAGAGCCCGGAGTCCAGCGCCTGCCGCCCGGCCGGACTGTCGAGGGCGTACTGCGCCAGTCGTTCCCGGCCCACCGGACTCAGTCCTCGCCCGCGTACAGGGCAGGCTTGTCGGCGAGCACGACGTCGACCGGCTCGCCCTTGGCGTACGAGACGACGGCGGCCTCGGCGACGGCGGTCGCGGCGTAGCCGTCCCAGGTGCTCGGGCCGCCGACCCGGCCGACGGCGAGGCCGTCGACCCAGGTCTGCAGCTCGCGGGTGTAGGCCGGCTCGAACCGCTCCTGCCAGTCCGCGGGCACGCCTTCGCTGCGGTGGCCGGCCGTGATGACGACGGTGGTGCGCGGGTTGTCGAGGCTCACGGTGCCGAGCGACCCGACGATCTCGCAGCGGACGTCGTAGCCGTACTGGCAGTTGACGAACGACTCGACGGTGACGACCTCGCCGCCGGCCATCCGCAGGACGGCGATCTGCGGGTCGCGCATCCCGTTCGCGGCGAGCGGACTCGTCTTCACCGGGAGCACGGTGACGCTCGCGATCTCGGCGCCGAACAGCCAGCGGAAGATGTCGAACTCGTGGACGAGGGAGTCGGTGAGCGACATCTCGCCGCGGAAGAAGTCCGGCACGGTGGCGTTCCGGTGGATGGCGTGCGCGAGCAGCGGCTCGCCGATGACCCCGTCCGCCATGGCCTTCTTCACGTCGAGGTAACCGGCGTCGTAGCGGCGCATGAACCCGAGCTGGACGAGCCGGCGACCGGCGGCGGCCTCCGCCTGGAGCACCCGCAGCGCCTCGGCGGACGACGTCGCGAGCGGCTTCTCGCAGAGCACCGGCTTGCCGGCCGCGATGCACGCGATCGCCTGGTCGGGGTGCAGGTGCCCGGGTGAGGCGATGACGACCGCATCCACGTCGTCGGCGGCGACGACCGCCTCCCACGACGTGTGCGCGGTCGCGCCGGCTGTCGCGGCGACCTGATGCGCGCGCTCGGTCGCGACGTCGAACACCGCGGTCACCGTGGCGCCGGCGACGAGGGTCGTCAGGCGGGTGACGTGGTCGGCACCGATCATCCCGGTGCCGATGACGCCGACTCTCAGGGTCATCTGGTCCTGCCTCTCGTGCTGGGGTCGCCGACGGCGCAGGTCAGCGGGCGACCTCGTCGATCCGGACAGGGCGGTGCTCGCGGGCGGACAGGGTGGCGGCCTCGGCGGTCCACGCGGTGCCCATCGCGTCCTCGACGGTGCACGGCGACGGCGTCATGCCGGCCGCGACGTCGCAGAAGGTGGCGAGCTCGCGCCGGAACGCCTCTGTGAGCCGGTCCATGAAGAACGTGTGCGCAGGCCCGGCAGGCCAGGCGACGCCCGGCTGGGTGGCCCGCAGCGGAAGGCCTTCGTCGAGACCGGCGGCAACGGCGTCGTCCGTACCGTGCACCTCGAGCCGGACGTCGTAGCCGCGCGCGTTGGCGCGGGTGTTGGAGACGACGCCGATGCTGCCGTCGTCCATGGTGAGCAGGGTCGAGACGGTCGACCAGTCACCGTTGGCGGCGTACAGCTCCTGCGCCGCGGCAGGGTCGACGGCGCCGACCGCGTAGACCTCGACGACCTCCCGACCAGTGACCCAACGGACGGCGTCGAAGTCGTGCACCGAGCAGTCCCGGAAGATGCCGCCGGAGACGGCGAGATACGCCGCGGGCGGCGGAGCCGGGTCGAGCGTCGTCGAGCGGACCGTGTGGACCCGCCCGAGGCTGCCGTCCCGGACGGCGTCCCGGGCGGCGACGAACGCGGGGTCGAAGCGGCGCGGGTAGCCGATCTGGACCGGGACGCCGCGGCCGGCAAGCCGGTCGCGGACCAAAACCGCCTCGTCGGCGGTGCCCGCGACCGGCTTCTCGCAGAACACCGGGACGCCCGCCTTGACGGCGGCGAGCAGCAGGTCGGCGTGCGCGTTCGTCGCCGCGGCGATGACGACGCCGTCGAGGCCTGCGGCGATGAGGTCGTCAGGCGTCGCGACCGCCCGGGCCTTCGGGAGCCGCCCGGTGACGGCCGTGACCGCGGCCGCCACCGGGTCGGTGACCACGAGCTCGTCGACCTGCGGCAGGGCGGCGAGCGTGTCCGCGTGGAAGGAGCCGATCCGGCCGAGCCCGATGAGACCGATGCGCATCAGACGTCTTCCATGCCCGCGAGCTCGTTCGGGTCGAGCTCCGGGGCCTCGATGCCGCCCGGGGCGTCGTGCGGGAGCACGACCTTCTCCGGGTGGACGCTGCGCAGCTCGTGGCTGAGCTCGGCGAGCTCCTGTCCGCCGGCCATCTCCGCCGTGAGCTGCTCGAGGGTGAGCTCGTCGCGGTGAGCGTCGAGGGCGACGTGCCCGAGCTTGAGGACCACGAAATGGTTGCCCACCAGGTACGCGTGGTGCGGGTTGTGGGTGATGAAGATGACGCCGAGCCCGGCGTCGCGGGCCTTGGCGATGTACTTCAGGACCACGCCGGACTGCTTGACGCCGAGGGCGGCGGTGGGCTCGTCGAGGATGATGACCCGGGCCCCGAAGTAGATGGCGCGGGCGATCGCGACGACCTGGCGCTGGCCGCCGGACAGGCTGCCGACGGCGCGGTCGAGATCAGGGATGACGATCCCCATCTTCGTTAGCTCTTCGGCGCAGATCCGCTTCATGGTGGGGATGTCGAGGAACGGCCCCTTGCGGAGCTCGTTGGCGAGGAAGAAGTTGCGCCACACGGACATGAGCGGCGCCAGGGCGAGGTCCTGGTACACGGTGGCGATGCCGAACGCCTGCGCCACCCGCGGGGAGCCGAACTGGCGGACGATGCCGCGCAGCTTCATGGTGCCTTCGCTGTACTCGTGCAGACCGGCGACGATCTTGATCAACGTCGACTTGCCGGCGCCGTTGTCGCCGAGGACGCAGGTGACCTCACCCTGCCGGACGGTGATGTTCACTCCGCGCAGCGCGTGCACGTTCCCGTAGCTCTTGCCGATGTTCTCCAGCTCGAGGACCGGACCGTCGTAGCTGCTGGACTCCCCCGCGTGGGTGGTCGCGGTCCGGGCCGCGTTCGTCCTGGCCGCGTTCATCGGGCGTCCGCCTTCCGCTTGACGTAGAGGTTCACCAGGGTCGCGGCGATGAGCATGACCCCGAGGAATGTCTTGAACCAGTCCGGGTCCCAGCCGGCGTAGAAGATGCCGAGCTGGGTCATGCCGAAGATGAGCGACCCGACGGTCGCGCCGACGACGGAGCCGTAGCCACCGGTGAGCAGGCAGCCGCCGATGACGGCCGAGATGATGTAGATGAACTCGTTGCCGACACCTGCGCCGGACTGCACGTTGTTGTAGTTGAACAGGTTGTGCATCCCGAGCAGCCAGGCGCAGAACCCGACGCCCATGAAGAGCGCGATCTTGGTGCCGGTCACCGGCACCCCGACCGCGCGGGCGGCCGCCGAGTCGCCACCGGCAGAGAAGATCCAGCTGCCGTAGTGGGTGCGCAGCAGGACGATCCCGCCGATCACGGTGAGAGCGGCCCAGAAGATGATCGGGACCTTGATCTCGACCGACCCGAGCTGGAAGCTCGAGGCGAACACAGCCTTGGCGCTGGCGAAGCCGTCGAGGTCGTTGAGCGAGTTCGACGAGACCCCGCCGGCGACGACGCGGGTCAGGGCGAGGTTGACGCCCTGCAGGACGAAGAAGGTACCGAGGGTGACCAGGAAGCTCGGTAGCCCGGTCACGTGCAGGAGCCAGCCGTTGAACGCCCCGACGCCGAGGGACAGCGCGAGCGCGAACACGATCCCGACCCAGACGTTGAGGCTGAAGAACCAGGCCAGGTGCGCCGCCGCCAGGCCGGACGTCGTCACGGCCACACCCGCCGACAGGTCGAACTCCCCGCCGATCATGAGCAGCGCGACGGCGACGGCCATGATGCCGATCGTCGAGGAGCCGTACAGGATCGTCCCGATGTTCCCGACGCTGCGGAACGCAGGCGCCACGAGCAGGAACAGCGCGGCGACGGCAACGGCTCCGATCAGGGCCCCGACTTCGGGGCGGCCCATGATGGTTGCGGTGGCCGATCGGGTCGCGACCCGGTCGTCGGTAGGTGTGGCCGTGACGGTCGTCATCTCAGATCACTCTCCAGAGCGTCAGCTGCCGGGTCACCGGGTGCCGTTCGCGGCGAACTTCTCGACGGCCGCGATGTTGGACTGGTCGATGAACGCCGGCCCGGTCGCGACGTTCTGGCCGCCACCGAGGGTGTTGCCGTTCGTGGTGTACCACCAGATGGAGTCGACGGACAGGTAGCCCTGCATGTACGGCTGCTGGTCGACCGCGAACTGGACGGACTTGTCCTTGATCGCCGCGACCAGCTGCTCGTTGGTGTCGAAGGTGCCGATCTTCGCCGAGCTGCTGGCTGCCTTGACCGCCTTCACCGCGTCGAGCGCGATCGGCGCGCCGAGGGTCACGACGTAGTCGACGGTCTTGTCCTGGGTCAGCGTGGCCTGGATGGTCGTCGTCACGGCCGAGTCGTCGGTTCCGTTGACGTAGATCATCTTGACCTTGGCGCCGGCCGCGCCCTCCGTGACGCCGTCGCAGCGGTCGACGAGCTGCTGCTGGCCCTGGGTCTGGTTGACGCAGATGATGTTCGTGGCGCCGTCGGCCTTGGCCTTCGCGCCGACGGCGATGCCGGCGTCCTTCTCGCCCTGGCCGAAGTAGCCGATCGCGCCGAGGCCGAGAGCGTCCGGACCACCCGCGTTGAACATCGAGACCGGGATCCCGGCCGCGATGGCCTTCTTGATCACGTCACCGAGCGCAGGGGTGTTCGGGTCGGTGACGGCGATCCCGTCGACCTTCTTGTCGATCGCGGCCTGGATGAGCTGGGCCTGCTTGGTGGCGTCCGGGTCCGAGGAGTACTGGACCTCGTAGTTGTTCTTGGCCGCGGCCGCGTCGGCGCCCTTGCGGATCCGGTCCCAGAACGTGTCACCCGGTGCCGCGTGGGTGATCATCGCGATGGTCTTCTTCGGGCCGGCCGCAGCACCTGCGGCGGGGGCGGCCGCAGCGGACGAGGAGTCCGCCGCGTCCTTGCCGCCGGAGGACGAGCAGGCGGTGAGGGCGAGGGCCGCGGAGAGGGCGACGACCGCACCCACCGCACGCTTGGAGCGAATCATGATCGGTTGCCTTTCGACATCACCGCTACGACGAGGCGGTGTCCTGGGATGAGGGAGAACTGTCTGGCCGGCCTGACTCGCCGGCCTGACCGGCCTGGCTGGCCTGACTGGAGTGACTGCCTGACTGGCTGGAACGGGAGCGATGTGCCGACGACGGCGACGTGCCGTGTCCGACTGCTGTGGAACCGTTCGGCGATCTGCCATACAACGTTCTAGGCCTTGACCCCTAGAACGTTTTAGGTCGCGTGTGGAACTATGAACGTGACGCAGGGCACACGTCAAGCCCTTCTTGGCTACCCGGCCTATAACGTTCTTGTATCGTTGCGTCGCTCCCACCAGGTTCCGCGAGGATGTCGCCATGACGATCGAGGACGCCGGGACGGCCCCCGCCCGCCGGACGACGCTGGCGGACGTCGCCCGACAGGCAGGCGTCTCGACGGCCCTGGTGTCGCTGGTGATGCGTGGTGCCCCGGGCGCCAGCCCCGCGAACCGCGAGAAGGTGTTCCGGGTCGCCCGCGAGCTCGGCTATGTGCCGGACTCGCGGGCCCGGGCCCTGCGCCAGGGCCGGTCCCAGCTGCTGGGCGTGATGTTCCACGTCCAGCAGCCCTTCCACGCGGACGTCATCGAGGGCGTGTACGAGGCCGCCGAGGCGGCCGGCTACGACGTCGTGCTGAGCGCCGTCACCGACTCCCGCAGCGAGGACAAGGCAATCGGCACGCTGCTCGCCGACCGCTGCGAGGCCGTCATCCTCGTGGCCCCGCAGTCGAGCCGGGAGTGGCTCGCCGAGGTCGGCGGCCGGCTGCCCACCGTCGTCCTCGTCCGCCACGTCCGCCACCCCGACCTGTCCGTCGTCCGGGCGGCGGACATGAAGGGCCTCGGGCTCGCTGTCGACCATCTCGTCGGGCTGGGGCACCGCCGGATCGTCCACGTCGACGGCGCCGGCTCCCCCAGCGCCGAGCAGCGCCGCCGGGGGTACCGCGCGGCGATGGCGCGCCACGGACTGGAGCCCCGGATCGTCCGGGGCGGCTGGGCCGAGATCAACGGCTCGCAGGCCGTCGAGCAGCTGCTCGCCGAGGGCGACCTGCCGACGGCGATCCTCGCGTTCAACGACCCCTGCGCCAACGGCGTCCTGAGCACCCTGCAACGGTCCGGGATCTCCGTGCCGGAGGAGGTCTCGGTCGTCGGGTTCGACGACACGCACCTCGCCGGGTTCTCCCACATCGGCCTCACGACCGTGCGGCAGGACGCCGGGCAGATGGCCCGGATGGCCGTCGGCCGCGCGATCAGCCTCGTCGAGCGCAAGGACGACCCCGAGATGCACCGCGACGGCGTCGTCGTCCCCGACCTCGTCGTCCGCGGCACCACCGGCCCGTGCCGGCAGTAGACCCGCCCGCTCGTCACAGCACGCTCGACGGCCGCGGCGGCAGGCCGGCCGCCCGGTACGCCGCGTCGATGGTCTCCATGCTCGCCACGGCGTCTGCCGCGTCGATCGGCAGCGGCGCTCCGGTACGGACCGCAGCGGCGAACGCCTCGAGCTGGTAGGTGTACGACGACCGCGGCCCGAGCGACTCGGTCCGCGACCCGGCGGGGGTCGTCACGGTGACCCGGTCGTCGAGGTGCGGCTGGACGAAGTTGTGCGCGACGACCTCGCCCTCGGTCCCCACGACCCGCAGCGTCATCTCCACGTCGTCGTGGGCCATGTGGCAGCGGGCGGACCCGGTGACCCCGCCGGGGAACGCGAGGTCGGCGTCGAGCCACTCGTCGACGCCGGGGTGGCCCGCCCGGGTGCCGGCGCGTGCGGCCACGACCTCCGGGGCGCCGCCGACGAGGGGGCCCAGGATCCGCTGCGCGTGCAGGCTGTAGCAGCCGAGGTCCATGACCGCGCCGCCCGCGAGCTCCAGCGACCACCGCGGGTCGGCGTCCGGCGGCGCCGGGATCGCGACCATCGTCGCGATGTGCTGCACGGCGCCGAGCTCACGGGACGCCACGACCTCGAGCACGCGCCGGGTCACCGGGTGGAAGAGGTAGTGGAAGGCCTCCATGAACGTGGTCCCGGCCTTCGCCACCTCCGCCGCGACCTCCGCCGCCTCGGAGGCGTTGCTCGCGGACGGCTTCTCCGACAGCACATGCTTGCCGGCCCGCAGCGCGCGCACGTTCCACGGGCCGTGCAGGCCGTTCGGCAGCGGGTTGTAGACGACGTCGACCTCGGGGTCGGCGAGCAGGTCCTCGTACGAGTCGACGACCCGCTCGACCCCGTGGTCTGCCGCCCAGGCCTGCGCCCGGGAGCGGTCGCGGGCGGCGACGGCGACGAGCCGGTGCCCGGTGGCCTTCGCAGGAGAGACGATCGACAGCGAGGAGATCCGCGCGGCGCCGAGAACGCCGATCCGGAGCGGTTCTACGGGCGTGTCCACGGGTGGTGGCCTCCTCGGCGTTGAGAGTGACGCGTGCCACACTAGGTCGGCGCCGCGCCCTGCGACGTCGGCGAAGTGCCTCAAGAACGCCTCACGGCCCGCGACCTCAGGAGGTGGCCGGATGGGTGCCCGCCGCGACCACCGCGTCGTCGACATCGCCGCGCAGTCGGGCCTCAGCCGCGCGACGGTCGACCGCGTCCTGCACGGCCGGGACGGCGTCAGGCCGGAGACCGTGGCCCAGGTGGCCCGCGCTGTCGACGAGCTCGAGCGCCAGCGCGAGCAGGTGCTCCTGTCAGGGCGCACGCTCATCCTCGACCTCGTCATGCAGACCCCCGAGCGGTTCGCCACGGCGTCCCGCAGCGCGCTCGAGACGGAGCTGCGCTCGCTGCGACCGGCGGTGCTCCGTGCGCGGTCGCACCTCGCCGAGCACAGCGACCCGGCAGCGGCCGCGGCCGTGCTGGACACGTTGGCACGCAAGGGTTCGCACGGGGTGATCCTCAAGGCGCCCGACCACCCGCTGGTCGTCGCCGCCGTCCAGCGACTGGCCGACCGCGGCGTCCCGACGGTGACGTTCGTGACCGACGTCCCGCGCAGCCGCCGGGTCGCCTACCTCGGCATGGACAACGCAGCCGCGGGCGCGACGGCCGCCTACCTCGTGACCCAGTGGGCCGGCCGGTCCGGCAGCGTGCTCCTCACCGTGAGCCACTCCTCGTTCCACGGCGAGGAGGAGCGCGCGGCCGGTTTCCGGCGGACCCTTGCCGAGCTGGCCCCGCGGCGCAGCGTCCACGTCGTCAACGACACCGACGGGCTCGACGCGAGCATCCTCGTCGCCGTCCGGGGCGCGCTGGCGCTCCGTCCGTCGATCAACGCCGTGTACTCCGTGGGCGGCGGGAACATCGCGACGCTGCGCGCGTTCGAGGAGGTCGGTGTCACGCCGCGGGTCTACGTCGCCCACGACCTCGACGACGACAACCGCGGCCTGCTGCGCACCCGGCGGATCTCCGCGGTGCTCCACCACGACCTGCGGGCGGACATGCGCCGGGCCTGCCGGGCGCTGCTCCAGGCGCGCGGGGTGCTGCCCGGACGGCCGTCGGGTGTGCCGTCCCAGGTGCAGGTCGTCACGCCGTACAACGAGCCGGCCGCCCTGGCCGGCGACCCGGAGGCCTGACCGGGCGTCACGCCGCCGGGTCAGGTGGTGAGCAGCCCGCGCAGGTACTCCACGCTCGTCCGGACGTCCGCGACGGGGCCTTCGCCCGCGGGCGCCTCGGTGAGGATCGTGTCCTGCTCGAGGGTGTACCAGCCGTCGTACCCGTTGCCACGCAGGTGCCCGATGATGGCGGCGACGTCGACGTCCCCGCTGCCGAGCGGGCGGTACATGCCGTCGCGAACGGCTTCGGTGTAGGTGAGCCTCCCGGCCTGCACCTTTCGGGCGAAGGTGAGGTCGACGTCCTTGAAGTGCGTGTGTGCGATCCGGTCCGGCGCCTGCCCGGCGAGGACGGCGGGGTCGGTGCCGCCGATGAGCAGGTGGCCGGTGTCGAGGCAGAGCTGCACCGCGGAGCCGGCGAGGACGCGCTGGACGTCGGTGCCGGTCTCGACCATCGTGCCGACGTGCGGGTGGAGGACGGCGCGGATGCCGTGCTCGGCGGCAGCGGCCGCGACCCGGTCCACGTTGCGCAGCAGCAGGTTCCAGCCGTCGTCGTCGAGGTCGGGCCGCGAGTCGTAGCCGGTCAGGCCGGAGTCGGCGGACAGCACCATGACGCCGGCCCGGGCCGCGACGAACCCGGGGAGCAGGCGCTGGAGCTCGAGCATCGGGTCGACGTCGGGGCGGTGCAGGACGAACGGGGTGAAGCCGCCGACCGCGGTGAGGTGGTGGTCGGCGAGGGTCGCGGCGAGCTCGTCGGGGTCGGACGGGAGGAACCCGTCGGGGCCGAGCTCGGTCGCGGCCAGCCCGATCTCGTTCATCTGGCGCAGCACCTGGCCGGCGGGGAGCTGGTAGCCCCAGCCGGGGACCTCGCACACGCCCCAGCTGATCGGGGCTCCGGCGATCCGGTCGACGTCGTTCACTGTTCCTCCTGCTGCTGGGTGGTGCGGTCGGGGACGTCCCATGCGGGGTCGGCGAGGGCCGCCGGACGCCGGCCGGCGAGGACGTCGGTGACGCCCTGCGCGGCGGCGGTGAAGGTGGCGCGGGTGGCGCCGACGCTGAGGCCCATGACGTGCGGCGACAGGACGACGTCCGGGTGGTCGAAGACCGGGTGGTGCACGGGCGGCTCGGGGTCGAAGACGTCGAGCCCGAGACCGGAGAGCCGCCCGTCCGCAAGGGCTTCCGCTGCGGCGTCGAGGTCGAGCAGGCCGCCGCGGCCGCAGTTGACGAGAACCGCGCCGGGCGGCACGGCGGCGAGGAACGCGTCGTCGACGAGGTGCTGGGTCTGCGGCGTCAGCGGCAGGTGGAGCGTCACGACGTGCGCCCGGGAGCGCAGCTCGTCGAGCGTGACGAGCTCGGCGCCGTCGAGGGTCGTCCCGGTACCGAGGTACGGGTCGTGCGCGACGACCGTCATCCCGAACGGGGCCGCGAGCGTGCCGACCCGGCGTCCGATCCGGCCGAAGCCGACGATGCCGATCGTGGCACCCTCGAGGTCGCCGAGGACGAGCCCGCCGCGGTCGGCCCAGCGGCCCTGCGCCACGCACTCCGTGGTGGCGCGCAACCGCTTGACGAGGTGCAGCACCATCGCCATCGCCCCTTCCGCGACGGCATGGGTGCCGGCGCCCGGGGTGACGACGACGGCGATCCCGCGCCGGGTGGCCTCGGCGACGTCGACCCGCTCGACGCCGACACCGGTGCGGGCGAGCACCCGCAGGGCAGGCATCCGGTCGAGCAGTGCGACGTCGACGTCCGCGTCGGCGCGGACGACCGCACCGACCGCTGCGCGCAGGTCGGCGTCGGACGGCTCCGCGACGAACCGGCTGCCCGGGGGCAGGTGGCCGACGACGAGCGCAGGGTCGACGAGCCCGAGCGCCACGACGACCGGCGCAGACGCTTTGAGGTTCACGGGGTCTGCCCGGCCCGGCGGAGCTCGGCGACGACAGCGTTGGCGAGCAGCGTCGTGTCGGAGCCGATGGCGAGGAACTGCCACCCGGCGGCCGCGAGCCGGGCGGCGGCCGCGCCGTCCGGCACGAGAAGGCCGACGGCCTTGCCGTGCGCCTTCGCCGCCTCGAGGACGCGGTCGAGCGCGGCAAGGTAGACGGGCGCCCGGAGCTGGCCGGGCACCTCGAGCGCGTGGCTGAGGTCGCGGGGGCCGACGAAGAGCACGTCGACCCCGTCGACGGCGGCGATCTGCTCGACCGCCTCGAGCGCGGGGAGGGTCTCGATCTGCACGACGCCGAGGACGTCGCCGTCGGAGCGGTCGAGCGCGCCCGGGTCGAGGCCGTAGCCGCACATCCGGTTGTACGTCGCGACGCCGCGGTCGCCCGCGGGCGGGTAGCGCAGGTGGCGGACGCAGGCGGCGGCCTCGTCGGTGGTGTCGACGCGGGGGAACATGACCCCGGCCGCGCCGACGTCGAGCAGGCGGCCGGCCCGGATCCGCTCGGTGGACTCCACGCGGACGACGGTCGGGACGCCGTAGGACGCGGCGGCCGGCACGACGTCCCGGGCCTGCTCCTCGCCGCCGGCGCCGTGCTCGAGGTCGAGGAGCACCCAGTCGACGCCGGCGGCCGCACAGACCTCGGCGGTGATCGGGGTGGCCGCGCCGACGAACGTCCCGAAGGTGACCTCGCCCGCGGCGAGCCGGCGGCGCAACGCACCGCGGTCGAGGGCGTACCGGGGGGCGGCGCCCGGCGTCACCCGTGCCACCGCTGCGTCGTCAGGCCCGCCTCGTACTGGGAGCGGGCGGCCTTCACGGAGTCGGACTGCGACACCTCGGCCGGTGCGACGTCCCACCAGCAGCCCGCCGACGGCAGGTCGGCGTGCGGGATGACCGGCACGACGACGACCACCGGGCCGGCGTGGTCGCGCGTCTCGTCGAGCGCCGTCCGGACCTCCTGCGCCGTCGTGGCCCGCAGCGCCCGGGCACCGAGCCCGGCGGCCACCTGGACCAGGTCGAGCTTCAGGTAGTCGCCGGTCAGGCCGGCGCCCTTGGCGTCGTCCGGCTGCAGGGCGAGGGGGTCGGGCCGGTAGCGGAACTCGTTGCCGAACTCGCGGCCCATGGTGAACATCTGCAGCCGGTGGATGACCTGGTAGCCGTGGTTCTCCGGGATGACCACGGTGACCGCCAGGCCCTCCTGGGCGGCGGTGGCGAGCTCGGTGGGGGCCATGAGGAACGTGCCGTCGCCGATGAGGACGGTGACCCGGTGCGCCGAGTCGGGGTCCGCGAGGCGCACGCCCATCCCGCCGGGGATCTCGTAGCCCATGCAGGAGAAGCCGAACTCGAGGTGGCACTCCTGCCCTGCGGTGGCGTCCCAGACCTTGAGCAGGTCCCCGGGCGGACCGCCGGCCGCGGCGACGACGGTGTCGCCGGCCCGGGCGTGCTCCTGGAGCAGGCCGATGAGCTGGCCCTGGGTGAGCACGGCGTCGGTGTCCGGGACGACGTCAGTCGTCTGCGCGCGGATCGCGGCGAGGTCCGCCGGGGTGTCGGCGTCGAGGGCGGCGGCGCGGACCGGGGCCCACGCCTCCTTGGCCGCGGTCACCTCGGCGCGCCAGCCGGCGTCGGTCGAGATCCCGCGCGCCTGCAGGGCGTCCGCGAGCAGCTCGAGGGTGAGCCGCGCGTCGCCGAGGACCGAGGTGGCCCCGAGCCGGTCGCCGTCCCGGGGGTCGACGTTGATGCTCGCGAACGTGACGTCCGGGTCGGCGAAGAGCGAGTGCGAGGCGGTGGCGAAGTCGGTGAGCCGGGACCCGACGGTGAGGACGAGGTCGGCCTGGCGGGCGATCCGGTTCGTGGCCGGGTTGCCCTCGAGGCCGATGCCGCCGAGCTGCCACCAGGCGGGCAGCCGGACGGCGCCCTTGCCGGCGAACGTCTCCGCGACCGGGACGCCGATCGTCTCGGCGAGGTGCTCGAGCTCCTCGCTCGCGCCGGAGTAGACGACGCCGCCGCCGGCGACGACGAGCGGCCGCCGGGCCCGTGCGAAGAGCTCGACGAGGGCGGCGACCTCGCTCTCGTCGGGGACCGGGCGCCGGACGGCCCAGTCCTTCTCGGCGAAGAAGGCGGCGGGGAAGTCGTAGGCGTGCGACTGGACGTCCTGCGGCAGCGAGAGGACGACGGCGCCGGTGTTCACCGGGTCGACGAGGACGCGCATCGCGGCGGGCAGCGCGGTGAGCAGCTGCTCGGGGCGGGTGATCCGGTCGAAGAACCGGGAGACCGGGCGGAAGGCGTCGTTGACGCTGGCGTCGGCCTCCACCGGGTGCTGGAGCTGCTGGAGCACGGGCCCCTGCCTGCGGGTGGCGTAGGAGTCGCCGGGCAGCAGCAGGACCGGGATCCGGTTGACCGTGGCCAGCGCGGCGCCGGTGATCATGTTGAGTGCGCCCGGCCCGATGGACGCCGTGACGGCGAGCGTCGCCCGCCGCTTGGACGCCTTGGCGAAGCCGGTGGCGATGTGCACGAGGTTCTGCTCGTTGCGGCCCTGGACGAACGGCAGCTCGTCGGCGTACTGGTCGAGCGCCTGCCCGAGGCCGGCGACGTTGCCGTGGCCGAAGATGCCCAGGGACGCCGGGACGAGCCGGCGGCGTTCGCCGTCGGCGACGCTGTACTGCTTGGACAGGTACAGCACGAGGGCCTGGGCGGTCGTCAGGCGGACGGTGCCGGTCATGTCGTTCTCCTTCTGCTGCAACGCTTCACGAGGGTCACAAGTGGGGCGGGGGTCACCAGGGCCGACCGTGCAGGATGACCGTCTTCTCCTCGGTCATCTCCGACACGGCGGTCCGGAAGCCCTCCTTGCCGATGCCGGACGCCTTGAGGCCGCCGTAGGGCATGAGGTCCGCCCGCCACAGCGGGGTCCAGTTGATGTGGATGACCCCGGCGTCGATCTGCCGGATCGCCCGGATCGCGCCGGAGACGTCCCTGGTGAAGACGCCGGCGCCGAGGCCGTACGCCGTCGAGTTGGCGTAGGCGATGGCGGACTGCCAGTCATCCGCGGTCGTCACCGCGACCGCCGGGCCGAAGAGCTCGTCCTGGTTGAGCGGCGCGTCCAGGTCGACACCGTCGACGACAGCCGGGGTGAGGACGGCGCCGTCGCGCTCACCGCCGGTGAGCAGCCGGGCCCCGCTGTCGACGGCGGCCTGCAGCGCAACCTCGACCCGGCGAGCCTCGGCCTCGCTGATGAGGGCCCCGAGCCGGGTGTCGGGCGAGGACGGGTCGCCCATGGCGATCGCCCGCACCTTGGGCACGAGGGCGTCGAGTAGGTCGCCGTGCACGTCGGGGTGGGTGATGACGCGCTGCACGGAGATGCACACCTGGCCGGCGTTGATGTAGCCGCCGGCGGCGATGGCGTCGGCCGCGGCCTCGATGTCGGCGTCGGGCAGGACGACGACCGGGCAGGAAGCGCCGAGCTCGAGGGAGAGCTTCTTCACCCCGGCGGTCCGGGCGATGTGCTCGCCCACCGCGGTGGAGCCGGTGAACGAGACCTTGCGGACCCGGGGGTCGCTGACGAGGGCGTCGCCGAGGGCGCCGCCGGGGCCGGTGAGGACGTTGAGGACGCCCGCCGGCAGCCCGGCGTCGGTGAAGGCGCGGGCGAGGGCGAGGGCGGTCAACGGGGTGGTGCGGGCCGGTTTGAGGACGACGGCGTTCCCGGCGGCGAGCGCGGGCGCGACCTTGTGCAGGACGAGGAGCGAGGGGTAGTTGAACGGCGTGATGGCGACGACGACCCCGCACGGCTGGCGCAGGGTGAAGCCGATCTTGTCCTGCCCGGTGCCGCGGTTGGCGTCGAGCGGCAGGGTGTCGCCGTAGAGCTGGGTGCCCTCGTAGCCGGCGAGCCGGATCATGTCGCTCGCGCGGCCCACCTCGCCGCGGGCCTCGGTGATGGTCTTGCCGTTCTCGGCGGACAGCAGCGTCGCGATGGCGTCGGCGCGCTCCTCGACGAGCGCGGCGGCTCGCATGAGGACGTCGAGCCGGGCGTGGGCCGGGGTCTCGCGCCAGACCGCGGCGCCGCGTTCCGCTGCGGCGAGCGCGGTCTCGACGTCGTCGACGTCAGCGACGGCGACCTGGCCGACGACGCGGCCGTCGTACGGCGAGCGGACCTCCTCGGTCCTCCCGCCCTTGCTCGCGACCCAGTCTCCGTCGACGAGGATCAGACCTTCGGTCATGGCGGTGCCGGCCTCTCTGCTCACAGGGTGACCCAGCGCTGCTCGGCGTCCGAGCGCAGCGTCGCGTCGACGAGACGTGCGGTGGAGACCATGTCGGCGATCGTGGCGCCCTCGGGGCGCCCGGTCGCGATCGAGGTCAGGAGCCGCTTGGCCTCGACGACCTTGAGGTCGTCGAAGCTCAGCGGGATGGCGGTGTCCGGCTGGAACGCGCCGGCCTCGCCGTCGGACGGACCGACGCGGTGGGTCGACCACGACGCGCCCTGGTAGTCCTGGTCGAGGCAGACCTGCAGCTCGCCGGTGCGGCGGAAGTCCCAGGCGAGAGCGCCGGTGCTGCCGTGCACCTCGAACGCGTAGGAGTTCTGCTCCCCCACCGAGGCGCGGCTGGCCTCGAGGACGCCGCGCGCGCCGCCGGTGAAGCGCAGCAGGGCCAGCACGTGGTCCTCGTTCTCGACGGGCAGCCGCGGGCCGTCGCCGCCGCGGGAGAAGTGCGACGCCGCGGCGGCCGCCTGCGGGCGCTCGGAGATGAAGGTGGAGGCCTCGGCGAGCACCGCCCCGATCGGACCGGCGACGTATTGGGCGAGGTCGAGGCCGTGCGAGGCGAGGTCGCCGATCACGCCGCTGCCGGCGAGCTCGCGGACGAACCGCCACGTGAGCGCGCCGTCGGGGTGGGCGCAGTAGTCACCGAGCATCTGGACCCGGACGTGCCGCACCTCGCCGATCCGGCCCTCGGCGACGAGCTTGCGGGCCAGCTCCACGGCCGGGGCGTTGCGGTAGTTGAAGCCGACCGCGGACGCCACACCCGCGGCCGCGACGGCGTCGGCGATCTCGACCGTCTCGGCGAGGTTGCGGCCGGCCGGCTTCTCGACCCAGATGTGCTTGCCGTTCTTCGCCGCGGCCACCGCGACGTCGCGGTGCGTGTAGTTGGGCCCGGCGACGCAGACGAGGTCGATGTCGTCGCGGGCGACGAGCTCGGTCCAGTCCGCGGTCGACGACGTGATGCCGAAGACGTCGCGGGCGTAGTCGAGGCGGCCGTCCGAGGCCGGGTCGGCGACGGCGACGAGCCGGGGGACGGCGCCCAGGTCGCGGTAGTGCTGCATCACCCGGGTCAGGGCCTTGGCGTGGACCTGGCCCATCCAGCCGAAGCCGACGATGCCGACGTTGACGGTGCTCGACGTCATGGTGGGTACCTGCGGCGCGGGCCGCATGCCTTCCTTCGCTCAGCGGACCTCGTCGACGCGCACCGGTCGGTGCTCGCGCCACGAGAGGGTCGCGGCGGCCGCGACCAGCGAGGCCTCGACGCCGTCGTGCAGGGTGCAGGGGGACGGCCTCGTGCCGGCGACCACCTCGGTGAAGGCGGTGAGCTCGGCGCGGAAGGCGTCCTCGAGCCGGTCCATGAAGAAGTGCCAGGGCTTGCCGGCCGGGAAGCCGAGCGCCGGGTCCGCGGACCGCAGCGGCAGCTTGTCGTCGAGGCCGGCGGCCACGGAGTCCTTGCTGCCCAGCAGCTCCAGCCGCACGTCGTGGCCGCGGCCGTTGGCCCGGCTGTTCGAGACGACGGCGAGGGTGCCGCCGCTGAGGGTGAGCACCGAGGTGACCGTCTCGGCGTCCCCGGCGTCCCGGATGTAGTCGATGCCCTGGGTGGCGCCGGCGGCGTAGACCTCGACGACCTCCTGCCCGGTCATGAACCGGATGGAGTCGAAGTCGTGGATCGCGCAGTCGTTGAAGATGCCGCCCGAGCCGCGGATGTACTCCTCGGGCGGCGGCGCCGGGTCGAGCGTCGTCGAGCGGACGGTGTGCACGTAGCCGAGGACGCCGCTGTCGAGGTCGGCCTTGGCGGCCACGTAGCCGGCGTCGAACCGGCGCGGGAACCCGATCTGCACCGGGGTGTCGAAGCCCGCGAGGTCGTCCCGCAGGGCGACGGCCTCCTTGGCAGACGCCGAGACCGGCTTCTCGCAGAACGTCGGGATCCCGGCGTGGACGCAGGCCCTGATGAGGTCCGGGTGGGTCACCGTGGACGAGGCGATGACGATGCCGTCGACGCCTGCCGACAGCACGTCGGCGGGCTCGGGGACGACGGTCGCCCCGAGCTCGTCGCCGACCCGGCGGGCGAGGTCCGGCAGGGCGTCGGCGACGACGAGCTCGTCGACCGTCGGCAGGTCGGTGAGGGTTCGGGCGTGGAACGCCCCGATGCGGCCGAGGCCGACGAGTCCGATGCGCATGACGAGGTCCTCTCCAGGGGGTGCTGACGGGGCCTAGTCGTGCGCGCCGGGGACCATCTGGTCCCAGTCGATGACCGACCCGGTGACGACGCCGCTGCGGTCGGAGAGGAGGAAGACGACGAAGTCCGCGATCTCGTCGACCTGGCCGAGCTTGCCCATCGGGACGCTCGCGTTCGCCTTCTCGAGCCAGTCGTCCTGCGCGCCGTGGAAGCGTCGCTGGGTGGCGTCCTCGCCGTCCGTCTCGGTCCACCCGATGTTCAGGCCGTTGATCCGGATCCGGTCCCAGCGGTGGGCGTATGCAGCGTTCTTGGTCAATCCGATGAGGCCCGACTTCGAGGTGACGTACGGCGCGAGGTAGGGCTGCCCGCCGTGGGCTGACATCGAGATGATGTTGACGATCGACCCGCCTTCCTTGCGGGCGAGCATGTCCTTGATCGCTGCCTGCATGAGGAAGAACGGCCCACGCACGTTGATCGCGACGTGCTCGTCGAAGAGCTCAGGCGTCGTGTCGAGCATCGTGCCGCGGGTCGTCAGGCCGGCGCAGTTGACGACGCAGTCGATGCGGCCGAACCGCTCGACCGTGGCGGCCGCCGCAGCGAGGACCTGGCCGACGTCGCCGGCGTCCGCCGGGACGAACAGCGCATCGCGACCCGAGGCCGCGGCAAGTCGAGCAGCGAACTCGTCACCGACGTCCTTGCGACGCCCGGTGACCGCGACGGTCGCGCCGTTGCGGGCGGCGGCCTCGGCGACAGCGGCGCCGAGGCCCTGCGTCCCGCCGCTGACGAGAACGATCTTGCCTTCTAGGAGGGCGTCGTCGAGCTGGGGCATGGCAGGCCTCCGCGAGCGGGTTCGTGGGAGCGGGTCGACGCGGGCCGTCGATGCGCTGGGCCGGGCGATGTGACCGCCGACACACGAACCGTAAGGTCGACTGTCAGGCGCTGCTGAGGCGCAAGTGCCTCAAGAACGCCTCAGGGCCGCACCCGAACTGGCGCATGGAACTGAGGAGGGCCCGGCCCGCGGGCTCGAACCGCGTGAACCTCTATGGCCTGGGAGGTGACGCCGACGAGGGTCCGATTAGCCACGACCGTCTCCGGCTCGCTGCGATCATCCTCGCCCAGGAGGCGCCCAGGAGATGTCGACGAGACGACGGCCAGCTACATCACCGCAGGCAGAGCCCAGGTTCGGACGGCGTGAAAATCGGAAGGTCGGCGGTTCGACCCCGCCCCTGGCCACCACCCAAAATGGCCTCTGACCTGGTCAGATGCCCAACAGCTAACGCGTCGAAGCTGTGGATCTTGCTCACATTCTGCTCACGGTTGCTCACCGTTGCTCACGGGGCGGTCTATAGGGGCACCTTCGATCTCGGCGTCCGGTGGCGGGTGATCAGGTCGGTGGCGTGGTTGACCTGTTCGGCGGTGGGGTCGCGCAGGATGTGGGCGTAGACCCGTCGGGTCACGTTCGGTGAGGCGTGCCCGAGGATCATCTGGACGACCTCCAGCGGGACGCCACCGGCGAGCAGCAGCGAACAGGCGCTGTGGCGCAGGTCGTGCAGCCGGATCTGCGGGAGCCCGCACGCCCTGACGAGTCGGGCGAACTCGGCACTGACGGCGTTGGGCCGCAACGGATCGCCGTCCGGCGCGGCGAACACCAGGTCATGGTCGCGGTAGGGCCGTCGACGATCCACCGCTTGCGTCGCGCGTTGCCCGCGCAGCGCGGTCTGCGCGGGCCCGGCGAGCGGAACCCACCGTCGCCCGGCCCGCGATTTGGGGCCTTTGAGGACCCGGCCGACGTGCTCGCGGCCGCAGAGCACGCAGCGGCGCTGCTCGGTCGGGATCCGGTCGCGGGCGACCTCCACGAGGTTGTGCCGCACCCGTAGCCCGCCGTCGTCGGCGTCCAGGTCCGACCAGCGCAGACCGCACAGTTCCCCGCGCCGCAGGCCCGTGTACGCGGCCACCTCGAACAGGCCCGCCAACGGCCCGCCCGCATCGGTGACGTACTCCAGGAACGTCGCTGTCTGGGCCGGCTCCCACGCCCTTGCCTCGACCGCCTCCCCGGCGGCCGGCCAGTGCAGGCCGTCGATCGGTCCCATCGCCGGGTTCACCGCGATCAGTCCTCGGCGCTGCGCTGCCGACAACGCCGACCGCAACGTCCGCCGGTACCCCTCCACCGTGCTGACCGAGCGACGCTCGACCCGGCGCCCGACATTGCCGCGCGCCGCACCGCTGGCCGTGGCGGGTCTGCGCGCTGCGCATGCGCTGCCGCTGCCGCCAGTCGGCTCGAGCGCCGCCATCAGCACCTGCACCACGTCGGCCCGGCGCAGATCACGCAGGCGGGCCCCGCCCAGGGCGGGCGTCCAGACGTCGCGGACATGCCCGTGGTAGTTCGCCAGCGTCTTCACCGACCGCCCCGCCTCCATCTGCAGGCTCAGCCAGGTCTGCAGCCACCAGCCCAGCGTCAGGTCCCGGTCGTCCACCCACACCCCCGTGGCAAGCCGCGACAGCTCACCCGCCAGCGTCTGCTCGGCCGTCTCCCTGCTCGCGAACCCTGACCGCACCACCTGCCGACGGCGCAGACGGTGCTGCTGAAGGTTCGCCCCGCGAGGGCCGACGTCGAAGGTGTAGCACCATGATCCGTGCGGACGTCCGCAGTCTTTGATCCGCCGCCCAGCGGCGTCGCGGCACTGGCACCGCTTGTACACCGATCCTCGGATCACGGCACTCTCCTCTTCGTTCGGTCTGGATCCACGACGCGATTCGAGCACCCGTCGCGGATCGCCGTCTGTCAGGGTTACCTGCGCTTTCCTTGCCGCGAGTCTTTTTATGGATAGACTTTCGCAGGTAACTCGGAGGGAGGTCCATGTCATGCCGCGGCCTGTGACCCAGGTGGACCTGGACGGCCTGATGCTGCCTGCTGCGTTCAGTACGTCCGCGGCACTGGACGCCGGTCTGACCAGGCCGCTGCTGGACCGGCTGGTCCGGGACGGAGACCTGGAACGGCTCGGGCGCGGGCTGTTCCTGCGCAGCGAGTACGGCGACGGCGTGGACACCGATCTGGTCGAGATCGCGGTCCGGGCGCCGACGGCGACGATCTGCCTGACCAGTGCACTGGCCCGGCACGGGCTGACCGACGAGATCCCCGCCGCGGTCGACGTCGCGCTGCCGCGCGGGGACTGGCAGCCGGCGGTCGCTGCTCGGGTGGCGTGGCACCGGTTCGCCGAAGACACCTTCACCATCGGCCGGCACGACCTGCCCCTGACCGAGCACTCGCGGACAGCGGCAGCAGGGCCGACGGCGACAGCGCCGGTGACGATCGGCCTCTACAGCGCCGAGCGCAGCATCATCGACGCGTTCCGCACCCGCGGCACCACCGGATCCGATGTAGCCATCGAGGCCTTGCGCCGGTGGCTGCGCGACCCCGCCCACCAGCCCGCACAGCTGCTCGCGCTGTGCGAGAACTGGCCCCGGACCCTGACCGCCCTACGCAATGCGTTGGAGATCCTGCTGTGACCGCCGACATGATGGCGATCTGATGGCCAACCCGAACCGAGACACCACCGCCGGCGCCGCGTTCATCGACCTGCGAGCCCTCGCCAAGACGCAGGGCCGCAACGTCGCCGAGCTGCTTGACCTGTACCTGCTCGAAGGGTTTCTCGGCCGCCTCGCCGCCAGCCCGCACAGCGCGCACCTCGTCCTCAAGGGCGGCGCCCTGCTCGCCGCCTACGGCACCCGTCGTCCGACCCGGGATGTCGACCTACTCGCCACCGACCTGCACGTCGACACCGACACTGTCCTGGTCCTGGTCCGGGACATCGCCGCCCTGCCCCGCGGCGACGGCCTCGAGTTCGACCCGGCCTCCGCGGCCGCGCACGTCATCCGCGACGAGGACGAGTACTCCGGCGTCCGGGTCAGCATGACCGCCACCCTCGGCCGCGCCCGGCTCACCTTCCACGTCGACGTCAACGTCGGAGACCCCGTCTGGCCCACCCCCGGCCCCGTAGCCGTCCCCGGACTCCTGAGCGGACACGTCGACCTGCTCGGCTACCCGCTGCCGGCGGTGTACGCGGAGAAGATCGTCACCGCACTGCAGCGCGGGACCGCGAACACTCGCTGGCGTGACTTCGCCGACGTCTACCTCCTGCGCGCCCAGCAGGATGTCGACGGCACCGACCTGACCACCGCCCTGGCCAAGGTCGCCGAGTACCGCGGCGTCACGCTCCGGCCGCTGTCCGACGCACTGACCGGGTACGCGCAACTCGGCCAGACCCGGTACCGCGCCTGGGTCCAGCGCCGTGACCTCACCGACCGCCTCCCCGCGCAGTTCGCCGACCTGCTCGACGGCGTCCAGCAGTTCGCCGACCCGGCACTCGCCGGCCACGCCAGCGGCCAGACCTGGGACCACATCACGCTCGCCTGGCCCCGACAACCTCGATGAGATGAGCGACAGCGCCCGGTCCGGTTGTCCACGACGAGCACCAGCAGGTTGCGGTCATTCTCGCCCAGGAGGCGCCCAGAAGATCCGAACATGACGACAGCGACAGACATCACCGCAGGTCAAGCCCGGGCCCGGGTGGCACAGAGGCTCATCCTGAAAATCGGAAGGTCGGCGGTTCGACCCCGCCCCTGGCCACCGAAAAGGGCCTCTGAACTGGGGAAACGCAACCTCCTCCAGTTCAGAGGCCCTTCGTCGTTGTGCGGTGTCCGCGTCGCCCGATGACAGCCGTGGCCAGCCGGACACCCGAAAGCCTCCGAACGCCCAAGATTCTGCCCATTGTCTGCCCAAGTGCCAGGTCGCCGCGCCCATGACGTGAGAGAGCGGCAGGCCCTGATCAGCAATGATGCACCTGATCGTTCGGACCCACCCGAAAGTGATCGTCCGCCGAACAGTCGGAAGATCGAACCTGCTCGCGAGGCGGACCGGCTCGGCAGACGCGACCACGGCGGCCGCTCGTGACCCGGCGCATGGCCGCGCGAACGGTGGCCGGGGTCAGGCGTTCCTGGCGTCCGTCCCGTCGGACAGGAGGGGACAGATGAGGCCGAACACGTTGCCGTCGGGGTCGAGGAGGTATCCGAGGCGGCCGATGCCGGCCATGTCGGACAGCGGGAGCGCTTCGGTGGCACCCAGATCGATGCCCTTGCGAAAGAGTTCGTCGATGCCGCCCTCGACACCGATGACGATGTTGCAGCCGTTCACGGGCGCCCCGCGTTCGGGCGAGGGGCCTTGTCGCTGCGTGAGCCCTCCATTGATCCCTCGACCCGGCGTGTCCATGGCGATGGCGCCGTCACCGGTGTCGATCGACCAGTAGGGCATGTCCCCGAACTGGGTGAACTGCCAGCCCAGCAGCTGGGTGTAGAAGTCGATGAGCCGCGGCGGGTCCGACGCGTGGATCTCGAAATGGACGACCAGATTCGACATGACGCCTCCCGATGAGGATCGACACGGTACGCCGAGGGACGATCCGCCGGGAACCGCCGAAGCGGCACGCCGGTGGGTCGACGAGACGCACCTCAGCGGACTGCCTGGACCTGGCTACGCGCGAGCGCGGAGGAGCTCGACGCCGTCGCCGGTCAGCTGGTCGAGGCCGGCGCTGCGTCCGGTCATGGCCAGGAGCAGGTCGATCGCGCGGCCGGTGGCCTCGGGGCCGGTGCCGTGCGACCAGTTCGTGTCGGCGGCCTTGAGGGTCACGCCGGCGATCCGGTTCTTGGCTCCGATGACGAGGTTGGATCCCTTGTAGGAGTCGGCGATCTGGGTGACTGCGTCGACGGGGTAGTCGCGGTGCAGGCCGAGGGAGCGGCGGATGTCTTCGGCGTGCACGATGGCCTCGCCGAGCCAGGTGTCGTTCGGGCCGGGCGGGTGGTTGGTGCGGTGCTGCATGCCGCGGTACGCGGTGAGCATCTCGGCCGGGGTGCCGGCGCTGAACCGGTCGGCGTTCTTCCCGATGAAGCCGGCGAAGTTGAACCCGCTGCCGAGCATCCCCGCGAGGAACTTCGGCGGGGTCATCTGGGCAGTGGCAATGACGTGCCCGAAGACCTGCTTGACCGTCCACTGCGAGCAAAGGGACGGCGTCTGCCACTGCTGCTCGGACAACGACTCGAGGTCTGCGAGCAGCGCCTGTCGTTCGGCGTGGATGGCTGGCCAGACGACGACCATGGAACGAACTCCGCTCACTGGAAGCAGGTACCGACGAAGGGTGGACGGCGTCTCGGGATCCGACCAGGGGCGAAACGCTACTCCTCGGGAAGCGGGGCAGCCGGGGCTTACATCGAGTGCGCCTCGTAGACGCGGACGCTGTCGATGATGGGCATGGTGGCGACGAGTTTCTCGGCGTCGGCGAGGCTGTCGGCGTTGAGGATGCAGTAGCCGACCAGGGGTGCGGGCGAGTCCAGGGTGAGGTCGGTGCGGCCTGACGGGGTGAGTTCGACGCCGCGCCCGAAGGGGCTTCCGGGGTCGACGAGGTGGGGTCCGGCGGCGGCGAACCATGCGCCCCAGGCGTTCTGGACCTCGGGGGTCGGGGTGGTGAAGCCGTAGGTGAGGACGAGGAACTTCTTCATGGCTGGCTCCCTGATGGGGGGTCGGTCCCGGCCCCGGCGTCGCCGCCGGCGTCCGGGTCGGCGTCGGGGTCGTCGATTCCGAGGTGTCGGGCGTAGTTGTCGTAGGTGGCGCGGTCCGCGCCCCAGTAGGTGTGGAACTGGCCGACCCAGTCCTGCAGGTGGGCCAGGGGTCGACGGTTGAGCGTGAGGTAGGTGGTGCGGCCGCGCTTGTGCCGGGTGACCAGGCCGGCGTCGACGAGGATGCTGATGTGCTTGTGGATCGCAGGCAGCGACAGGCCGCGGTGCCGGGCGAGCTGGCTGACCGCCCGGGGCTGCAGACCGACGAGGTAGACGATGTCCCGTCGGTGCGGGTTGGCCAGCGCCACCAGGACCCGGTCCAGCGCGCCGTCCCGCCTGTCATCCTGCGCGTCATCCTGCGCAGCACCGCCGGGCTGGTGCCGAGCGGGATTGTCGTCGCGACCCGGACTCATGGTTCACCTCGCGGTAAACATTAACTGCTCAGTGAAGCGTTGTCGAGCGCCTCCTCGATGAGGGCGGTCCACGTGCGATGGGCGGCGTCGTCCGGGGCGACGGCGGCCCATTCGCGGAAGCGGCGGCCGGCGGGTGCGAACGCGTGTGCTTCGCCGTTGTCGACGAGAGCGTCGACCCGGCTGGCGGGGAGCTTGACGAGCAGGTCTTCAGTTCGGCGGTCCCAGGCCGGGAAGAACACCCCAGAGCGGCGGAGGCACGGCAGCCCCATCATCGTCGAGCCCGTCACGCCGGGAAGTCCGAGCAGTGGCCCGGTGACGCTCTCCCACAACGCCTGCGGATCACGTGCGGTCATGGCGTGCTCTTTGCTCGGGCGGCGGGGACGCGTTCACCTGCGACAGGGTCGGGGCCTGGGTCGCGCCCCTCGACCACGGCTGCGAGCCGGGCGAGGTAGTTGCCCCAGCCGCCGTCATGGGCGTTCGCCATCGGGCCGGACAAGCGGCGGTGCACGAGGTGGAGCCCGGTGCCGGAACCGTCAACGGCCTGCACCGGGGTCAGGGTGATCTCGACGAGGGTCGACCCGGCCGGGAGCCCGACGTCCTCGCGGTCCCAGCCGTAGGTGAACACGACCCTGCGGTCCGGGACGAGCTCGACGAACCGGCCGGTCACGCGGTCGCCGTTGGCGTGCTGCCATGTGACGACCCCGTCGACGACGGCTTCGAGGTCGGCGTGCGGGGCCATCCAGCGCACGATCCCGTCCGCGGTGGTGAGCAGCGCGTACACCCGCTCCGGTGCGGCGGCGATCACGACGGTCGGGTCGACGAGACGGACGCCCAGCCCAGCGGCCGATCCCGGCTGGCGTCGCCGGCGGCGAGGGCGACGACCTCGCGCAGCGCCCGGTCGCTGTCCGGGTCGGCGGGATACATCAGCTCGACCCGCAGCTCGGAGGTGGTGACCTCGACCGCGGTGTCGAACCGCATCACCGTCGAGACCGTCCGCACGACGCGGCCACCGATGTCGAGGACCGGGCAGCTGACCGGGCTGTCGTCCGGGTGCCACGCGTCAGCCGCACCGACGTCCGCGCCCGCGAGGCCGTCCGCGAACGCCTGTGCTGCAAGGGCTCCGGCGCGCGCGAGGACGGCGATCATCGTCGGGTCACCGGTCGCCCACGCCTCCCGCCGCAGCTGAGCCAGCCCGGCGCGCAGCACCTCGGCGCGGTTGACGATCCGGTCGGCGAGCGGGCCGGGGCCGAACCAGACATCGACGAACTGCTCCGACGTCAGCCCGACGACCCCGGGGAACAGTGCCCGGGCGGCCTGGTTGGCGTCGACGACGGCCATCCCGCGGCCGAGCACCCACGCCGGGTACGGGTCGTGCGCTGCGAGGACCTGGTCCAGGACGCGCCGCACAGGCGCGAGCTGCGGGCTGTCCAGTCCCCGCGCCGGGTATGCCGGCGGCAGACCGGCCGCCTCGAGCAGGTCGTTCCGGTCCCGGACCGGGACGGCGAGCACGTCCGCGAGCCGCAGCACCAGGTCGCGGCCCGGCCGGGACCGGCCGGTCTCGCAGAACGACAGGTGCCGGCTCGTGGTCCCGGCCGCCGAGGCGAGGTCGAGCTGTGACATCCCGCGCGCGCTGCGCCAGTAACGCAGGCGCCGGCCGAACGGGCTCGTCTCGGTGCCCTCCGGCGCCAGCGTGTCGCTCATCGCTCCACGGTAGGCGAGGCGGCTGTCGAGGACGTGACCTTGCGAGCGTGTGGGCGGCCGGTCGCCAGCACGTGCGCCAGCTCCTCGAGGACACCGTGCGCCTCCTTGCGCAGCCGGGCGGCCATGACCGGCGCGAACGGCCGCAGCCACCAAGCGAGCCGCATCGTGACGTCGCTGCGGGCGACGCAGCCCTGAGCGCCGTCCGCCGTCACCGTCCACCGGTTCGTCGCCCGTCGGATGAACCCCGGCATCCCGTCGACGGCGTCGTACGTCAGGGACCGCGCAGCGTCGTCGAACGCGAGCAGTCGCTCACGGACGACCATGTCCCCCATCGGCCCGAAGCCCTGCACGTGGCACGTCCGCACCGCCCCCACGGCGGCGACGTGGTGGTCCAACGAGGAGGTGACGATCGGCGCCGCCCACGAGGCGATCTCACCGAAGCGGGTGCCGACCAGCTGCCAGGCCTTGTCGGCGGGCACCCGGATCCGGATCTCTGCTGTCATCTGCATGCACCGAGACTGCGCCGCGCCGCCTGTCGAGCGCGATTCCCGAACCGGGAAGGCCGAGCCGTGCGAGACGGAGGGCAGCGGACGCTCCGGTCGGGCTCTGGTCGCTGGCGGACGGGTGCGGGACCCTGGCCGGATGCAGGCGGTGTTGTGGGACGACGTCGAGCGTGCCGGTCTGTGCGACGACCTCGAGCGCCTCGGGCCGGACGCGCCGACGCTTCTGGCGGGCTGGACCGCGTCCGACCTCGCGGCCCACCTCGTCCAACGCGAGCACGACCCGCTCGCCGCGCCGACCCTCGTTCTGCCCGTGCGCTACCAGCGGTTCGCAGACGGTCGCCGCGACGCGCTGCGGCGCCGGCATGGGTTCGAGCGGCTCGTCGAGATGGTCCGCACCGGGCCCCCGCCCGGCGTGTTCCGCGTCCCGTGGGTCCGTGCGACGGCCAACCTCAACGAGCTCTTCGTCCACTACGAGGACGTGCGCCGGGCCAACGGTTTCGGGCCACGGGCAGACCTCCCACCGGGACTGGATGACGCCCTCTGGCGAAACGTCCGCGTCGGTGGTCGCTACCTGACGCGGCGGCTGCGCGGCACCGGCCTGAGGGCGTGCCGGGCGGCAACCGAGGCGACGGTGGCACTCCGCCGGGGCGATCCGACGGTCGCCGTCATCGGTCCGCCGGGTGAGCTGCTCCTGTTCCTGTTCGGCCGCGTCGACGCCCGGGTCGACCTTCTCGGCGCACCGGACGCCGTCGAGGCCGTGCGCGCCACGCATCTGGGGATGTGATGGCGCGTCGTCACGAGGGGGCTCCTGGCGGCACCGGGCCGTCGTCCGCGGGCCCGGTGCCGGTGCTGGTGCTGGTGCCGGTGCCGGTGCCGGTGCCGCTCGAAGGCTCGGCCGCGGCGCGCATCCGGAGGTCTCGCTGCGGGTCGGCGATCGCGCAGCAGGACCGGCTCGGACGCGATCGGCGAGGGCTCCGACCGCGAGCAGCGTCATGGGGAGGGCGACCGCGGCCCCGGCGAGCCAGCGCATCGGCTACACCGACCGGGAGGCGAGCTCGAGCAGGGCGACCGGGTCGAGGACGTCGATCCGGCCGCGCCGCAGCCGGACGTAGCTGCGTGCCTTGAGGTCTCCGAGCACCTTCGTCGTCGTCTCCCGCGTGGTGCCGACGAGGTCGGCGAGCTGGTCGTGGGTGAGCCGGACCGGGGACGGCGGGCTGCCCGCCAGGGTGGCCAGCGTGGAGCAGATCCGCGCGGCGACCGGCTTGAGGACGGTGTCGGTGAGCCGGGTCTCCAGCTCGGCGAGCCGACCGCCGAGCAGCGCGGTGATCCGGGCGACGATCCGCAGATCGGTGAAGAGCAACCGCTGCACGTCCGCGGTCGACATGACGCACAGGACACCGGCGTCGAGCATCTCCGCGTACCCGTCGTCCATCCGCAACCCCATGACCGGCATCTGCCCGAACAACTGGCCCGGGCCGACGATCGCGGTCGTGAGGCTGCGGCCGTCCGCGGCGGTCCGGTAGGTCCGGACCCGACCCTGCTTGACGATGAAGAGCAGTTCGACCGGCCGGCTCGGGGACCAGACCAGGGTGCCACGGGCGACCTGCCGCATCGGTGCCGCGTCCCCGATCGCCTGCATCTCGGCCGCTGACAGGTCGGCGAACAGGTCCAGCTCCGACAGCTGCCAGGTCCGGACGGCGGTCGTGTACCGCGGCACCGGTGCGGGGTCGGGGGTCATGCCCGGCGCCGGCCCGTCGTCGCAGCGACCGTTGCGGCGACGCCCCCGAGGACCACCCCGAAGACCAGGTGCCCCATGAGGCTCTTCCCGGCGGTGGCGTCGAGCTGGAACAGCGGCATCCCGAGCTTGGCAGGCATGAGGACGAGCGGGCCGAGCACCCACCAGAGGAGGCCGTAGACCGCGCCTGCGCCGACTGCGACCGGTGTGCGGGTCAGGAACCGGCCGCCGGCTAGGCCGAAGCCGGCACCGATGGCGGCGGAGATCGCCAGGTGGACGAACCAGCCGACGGCGGTGGACGTCGAGCCGACGAGCATGGCCACCATGGCGATCATCCCCATCATCTGCATGAGCATCCCGAACATCATCCCGCCGGCGAGGCCACCGATGACCCCGGCGGCAAGGTGTCGGACGAGGGAGCCGCGGGCGGCGACAGCACTAGAGGTCGGTACGGACGTCGGTGCGGGGCTGGTCATGGGAGTCCTTCCTCACGAGCGCCCCGGGTGGGCGTTCACGACGACCGTAGGAACTCGGGGCCGCGAGTTCTGTGTGCCAGCACACCGAACGGGGCCCTCCCCCCGGCGTCGACGAGGGGCCGCACCCCGGGTCGGCGATGCAGAGACGGACGGCCTGGCGGACGGTACAGCGCGGCCCGGGTCTGGAGCGCTGGTCGGGTGCACCGGTCGGGCGCACTGCTACCGGGAGCGTCCGTCCCTGCCTGGCGTCGACGGATCGCGGCGGTCCCCGTCACCCGGCCCCGGTGCGGCGGAGCCCGCGATGCTCGCCGTCGGGGCCGGGTGATTGGCGGTCAGCGGGCAGCGGTCGCGCTGGCGCCCGCGCTACGCGCGAACGGGCTGCCGGGCGCCGGCGACCCGGGTGTCGTAGAACGTGCGGATGCCGCGGCTGATCTCGTCGAGGCAGTCCTCGACGGCGAAGTGGCCGGAGTCGAGCCGGACGAGCTCGGCGTCGGGCAGGTCGCGCAGGTAGGCCTCGCCGCCGGCCGGGGTGAAGAAGATGTCGCCCTGGCCCCAGAAGATCAGCGTGAGGGGCTGCCGCTCACGCAGCGCCGTCTGCCAGGCGGGGTAGAGCGCGGCGTTGGTGCGGTAGTCGTAGAACAGGTCGAGCTGGACGCGGTGGGCGTGCGGGCGGGCTAGGAACGCCAGGTCGGTGTTCCAGTTGTCGGGGCTGATCCGGGTCAGGTCCCGGTGTCCGGTGGTGTAGACGGCCTTGACGACGTCCGGGCCGAGGAACCCCAGCAGCGGCACCTCGGTCTCGGGGCTGCGGTCGACCCACAGGGCGTGCCGGATGCCGTCCCAGGTGGCGGTGAAGCCTTCCTCGTAGGTGTTGGCGTTCTGGATCACCTGCCAGTCGAGCCAGGCAGGGTGCCGGCTGATGATGCGGTTGCCGATCGGCCCGCCGTAGTCCTGCATGTAGATCCCCATCGGGCCGGTGAAGCCGACTTCGACGAGGAGCCCTTCGACGATGTCGGCGAGGTGGTCGAAGGTGTAGTCCCAGGTCGCGGGGTCGGGCATGTCGGTGTTGCCGAACCCCGGGTAGTCGGGGGCCAGGACATGGAACCGGTCGGCCAGCGCGGGGATGAGGTTGCGGAACTGGTGCGACGACGCGGGGAACCCGCCGAGCAGCAGCAGCTTGGGCGCGGCCGGGTCGCCGGCCTGCCGGTAGAAGACATCGAGCGCTTGCACCTGCGCGGTGTGGAACGTCGTGGCGGTGGTCATGGCTGCTCCCTGGGGTGGTCCCGGCTGTACGTCGTCCGTGCACCAGGAGAGCGGCCGCGAGAGCCTGCGTCTTACGTGCGCGCACCGCCTCCTTGGGTGAGACGACCGTCACCCTCCGGCCGGGGTAAGACGGGGCGGGCGGCCGCCGCCAACGGGGCATGTATGTCGAGCAGCTGTGGCGCTACGCGGTGAAGTCGATGCGCGGCGAGTCGTTGTCGCAGGCCAGGATCGAGGCCGACGGCATCGCCGGTGACCGGCGCGTCCACGTCGAGGACGACCGCGGCCCGGTCACCGCGCGCAGGCACCGTGCGCTCCTCGGGCTCACCGCGACGACCGACCCGGAGGGGACCGTCCTGGTCGACGGCCATCCGTGGCACACCCCGCAGGTGGCCGACCTGGTCCGGGGCGCGGTCGGCCCGGACGCGCGGCTCGTGGCGTTCGACGGGCCGGAGCGGTTCGACGTCCTACCGCTGCTCGTCGCCACCGACGGCGCCGTGTCCGCCTTCGGCCGGGACGGTCGCCGGCTGCGACCCAATATCGTGGTGGGCGGCGTCGAGGGTCTGGCCGAACGCACCTGGGAGGGTCGGGTGATGGCGATCGGTCCGGTGATCGTGCACCTGGACTCGTTGCGTCAGCGGTGCGTGATGACGACGTTCGACCCGGACACCCTCGTCCGGGACGGTGAGGTGCTGCGTGACATCCACCGCCGGTTCGGCGGGACGCTCGCGCTGAACACCGCGGTCCTCCTGCCGGGCTCCGTCCGCGTCGGCGACCCGGTCCGGCTCCTCACCCCGACCGAGACCTCCGAGCTCGCCGGCGTCCTCGGCGGACGTACTGCGGGCTGAGATCCGCTACCCGGCGTCGACAGCGAGCTCGTAGCATCGCGTCCGCACGACGACGACGCCAGGAACCCCCGTCGGGTCGACGCCGTCGTCCGAGGCCGCCGGCGCCGAACCAGAGACGCCGCGGGCGCCCTCCTCGTCGCGCCAGTAGGACACCTCGAGCGCCGTCCCGCCGTCCCGGTCGACGAGCAGGCGGGACCCGCGGTACCCCTCACCGTCGTAACGGGCCACCGTGGTGTCCCGGACATGCGTGATCACCCGCTCGGCGTCCTCGACGGGGAAGGAGATCTCCCGGATGCGCACCCACGTCACGCGGGAGCCTCCGACCGTCGTGCCCGCCTGGTACCCATCAGGCGGGGTCCGGGCCGACGTCGCCGAACCGGGCGGCGGACTCCAGCAGCCCCAGGTAGTCCTCATGGCAGGCCGGGCAGCGCCGCAGGTGAGCCGCCAGACCCGGCAGCTCCCGGGCCGGGGCGTCCCCCGCGAGCTCGGACTCGACATACCGGTGCAGGACCTCGAACCCGGCCGCGCACCCGGCGTCCGTACCGGTCGAGCCGCTCGCGCCGTCCGGCTGGTCCGGGTCGTCGCCGAGCAGGTGCTCCAGGTCCGTCGCCCCGTTCATGCCGGCTCCCCCGATCCCGATCGCACCGGCGCCGCGTACCCCGCTGCCGCCAGGCTCGCCCGAAGCTTGCGCCGCGCGTCGAAGAGCGCCTTGTACACCGCGTTCCGGTTCGACCCCAGCTCCCGGGCGAACGCATCCATCGGCACCCCGTTCACCGCGATCGCCACGAACACTCGCCGCTGCAGATCCGTCAAGTCGCTCCCGATCGCCGCCCGCAGCACGTCCCACAGCTCGCCGTGCTCCACGACATCGTGCGGCACCGGCGACCCCACGTCGGGCAATCGTTCCCAGCCGTCCTGGTCGAGGTCGACGGGACGGTTGCGCCAGAAGTGCCGCCCCATCTTCGACGACACCTCCAGCACCACGAACCGGTACGCCCACGTCGTGAACCGGCTCTCCCCCCGGAAGTCACCCACCTTGGCCTTGATCGCCATCAACGCGTCGTCAGCCGCCTGCTGCGCGACGTCGTCCAGCTCCGGACCCGACAGACCGAGCGACCCCGCCCGGCGCGACACCTCGTGCCGGGCCACCCGCAGCAGCAGGGCGTGCAACTGGGCCACGCACTCATGGTGCCGCGCCCCGGCCGCCTGCAGGCCATCCACCCACTCCTGCGAGACGGCATCCCGTGACGTGGCAGCGCTCGTGGCGGCCACCGACTGCTCGGCGCCCTGCTGTGCCTGCACCCGGCGACAGTACCCCGCCCGAGACCACGCCCGCCCGACCCGACCGTGGCGCGCAACGTGAGCCCGGTCAACGCTGACCCGGTGCGCGGTGGCTCCGCGGACGCAGACATCATCGCGCCCGACCTGCGACTGCTGATCGTCGCCATCAACCCGGCGACCCGGTCCGCCGCCATCGGCCACCCCTTCTCCTCACCCGGCAACCCGTTCTGGCGACTCCTTCACGTCTCCGGCCTGACGCCGGTCGAGGTCGAGGCGTCGCGAGCCCACCAGCTGCTCGAGCACGGCATCGGCCTGACCTCGACCGTGCGCCGCGCGACCCGGACCGCCGGCGAGCTACCCGTCCGCGAGCTCCGCGCCGGAGCCGTCCGGGTGGAACATCTGGTCCGCACGCATCGCCCGGAGACGGTGGCGCTGCTCGGCCTGACGCTGTATCCCCAGTACTTCCCCACCCGACCTGCACCCGGCCCCGGGCCGAAGCCGACCACCATCGCCGGATCCCGGGTGTTCGTCCTGCCCAACCCGAGCGGCCGCAACCGCTCCTACGCCGGCTTCGACGCCAAGCTGGCCTGGTACCAGGCGCTGGCACGCACCCTCGGCCCACCGGGTCCGCCCCACGCCAGTAATCGCCTCCAACCAACGAGTCGATCGGATGCAACCGAGTGAGCTACTCGACGTCGTCCAGCAACTTGCCGACCTGCCTCTCGCCGGCCACGCCGATCAGGCAACCCCACCACCCCTGAGGACTCATACAACAGCGGAGCCACCACGCGCCAAGGCATCCTGTCGGGCCTACCACGTCGATCCACTCGCGCACGTCACGCGCCAATCTCGGGAGCGCATCCAGCGACCAGGCCAGCTCTCCGGAGAAGATGTGGCGGAACGGGCCGGTGAAGGCCCAGTCGGCAGGCGCGAACCAGAAGAAGTCGACACCGCCGGCGATCTCGGTCAGGACTCGCCAGAAAGAGCCTGGCACGGCGTGCTTCAGGACCTTCTCCACCTCGCGAACGGCATCCACAGACACCGGCGGGGCAGACGCGAAGCGACGGACATCCATACCGGCCGCTTCCAGCGATACCGCGATGCCAGGCAACCGCTCCACCATGTCCTCGACGGCCATGCGGGGAGTCTGCCATCGGCTCCACCTGCGCAGTCCGCTCGGTCGTCGGCGGTTCCGCCGTCCTGCCGACGCCCCGCAGCAGCGGACCAAGCATGACGTCGACCGAGCGCCGGGGCGGTCTGGACAATGGACGTCGTGGCCGAGACCGAGGATTCAGACCTAGCGCCGCTCTGGGCGACGGCGACCGGCCGGGTGAGCGACGAGCCCTTCCCCGGCGTCGTCCAGGTCGAGTTCCACGAAGAGGACGGCACCAAGGTCGTCATCCGGGAGAAAGCCGCCGTGATCGACGCAGCACGGTGCACGCCGGCTGCGCACTACCCCAGGTCAGTGGTCCTCAAGTGCCGGATCCTGGCCGCCACGACCCGCACGTACGACGTCGAGCTCGCCCACCACGTCGAAGACCTTCACGGTCGCAGCCGGTTCACCGTGCACTACGAGAACGTCGACCTCTGCCGGTACGACGAGCTCGAGTTCGAGGACTGACCCGTCGCCTGCTTCGCCACCCGAACCTGGATGCGCTGTAGGACCCGCGGCCTACGCCCGGTCTGCCCTGACGTCTGTGTCGCGCACACCACGACCAACGCCAGATGTCGTTGATCCCTTTAGGCAGATGATATCTTTCACCTATGCGTAGTGATGCGCCGTCGTTGATGCCGGTGTTCAGGTCCCGGCATCAGGCCGACCTGCTCACCGTGCTGTTCCTGCATCCCGACGACGACCACACCACCACCGACCTGGCGGCCCGGCTCGGCATCCCGCTGACGACCGCGCACCGGGAGCTGTCCCGCCTCGAGGCCGCCGGCCTGCTCACCGGCCGGCAGGTCGGCCGGGCCAGGCTGCTGCGCGCCAACACCGGTCACCGCGCCTTCGCGCCGCTCGCGCGGCTGCTGCTGGTCACGTTCGGGCCGCACGTCGTCATCACCGAGGAGTTCACCGGCCTGCCCCGGGTCTCCACCGTGGTCCTGTACGGGTCATGGGCCGCCCGCTACGACGGCGTCGACGGCCCCGCCCCAGCCGACGTCGACGTCCTGGTCGTCGGCACCCCGCAGCGTGCCGACGTCTACGCCGCCGCCGAACGCGCCGAGGCCCGGCTGTCGATCCCGGTCAACCCCGTCGTCCGCTCCCCCGCCCGCTGGACAGCCGGCGACGACCCGCTCATCGCCACCATCCAGACCGGACCGCACCTCGTCCTTCAGGACAACGACGACCACACCCCCGACCACAACGACCAGGCCAACAGCACCGGCTGACAGCAGATCGACTGTCGGCAGCCGCGGACAGGGTCACCGCGTGGCGCGTTGGAAGACCGGCGAAGCGGACGTCGAGCGGCTGCTCACCAGTCGCGAGCTCCAGGTCGTCCGCGGACAGGCCGCTGACGGCGTCCCGGGTCTGACCCGTGCCCGGCAGACCCTCGCCTCCGCGCAGTCCCTACTCGACACGGATCCGACGAACGCGTTCGTCCTGGCCCACGACGCCACCCGCCTGGCCTGCACCGCGCTGCTCGCCCACCAAGGACTGCGCCCCACCACCGGTGGCGGGCACGTCGCCGTCGAACGCGCCGTCCGCGCCCAGTTCGGCGCACCGTTCGCGCCCTACGGCGGGCTCCGCCGACGCCGCAACGAGGTCGAGTACCCCGCCCACCCCGACGAGACCGTCAGCCCCGACGAGGCCGTCGAGGCCCTCGACATCGCCGAGACACTCATCGACGCCGCCGAACGGCTCCTGCCCCACCTCGGCCACTTCACCCCCTGACCGCGACCCGAGGCTGCTCACGCAATGCTCACAGAACTCCGACGACCCCACGAGAACGGAGCACAACAGATCACAACGACAACCCGCTCCCCCGCACGACAGACCACCACCTGAGGACGGATCACCAGCCCTTGCAACGAAAGGCGCACGCCGAGAATCGGAAGGTCGGCGGTTCGACCGCGCCCCTGGCCACCACAAGACCCACCTTCGCCCCCGTCTGGATTTCATGGCTTACCGGTGTTAATCGGGCACAGCCGAACCGGCGAATCGAAGATCTTGCCCAATACGCGCCCACGGATCACTGCTGTCGGCCAACCGTCAGACCAAACGTGCTGCTCAGCGCTGGAAGCACGGCGGGCGAGCCTCGGTGGCTGGCCCTTGCGAATCGGAGGGTCGATCCGACCCCGTCCTGAACCCACGTAGCGCGGCGCTGACATCGCGGCGCGGGCGAACCGGTGGCTCCCGCGTCGGCCGGACACGCGGGCGCACGAAGGTCGCTACAGGTGGTAGAGCTGCTGCAGCGGGGCGCGCTCGATCGGCGGCATGTGCAGCTGGGCTCCGCGGAAGGTCGTCACGCCGGTCGCGGGGTCGACCTTGACCGGTCCGGTGATGCCGTGGTGCGCCATGGACCCGAGGCTGACGGTGCGGCAGCCCGTGACGGGAACGACCTGGCGACGGGTCGGGATCGGGACTGCCCCGGCTGCGGCTGCTGCGCCGTTGACGAACAGCAGGGACAGTTCGGCGGCGGTGGCGCCGTGACCGCCGAACTGCGCCCCGAGCACGAGGGGCTGGGCGCCGTCGATGGCGGCGTTCGGGTCGCCGGTGACTCCCCAGGCGGGGAAGCCTGACTTGAGGACCATCTCGGGCTTGGCGCCGAACATCGAGGGCCGCCAGAGCACGATGTCGGCGATCTTGCCGGGTTCGAGGCTGCCGACGTACTGGTCGAGTCCGTGGACGCGCGCCGGGTTGATGGTGAGCTTGGCGAGGTACCGCAGCACCCGTGCGTTGTCGTCCGTCAGGTCGGGCGCCGCGCCGGTGCGACGCTGCAGTGAGGTCAGGGCGCCCGCCAGCCCGAAGGTGCTGCGCCAGTTCTCACCGGCCCGTCCCATTCCTTGGGCGTCGGACGATGTGACGGGGATGACCCCGAGGTCGTGCAGGAGGTTCTCGGCGCCCATGGTGACGGCACGAACCCGGTCGTGGGTGAGTGCGGCGTCGCCGGGCAGGTCCGCACGCAGGCCGTGCACGTGGGCGATCATGGCGTGGTGCTCGGCCACGGCGTCGCGGCCGTAGGGCAACGTCGGGTTGGTGGAGGACGCCAGGACGTGGGGCACGCCGGCGAGGCTGAGCACGTCGGGTGTGTGGCCGCCGCCGCATCCTTCGACGTGGTAGGCGTGGATGGCTCGGCCGTCGAGCACGGCGAGCGTGTCGTCGACCGTCAGCCCCTCGTTGAGGCCGTCGGTGTGGACCGCGACCTGGACGTCGTAGTCCTCCGCGACGGTGAGTGCGGTGTCGAGGGTGCGCAGGTGCGCGCCGGTGTCCTCGTGGACCTTGAAGCCGCAGACACCGGCTTCGAGCGCCTCGAGGAGCGGGTCACGCCGGCTCGAGGATCCGCGGCCGAGGATCCCGACGTTGACCGGGTAGTCGTCGAAGGCTGCGTAGCCGGTGCGAAGGACCCAGGCCGAGCCGACGCCGACGCCCCAGAACGGGCCGATCTCCTGACCGATGATGGTGGTGACGCCGGAGGCGAGCTCGGCCTCGCACACCCGCGGGGACAGCAGGTGCACGTGCGTGTCGACCCCTCCCGGGGTGGCGATCAGGCCTTCCCCGGAGACGACCGCCGTTCCGCTGCCGACGACGATGTCGACGTCGTCCATCGTGTCGGGGTTGCCCGCCTTGCCGATGCCGACGACGCGTCCCTCACGGATGCCGATGTTCGTGGCGCGGATGCCGAGAACGGGGTCGAGGAGCAGGACGTTGCTCACCAGCAGGTCGCAGGACCGGGCGGTCCGTACGGCCTGCAGGCCGATGCCGTCCCGGCCGGTCTTGCCGAAGCCGAAGAGGACCTCGTCGGCGTGCCGTCCCCGGTCGTCGCGCTCGACGCGGACGACGAGACCGGTGTCGCCGAGGACGACTCGGTCGTCGAGTCCGGGGCCGTACGCGCCGGCACGGGCGTGGGCGTCGAAGTGCGTCATCGCACGTCCCCCGGTCCGGACATCGCGTGGGCCGCGGCCGCGGCGGCGGCGGCGGCGGACTGGGGGCGGTCGAGGTCGAGGAAACCCCAGGCGCGAGCCCGCTTCAGAGCAGCGTCCCGTGCGCCGGGGGCATCCAGCGGCCCGTCGACGAGCCCGGAGAAGCCGACGACGACCCGCGCCCCGCGCACGGGCACCAAGGACACGGTCGTCGTCGTCCCCGGCTCGAACCGCATGTGGGTCCCCGCAGGGACGTCGAGGTGCATCCCGTACGCCGTGGCACGCGAGAACCTGAGCCGGGCGTTGCTCTCGAAGAAGTGGAAGTGGCTGGTCACCGAGATGGGGACCGACGCCGTGTTGAGCACCTCGACCTCGACGCGCTCCGCGCGACCGGCGGCGTCCTGCGAGCGGGTGCCCGGCGCTTGTGCCGCAGCCACGATGGCGCCCGGCATGTCGTCACGGTCCGGCACCGGCCCGAAGGGCTCGCTCACCACGACCAGCCGCGAGCCGTCGGCGAAGACGGCCTCCACCGATACCGCCCGGACGACGTAGGGCACCTCGGGAAGCACCTGGGAGCCGGTCAGCACTGCGCGCCCTTCAGCGACCGCCTCGACGTGGCGAGCCCCTCGACGTGCCGCCTCGCAGACAGCGTCGGCGACCACAGCGGTCGCCTCCGGCACGTTCAGCAGGACGCCCGCAGCGACCCGGCGACGAGCGAGCTCGGCGGCGGAGAACAGCAGCAGCCGGTCGCGCTCGGTCGGTGTGAGGTGCACGGCAAGGCCTCTCTCAACAGATTGACCGAATTTTCAGTCACGCCACGGTAGAGCCGCACCCTCCTCGGAACAAGGCCTTGACTGAATTTTCAGTCAAGGGCACAGTGGTCCACCATGAGCAGCTCGATCACCACCGGTGACCCGGAGACGGGCATCCAGACTGGCTACCGTGCAGAGCTTGCGCCGCACGGTGTTTCGGCAGTCCCTCGGCGCCCGCGGCCGGACGTCGACCCTCGCCTGGCGGACTACCGCATGCCCGCTGAGTGGGACGTCCACGAGCGCACGCTGGTGACCTGGCCCACGCGAGCCGACCTGTGGGCCGGCGCGTTCTCCGACGCCGAGCACGACTACGCGGCGGTCGTGCGGGCCGTCGCGCAGTTCGAGCCGGTCACGGTAGTGGCGCTGCCCGGTCGCCGGTCCCGGGTCGTCGACCTGTGCGGCGCGGACGTCGACGTCCTGGAGGCGCCGGTCGACGACTCGTGGATCCGGGACAACGGCCCGCTCGTCGTGCGACGCGCGGACGGGCACCGCCTCGGGGTCGACTTCGGCTTCAACTCCTGGGGCCGAAAGTTCCTCCCGTACGACGCCGACGCGGGCCTCGCAGCCCGGGTCCTGGACCACCTGGGCATCGAGCGGGTCGGTGTCGACATGGTCCTCGAGGGGGGCAGCATCAGCGTGGACGGCGAGGGGACTCTTGTCACGACGGCCCAGTGTCTGCTGCACAGCAACCGCAACCCGGGGTTGTCCCAGAGCGACGCGGAAGCCGTCCTGCAGGAGGCGCTCGGTGTCCGCCGTGTGCTGATGCTGCCGTTCGGGCACCTGGACGACCGGCACACCGATGGGCACGTCGACGGCGTGTGCACCTTCACCGCCCCGGGACACGTCCTGGTCCAGACCTGCGGCGACCCCCGCAACGTCAACCACGAGGCGATGGCCCGCAACCTGCGCTACCTGCGGGACGTCCCCGACGCGTCTGACCGGTTCGTCGCGGTGAACGGCTTGGACCTGTTCTCCGCCGTCACCGTCGAGGGCGTCGAGGACTACGTCTCCTACGCGAACTTCTACATCGTCAACGGTGCGGTCATCGTCCCGCTCAGCGGGAACCGCGACGACGACGAGCGGGCCATGGGCGTCATCGGCGGATGTCTTCCCGGCCGTCAGGTCGTCGGCGTGCCCGGCGCGGTCATCGCCTTCGGCGGTGGAGGCCCGCACTGCATCACGATGCAGATCCCCGCCGCGGAGGCCCGATGAGCGGCGGCCGTTCGCCCGACGTGGTCACCGTCACGCCTGGCGATGCGGGACGACCCACGGGACAGGGAGCCGGGTCTGCGCCGGAGGACGGCGAGGCGCCCGGGAGCGGGCGCGGCGCCGTCCGGCTCGAGCGACTCACCAAGCGGTACCCGGGCACGACCGCGGTGGACGACCTGTCGCTGACCGTGGCCGCCGGGGAGTTCGTCGCCCTGCTCGGCCCCTCCGGCTGCGGCAAGTCCACCACCTTGCGGATGTTGGCCGGGCTCGAGCAGCCCGACGCGGGCGTGGTGCGCGTGTCCGGTGTCGACGTCACCAGAACCCCGGCACACCGCCGGGACATCCACACCGTGTTCCAGTCGTACGCGCTGTTCCCGCATCTGGACGTCGCGGACAACATCGCGTTCCCGCTGCGGCAGCGGGGGCTGGCCCGCTCCCAGGTCGCCGCGCGGGTTCAGGAGGCCCTCGACGTGGTCCGGTTGCCCCACGCCGCGAAGCTGTCCGTCACCAGCCTGTCGGGCGGGCAGCAGCAGCGCGTCGCCCTGGCCCGTGCAGTCGTCGACCGCCCCAGCGTCCTTCTGCTCGACGAGCCGCTCTCCGCGCTCGACCGGGCACTGCGGCAGGCGATGCAGGTCGAGCTACGGCTGCTGCAGCAAGAACTCGGGATCACCACGGTCCTGGTCACCCACGACCAGGAGGAAGCCCTCAGCCTCGCCGACCGGATCGTCGTGATGTCCGAGGGCCGCATCGTCCAGCAGGGCACCGCCGAGCAGATCTACGACCACCCGGCCACCCTGTTCGCGGCACGCTTCGTCGGGGAGAACAACGAGCTGCCCGGGCACAGCGACGGCACGGGCACACTCACGCACCCGGCTGTGACCGCCATCAGCGCCAGCCCCACCGTCGCAGGCCCGGCTCTCGCACTCGTCCGTCCTGAGCACGTAAGGGTCACCGAGCTCCCGGCCGCCGCACCGCACCACCCGCGACCGGAACCCGGGGCAGCAGACCACGTCCCGGACGCCGTCCCCGGCGTCAACACCGTCTCCGGGGTCGTCCGCGGGGCCAGCGTCGCGGGGATGTCCTCCCTCGTCCTGGTCCAGGTGGACCACGACACCACCGTCCTCGCCCGCGTCCCTCGCGACGGCCGGCGGCTGCCTTCCGCCGGCCAGAGCGTGCAGTGCTCGTGGCAGGCCCAGCACGTGCGTATCTTCCCCCTCCAGGACGGAGCCCACCGGCCATGACCGGACCCACCGCACCCCGACGGCCGAGCACCGGCCTGACCCGCCGCCAGTTCGGCACCTCGCTCGCACTGCTCTCCGGGGGCCTGCTCTCCGGCGGGCTGCTGTCGGCCTGCGGGTCGAACGGCTCCAAGGGCACGTCCGCGGCCGCCACCAGCTACCCGACGGCCGTCTCCCGGGGATCGACGCTGCACGTCTACTCGTGGGCGGACTACATCTCCCCGGACGCCATCAAGTCGTTCCAGGACAAGACCGGCGTCACCGTCCAGGTCGACACCTACGACTCCGCCGAGCAGGCCGTGGCCAAGCTGCGCGTCACCCAGGGCACGAGCGGGTACGACCTGGTCGTCATGGACGGTTCCTACGTCCCCCAGCTCAGCAGCGCCGGCGCCCTGCTCGCATGGGACAAGACCCGGCTGCCGTCGATGGAGGGACTGTCGCAGACCTTCCTCGCCAAGGCCTGGGACCCCACGAACACCTACGCCATCCCGAAGTCCGGCGGCTCCACCGGGTACGTCTGGGACAGCGCCGTCGTCACCGGCGCCATCACGACATGGGACGACTTCTACGCCCGGTTCGCCGACGCGGCCGTGGACGGCCGTACCTCGGTCATCGACGGCGCGCCCTCGTTCATCTCGTCCTACTTCTGGGGTCACGCGGTCTCCGACCAGACAACGGACCCGGCCCAGTACCAGGCCGCCGAGAAGTACTTCACCGAGAAGGTGCTGCCGCACCTGGCCCAGTTCAACTCCTACCCGCGTGCCGACCTGGCCAAGGGCACGGTCGTTCTCGCGCAGGCCTTCACCGGCGACGCCCGTGGCGCGCTCATCGACGGACCGAAGACGCTGAAGTTCGCTCTCGGCGGCCCCAAGAGCGACCTGTACGTCGACCACTGGGTGCTGCCGAACGGCACGAAGTCCCCGGCCGCCGCGCACGCCTTCGTCGAGCACGTCCTCCAACCCGCCAACGCGGCCGCCGAGACGACCTTCCACGGCTACTTCACCGGGGTCACCGCCTCGAAGGACCTGCTCCCCGCCGACATGCCGCACAAGGAGATCATCTTCTTCGACGAGGGCGTTCCCGCCGACCACTTCGAACCGGCGACGGTCACCCCGGCGGCCCGCAAGCTCTCTCTGGCCACCTTCGAACGGCTCAAGGCGCTGGCGGCCAAATGAGAACCACCACCGCCCGCGGCCCCCACCGCACCGCTGGTGGACGCCTGCGGACCGCGGGCCTGCCCGGACGGGGCCGCCCACGGCCGACCAGGAACCTGGCCGGGCTGCCGGCCTTCGTCTGGCTCGCCGCGTTCTTCGTCCTGCCGGCCGGGCTCGTCGCCGTCTACAGCCTGGGCGAGAGCTCCCTGTTCGGTTCCAGCCCGGTCGACCTCAGCCGACCCACGACCGACCGCTACCAGGAGGCCTTCAGCGACACCTTCCGGATCGTCCTGGCCAACACCCTGCGCCTGTCCGTGGTCGGCACCACCCTGTGCGTCCTGCTGGCCCTGCCGGTCGCCTACGCGATCGCGACCCGGATCCACGGCCGCTGGCGCTACCTCGTGGTCGCCGCTGTCGTCGTCCCGTACTGGACGCCGTTCCTGCTGCGCACGTACGCCTGGCGCATCCTGCTCGACGACCGCGGCCCCCTGACGGCCGTCGGCGTCCACGACGGGTTCGGGCTCCTCGACACCCGCGGCGGCGCACAGCTCGGGGTCGTCTACAACTACCTGCCGCTGGCGATCCTGCCGATCTTCGTCGCACTGGACCGGCTCGACCCCGCCGTGCGCCGCGCCGGCCGCGACCTCGGCGCCACACCCTGGCGCGTCTTCTGGCAGGTGACGCTGCCTGCCGTCCGGCCCGGCCTGATCACCGCCGCCCTGCTGGTCTTCGTCCCGCTCATGGGCGACTACGTCACCCCGAGCGTGCTCGGCGGCGTCCGCGCCACCGTCGTCGGCAACTTCGTCTACGACTCCTTCCTCGCCGGGCAGGACTGGGCTCTCGGCGCGGCCGCAGCCGTCATCCTCGTCGGTGTCGTCGCCGCCCTGCTGGCGCTGGCCTGGGTGCTGTCCGCGCTGGCAATCCGGGTCCTACGCATCGTGCGGCCGCTCGATATCACCGCGCGCCTGCGCGCCCGGACCACGACGCCGGAACGTCCCATCGCGGGCAGCGGGTCCGAGCGACGCGAACGTGACCTGTGGGGGGTGGCGCTGCGCGGCTACACCGTGCTGCTCGTCGCCTTCCTGTGGCTCCCGATCCTCACGATCGTCAGCTCGTCGTTCAACACCGGCAACACCCTCGCGGTGTGGACGGGGTTCGGGACCCGTTGGTACACAGCCGTCCCGCACAACGACGCGCTGCTGTCCTCGATCGCCGTGTCGCTGCGCGTCGCTGCGCTCTCGACCGTCGTGGCCGTTCTGATCGGCACCCTTGCCGGCATCGCTCTGGTCCGTGCCGGACGTGCGACCCGCACCGGCCTCAACGGACTGCTCGTCCTGGTGTTCACCACCCCGGAGATCGTCACAGCCGTCGGCCTGCTGGTGCTGTACGTCGCGGCAGGGACCATCGCCTCCGACGGCACCGCACGACTGGTCATCGCGCACTCGGTGATCTCCGTGACCGTCGTCGCGTTCGTCGTCCGGGCCCGTCTCGCAGGTCTGGACCCACGACTGCCCGACGCCGCCGCCGACCTCGGCGCGGCCCCCGGCGCCGTCCTGCGCAAGGTCCTCCTGCCGCTCACGCTGCCCGCCGTCGCCGCCGGCGCGATGCTCGCCTCGACGACGTCCCTGGACGACGTCGTCACCTCGAGCATGCTCGGCAACGTCGGCACAACGACCCTGCCGGTCTACATCTACTCCACGCTGCGTACCGGCCTGAAGGGAGACGCTGCCGCCGCAGGTGTGCTTCTCACCTGCCTCGTGGCCCTCTCCACCGCCCTCGTCGTCGCCCTGCTCGGCCGCCGCCGCCAAGGCGCAGCGGCGTTCCGCAGCCTCCTCGGCGGCTGATCCGCCGGTGAGGACCGTGCCCGCTGCCCCGACGGAGACCTCTGCCCGGCCCCCCGTCGACGCGCACGAGCGGCGACGCCGCCCAGGGGTGGTCCCGCCCACGAGCGCACCGCGGCGTCCGTACGCTGCTGCCGTGACCGACCGCCGCAGCGAGCTCCTCGACGCAACCATCACCGTCATCGCCCGACGCGGCGTACGCGGCCTGCGCGTCCAGGAGGTCGCCGCCGAGGCCGGCGTCTCGGTCCCCCTCATCTACCACTACTACGGCAACCGCGAGGGCCTGCTCACCGCAGCCCTGGCAGCCGTCAACGACCGGGCAGACCGCTACTCCACCGAAGCGGCCCACCCGGCAGCCACACCACGAGAAGAGCTCACCGCACGACTCCTCGGCGAGCTCCAGGACACCCCCGAGGTCCACACCACCTCCAGCGCCTGGGGAGAGCTGCGCTGGGCCTCCGTCTTCGACGACACCCTGCGGCCGGACGTCGCCCGGCTCACCGCCGAATGGGTCGACCACATCGCCGCACTCATCCAACATGTCCAGGACCACGAGAAGACCTCCGACCCCGACGGACGCCACCCCCACGAGACCGCCGAGATCCTGGTCGCCCTCGTCGAAGGGCTCTCCGGTCGCTGGCTCACCGGCGCGATCGACGTGCCGCACCTGCGTCATCTGCTGGAGCTCGCCATCACCCGTGAGCTTCCGCCGCCACCGGCCCCGCGCAGAGCCGGCGCCCGGCGCAGCCCGACGAAGCACCCAGAACCACCGCGAAGCAGCGCCCGCTGACGCGAGCGCTCCACCCGGCGCGGACATGCGCACCCGACACCCGCAGGCCCCGTGACCTGCCCGACGGATCGAGCCCCTCATGCCCGGACCCGGGAGCGACCTCCCCCTCACCAGGCGGTCGCTCATCGGTGCCCTCCTCACTGCACCCGCGCTGGGGAGCCTCAGCGCCTGCGCGACCCCCTCGAGTTCCCCCGGGGGCAACGACGGCGACGCTGAGGGTGAGGGACACAGCAGCCTGAGCCGTCCTGAGGCACCGACCCCGGCCGACCGCCCCCGGATGCCCGACGAGGGCAGCGCGCACTCCCGCACCTGGATGGCCTTCGGAGCCAGCGCGGAGATCTGGGGCGCGGACCTGCTGGAGCAGGTCCGATCCGACCTGGCCGCCGTAGCCCGAGCGATCGCGCGGCACGAGCCGGTCACCGCGCTCGTGCGCCCGCACGAACGGGACCTGGCCCATGACTACCTCGGCAGCAAGGTCACGCTGCTCGACGCCCCGCTCGACGACCTGTGGATCAGGGACAGCGGACCCACGTTCGTCACCGGTCGCACCGGCGTCGCAGCCGTCGACTTCAACTTCAACGGCTGGGGGGACAAGCAGGCCCACACCGCCGACGCCGCGGTCGCCGCTCGGGTCGCGTCGGCCGCCGGGTGCCCACGGCACCGCAGCGAACTGGTCCTCGAAGGCGGCGCCCTCGAGGTCGACGGGCACGGCACCGCGATCATCACCGAGAGCTGCGTCCTCAACGACAACCGCAACCCCGGTTGGTCCCGGACGGACGTCGAGGCCGAGCTCGCCGACACGCTCGGAATCGATCACGTCATCTGGCTGCCCGGCATCGCCGGGCAGGACATCACCGACGGCCACACCGACTTCTACGCGCGCTTCGTCCGGCCAGGCGTCGTCGTCGCAGCCCGCGACGACGACCCGGCCTCCTTCGACCACGACGTCACCCGGCGGCACCTCCGGATCCTCACCGACGCCCGCGACCGTGCAGGACGGCGACTGCAGGTCGCGGAGCTCCCGGCACCGCGGGACCTGCGCCCCGAGATCCTCACCGACGACTTCGCAGCGGGATACGTGAACTTCTACGTGTGCAACGGTGCCGTCATCGCCCCGAGGTTCGGCGACGCTCGCGCCGACGCCGCGGCCGCGGCCACTCTCCAGAGGCTCTACCCGGACCGGCAGGTCGCCCAGGTCAGGATCGACGGCATCGCCGCCGGCGGCGGCGGGATCCACTGCTCAACACAACAGCAGCCGCACGCCTGACCCGCCGGCCCGACGATCGGGTCTGAACCCTCTCCCGCTGCTCACTGCCTTCCGCCGACGAGCCTGCGCAAGCTCCGGCCTCTCGAAGGGCGCGGTCTGGCTCCCACCGGGATCGGCCATGCGGGACGGCACGCCACCACAGGAGGTAGTGCCGGCGCGCAGTCCGAATGTCCCCGACCGCCCCCGGCCGACGGCGGCCGTTCTCGCCCAGTGCACGCCCAGAACACGCCCGAGCAGCGACCTCAGGTCGCATCACCGCAGTTCAGACCCCGTTTCGTGTAGTAGTGATCGTCTTCGGAAAATCGGAAGGTCGGCGGTTCGACCCCGCCCCTGGCCACCGAAAAGGGCCTCTGAACTGGGGAAACGCAACCTATTCCTCCAGTTCAAAGGCCCTTCGTCGTTTTGCGGTGTCCACGTCGCCCGATGACAACCGTGGTCAGCCGAACACCCGAGAGCCTCCGAACGCCCAAGATTTTGCCCATTGTCTGCCCAAGTAGGCGGCCGCCGCGCCCACGGCCGGAGTCGGCGGCAAGCCTCTGATCAGCAGCGATGCACCTGATCGTTCGGACCCGCCCGAAAGTGATCGTCCGACCATGTATCGGACGATCGTGCGCCTCACCCACAACAGACGGGAGGCGATCCGGCGCCGTCGTCGCGGGGTTCCCCAGGGGGCGGAGAGCTCGTGCCGCCGGAGGTCAGTGGCAGGCAGCCCCGCCCTTCGGCGCCGGCGGCGGCACGTCCAGCGACGGGTTCCTGTCGAAGAAGCCCACGGGCTTGAGGTGGAAGCCCACGTAGTCGCAGGGCATGATCGGCCAGTCCTCGGGCCGTGGCAGGTGGGACGTCCCGAAGGTGTGCCACAGGACGACGTCGGTGTCGAGGAGGTCGCGCTCCGCCTCGACCCAGCGCCCGATGCCGTCACCGGGGTGCTGGTTCGGGTAGTCACCCGCGGCGTGCAACTCCTCCGGGTGGTACCGCGTGACCCAGACCGGGTGCCGGGCGAACTCCGCACGCTTGGCGAGGTCGCTGTCGGGGTGGGCGAGCAGCGTCGGGCCGACGAAGGGCACGAGCTTGTAGCCGACGGGCTGCCCGAGCCGGTTGAGGACGCCGGGGTTCACGACCTTCCACGTCCTCGCGGTCGCGGCGTTGAGCTCCCGCCGCGACTCCCGCTCGTTGGTGATCGCGACGGGACGGGCGACGATCGCGTTGCCGTACTCGTTGCCCGGGCCGATCGGCAGGCCGACGGCGTCCACCTCGTAGACCGTGTTGTGCGGTCCGTCGACCTCCAGGTCCAGCCGCATGTTGAACATGTGCTGGTGGTTGGGCGCGTCGAGCTGCGGCGCGACCAGGGTGCCGAAGAGCGGTGTCTCGCCGGGCGCGACCGCCCGGGTCTGCACGATGCCCGTCAGCTTCGCCTCGAACTGGATCGTGCCGTCCTGGTAGAAGTACCAGAAGAAGCCGTACTCGTAGTTGCCGATGGTGTGGATCGCGGACACGACGAGCCGCCGCGAGCGCCGCACCTCCGCCGCCTCCTGGTAGCGGAAGTTCCAGTGCTTCCAGAGGATCCCGTAGTCCTCCTCGTGCAGGCAGATCGCGTTCCGGATCGTCTGCGGCGTCCCCGACTCGTCAGCCAGGACCGCGTCGAAGTACCGGATCTCGCCCAGGCAGTCGCAGCCCAGGGAGAGCGACCCCACGGTCTTGCCGAGGTTGTACTCGCCGGCGTCGAAGACGTTGCGGAAGAAGAAGTCCATGCTCGTGTCGCCGTACGGGACCACCATCTCGCTGATCGCCGCCCGGTGCAGGATCGACCGCCTGCGCCCCTGGTCGTGGTAGGAGACGTCGCTGAGCACGAGCCCCTCCACGGCGTCGACGTGCACGTGCATCCGCCAGCGCTGCCACTCGATGACGTTGCCGGTGACATGGAAGGACGGACCCTCGGGCTGGGTGATCTCCAGCGGGCGCACGTCGTCCCGCAGCGGCCCGACGCTCGCCAGGTCGTAGTTGCCGCTCTCGGGCGGCAGCGGGATCGGGTCACCCTCCTCGAGGGCGACCACTTCCTTCGCGTCGCAGTCGATGACGAATACGAGGTTGCCGACCGGACGGGCGTACCCGTTGTCCTCCGCGAACTCACGGACGTACGCGCTCGCCCGGATGACGCGCCGGCCCGCCGGGACGCCGTCCACCGGCAGCGTCCCGGTGGACCAGGGGTCGACCTGCAGCAGGTCGAGATCGGTCACGCCGCGCCGCACCAGCGCCTCGACGGACGCCGCGTCGGACCGGACGATGTTCTCCAGGTCCATGATCTCTTCGATCATGATCGGGGGCTGCACGCCGGGAACGTGCGCCCAGCGCACGACCTCGCCCGTCGCCAGGTCGACCTCGGACTCGTACGTGGCGCCCCGCGCCCGGTCGTACACCACGACGAACGCGGCTCGGGGCGTCGGCGAGACGCGGTCCCACGAGCGGACGACCTGCTTGTCCGGGTAGGACAGCCGCACGATCGGGAACCGGGGGGCGGCGACCTCGGGGTGCGACGAGCGGATCGCCGCCACGGCCGCGACGATCTCGTCCGGGCTCAGCGGGTCGTACGGGTGGTGGACGTCGACCACGGGTGCGCTCTCCTGCTTCGTCGGGGGCTCGGCGGACCGCACGGTGTCCGGCGTCACGACGCCTCACCACCGACACGCGCACCGAGCGTGGCAGCGGGGACCTCGTCGGCCTCTGACCTGCGGTCGACCACGACAGACCATCCAACCCCGACCAGGATCCAGACGGCCAGCGCCCAGGGCACGGTGTCGAGGGGGCTCGGCGCCTTGTAGACGGCGCCGAAGACGGCACCCGCGGTCACGAGCGAGCCGGCCGTCGCCGCCACGACGAGCTTCGCGGTGGGGACGTGACCCCACAGGCCCCGCGCACCGGCCAGGGAGACCGCCAGGTACATCAGGGCGAGCCCTGTCCCGGCGAAGCCCGCCATCCAGGAGAACATCGGCGCCCACTGCGGCTGCTGGACCGCCGGGTCGGCAGTGGCGCGCGAGAAGACGCCGTCGGTGGCCACGACGAGCACGACCGCGAAGACCGCGACGACGGCCATGACGGCGGCCGCGACCACGGGGGTGCCGAACCGCGGGTGCACGGAGGCCAGCGGCCGGGGCAGGCGGCCGGACCGGGCCATCGCGAACATGCCACGGGAGCCGGCCACCCCGACACCGATCGCGACCGCGACGACGTCCAGGATGATGATGACGGCCACCAGGTTGCCGAAGGCCGTGGAGCCGAACTCGCTGCCCGACGCGAGCGCCTGGAGCGGGAAGACGCTGGCCTTCCACGCCTCGGCGTCCAGCCCGAAGCCGACGGCCTGCGCGTACGCGGTGACCAGGTAGTACAGGCCGACGATCGTCAGCGACCACAGGACGGCGCGCGGGATGTGCCGCTTCGGGTCGTCGGTCTCCTCGGCGAGGTTCGCCGCCGACTCGTACCCGATGAACATGTTGATCCCGTACAGCACGCCGTACAGCAGGTCGGCGCCGCTGACCGCGAACGGGTTGAAGGGCTGGGCGGACAGGCTGTCGCCGCCGGCGCCGCCCTTGGCGATGACGTACAGCGAGAACAGCAGGACGACGACGGCGGACACCAGCACGAGCGCCAGCTGGGCGCGCACGGACACGTGGACGCCGACCATCACGAAGGTCGCCACCACCGCGACGTACAGCAGGGACAGCAGCCACCAGCGCACCCCGATGCCGAACGCCGCCAGGAGGAAGTCCTCGGTGAGCCCGCCCAGCACCAGGATCGTCGCCGAGGACAGGACCAGCATCGCGCCGTAGTAGAGCCAGCCTGCGACGACGCCGACGCGCCGGCCGAAGGTGTCGCTGACGTACTCGTACAACGAACCGCAGAGGTGGATCCGCCGGGCGTACTGGGCGATCACCCAGCCGGCGCCGAACATGCCGAGGCCGGCGACCGCGAGGGCCACCGGGGTGGCGATGCCGGCGCCGCGGCCCGTGGCGGACAGCCCGACGATGAGCGGCAGCAGGGTGGCTACCGAGAACACGGGACCCATGAAGCCGACGGACTGGGCGAGGACGCCGGACAGCGAGACGTTCCGGCGGGTGGCACCTGGCGCTGTGGTCATGCTCTGCTCCGATGTCTGTACCGGACGCTATGTCCGATAATCGAACGGGATGGGGTACAGCGAGGCCGTCGGTCGCCGGGACGACCGACGTGGTGGGGCAGGGAGGTCAGCTGGTGCGTGGCTCCAGCCGGGGGGCGTCGACCACCTCGCGCCAGGCGTCGAAGCCGTGCTGGAACGCAACGACCCCGGCCTCCGGCAGGGCGATCTCGATGGCCTCGAGGATCTCGGCCGGGCTGACGCCGAGGTCGAGCGCGACCCGGATGTGGCTCTGGATGTGCGCCTTGTCCGACCGCATCACGGTCAGGCTGAGGATGAAGAGCAGCTCCTTGGTCCGCCGGTCCAGCAGCCGCTGCGACAGGTAGGCGGCCTGGACCAGCGCGTCGGCGGCCTGCAGGACCGGGAAGTCGTTGGCCGCCATCACCTTGTGGTACTCCAGGACGTAGCCGCGACGAGCGGCCATGTCGTCGAGGTACTGCTTGGCGGCGCCGTCGGGATCGTGCGGCGGGGAGGCGTTCATCCGGCGTCCTTCGGTCGGTAGCGGTCGGCGAGCACGGCGAGGGGGAGGTCGGGGCCGTCGCGTCCGCAGGCCGCCACGTAGCGGTCCGGGCGCACCAGCACCACACCGGCACCCCGAGCGTGGAACCAGGGGCGCAACTGGTTGTCGACGTCCTCGACGACCAGCGTGGACGGCCGCACGCACGGTTCGCCGGCACGGCCCGACCGCGAGGCGACCACCTTGACGACGTCGGGCCGGAACCGGTCCACCGCCGCCAGCGCCTCGCCGTCCAGCCCGGCGAGCGGGTCGCACCCGAACCCGACCAGGGCGAACCAGGTGCCCAGGACGTCGTCGAGCGGCACCGGGCAGCCTGGCCGGACCTCCACGGCGGGCTGCGGCATCATCCGCCCGGCGGTCGGGACGCGCGCGTCCTCGACGGCGACCGCGAACCCCGCGCGGTAGTCGGGGACCGGCTTGAACCGCATCTCGACCACCCAGCGCTTCAGCGGCGGCACGAGCCCGACGACCCCGAACGCGGCGTCACGCACCCGCGCGACCACCGGGCGGGTCTGGCCGAGCAGGCGCCCGAGGTTCGTGGAGAGGTCGGTCATCGCCCCGGCGTGCGGGCGGCGTTCCGCCTCGTACGTCGCCAACAGGTCGGGCGAGGCCTCGCCCCGGACGATCGCCGCGAGCTTCCAGCACAGGTTCCCGACGTCCCGCAGGCCGGTGTTCATGCCCTGCCCCGCCCACGGCGGCATCAGGTGCGCGGCGTCGCCAGCGAGCGCCACCCGGCCGACGACGAAGCGGTCGGCGAGCCGGGAGTGGTGGGTGTACACGCGGGCCCGGATCGGCCGCACGGCCTCGGCGTCCGGGACGAAAGGGCGCAGCAGCGCGCGCACCTGGTCGGGGGCGAGCATCTCGTCGCCGTCCTCGCCCGGGAAGAGCATGAACTCCCAGCGGCGGTGGCCGTCGGGCAGCCGGGCCGAGACGTACGGACGGCGCGGGTCGCCGTGGAGACCGGTCCAGGGGGCGTCCAACGGGTCCTCGGCGCAGTCGATGACCACCCAGCGCCGGCTGTGCGTCTCGCCTTCGAGCCGGACGCCGAGCAGGTCCCGTACGGTGCTGCGACCGCCGTCCGCCGCTATCACGTAGTCGGCGAGGATCTCGTGACGCCACCCGCCGGCGTCGGTGACGTCCAGCCGGACGCCGGCGCCGTCCTGCCGCAGGCCGGTCAGCTCGTGGCCGAGCAGCAGGTCGACGGACGAGAACCGTTCCAGCCCGTGGCGCAGGGTGCGTTCGGCCGAGGGCTGCATGAAGATGTTGCGCTTGTACCAACCGAACTCGCGCGACGACGGCCGGACGTCGGCCAGGCACTGCCCGGCGGCGCCGAAGAGCCGCAGCGGCACGTTCTGGATCGTCTGCCGCATGATCTCGTCCTGCAGGCCGACGGCCTGGAACACCCGCAGGCTCTCGTCGTCGACGCCCGCCGCGCGCGGGTAGTCCACGACGTCGCACTCACGGTCGACGACGATCGTGCGGATCCCGTAGACGCCCAGCAGGTTCGCGGCCGTGACGCCCACCGGGCCGGCACCGACGACGGCGACCGACACCCGCGTCGCGGGCGCCGTCACGGGGTGACCTCCGCGAGGAAGGCCACGACCCGGGCGACGAACTCGTCCGGCCGGTCGTCGTGCACGTAGTGGCCGGCGCCGGGGACCTCGGCCCACCGCAGGCGGGGCTGCCGCTGCGCCATCCGCTCGCAGGTCCGCACCGGCAGGAAGTCGGACCGCCCGCCGCGCAGCACCAGCGTCGGGCACCGCAGCTCGTCGACGCACCGCCACAGGTCGACCGGACCGTCCGGGTCCGCGGCCAGCCGCGCGGCGGCGATCCCCGCCATGTCGAGCGTCCAGTGCCAGCGCCCGTCGTCGCCGCGGCGCACGGTGTTGGCCACCCGGGACGCGAGCGCCTCGTCGGTGACGTCCGGCCGGATCCGCCGCCAGTAGGCGCGCACCTCGTCCTCGGTGTCGAACGCGGCCGGGGTCGCACCCACCTCCCGCCGGATCCGCTCCGCGCCGGCGGTGTCGTCCGACGACCCCGGACCGATGTCCTCGACCACGAGCGCGGTGACGAGATCGGGACGGCGTGCCGCGAGCACGTAGCCGACGGCACCGCCCATCGAGTGCCCGACGACGGCGAACCGGGACAGGCCCCGGGCATCGGCGAGCAGCTCGACGTCCCGGACGTAGCGCCGTGTGAAGTACTCGCGCCGGGGGTCCCAGGCGCTCTCCCCCCGCCCGCGGAAGTCGTGGGCCAGCACGTGGTGGTCCGGGGCGAGGGCGGCGGCGACGCCGTCCCAGGTGCGGGCGTACGACCGCAGCCCGTGCAGGAGGAGCACGGCGGGGGCGCCCGGCTCCCCCCACTCGAGGACACGGTGCGCGAGCCCGTCGAGCGTCAGGGTGCGGCTGCGCGGCGCCACCGTGTCGTGCGCGTGGTCCACGGCTACCGCAGCCCGTCCCGGCCCACGACGTCCTGGGCGGACAGCCCGCCCAGCCGCGCGTGCAGCCGGCCCCGGGAGGCGAACGCGAAGGCGAGCACGACCTCGTCCGGCCGCGGTGCGCCGCCGAACGAGACGGTGACGGTGTCGTAATTGGCCCGGACGTAGAGCGCGTCCTTGTGCGCGAGCGGGATGTCCAGCGTCGCGCCGGCGCACCCGACCTTGCCCGTCGAGGGCACCCATGCCTTCCCGCCGCCGACGGCCTCCCGGACGGGGTCGGCGAACACCTGCGTCAGGAAGGCGTTGCCGTGTTCGTACTCGCCGGCGACGCCGACCAGGCACGCTTTGCCGTAGCTCTGGATGCCGGCCCCGCCCATGGCGGCCACGGCGCGGGCGCCGAACTCGTGGCCCAGCACGTCGGACCCGTCCACGACGGCGGCGAGGTCCTCGCCGAACGTCCCGGCGAACGGGTTGCGCACGGCGGCCGCGACGACGACCCGGCGCAACGGCGGGCCGTCGGCGGGCATCCCGGCCTCGGTCGCCAGCACCTCTTCCACGTGCGTGAACCACGCGCGGACGTGGTACCGGCCGACGTTCGCGTCGAACATGGTGGACACTCCTCGCGATGCGGCGGGGTCAGGAGTACAGCGGGTCGAGGTCGATCGTCCGGCTCGGTGCCTGGTGCTCACCCAGCAGGCGCGTCGCCTCCTCGTCGTCGACGACCGTCTCGGCGAAGAACTCGAACCGGTTGCCGTCCGGGTCCTCGAAGTACACGCCGAGCCCGATGGCGTGGTCGGTGGTCTTGACCACGGTGACGCCCTTGGTGAGCAACATGCCGTACAGCCGGCGCAGGGCGTCGACCCCGCCCTCGATCTCGAGGCCGTAGTGCTGCAGGCCGAGCCCGCCCTGCTCGGCGCCGTCCTCGGCGCGGATCAGGGCGAGGTCGTGGTGCTTGCGGCCGAAGGACAGGAAGACCCACTGCGGGCCGCGGGCGGTCACCTTCATCCCGAGCACGTCCTCGAACCACGCCGCGGAGGCCTCCGGGTCGCGGACCAGCAGGGAGATGTGGGTCCGGGCGATCACCGGTGCGGCACCCGGTGCGCCGCGTGTGCCGGTGGAGCCGTCGGTTTCGGGCATGGTCACTCCTCGGATCGGGGAACGTCGGCTGTCTCGGCCGGGGTCAGTGCCCGGCCGGCGGCGGGGCGCAGGCCGCGGGGGTCCACGCCACGTCGGTGATCTCCGGGAACGAGCGCCACTCCTTGGTGAAGCTGCGGCCGCCGTCGACGGAGCGGAACAGGTCGCCGTACTTGGTGCCGGCGAGCACGAGCCCGGGGTCCGCCGGGTGCGTGCCGATCGCCCACACCGTCGACGTGGCCGGCATGTCGAACGTGGACTCCTGCCACGTCCGGGCCAGGTCGTCGGACCGGAAGATGCGGGTCGTGGTGCCGGGCGTCGCGTCGCCGATGCCGAGGAGCAGGGCGTTGCTGCCCGGGATGCGGGCCACCAGCCGCGTGTAGTAGATGCCCCACGTCGCCCGGGTGTCGGTGCGGGTCCACGTGGCGCCGTCGTCCTGGCTGACGTAGAAGCCGTTGACGACGACGCAGACCAGGGTCTTGGGCGGGCCGTCGAGGATCACGACGCAGTGGACGTCGGAGACGTGCACCCCTGACGGCAGGTCTTGCCGGGTGCCGTCGACGCGGGTCCAGCTGTCACCCCGGTCGCCGGTGCGCCACAGGCCGCCCTCCTCGACGCCGAACCAGGCCTGCCCGGGGACGAGCGGGTCGTGGCAGATCGTCAGGATCCGCGGCTTGCTGACGCCGGCGCAGTGCTCCGGCAGCTCGGGCGGCAGGCGGTGCCAGGTGCTGCCGCCGTCGTCGGTGCGGTACATCCGGGCCCGGGACGGCGCTCCTGTCCCGACGAGCAGGGAGTCCGGGTCCAGCGGGTCCACGGACAGGGACCAGACCTGCTGGTCGTCGAAGGGGGAGCCGATCCGCCGCCAGGTGGTGCCGGCGTCGTCGCTGCGGGCCAGCCCGGCGTCGGCCCCCGCGTACACGACCTCCGGTGTCGTCGGGTGCACCGCGAGGCAGCGGACGACCGCGTCGAACTCGAGGTCCTGACCCAACGGGATCCGGTGCCAGGTGGCGCCGTCGTCGTTGCTGCGCAGCACGCCCTGACCGGCGGTGCTGACGAGGAGGGTGCCCTGCATGTCGTCGTCTCCCGATGCCTAGAGGAAGATGCCGCGGCTCAGGCCGCCGTCGATGCCGATGGACTCGCCGGTGATGCCGCCCGAGCGCGGCCCGGCCAGGAAGCAGACCGCCTCGGCGACCTCGTCCTCGGTGAGCACCCTGCGGATCGGCGTGCGGGCGATGAAGTTCTGCTCGACCTGCTCGGGCGTGATGCCCTCGGCCGCCGCGTTCTTGGCGTAGAGCTCGTGGATGTGCTCGGACTCGACGACGCCGGGGTGCAGCGTGTTGACGGTGATGCCGTCAGGCCCGAGCTGGTCGGACAGCGCCTTCGTCAGGTGCACGACGGCAACGTTCCTCATCCCGGACAGCGCGTGGCTCGACCGCCCCGTCAGGCCTCCGATGTTGACGACGCGGCCGTAACCGTGCCGTCGCATGGCCGGTGCGAGTGCCTTGATGCAGCGGAAGTAGCCGACGACCTTGGTGTCCAGGTCCGCGAGGAGGGCGTCGGGGTCGGCGGTCGCGATGTCGTTGCGCACCAGGCCCGCCGGCGCCGCGGCACCGTTCACCAGGACCGCCACCCGGCCCAGCGCGTCGGCCGCCTGCGCGAGGGCGAGGACGGACGCGTCGTCCGTGGTGTCCGCCACGACGGGGACGACACGGCCCGGCACGTCGGCCTGCAGCTCGGCGGCGGTCCGTTCCAGGACCGCGGCCCGCCGTGCTGCGATCACGACGTCCGCGCCGCGCAGCGCCAGGGCGCGCGCCACCGCGCGGCCGATGCCCTGCCCGCCGCCGGTGACGACGGCCACCTGGCCCTTCAGCTCCGAGGCGTCCACGACTGCGCTCATGACAGGTTCACCCACACGCTCTTGGTCTCGGTGTACTGCTCCAGGACGGCGCGGCCCATCTCGCGCCCCCAGCCGGACTGCTTGTAGCCGCCGAACGGCGATGCGGGGTCGGTGAGGTTGTAGCAGTTGACCCACACCGTGCCCGCCTTGATCGCGGCGGCGACCCGGTGCGCCCGGGTCAGGTCGTTCGTCCAGATCCCGGCGGAGAGGCCGTAGGGCGTGTCGTTGGCCTTGACCACCAGGTCGTCGAGGTCGTCCCACGGCATGGCCACCAGGACGGGCCCGAAGATCTCCTCCTGCACCACGCGCATCGCGTGCGTCGTCCGGGTGAGCACCGTCGGCTCCAGGAAGTACCCGCCCGCGAGGGCACCGTCGAGACCGGACGGGCGACCACCGCCGGTCGCCAGGGTCGCGCCCTGCTCGAGGCCGCTGCTGATGTAGTCGCTCACCGTGCCGAGCTGACGCCGGGACACCAGCGGGCCCATCTGGGTCCGTGGGTCGAGCCCGGGCCCGACGACGATCCGGCGCGCCTGCTCGACCACCGCGGACATCACCGCGTCGTAGAGGTCGCTGTGCACGTAGAGTCGCGAGCCGGCCGTACAGGTCTGCCCCTGGTTGAAGAAGATGGCGTCGCACGCGGCCTCGGCGACGACGACCGGATCCGCGTCGGGCAGCACGACGTGCGGGGACTTTCCGCCGAGCTCCAGCGAGACCTTCTTCATGTTGCCGAGCGCCGCGGTCGTCACCGACCGGCCGACCTGCGTCGACCCCGTGAAGGCCACCTTGTCGACACCGGGGTGGGCCGCGATCGCTCCCCCGACCTCTGCGCCGTCCCCGGTGACGACGTTGACGACGCCGGGCGGGAAGCCGGCCTCCGCGACCAGCTCGGCCAGCCGCAGCGTCGACAGCGAGGTCTCCAGCGCGGGCTTGAGGACGACGGTGTTGCCGGCGGCCAGCGCGGGAGCGAGCTTCCACGCGGCCATCGACACCGGGAAGTTCCAGGGCACGATGGCGCCGACCACGCCGACGGGTTCATGCACCGTGTAGTTGAGGATGCGCAGGCCACCGCGCGGGGAGACCGGGATGGTGGCGCCCTCGAGCTTGCTGGGCCAGCCCGCGAAGTACCGGAACAGCTTGGCGGTCGTTCCGGTGTCGACGGCCTTGGCCACTGCGACGGGTTTGCCGTTGTCCAGCGACTCGATCACCGCCAGCTCGTCGGCGTGGGCCTCGACGAGCTCGGCCAGCCGGTACAGCAGGTCTCCGCGCTGCAACGGGGAGAGGTCGCGCCAGCGCGGGTCCGCGAGTGCCCGGCGCGCCGCGTCCACGGCCAGGTCGACGTCGGCGGTCGACGCGACGGCCAGGCGCGCGAGAGGGAGGCCGGTGGCCGGGTCCACGCTGTCCGTCGTCCGGCCGGACAGGGCGGGACGCCAGGTGCCGTCGACGAACAGGCCGTGGTCACGGCCGAGGAACCGGCGCACCGTCGCGGGGACGGCGCCCGCCGGCCCCGCGCTCACAGGACCACCTCCACGAGGACCGGCCCGTCGGCCCGGACAGCGTCGTCGAACGCCGCCCGCAGCTGCCCGACGGTGCGCACGCTGGAGGCGGGGACGCCGAACGACGTCGCGAGCGCGACCCAGTCGACGGCCGGGTCGTCCAGGCTGGTGAGCGCCGCCGCCTGGGTCGCGGCCACGGACTGGCCATGGCGGCCCAGCTCGGCGCGCAGCACGCCGTACACCCGGTTCGCGCAGACGAGGACCACCACGCGCGCCCGCTCCCGCGCCATCGTCCACAACGCCTGTGCGGTGTAGAGGCCACTGCCGTCCGACTGGAGCGCCACGATCGTCCGGTCGGGCGCCGCGACCGCCGCGCCCAGCGCGCACGGAAGCCCCTGGCCGATCGCACCTCCGGTGTTCGTGAGCACGGTGTGCGGAGCGGCCGTGGCGCCGGCGGTGAAGAAGGGGTAGCCGAGCGTGCCGCCCTCGACCGAGACCACGGCCCCCTCGGGAAGCGCGCCGGCGACGACGTGCACCGCCGAGTGCGCGGTCAGGACCGTGTCGTCCGGGGGTGCCGCTGCAGGCCCGTCGACCACGGGCCCCGCGGCCCGGCGTCCGGGAACGGGGGCCGGCGTCACCAGGTCCGCCAGCTCGAGGAGAGCTGTCCGCGCGTCCTCCAGCGGGCCCGCGAGGCAGAGCACCGACCCGGCGGGGGCGAGCTCGCTCGGCGTCCCGGCGTAGCCGAAGTACGCCACCGGCGGCCGGGCACCGACGACGACCACGGCCTCGGCACCGCCCAGCGCCTCGACGGCGCGCTCCGGGAAGTAGGGCAGCCGGTCGACGGCGGGCAGGCCCGCTCCGCGTTCGGTGCGGGCGGGGAAGGTCTCGCTGTAGACGGTCGCACCCAGGTGGGCCGCGATCCGGGCGGCCGCGTGCTGGCCGTCGGCGGACAGCGCGCCGGCCCCCAGCAGCAGGACGGCGCGGGACCCGGCCCGCCGCAACGCGTCCGCGACCTGCCGCACCCGGTCGCCGTCGACGGCGGGCAGCGGCCGGTCGGCGACGTCGCCGCCATGCGGCGGCTCCGCGAGCTCCGCCTGCTGGTGGTCCGCCGGCACGATCAGCGTGACGACGCGCCGTCCGGTGCGCGCCTCGTCGACGGCGTCGACGACGTCCTGCGCGACGCTCTGGCGGCTGCGGGTCGTCAGGACCTGGCCGACGGTGCGGGCCAGCGCGGCGATGTCCGACGTCAGCGGGGTGTCGAAGGCGCGGTGCCACGTCATGTGGTCGCCGACGACGTTCACCACCGGGCTGTGCGCGCGCATGGCGTTGTGCAGGTTCGCCAGGCCGTTCGCGAGGCCGGGGCCGAGGTGCAGCAACGTCGCGGCCGGCCGGCCGCTGACCCGGGCGTACCCGTCGGCCGCGCCGGTGCACACGTTCTCCTGGAGGCCGAGGACGGCCCGCAGCCCCGGGCGGCTGTCCAGGGCGGCGACCAGCGGCATCTCGGTGGTGCCCGGGTTGGCGAAGCACACGCTGACACCTCGCGCGACGGCAGCGTCGACCACCGCCTCCGCGCCACTTCGGACCGCCGTGACCATGAAGGCTCCAGTACGATTAACGGACAGACTGTTCGTTAATCAGGACGATAGACGGCGATCACGCGCAGCGGAAGCCCCCGGTCGGGAATCGTCGTCGACGCGCCCGCAGCGCCACCGGCCCGACGGCCGCGGACCCCGGCTCGGGGCGCACCTCTCGCGCGACCCGCCCCGACGCACGGCAGGACGCCGCACAGGGCAGCGAGGGCGCTCGCGTGGCCGATGGCGCACGGACAGCGCAAGGACGGCGCACGAGCGCCGCCGGGCGGTGCGTCAGGGAGTGAGCGCCGCGTCCCCGAAGACGCCCTTGAGGCGACGGACGGCCTCGTCGGCCGCCGCCGTGACCGCCTCGGGCAACGCATCGCCGTCCAGCTCGACCCCGAGCCGGACGACGCCGATGCTGGCCGTCGCCCAGTCCGACGTGCGGATCGGCGCCGCGACCCCGAGCGCCCCCGGCGTCAGCGCCCCCACGCTGAACGCATACCCCTGCCGCCGGGCGAGCGCGACGTCCGGCCCCTCGCCCGGCTGGGCGGGTCGCCCGGAGAGGATCGCGACGCCGTCGGCCCCGACAGCCAGCGGATGCCGGGCCCCTTCGCGGACCGCGAGGTGGAGCGTGCTCTGCGGCGGCTCCTCGGCGAGCAGGACGAGCGCCTGGTCGCCGTCCGCGACGCTGAGCAGGGCCGTGCTGCCCGTCTCCTCGCTCAGCCGGCGCAGGATCGGCAACGCCGTCGCCTGCAGTCGCGGCCGGAGTCGGCTGGCGAGCTCCGCGATCCCGATGCCCAGCACGTAGCGGGACCCGACCCGACCCACCAGCCGGTGCGCCTCGAGCGTCCGCAGCAGGCGGTAGACGACGGCCCGTGCGGTCGACAGCTCGGCCGCCAGTTCGGCCGCGGTCAGCCCGTCACTGCTGCCGGCGAGCAGCGACAGCACCGTCAGCCCGCGGTCCAGCGTCTGCGAGGTCTCGCCGGTGGTCGCGCTCATGACCGAATACTCCCCCGTCCCGACTGGCGGGGTCCAACACGGTCACGGAGCCGGACGTCGTCCCGGCGCGCGCCGCCGGTCCGCTCGCACCGATCCGTTGACCTTCCCCACGATCACTGCCTATCGTACGACTATCGCCCAGGAAGGACGGTTATCGTTCATGGCCGATCGAGTCGCCACACAGACTCTCGCCCGCGCCCTGCCCGCCCTGCCCTTCGTGGGCGGCGACTGGCAGGAGCGGGCGACCTCGCAGACCTTCGACGTGATCGACCCCGTCACCGAGGGGACGATCACGACCGTCACGGAGGCCGACGCCGCCACGGTGGACGCCGCGGTCACCGCCGCGCGCCGCGCGGTCGACGGCGACTGGGGACGCAGCGACGGCACCGAACGCGGGCGCGCCCTGAACCGCCTCGCCGACCTCGTCGAGGCCCGCGCCGACGACTTCGCCGACCTGGAGTCGCTGGACGTCGGCAAGCCGGGCTTCGAGCCGCGCGTCATCGACCTGCCCCAGACGGTGGCCACGTTCCGGCACTTCGCCGGCTGGGCGGACAAGCTCGAGGGCCGGTCGATCCCCACCGCGGGCTACATGGGCCGCCGGACGCTCAGCTACACGGTCCGCCGCCCGGTCGGCGTGGTCGCCGCGATCACGCCCTGGAACTCACCCACCATGATCAGCGCCTGGAAGCTGGCGCCGGCCCTGGCTGCGGGCTGTGCCGTGGTGCTCAAGCCGCCGGAGGACGCACCGCTGACCTCCCTGCTGCTGGCACAGCTTGCCGCCGAGGCAGGCCTGCCGGCCGGAACCCTGAACGTCGTGCCCGGGCGCGGCGCGACGACCGGCAACCTGGTCATCGACCATCCCGGCGTCGACAAGATCTCGTTCACCGGGAGCCCCGAGACGGGACGGATCGTTGCCGCGGCGGCGGCCCGGCGCTTCACGCCGACGACCCTCGAGCTCGGCGGCAAGAGCCCCCAGATCGTCTTCGCCGACGCCGACCTCGCGCAGGCCGCGCAGGGGGTCGCGGTCGGCATCTTCGCCAACCAGGGCGAGGTCTGCGCCGCCGGCAGCAGGATCCTCGTCGCCCGAGAGGTCTACGAGGAGTTCGTCGCACGCCTCGTCGAGCTGGCCGCCGGGGTCGTCCTGGGCGACCCGTTCGATGCCGGCACCACGATGGGCGCCCTGATCAACAGCAAGCAGCAACGACGTGTGCTGCAGTACATCGAGCTGGGCCGCAGCGAGGGCGCGCGCGTCGCCTGCGGCGGCGCCGCCCCCGACCGGCCGGGCTACTTCGTGCAGCCGACCTTCCTCGCCGATGCCACCAACTCCATGACCGTCGCGCGCGAGGAGATCTTCGGGCCGGTCGGGGCGGTCATCCCGTTCGACGACGAGGCGCAGGCCGTCGACCTGGCGAACGACAGTGCCTACGCACTCGCCGCGACCATCTGGACGACGGACCTGTCGCGGGCGCACGACGTTGCGGGCCGGGTCGAGGCAGGGTCCGTGGCCGTCAACGGCTGGTCGCCGCTCGACCCCCGGCTCCCGTGGGGCGGCTCGAAGCTCAGCGGCCAGGGCCGTGAGCTGGGCCGCGCCGGCCTCGACGCGAACACGCAGGAGAAGACCGTCACCGTCGTGCTCTGACACCGCGGGCACCCCCGTCCACCGCCACCCAGGAGAAGCGCATGTCCCCCCGATTGCTCGTCGCGTACTACAGCTCGACCGGCTCCGTGCACCGCCTCGCCGAGGCCGTGCAGGCCGGCGCCCAGGAGAGCGGCGCCGAGGTGCGTCTGCGCCGCGTCGCCGAGCTGGCACCGCCGTCCGCCATCGCCTCGAACCCGGCGTGGACCGCCCACGTGGAGCAGACCCACGACGTGCCCGTCGCCACGCTGGGCGACCTCGAGTGGGCCGACGGCTACGCCTTCGGCACCCCGAGCCGCTACGGTGCCCCGGCCGCGCAGCTCAAGCAGTTCCTGGACACCGCGAGCCCGCTGTGGCACGAGGGCAAGCTCGCCGACAAGCCGGTGACGACGTTCGTGTCGTCCGCGGAGCAGCACGGCGGGCAGGAGTCGACGATCCTGTCGCTGACGAACGTGTTCTACCACTGGGGCTGCGTCATCCTGCCGCTCGGCTACACCGACGACGTCGTGTACGCGGCGGGCGGCAACCCGTACGGGACGTCGTGGCCCGCGGGCTTCCCGTCGACGATGCCGGACGAGACGGTGCTCGCCTGCGCGCGGTACCAGGGACGCCGTCTCGCCCGCTTCGCGCGGGTGCTCGCGTCCGCAGGCGCCGAGGCGCACTGACCGGCCGGGTCGGGCAGGCTGGAGAGATGACGGCCGTCGTCGAGGTCTGGTCCGACATCCACTGCCCCTGGGCCCTGATCGCCGTCCACCGGCTCCGTGCGGCACGGGACCGGCACGGGCTCGACGTCACGTTCGCGCCGCGCCCCTGGCCGCTGGAGTGGGTCAACGGGCACGGCACACCGCACGCGATCGTCACTACCGAGACCGCTGCACTGGCCGGCCACGAACCGGGGCTGTTCAACCGCTACGCGGACAGCTCCTGGCCGTCCACATTCCTGCCCGCCTTCGAACTCGTGGCCGCGGCGGAACGGGTGCACGGTCTGCGGGCGGCCGAGGACGTCGACCACGCCCTGCGGCTGGCGTTCTTCCGGGACGGCGTCGACGTCAGCGTGCTCGCCGGCCTCCGGCACGCACTGCGCCTCGCCGCGCAGACCGATCCGGACCTCGATGTCGACCGCGTCGTGGAGGTGTGGATGCACGACAACCCGCGCAGCGACGTGGCGCACGCGTTCCGCCGGAGCAAGGAGCTGCCCATCCAGGGCAGCCCGCAGATCTTCTGGCCGGACGGCACCACGACGCACAACCCCGGGATGACGGACCACTCTTGGTCGGGGGACCTGGTCCGGATCGGCAGCACAGATCCGGACCGAGCCGGCCATGAGCTCCTGCGCCACGTCGGTCACCTCACCTGAGAGGCCATCAGTGACCAGAACCCGTCCGATCATCGGCGTGACGGCGCATCGCGGACGAGCGCAGTGGGCCATCTGGGACCGCGAGGCCGAGATGGTCCCCGTCGAGTACGTCGACGCGGTCGCCGACGCAGGCGGCATCCCGGTCATCATCCCCGGCCGGTCCCCCGTCGATGCGCTCCTCGTCGCAGGCCTCCAGGGCCTCGTCCTGACCGGTGGCCCGGACGTCGACCCGCGACGGTACGGGCAGAGCCCGCACCCGAGGACCGACGACCCCCACGCGGACCGCGACGAGGCAGAGCTCCAGGCATTGAGCGCAGCCATCGCGCTCGACGTGCCGGTGCTCGCCGTCTGCCGGGGCGCCCAGGTCCTCAACGTCTGGGCCGGCGGGGACCTGATCCAGCACATCGGCGACCACCCCGCCTTCGACCGTCACGGCGGACAGGGCAGGTTCGACACCACCAAGGTCTCCGTGACCGGCGGCAGTCGTGTGCACGCACTGGCCGGGGCGTCCGTGCTCGCGTTGTGCCATCACCACCAGGCCATCGGCCGCCTGGGTGCACGGCTCTCGGCCGTGGCCACCGCCGAGGACGGGGCGATCGAAGGCATCGAACTCGAGGGCGACCTTCCCGTGGTGGGCGTCCAGTGGCACCCCGAGGAGGCCCGTCACGACGGCCTGATCGGGCGCTTCGTGGACATGGCGCGCGCCTGGGCGGGCCGCCGCGCCTGACATCTCTGCGGGCTGCGCGCCGCCCGCCACAGCGCGGTGCCACAGGCCGACGGACGCAGTCTGATCCAGCCGAGGGTGCCGGCGATGGATCGTCGAGCGGTCCGGAGGTCCACGACCATCACCAGCGGGTTGCGGTCAGTCCCGCCCAGGAGACGCCCAGAAGATCCGAAGCAGCCGACAAGGGAAGGCAACACCGCTGGTCAACGCCTGCTTGGCGTGATGACGGTGGTCTTCTGAAAATCGGAAGGTCGGCGGTTCGACCCCGCCCCTGGCCACCGAAAGGGGCCTCTGAACTGGGGAAACGCAACCTATTCCTCCAGTTCAAAGGCCCTTCGTCGTTTTGCGGTGTCCACGTCGCCCGATGANCCACGGCCGGAGTCGGCGGCAAGCCTCTGATCAGCAGCGATGCACCTGATCGTTCGGAGCCGTCCGAAAGTGACCGTCCGACAGACAATCGGAAGATCGATCGACCTCTCTCCTGTATGCCTCACAGCGGGGCACGGTCGGCACGCCTTGGCTCGCAGCCACGGGCGCGGCGCACCCTCGAAAGGCGCCGAGCGGCGCCGCGGCTTCGGACCAGCCACGAGACCGGGGTTCAGTGTGCCCATCGATCCGAGCGGCACGTGTGGCTGGTCGATGAGCGCCTGGAGGTCCTTGCCCCCTCCTGCATGCTGATCGCATGACGATTTCGGCGTTCGCGGCGAGTCACTGGTCGGCCCAAGCAGTCCCGCCTGGCGTCTGCGGCCCGAAGACGGGTGTCGTCTGTACCTGGGTGTACCACCACACCGGCGACAGCAGCTTCTGGGCCAGGCTCGCAGACTGGCTGGTGGGCCGGCCGCTCGCCGTCCTGGGTGTCGTCCTGCTGGGGTGGCTGCTCAACTGGGTCGTGCACCGCACCGTCGTCCGAACGGTCAACCGGTTGCTGATCAAGGCGCCGCCCACCGGCGCGCCGACCCCGCTCACCCCTCAGGCGGACGGCCCCGTCGCCGTCGCCACGACGTTCGCGGTGCCGACCCAGGACGAGGCCCGGCGTTCGACCCGCGCGAACGCAGTGGCGATCGCGGTGTCGAGTTCGGTCTCCGCTCTGGTCTGGGCGGTGGTCGCGGTCGTCGTCCTGGGCGTCCTCGGCCTCGACGTCGAACCCGTCATCGCCGGCGCGGGACTCATCGGGATCGCTCTGGCGTTCGGCGCCCAGAGCCTCATCAAGGACCTGTTGAACGGCGTCCTCATCCTGCTCGAGGACCACTTCGGCATCGGCGACGAGATCCGGCTCGGCGAGGCCACCGGGGTGGTGGAGAAGATGACTCTGCGGGAGACGGTGCTGCGCGACGTGAACGGCACGGTGTGGCACGTCCGCAACGGCGAGATCGACAAGGTCGGCAACTTCTCCCAGGTCTGGTCGGTCGCTCTCGTCGACGTCGCCGTCGTCCACGGCACCGACGTGGCCGCCGCCCGGACGTGGTTGCTGGAAGCCGCGGACACGGTCACAGCGCGCCCGGCGTTCGCCGCCGACGTCATCGGCCAGCCGGAGGTCCTCGGGGTGCAGGCGCTGGACTCCGAAGGGATCACGTTGCGGCTGCTCGTGAGAACACTTGCCGGGCGGCAGTTCTCGCTCCAGCGGTCACTGCTGGAGGCGATCAACCTGTCGTTCGCGGAGCACGGCGTGCAGTTCGCCTCGAAGCGCGTGCAGATCAGCGGAGATGCACTGCGCTCCGTGTCCGGGGACGGCGGGCGGGCGCCGGACCTCCCCACAGGTCCAGGGACTTCTGCTGCCTGAAACGGGTTTCGGGTGCCAAGGGGCCGTCGACGTGGCGGACGTTCGCGCCTAAAGTCGAACAGGGGCTGGCACTTGGTCGTCACTCTCCGACCGGAGAGGGCCGCCGATCAGACGGGGCCTGTCGGCCGTCGCGGTCGTCTCCCTCCCGGGAACGCGCAGTCGTGACCGTCGACGGAGGGTGCCGTGAGACTGGCCGAGCTCCTCTGGAGCCTGCTCGTGATCTTCTTCATGATCTCGTACCTGATGCTCTTCTTCAGCGTCGTGGTCGACATGTTCCGGGACCCAGGCAGCTCCGGCGGCACGAAAGCCTTGTGGGTGCTGGCTTTCCTCGTCCTCCCGGTGATCTCCATGGTGGTCTACCTCGTCGTCAACGGGGCCGGCATGGCCCGTCGCAACGCCGCGGCCCGGTCCGGGCCGGTGGACGAGATCGACCGCGCGCAGGCGCTACTGGCCGCGGGAACGCTCACACCTGAGGAGTTCGCGTCGCTCAAGGCCAAAATCCTTGACACGGAACAGGTTCGGTCTTCGCCCGCCTGAGGGGTACCCTGCCGGCACCATTGTCGTTACAGTCGATCAATGGGCGCAACGGTGCAGGACGTCGGCCACTTCGGTGCTGATGGGCCGGGACTTTTCGTGCTCTACACAGGTGGCACGATCGGGATGCTGGAAGGACCAGGCGGCGGCCTGGCCCCCCTCGACCTGCACAGCCTCATGAAGTACGTGCCCACGGCCCACGAGCTGCCCGTCGGACTCACCGTGGCCGCGTTCGACGAGGCCATCGACTCGGCGACCATCGGCGTCGCCGACTGGCTGGCGATCGCCGACGCGCTCGTCGAGCACAGCCCGGGTCACATCGGCTCGGTCGTGCTCCACGGGACCGACACGATGGCGTACAGCGCCTCCGCGCTGAGCTTCCTGCTCGAGGGCATCACCACCCCGATCGTCCTGACCGGGGCACAACGGCCGATCACCTCGATCCGTTCGGACGGTCGCGAGAACCTCACGACCGCCCTCGAGGTGGCCGCGGCACGGTTCACGGGTGCGCCGGTGGTGCCGGAGGTCTCGATCTTCTTCAACGACGTCCTGCTGCGCGGGAACCGCGCGGCCAAGGTGCATGCGAGCAGCTACCGGGGCTTCGCGTCGCCGAACCTCGCGCCGCTCGCGACCGCCGGGGTGTCGCTGGACTACGCGACCGACCTGGTGCGCGCCCCCGGCACCGGCCCTCTGCGCCGCCCGGGCGGTATGTCCACCGACGTCGCCGTCATCCAACTGCACCCCGCCTTCGACGAGGCGTCCCTGACGGCGACGCTCTCCCGTGACGGCCTGCGCGGTGTCGTGCTGCAGGCCTACGGCGCAGGCAACGGGCCGACCCACCGGTGGTTCCTCGACGGACTCCAGCAGGCGGTCGACCGCGGCGTCACCGTCGTCGTCACCACGCAGTGCCGGGCCGGCACGGTCCAGGCCGGCCTGTACGCGAGCGGTGCCGCGCTGCTGTCGACGGGCGCGATCTCCGCGGGCGACATGACCTTCGAGGCCGCTGTCACGAAGCTCATGGTCCTGCTCGACCGTCACGCGGACCCGGACGACGTCCGTCGCGAGATGCAGCAGGACCTCTGCGGCGAGATCACGGTCTAGCGCCACCTCTGTGCGGAGCACCGAGGTCCCACGGATCCAGCGAGTCGAGACGAAGGTGCCGCATGGACGAGTTGGCTCTGGCGATGTTCCGCAACCGCGACCGTCTCGCGGAGGTCGCCGCCGTGCTGGCGAGGTACGGGTGGGCCGGCCTGCTCGGTCGGCGTGGGATCTTCGACGAGGGGACTCCGGTCGCCACGGCCCTCAGCCGCGTCGCCGACCGCGACCTGGCCCTGCTGTCCCCGGGTGAGCGCCTGCGCGGCGCGCTCGTCGAGCTGGGCACGACGTGGGTGAAGTTCGGTCAGATGCTGAGCCTGCGGCCCGACGTCGTCGGTGCCGACGTGGCGCACGAGCTCGAGCTGTTGCAGGCGCAGGTTCCCGCCGACCCGCCCGGCCGGGCCCACGCGTGCGTCGAGGCCGAGCTCGGCCCGACCGACGACCTGTTCGGCTCGTTCGAGGTCGAGGCGTTCGCCTCGGGTTCGGTGGCCCAGGTGCACCATGCACGGCTCAAGGACGGGACGGCGGTCGTCGTCAAGGTCCTGCACGACGGCGCCGCCGAGCGGGTCGAGGGTGACCTCCAGCTGATGGTCGCGCTGGCCGGATACCTGGAGGCCAAGGACCCGGAGATCGCGCAGTACCGCCCGAGCATCCTGGTGGGCGAGTTCCGGCAGATGATGCGATCGGCGATCGACCTGCGGGACGAGCGGGACAACCTCCAGGCGTTCGCGGCCAACTTCGCCGCCGAGACCGACGTGGTCGTGCCGAAGGTCTACCCGGACCTCTGCTCCCGACGCGTGGTGACGATGGGCCTGGTCACCGGCGCGACGTTCTCCGACCGGGCCGCCATCGAGGAGACCGGCTGGGACCCCGACACGTTGGTCCGTCGGGCCGCGGAGATCTACCTGGACATGATCTTCCGCGACGGGGTCTACCACGCGGACCCGCACCCCGGGAACTTCCTGCTGCCCGATGCCTCGCACCTGGCCATCCTCGACTTCGGTGACGTGGGGCGCCTGAGCGCCCAGCGCCGCCACCAGCTCGAGTCGCTCGTCATCGCGGTGGTCGCCAGGGACACCGAGCAGCTGACCGACGTGTGCCTGGAGCTGACGAGCCCTCCGCCGGACACCGACGTGCGGGCGCTGGGTGCGGACCTCGGCGCCTGGATGGACCGCTACCTGCTGGCGGGCGTGGCACACCTCGACATGGCGGGCATCATCGCCAGCGGCATGGAGCTGATGCGCAAGCACCATCTCGTGCTCCCCGCCGACCTGGCTCTGCTCTTCCGGGTGCTGCTTCGCCTGCAAGGACTCGGCAGGAACGTCGGCACGGACATCCGGGTCACCGAGCTTCTCGCACCCCGCGTCGGCGCCATGGCCTCGGCACGCTTCGACCCGAAGCGCCTCGCACACCACATGGCCCGGACCGCACGCGAGTGGGAGCACTTCTTCTCGGACCTCCCGGGCGATCTCGCGTCGGTCCTCGAGCAGCTCAAGACGGGCAGGCTCGGGGTCGACCTCCGGGTCCACGACGCGGACGGCGCCGCCGACCGTCTCGTCGACGGGCTCCTCGCCTCGGCCTCGGTGCTGGCGGCCGGGCAGCTCGTCTCCCGGCGCGTCGGGCCCATGCTCGGCGGGATCTCCGTCCCAGGGCTGCTCGCGGCGGGTGTCGGCGTCCTGACGTGGCGCCGCCTGACGACGCACCGTGCGGGTCACGAGAGCCTGGTCACCCGGGCGCGGCGGTCCACCGGCGGGTGACAGGTTCCGTTGAGTCAGCCGGCCGCCGGCACCACGGGGCGGGCTCGTGAGAGCAGCCAGTGCGCGGCCGTGGACACCGCGGCGGTTGCGACCGCTCCGACGACGGTGAACAGGATCCGTTCCCGGCCACCGCCCTCCACCGTCTGCGGAGCGAACGTCGTGACGATGATCGTCATGGTGAGGGCGGTGGTGTAGAGCCAGTACGGTGCTGAGAGGGTGGCCGCCAGGGTCAGCAGCGCCAGGACCGCCCCCAACGGGGCGGTGGCGCGCGGCGACTGGATGGCCAGTGCGAGCACCGAGGCTGCGGCGGCTCCGGCGACCGTGCCGAGGATGCGTTGCACGGCGCGGTCCCGGGTCGCCTTCGTGGTGGGTTGGAGCACCACGAACAGGGTGAGCAGCACCCACCACGAGTTGCCGCCGGGCAGCCACGACAGGGCCGCCCAGCCGAAGCCGCCGGCGAGCACCGCCAGGACGGCGCCGTACTCGCGGGCGACCCGGGCCGGGACGGGGTCGGGCCGCCGGCGCGGGATGTCGTGCAGCAGGAGCGTGCCGACGACGACCACCCACATGCCCGCGACGAGGACGTAGGCCGCGACCTCGACGGCGTTGCGCAGCGTGGTGGGCGAGCGCACGAGCAGGAACGTCGCGTCCGGCTGGGCGATGGTGGCGAGAGCGACCTCGACAGCGACGTACGTGCCGGCCGTCGCAAGACCGTATCGGGCGACCCAGCCCGTGGCCGCACCGACGGCCGCGAGCAGCACAGCCCCTGCCCAGGGGGTCGGTCCGAGCACCAGCCCGGCGAACATCAGTGCCGGCGTGAGCAGGACGACGCCCGCAGCGACCCGCGCATCGACCAGGAGCGCCGTCACCGCGGGGAGGATCCCGGCGTAGACCAGTCCCGCGTTGGCATGCCACTGGCTCAGGCCGACCGCGGCCAGCGGCAGGGCGCTGATGACCAGCCCGGTGATCCAGCGACCGACCTGGCGGCGGTCGTAGCGGCTCAACCGCTTCGGCTGGCGGAGAGCCATGCCCGCGCGGTCGCGACGAGCGCGTCCACCCCGATGCCGATGGTCGGCACCGGGACCGGGGCGTAGGCAGGTGAGTGGTTGGACGGGATCGACGCCATCACCGAGCGGATGGCGTCCAGGTCGCGGGCCTGCGCGAAGAGCGCGGGGTCGGCGCCACCGAGCAGCCAGAACACGCACGGCACGCCGGCAGCACTCGCCAGCACCCCGACGTCCTCGCTGCCGGTGACGGGACCGGGGTCGACGACGTGCCCTTGCCCCACCACCGACTCCAGCGCCAGGCGCATGCGTGCGCTGGCCGTCTCGTCGTTGACGACCGGAGGGGCGGACTCGATCGTCTTGATGGTGGGCGGCCGCGGGGCGCCGGACGCCTGCGCCTCGGCGTCGACGATCCGCGTGATCCCGGCCAGGATCCGCTCGCGGACGGCGGGGTCGTAGCTCCTGACGTTGACGAGCAGCTCCGCGCGGTCAGGGATGATGTTCGACTTCGTGCCGGCCCGCAGCGCCCCGACGGTGAGGACGGCGGTGTCGGCGCCGGCGACCTCGCGCGACACGAGCGTCTGCAGGCGCAGCACGGTCGCGGCGGCCATCACGACCGGGTCGACCGTGGCCTCGGGCCGTGACCCGTGCCCACCGGTGCCGTGGAGCGTCACCCGGAAGCTGTCGGTGGCGGCGAACGCCGCACCGGGACGCAGACCGATCACGCCGGCCGGCAGCGGCGCCACGTGCTGGCCCAGGACGACGTCCGGCCGGGGCACACGGTCGTAGAGGCCGTCGGCGACCATCGCGCCGGCACCGCGGGCGAGCTCCTCGGCCGGCTGCAGCAGCGCGACGACGGTCCCCTGCCACGAGCGGTCGGCGGCAAGTCGTGCTGCCGCACCGAGCAGGCACGTGACGTGCAGGTCGTGCCCGCACGCGTGCATCACCGGCACGTCGTGCCCGTCGGGGTCCGTGCCCCGCTCCTGGCTCGCATACGGGAGCCCGGTGTCCTCGAGCACCGGCAGGCCATCCATGTCGGCCCGTAGCAGGACGACCGGGCCCGGGCCGGTCGTCAGCACGCCCGCGGCGCCGGTCCCGCCGATGCCCTCGACGACGCCATACCCGTTGTCCTGCAACCATTTGACGGCAATCCCGGAGGTGCGGTGCTCGGCGAAGGACAACTCAGGATGTGCGTGCAGGTCCATGTACAGCTCATGGAGGCGGGCGAGCAGGGCATCCGGATCGCTGCGTTGCGCCATCGTCTCATCGTCCCCGTAACTCGGGTGATCGACAAGGGTCGGAGGGCCGCTCATGCAGATACCCTGATCACTGCGTTCCCGGCGGAAGGCGACATCGCATGGACAGCACTGTCTGGGACGTCGGGATCGTCGTGCTCGTGGTCGCGCTGAGGCTGTTCGTGCCGCTGCTCATCCCCGTGTTCCCGCTACCGGCCATCGTCGCGTGCCTGGTCATCGACGGGGTCGACCAGACGGTCTTCCAGACCCAGCTCTCCGCGCCCTTCTGGGCCCAGGTCGAGAACGAGTACCAGGGCTACGACAAGGCGCTCGACGTCTACTACCTGTCGGTGGCGTACGCGGCGACCCTGCGGAACTGGACCAACCCGGCTGCCGTCGTCTCCGCGCAGTTCCTCTGGCTCTACCGGCTCGCCGGCGTCACCCTCTTCGAGATCGTCCACGACGCCGGTGAACCGGCCTCCTGGCGGTGGCTGCTCCTGGTGTTCCCCAACACCTTCGAGTACTTCTTCATCGCCTACGAGGCGATCGCGCTCAGGTGGGACCCGGCGCGCCTCCCCGGTCGGCTGGTCGTCGCGTTGGTCGCGGTGATCTGGGTGTTCGTGAAGCTGCCGCAGGAGTGGTGGATCCACGTGGCCCAGCTCGACTTCACCGACGAGGCCGCCGCCCACACCTGGGTGCTGCCGAGCCTGGCAGCGGCCGTCGCCGCCCTGTGCCTCACGGCCTGGTGGGCCGCCAGGTACCGGCTGCCACCGGCGGACCACGCTGTGACGCTCGTGGCGCCGCCGCTGCCGCACGAGCTCGGCACCGCGGCCGAGCGCAGCGCGTTCCGCGCCGTGAACTGGCGCATGCTCGATGCGAACCTCGCCTTGAAAGTGGTCCTCGTCGGGTTGGTGTGCGTGGACTTCGCGCAGATCCTGCCGGGCTCGACCATGACCCCGCTGCACACCCTGGTGGCCGTCGCTGTCCTGCTCGTCGTGAACTCCGCGGTCGGCCTGGCGCTCGCCCAGCGTCGGCGCAGCATCGAGGGCACGGTGCGTGCCTTCCTGGCCGTCTGCGGGCTGAACGTCGTCACGGTCGCCGCGGGCAGCTTGCTGAGCGCACGCTTCCATCTCGACCACGCGCTGTTCTTCGTGCTGCTGATCTCTCTGATCGTCGTGCTCTACGACCGCTACCGGCCGGTCCGTGACCTCCGGATGGGCAGGACCACGAAGCCGGCGGGCTGAGCGCGGGCCCGGCGCCGCACGGTGCCGGAACGCTACGCGGCGAAGGGGGCCGGCGCGTCGTGCCGGTACGACCTCAGGCGCACAGCGACGAGGATCCCGACGATGCCGTAGGCGAGCAGCCACACGCCGAGGATCACGGCCAGCCCCACGAGCGTCAGCTCCGGGTAGGCCAGGACGACGACGCCCGCGAGGACGCTGAGCACCCCGGAGCCGACCTGCCAGGCCCGCCCCGGCGGCGACGGGGCGACGAGGCCCATGACGACCTCCACCACGCCGTTGACGAACCAGAAGATCCCCAGCAGCAGCACCAGGACCGTCAACGTCACCAGTAGATGCCGGACGGCGTACACCCCAGCGACCAGCGACAGGATGCCGAGCACTGCCAGCAGCGCCCGTACCCCTCCGTCGACCGCGTCGTCCGAGAACGCGGCGATCAGACGGAACAGCCCGGTCGCGATCAGCTGGATCCCGAACAGGACCGCCGCAACGACGAGAGTGATCCCGGGCCACGTCAGGGCCAGGACGCCGGCACCGACGTTCACCAGCCCGACGGCCAGGACCAGCCCCCAGTGCCGACCCAACCCGGCGAGGGCATTCACGGGAGCGGCTGTCTGTGTTCGTTCGGTCATGGCAACCACCTATGTCAGGGCACCCGACGCAGACGTGATCGGCACTGACGACGCGGGGCGAGCATCAATCGACCAGGAGTGATCACTCTACGCATCTCGGGCAGGCCGGTCACGGCGAGCACCGAGACGTTGCGGCGGTTCTCGCAGAACACGCCCGGAACGGTCAGCCGGAACCAAGTCGTCGGACGATGGAACTGCGCCTGGTTGTCCAGGACGCCGCGCGCAACGGTCCGACAAGACGGCGCAAGGGCGGGCTTACCGCTGTGGCTCGCGGTTGGTGAGGAAGTCCTCGGGCGGGGGCGTCCCCCACAGGTGCGGCGGGACGTCCCAGTCGTTGGGGACCCAGCAGTCGCGGATCTGGTCGATGTCGCTGAACCACTCGATCCAGCTGCCCCAGGGGTCCTGGGTGTAGTGGAAGTAGTTCGATCCGATGGTGTGCCGCCCCAGGCCCCAGCCCTTGGCCCAGCCGGTCTGCTGCAGCCGGCGCGCACCCACGCCGATCGCGTCGATGGAAGGGACCTCGTAGCTGGCGTGGTGGAAGCCGGGGTGGCTGCTGGTGATGAACCCGAAGACGTGGTGGTCGCCGGGGCCCGCGTTGAGGAAGGTGACCTTGCCGGTGATCCGGTCGCTGACGGCGAAGCCGAGGACGTCGACGTAGAAGGCCGTGGAGGCGGCCTGGTCCGGGGTGAACACGAGGCAGTGCCCGAGACGCCGGGGCAGCACGTCGTCGACATTGCGCCAGGCGGGGGTGTCGAACCGCTGGTAGGTGCCGCCGACGTTGTGCAGGACGTCCGGGACGGCGCGCGCAGGGGCGGGTTCGGTCTCGAGGAGCTGCACCGCGGTGCCGTGCGGATCGACGACCCAGACCCCCTCGTCCGGAGCGCCGGCGGGCGGGTCGGTCGCGGCGACGCCGGCGCGCTCGAGCCGCTCGCGGAGCGCGTCCAGGCCGCCGGGGGCCACCGAGAACGACAGGTGGTGCAGTTGCTTCGTGGGGCCCTCGACCATCCGCACCTGGTCCTGGTCGCGGCCGGGGCAGCGGCCGACGAGGGCGCCGGACCTCTCGCCGGTCTCGAGGCCGAACCCTTGCAGGAAGGTGTCTGCGAGGCCGAGGTCGGGCACGGCGAGCGCGTAGTGGTGCAGCCCGGTGATCATCGTCGGTTCTCCTCTAGGCCATCGGTCGGGTGCGAGCGGGATGGTGGTCGGTGGTGGCAGCGGTCCGCAGATAACCCCAGAGCCGCTGCAGCAAGGGTCCCGCAGCCTGCTGCCAGGACTCGATCTCGGCCTGTGTCAGGGGGATCGCGGCATCGGGTGCGTCGAGGGCGAGCCGGCAGGCGGACTCGAGCAGCCACATCCGGGTGACGGCTTCCGCCGGGGTGGCACCCGTGGTCAAAGCCCCGTTGCCCCGCAGCACGAGAGCGGCGGCGGCACCGAACGCCTGTGCCGCGTCGGCCGCGGCGGAAGGGTCACGCAGCAGCGCGGCGTGGTCGTGGACGTTCACCGCGCCACCGAGCCATGCGGCCTGCCCGTGGAGGCAGGGGAGCTGCCGCGTCGCCGGATCCACACCGACGGCGAAGGACGACGGCGGCATCGCGCGGGCGACGGCGGCGACCGCGTCTGCCTGGCGGTAGACGGCCAGGTGCGCCCAGGTCTCGGGCGGCGCCCCGGCCGGCAGGGTCCGGGTGTCGACGTCGACGGTGACGAGGTCGTCGGTGGTGACAGTGGCCAGGGGGACCGGCCCGGTGACGAGGATCGTGCGACGCCGACCGGACCCGGTGTCGAGGCGGCACGAGACGTGGCCAAACGCGGACACGAGCCCGAGTCCTGCCATCGCCCGTGCCGCGTCGACGAGGCTCGCGGCGACGGGTGCCGCCGGGTCCGGACCGGGACCGGTCGTCGTGGTCACTGCAGCGGCCGGCTCATGAGCGCGCCAGACCGCCGTCCACCCAGAACGTCTGGCCGGTGATGAACCCGGCGTCCTCCGATGCCAGGAACGAGACGGTCCCGGTGAGGTCAGCGGGGACCTGGACCCGCTTGATCGCCTGCATCTGCGGGACGACCTCGAAGAAGACAGCCGGGCCGGCCTCGGTGGTGGCGGTGCGGACCAGGCTCGGGCCGACGGCGTTCACGGTGATGCCCGCGTCGGCGAGCTCGGTCGCGAGACCGCGGGTGAGACCGATGACGGCCATCTTGCTGGCGATGTAGTGCGTGAACCCGGGGATGACGAGGTTGACCGAGTTCGACGTCATGTTGACGATGCGCCCGAACCCGTTGGCCCGCATGCCGGGAGCGAACGCCTGGGTGGTGTGGAACATCGTGTTGACGTTGACGTCGAAGATCGTCTGCCAGTTCGCGAAGGGCATCCCCTCGAACGGCTCGTTGGGGTAGATGCCGGCGTTGTTCACGAGGACCGACGCGGTCCCGAGGCTCGCCTGGACCTCGTCGCGGGCCCGCAGGACGGCGTCGGGGTCGGTGAGGTCGACGCGGAACGAGGCCGCCTTGCCGCCGGCGGCCTCGATCTGCGAGACGACCGCCGCGGCGTCGTCGCGGTCGAGGATGGCGACCGTGGCGCCGTCGGCGGCGAGTCGTTCAGCGTACGCGCGGCCGATGCCGGTCGCCGCGCCGGTGACGACGGCGATCCGGCCTGCGTGGTCGAGGCTCACTGCGCCACCGCCCGCTCGGCGGCCGCCTGCTCGGCGCCGATCTGGGCGAAGAGCGGGGCGAGGTCGATGTGCACCCGCAGGCTGGTGACGAGGCCGTCGGCGTTCTTGTCGAGCAGGGAGACGCAGGGGACGACGACGTGCGCCCCGCCGTGCGTGGTGTAGTCGACGTCGACCTCGAGGACGGCGGTGCTGCCGTCGTCGACGAACCAGAGGTTGCGCTGGTGGTGGCTCAGGCCGCCGATCATCGACCAGAAGCCGCCGATCGCGCCGGCGATCGCCTCCTTGCCCACGGCGGGCGGGTTGTTGCCGAAGACGACGACGGCGTCGTCGCTGTGCCGGGCGATGTAGGCGTCGAGCCGCATCGCGTCGACGTCGGCGTAGTAGTCGTCGATCCAGTGGGACATGGCTTCCTCCAAGTGGGGTCGGGTTCCGTGCGGTGCGGCGTTCGGGTGGTCAGGCGGCCTCGCCACGCGCGATCCGGCGCATGGCGTCGAGGGTGGCGGCGACGGCCTTGAGGTAGTCCGCGGTCATGCCGTCGGCGTACGCCGCCTCCTCCGCGCTCCCACCGGGGACGCCTTCCACGGTGAGCGCGAAGCTGAAGCGGAGCTGCAGGTCGTCGCCGTCGCCCTCGACCTCGTTGGCGATGGTGCCGAGGACCGGTCCGGCGGTCCGGGTGAAGACGACCCGGTGCGGCTCCTCGAGCGTGATCCGCTCCCGGAAGGACTGGCCGCGGAAGACGATGTCGCGATCGAAGACGGTGGCGGACAGCCGCTCGACGACCTGGCACTCGGTCATGGCCGGGACGAACGGCAGCGCGTTGTTCGCCTTGCGCACCAGTCCCTCCCACACGTCGGCGCGGGTGAGGGCGGGCTGGTCGGGGGCGTTGACCGGCAGTGCGTGGCTGACGAAGATCATGGCGTTCTCCTGGGGGTGCTGGTCTGTGCTGCGGGCGCGGTCGGGGGCAACCGTCAGGGCGAGGTCCGGGCGACGATCCGGTTGGAGAGCTCACCCAGGCCCTCGATCCGGGTGCGGACGACGTCGCCGGGCTTGAGGGTCAGCCCGCGCGTCACCCCGACCCCGGCCGGAGTGCCGGTGGGGATGACGTCCCCGGGCTCGAGGGTGACTCCGGCGCTGGCGGCCGAGATCAGGGTGGGGATGTCGCAGATCATGTCCCTGGTGTTGCCGTCCTGCTGCGGCTCGTCGTTGACCCAGAGCTGGACGCGCAACGTCTGGGGGTCCTCGACCATCCAGGCCGGGGTGATGCCGGGCCCCAGCGGCAGTGAGGCGTCGCGTGCCTTGGAGGCGAACCAGTCGTAGGCGAAGGCCGGGGCCGGCACGTTGGTGCGGCGATGGCGGGCGCGGGCGGTGAGGTCGTTGGACACGCAGTACCCCGCCACGTGGCTCATCGCCTCGTCGACGCCGATGCCCCGGCCGCCGCGCCCGATCACCACGGCGAGCTCGGCCTCCCAGTCCAGGCCGTCCCGGACGTCGTCGCCGACGGGGACGTCGTCGTAGGGGCCGATGACGGTGGTGGTGGGCGGCTTGAGGAAGAAGAACGGGGTCCACCCGGAGTCCGGTGCCTGAGCACCCATCTCCGCGATGTGGTCGCGGTAGTTGACGCCGGCGCAGAGGACCTTGCGGGGGTAGAGCAGCGGCGCCAGGACCTGGGCGCCTGCGACCGCGGCAGGAGCCTCCACGTCCAGGTCGCGCAGGACGGGCTCCGCGGCGGGCCAGTCGTCGAGCAGGTCGGTCATCCTGGTCCAGGCCTTGAGCGGGGGCGGCTGGACGAGACTGCCGTCGGCGAGCCGGACGGCGAGGAAGTCCTCGCCGTCGCGTCGCACCGTCACCAGCGACCAAGGGCTCACGGGGTGTCCTCCTCGTCGTGCTGGAACGGGTCCTGCCCGGAGAGCTGGTCGTGCACGGCCGCGATGTCGAGGTCTGACCAGCCCTCGGCCACGGCCTTGTCGAAGAGGTCCTTGGCGGCGGCGAAGACCGGCAGCGTCGTGCCGGTCGCGCCGGCCTGGGCCTCGATCTGCTCGAGGATGAGGTGCAGCGTGCCGATCGGGCCGGGCGCCGGCGTCCAGGTGCGGCCGGCGACCAACGGGCCGCGCCGGTCCCAGATCGTCGACCCGGCGATGGAGCCGCTGACGGCGTCCTGGACCAGCTTGAGGTCCAGGCCGCTGCGGTGCGCCAGGAGCAGGGCCTCAGCGGTGGCGACCGTGTGGACGGCGACGAGGAGGTTGGCCACGTACTTGAGTCGGGCGCCCGAGCCGAACGCGCCCGCGTACACCCAGGGGCCGGAGATCGCGTCGAGGACCTGCCGGACCGCGTCGACGCAGGCCGGTTCACCGGACGCGAAGGTGGTGGCCGCTCTCGGCGCGACCATGGCGGGGGTGCCGCTGATCGGGCAGTCGAGCATGTCCCCGCCCCTGTCCCGAACGACGTCCCGCAGGACCTGCTTCGCGTCGACGTCCAGCGTGCTCATCTCGATGTGCACCGTTCCCGGCCGCAGGTGGGCCGCGGTCCCGTCCGGGCCCAGGACCACTTCGCGCAGGGCATCGACGTCAGGGAGGATCGAGATGATGACGGTCGAGGCTGCGGCGACCTCACCGGGCGAGCCGGCGAAGGTTCCTCCGAGCGCCGTCAGCTCGTCGACGGGGGTCCGGCGGTAGCCCGTGACCGGGAACCCGCGCTCGAGGAGGTTGCGGGCGATCGGCAGGCCCATCTTGCCCAGGCCGATGACTCCCACGCTGGTCATCGATGGTCTCCTCTCGGCGTCGTTGCCGGTGCTCACAGATCTGACGGATGTGGCGGAGCTGACGGTGCTGACGGGCGTCGTCAGGCGATGCCGTACGTGCCGGTCCCGAACGAGACCCGGACGGTGACGCTGCCTTCCATGACGCGCCACCGGTGCACGTCGAACGTGCGGATCCCCTTGCGGTAGAACGGGTCCTGACGGGCGAAGTCGGCAGCGTCGTCCTCGTCCGTGGCCCGCAGGACGGTCATCCCCGCCCCCGGTCGCGCCAGCGGGCCTGCGGTGAGCGGCCCGGACGCCACGACGCGGCCCGCGGCCTCGCCGTCGAGCATCCAGGCCAGGTGCTCGTCCAGGACCGCCTCGACGACCGCGGCGTCCACCGCGGGAGCGGGCGACCAGAGGATGACCCACAGGTCGACGTTGAGCATCGCGTCCCGATCGACCGGCACGGGTCACCTCCTTTGGCGTGAGCCAAACTGTATGCAGTTACGGCGAGGTGTCAAGGGTGGGATCTGTATGCACTTACCTGCGCTGCGGCATGATGGGGCCATGGCGCGCACGGCTCCCCGCATCCCCGGCATCGACCGCGTGGACCTGCCCGAGGTCCGGCAGGCGATCCCCTATCTGCACGCCTACCTGCGCGACTGCGTCCTCGACGGTCGACTGCCGCCGGGGACGACCCTGTCGCAGGTGGCGCTGGCCGACCAGCTCGGCGTGAGCCGGACACCACTGCGCGAGGTGCTGCGGATGCTGCAGGAAGAGGGGTTCGTCGAGTCCGAGCCGAACCAGCGGATGCGGGTCGCCGGCTTCGACGCCGCCGAGCTCGACTCCGACTACGCCTGCCGGATCACCCTGGAGACCCTGGCACTGTCGATGACCATCGACTCGCTCGGCGAGAAGGAACGGCGCCAGGGAGCGAAGATCCTCGCCACGATGCGGCGCGCGGCCCGGACCGGGGACTTCCCCGCATGGTTCGCCGCGCATCACCAGTACCACCGGACGATGACCGTCGGGGCGCCGCAGCCACTTCTGCGCCAGCTGAAGTCGCTGGAGGACCGCAGCGTCCGCTACATCAGGATCTACCAGCAGTCCGAGCCGTCCGGCTGGCAGTCTGCCGGCGAGGGCGAGCACGCAGCCATCCTCGAGGCGCTGACCGCGGGCGACGACCGCGCAGCCCTGGCCGGACTCGCCAACCACCTGGCACGGACCGCCCTGCGGGTCATGGCCGACTGCGCCCCCGACTACCGACCGACCGCCGTCCCGCACGCGGTCGCGCTCGCGACCGGCACGTCGGTCGCGCCGGCGGCCCAGGCGCCCGCGAGCTGACGCAGCGACAGCCCATTGAGCTCCTCACGAAACTGTGTACAGTTTCTGGAGGAGGTTGCCATGATCAAGCTTCAGGACATCGCCTACGTCCGTTCCGGGGTCTCGAACCTCGCTGCAGCGGCGGACTTCGCCACTCGCGTCGTCGGTCTCGAACGGATGCCCGAGTCCGAGCCCGGCGTCGTCCATCTGCGCGCCGACCACCGACATCACAGCCTCGCCCTCGTCGAGGGCCCGTCCGGCGTCATCGCCTCCGGGTTCACCCTCGCCGACGAGGACGCCCTCACGCTCGCGGAGACGGAGCTGGAGCAGCGCGGGTTCACCGTGGCCCGGCTCGACGCGGACGCGGCACGGTCGCGACGCGTCCGGTCCGGGATCGCCTTCGACGACCCCTTCGGCAACCGGCTCGAGCTGGTGTCGCAGCAGGAGTCCGTGGCGCGGCCGGTCACGTTCAGCCGCGGCGCCGGCATCACCGAGTTCGGCCACCTGTGCCTGGACGCGCCCGACGTCCACGAGGCGTACCGGTTCTGGTCCGACACCTTCGGCGCCCGGGTCTCCGACTGGATCGGCGACAACGCCTGCCTCATGCGGATCGACCCGGTGCACCACAAGCTCGCGGTCTTCCGTGGCGACGGACCCGGCCTCTGCCACATGAACTTCCAGGTCCAGAGCATCGACGACATCTTCCGCAACTGGCACTTCCTCGTGGACAACGGCGTCGAGATCGAGATGGGCCCGGGTCGCCACCCGCAGTCCACCGCGATCTTCATCTACTTCCTCGGCCCCGAGGGCTTCACCTACGAGTACTCCTTCGGCGTCCGCAGGATCGAGGAGGACGCCGCCTGGGTCCCGCGCACGTTCGACCCCGCCGAGCTGGGCTCGATCGACATGTGGCTCGGGCCGACATCGCGACCCGTGACGCAGCCGCAGCTCGGGTCGCCGCTCCCCCGCAGCGACAGCGGCGTCCCGGCCTGAGCGCCCCCGAGGGCACGCGGAGCCGGCACCGGGGAGATCGGGGGTGATGGACCAGCGGGCGGGTGGGTCAGTGGTGCATATGGGCGCTGCCGGAACCGGCGACCGTGCTGGCGGGTAGCCCCAGCCAGGCGAGCAGACCCAGCGCGGCGGCGACGGCGCCGCCGACAACCAGTCCGCGGTCGAAGGCGTCAACGACCCGCGCGGGGTCGACGAGGCTGCCGGCGGTGTTGGCGGCCGCGGACAGGACTGCGACGCCGAGAGCGGCACCGACCTCGTGGCCGGTCATGAGGAAGCCCGAGGCGAGGCCGGCGTGGCTCTCGGGGATGCCGGTCATCGCGGTGACGGAGACGGGCACGAAGACCATCCCGACACCCAGGCCCAGTGCCACCAGACCGGGCAGCAGGTCGGCGGCGTAGCGGGCGTCGTCCGGCACGTTCGACAGCAGGACGGCGGCCGCACCGGCGATGAGGAGGCCGGTGGACGCGACGGTGCGCGGGGCGAGGTGCGCCAGGGCGTGCCGGGCGGCGACGGCGCCCACGGTGATCGCGACCGCGAAGGGCAGGAACGCGACGCCTGCGGCGAGGGCGCTGTAGCCGAGCCGGGCCTGCAGGAGGATCGAGGTCAGGAAGACGGTGCCGACGAGGAGGCCTGTGACGCCGAGCATGACCGTGGTGCCGGACACGAGGGTGCGGATGCCCCACACGTGGGGCGGGAACAGAGGCTGGCGGGCGTGCCGCTCCCAGGTGACGAAACCCGCGAGAAACGCTGCGGCGCAGCCGAGCTCGGCGATGGTCCGGGCGGAGGTCCAGCCGTGGGTGCTGGTGACGGACAGGGCGTGGACGAGGGTGGCGAGGCCGGCGACGAGCAGTGCGGCACCGGGCAGGTCGAGCTGCTGCACGAGGGAACCATGCGCTCCGGTGCGGTCCGCGACGGTGTCGCGTGCGATGGCGTGGAGGCCGGCGAGGAGGGCGACGGCGCCGATGGGGACGTTGACCCAGAAGATGAGCTGCCAGCTCACCCAGGTGGTGAGCGCGCCGCCGACGAGGACGCCGGCGGCGACGCCGAGGCTGCCGACGATGCCCCAGGCGGCCAGGCCCTTGCGTCGCTGGTCGCCGTCGTAGGTGGTCATGACGAGGGAGAGCGCTGACGGCGTGAGGACGGCCGCGGCGAGTCCCTGGGCGGCGCGGGTCGTGACGAGCCAGGTGGCGTCGGTGGCGAAGCCGCTCGCGAGGGAGGCCAGGGTGAACAGGGCCAGCCCGGCGAGGAAGACGGTGCGGCGTGACGCGAGGTCGGTGATCCGGCCGCCGAGGAGCAGTCCGCCGCCGGAGACCATGAGGTAGGCGGTGACGACGGCCTGCAGGTTGCCCGGGCCGAGGCGCAGGGCCTGTCCGATGGACGGCAGGGCGGTGTTGACGACGGAGATGTCGAGGACGACGAGGATCTGCGCGACGAGCGCGATCGCCATCACGGTCCAGGGCTTCCTCGTCTGGCCGGTCGGGGCGTCGTGCGCCGTGTGGTGGGCGTGCAGGGACATGGCTGCTCCTTGGTCGTGGGTGGAGGAAGGGCATTGCGGGAGAGAGGGAACGGCAACCGGCCCAGGGAATGCGGCTCGGTCGGGCTAGAGGCCGAGCATCACGGCGTTGCGGACGGCGTCGTTGACGGCGTGGGCGAGTGCCGGGCCGGCGAGGTTGTGCGAGCGACGCCAGGCGAGTGACAGCGGTACTCCGAGCGCGACGTGCACGACGACGAGCTCGACGAGCTGCAGCGGGAACGGCAGGGCGTGGGACACCGGCAGGTGCCACAGGCCCCAGAGTGCGGAGACGAATGCGGCCGACGTCCAGCCGCGGGTCTGGCCGTCGTGGTGCACGTGGGCGTCGACCGCTCCGCGGAAGCTCACTTCCTCGAGCAGGAACGTGGCGGGGAAGTACAGCGCGACGTAGGTCGGCAGTGCCAGCAGTGCGTCCGTGACCGGGAGCGGTGTCCCGTTCACCAGGTGCATGGCACCGTAGACGAGGGCCATGCCGCCGGCCCCGACGGCGACCGGCAGGGCCGCTGACCGCAGCGCGGAGCGTGCGGACCCTGCGCGGATCGCGAAGGCCGCGCACACCGCTCCCGCGGTGGCGGCCGCGTACCAGGAGGTCGTGGCCCAGTCGTCGTCCCGCAGCGAGCGGACGGCGTAGGCGGCGGGGACGAGCGCAAGCACGACCGCCAGGAGGACGCCGCGTCCGTCGAGCCGGAAGCGGGCGGTCCCGGCGGCGTAGAGCTCTCGCAGGGGCCGGCGTCGGACGAGGACCTGGAACGCCGCGGTCAGCGGGATTCCGAGGAGCAGGTAGCCGTTGCTGGTCACCGGGAGCAGGTAACCGGCGGCGACCCAGACGGCGACGAAGGCGGTCGCTTCCAGGGTCCGCCGGGATGTCATCGCGTCACCGCCCGGCCCGGACCGACGTCACGAGGTCGGTGATCGCTCGTGCGGACACGGCGGCGTAGCGCGCGTCGGCGACGAGGTCCTCGTGGGTGGCGCCGTGGACGACGCGGTGGACGGCGTGGGTCGACAGCGTGGCCAGGTGGTCCTGGCTGGTGAACCAGCTGTCGGGGTGGCCGGCGCCGGCGGTGAGGACGACGAGCGGCTTGTCGCCGAAGTCCGTCAGGGCGGCGGCGTCCTGCATGGAGGCGGAGCCGGCGAGGTACTCGTCGATCGTGCTGCGCAGGGTGGTTGTCGTCGCGACGCCGGCCCGGACGTCCGCCCGGGACTGCGGGGGAAGGTCACCGAACGCGTGGTCGGCGTACAGGCGGCCGATACCAAGGCGGGACATCGTCGAGAGCAGCACGGACGCCCGTCGCAGCACCGGCCCCACGCTGTAGTCGCTCCCGGCCGCGGTGCCGGCGGCGGTACCAGCCATGGGCGCTGTCGAGTCGATGAGGACCATGCCGGCGACCTCGTCGGGGTATCGGGCGGCGAAGGCGAGCACGTAGAGGCCGCCGAACGAGTGACCCGCCAGGACATACGGGCCCGGGACGCCGGCGCGGTGGAGGGCGGTGTGCAGGTCGCCGGCGACGCGGGCGCCGTTCTGCGGGGTGTCGGTGGGGTCGCTCCCGCCGCGGCCGGGGCGGTCGTAGGCGCAGACGCGGGTCGTCCGGGCGACAGCGGGGGTGATCCATCCGAGGCTGGCGGCCATCTCCCCGGCGCCCGGTTCGAGGACGACGGTGGGGCTGCCGGACCCGGTGCAGGTCAGGTGCAGGCGGTGGCCGCCGACGTCGACCATCTGCCCGGGCATCGAGGCGGTCCGGGAGTCGACCGCCGAGGCGATGGTCTGGTAGCCCGCGCCGATGGAGGCGACGGCGAGGGTGACGACGACCGGGGCGAGCAGCCGGCGGCCGGCCCGGCTCGGGAGGCGGCGGACGTGCGGTGCCGTCCAGGCGGCGAGCAGGAGGGCGGCGGGGGGCCAGGCCCAGTCGACCGCGGGGCGGGCCGACGGGCCGAACGCCAGCAGGGCCAGCGCCCCGAGCGTCAGGAATGCCGCCGGCGCCGTGGCCCATCGCTGCGGCGCGGACGTGTACCGGGTCGACAGGACGACGAGCATCGCCCAGCCGGCGGCGAACCCGAGCAGGAGGCCGCCGGTGACACCCTCTTCGTGGCCGGGGAGGAGCGGTGCCGTGGCGAGGACCGCCCCCGCCATCGTGCCGGTGACCAGCGAGCCGGCGACGATCCGGCCGAGCCGACGCGTCGCCCGCGGCGACGCGGCGTCCGGAGCGGTGGTCGAAGCAGTGGTTCGTGGCCCGGGGCGGGACGGGTGCGTCTGGCTGGTCATGGTGTGGCTCCTCGATCGTGGGCCGCTCCTGCGGATGGCTCCACGGTCGGGGTGGGGTGGGTCCCGTCGCCCCGGTCACATGACCAGGTTCGGGGGGTCGCAGGGACCGGACGGCCTACGCCAGGTCGAGGTGGGCCAGCTCGCCGCGGGAGCTGACGCCGACCTTGGTGAAGACGTTGCGCAGGTGGAACGCGACGGTGCGGTGCGACACCCAGCACTGGGCGGCGATGTCCTTGTTCGACAGGCCCTGCCGGGCGAGCTGGGCCACCTGCCGTTCCATGGGCGTCAGGTGCAGGGCGGTGGAGACGTCGCGTTTGCGTGCCGTCTCGCCGGACGCGCGCAGCTCCTGAGCCGCCCGCGCGGCCAGGGGCTGTGCGCGCAGGTCCTCGAAGGTCTCCAACGCCGCCCGTAGATGAGTGCGGGCGTCCACCCGGCGTTGCGAGCGACGCAGCCACTCCCCGTAGGCGAGCTGGGTCCGGGCGCGTTCATAGTGATGGGGGTCCGTGCGTGGCGTCCGGGTGTGGTGGGCGAGGGCACCTTCGAAGCGCTCGGCGACGTCCGGCGGCTCGGCGAGAAGGGCCCGTGCGTGCTCGACGACGGCGGCGACCCACGGCCAGCCGGTGCCGGTGGCGAAGTCCGCGAGCTCCTCGGTCCAGGCCAGAGCCTGTACCCGGTCGTCGGCACGGACGGCGGCCTCGATCCGGTCGAGGGCCGCGAGCCGCTGCAGGGTGCCGACCCGCATCGCGGCGAAGTGGTGCAGTGCCGTGGTGGTGTCGCCGGTCAGTGTCGCGCGGACGCCGCGTGCCCACCGTCCGAGGTCGTGGACCGGGTCGGCGAGCACACCGAGCGGCTGGGCGGCGGCTGCGTCGACGTCGGCCAGGTGGGCGTCGAGGTCCGGGGTGGGCCGCCCCTGGACCGCGGCGAGCAGTGCGAGCTGGCCGAGCGGGACGGCTGCGAGCGGGCGCTTGCCGGCACTCGCGCTGAGGGACACGCCTTCGTCGGCGTCCCGCCGCAGCTCGCTCCAGCGGCTGGTCGTGAACTGGCTGAACCCCAGTCGGGGCATGGCGTACAGGACGGCCATGACGGCGCCCGCATCCCGGCCGCTGGTGAGCATGCGGGTGAAGCAGCGCCGGTGCGCCTCGTCGTCGCCGAGATGGAGGGCCTGGTTGCCCAGGTGGGCCAGGACGTCGGGGTCGTCGAGGTCGGCGGCCTCGATCAGGGCGGCGTGCAGGGACGCCAGCGCTTCCGCCCACTCGTGGGCGGCGGCCTGGTGGAGGCTCAGCAGGAGGTGGCCCAGGCACCGCCCGTGGGCGGTGTCGCCCGTCGAGGCCGCGACGGCGAGCCGGCGGACGTCGAGAACGGTGCCGCTGTCGGCGCCGTGGCTGCGCAGGAGGGCGGCGGCGACAGCGAGCTCGAGAGCGCGGGCAGGGTCGAGCCCGGCGACGTCGGCTGCGGAGACGGAGAAGATGCGGTGGGCGTCGACGGCCGATCCGACGTTGACCTCGATCCGCCCGCGCAGGCGGTCGATGTCGGCCCGCAGCAGCATGTCGGCAGTGGTCTCGGCGTGCGTCCGGGCAGACGTGACGAGCGCTCGGGCGGAGGTCGTCTCACCGGCGGTCCAGGCGTTGCGTGCGGCGGCGAAGAGCCGGACGGCGCGCGGATGGTCGCCGTCGGTGAGCTCGGCGGCACGGGCGTGGGCGGCCGCTGCGGCGGCGTACCCGGCCCGCCGCTCGGCGCGGGCGGCAGCGTCGTCGAGAGCGGTGACGACGGCGGCGTCGGGGACGTCCACCGATGCCGCGCGGTGCCACGCCTGCCGGTCGGCATCGGTGGTCGGGTCAGCCACGTCGGCGAGGGCGGCGTGCGCCTGACGTCGTTCGCCGCTCGTGGCCGCCTGGTAGACCGCCGAGCGGACCAGGGGGTGCCGGACGCGTACGGAGCCGGCCTCCACCATGAGCAGGCCCGACCGCTCGGCCACCTCGAGAGCCGCCGCGGGCACACCGAGCAGCTCGGCTGCCCGGCGTACCGTCGCGACCTGCCCGGAGTCGTCCGCGGCGGCCACGAGCAGCAGGGTCTGCACCTCGGCCGGAAGGCGGCGGCACCGGTCGAGGAAGACCCGCTCCATACCGGGAGTCAGCTGCGGACGGTCCGGAAGGGAGGTCTGGCCGCGGAGCTGCGCCGGCGAGAAGGTGGTCGGCAGCTCGACGAGAGCGAGCGGGTTGCCGCCGGTCTGGGCCATGAGCACGTCGGCCACGTCGTCGGCCACGTCACCCACCGTGTCAGCGAGGACGGCGAGCGCGGCCGCCCGCGTGAGCGGGGCGAGCGCCAGACTCGGGACATCGTCCGGCGCGAAGACGCGGCCCTCGCCGTCCCTGGCGGCGAACACGATCGCGACCCGGTCCGCGCCGAGCCGCCGCCCGGCGATCAGCAGCGCGTCGGACGTGGCCTGGTCCAGCCACTGCGCGTCGTCCACGACGCACAGCACGGTGCCGGCCTCGGCAGCCTCCGTGAGCAGCGACAACGTCGCCAGCGCCACGAGGAACGGCTGCGGAACCCCGACGTCCACCGAGCCCGGGTCAGGGAACTCCAGCCCGAACGACGTTCTGAGCGCACGCGCCTGCGGCGGCGGGACCCGGTCCAGCTGGCCGAGGACGGGGCGCAGCAACCGATGGAGCGCCGCGAACGCCAGCGGCGCCTCGGACTCCACGCCCTGGGTCCGCAGGACGCACACATCGGCACCCGCGTCGGCGACGAGGGCGTCCAGCAGGGACGTCTTGCCGGCCCCGGGCTCGCCGTGGACCAGCAGGAGCCCGGCGCGACCGGCCATCGCATCCGTCAGGACACCCGCCAGCCGCGCCTGCTCGGCGTCCCGCCCGTGCAGCACGAGGCGACCGTACGCCTCACGGCGTCTGCACGCGATCAGTCATCCCGGCCGTTCTGCCGGGGCGATGCGCGCGCGACTGCCGTCAAGGTGGCCCGGGCGCCGCCCGGCGCCGTCCCCGCGGCGGGATGCCGCGACGCTCGGAGGTCTTCATGTTCGCCACGTCGGCAGACCCGACGCCACGGCTCGGCACCCACCTCTGGCTCGAGGGCACCGGTGGCGCCCTCACCCGACGGGACCGTCGGCGGCTGGTCCTGCCCTTGGCGAAGGACCTCGTCATCACGGTGGCGGGTCGGGTCGCCGCCCTGCTCCGCCGAGGAGACGGTGGCCGACGCACCGATGTCGCAGCCGCTCCGGTCCCCGACTCGCGGCTGGCCCGGGCGGCCGAAGACCTCGCGAGCCGACGGCTCTCCCCGGTGCTGCTCAACCACTCCTACCGCACGTACGCGTTCGGGACGGCGCTCGGCCGGTTGCACGGACTCGACGTCGACCGTGACCTGCTCTTCGCCGCGGCCATGCTCCACGACCTCGGGCTCGCAGCACCGACACCGCACGTCGACTTCACGATGGCCGGCGTCCGGGCCGGGCGGGACGTCGCCGCACGCGCGGGGCTGTCGTCGTCCGCCACCGACACGATGGTGACAGCGATCACGCTGCACCACTCCCCCGGAATCACCGTCGCGCACGGCCCGGTCGCCCACCTGCTGTCGGCCGGCGCCGCCCTCGACGTCGTCGGACTGCGGTCCTGGTCGCTGCCGCCGGACGTCCTGGCCGCCGTCACCTCGGCCCACCCGCGGCTGGGGTTCAAGCGCGAGTTCACCGATGTCTTCCGCACCGAGGCCGCCCACGTCCCCGCCGGACGAGCCGCGTTCCTGCGCCGCTACGGCGCCTTCGACCTCGCTGTCCGGCTCGCCCCGTTCGGCGACTGACACGGCGCCGGCCGCGCATCCCGGTCATTCGACCGGGGCGAGCCCTGGCAGACCCCCACGACGCTGGTCCCGTCAGCACGCACCGATCCGGACCGATCCGGGCCGCACCCACCGAGGAGCAGACCATGTCCCACTCCGACAGCCACCCCGCGCAGTCCACCTCCGACCGGCCCGCGCCCGTCGCCCGCCCCGCCACGTCGATGCGGGCCGTCGTCCGCGACGCCTACGGCTCCCCGGACGTGCTCACCGTGCGCGAGATCTCCGTGCCCGCGGCCGGCGAGGGCGAGGTCCTCGTCCGGGTCCACGCGGCCGGCATCGACCGCGGCGCGATCCACATCCTCACCGGACGCCCGTACCTGATGCGACTGGCCGGGTACGGCGTCCGACGTCCCAAGGAGGCGGGCCTGGGCAGCGAGCTGTCCGGAGTGGTCGAGGCCGTCGGCCCGGGCGTGACCGGCCTCAGCCCCGGCGACGAGGTCTTCGGCGTCGGCCGGTCCACGTTCGCCCAGTACGCGGTCGCAGACGCGGCCGCCCTTGCCCGCAAGCCTGCTCGCGCCTCCCACGTCGAGGCCGGCGCCGTCCCGACGTCCGGGACCACCGCCCTGCAGGCCGTCCGGGACCACGGCCGCGTGCAGGCCGGGCAGAGCGTGCTCGTCATCGGCGCCTCCGGCGGTGTCGGGTCGTTCGCCGTCCAGATCGCCCGCGCCCTCGGCGGCTCGGTCACCGGCGTCGCGAGCACCGCCAAGCTCGACTTCGTCCGCTCCCTCGGCGCCGAGCACGTCATCGACTACACCGCGGGCGACCTGACCACCCACGGCGTCCGCTACGACCTCGTCCTCGACATCGCCGGCAACCGCCCGCTCAAGACCCTCCGCAGTCTGCTCGCCCCGCAAGGGACGCTCGTGTTCGTCGGCGGTGAGGGCGGCGATGAGATCACCGGCGGTCTCGGTCGTCAGGTCCGGCCGACGCTCATCTCGCGCTTCAGCAGCCAGACCTTCGCGACCTTCTGGGTCGCCCGGCCGAACACCGCCGACCTCGAGACGCTCGCGCAGCTGGTCGAGAACGGCCAGGTCAGGTCCGCCGTACACCGGACCGGCGCCCTGAGCGACGTCGCGGACGCGCTCCGAGCGTTGGAGCACGGCCGGGTGTCCGGGAAGATCGTGGTCACGCCATGAGCCGCGACAGGACGTCTGCAGACGGGCACGACAGCGGACCGGTGCACGATCTCCTGGACGTGGTCGTCGTCGGTGGCGGGGCTGCGGGCCTGTCCGCAGCGCTCGTCCTGGCCCGCGCGCGGCGGCGCGTCGCCGTCGTGGACGCAGGGCAGCCGCGCAACGCCCCGGCCGCCCACATGCACGGGTTCCTCGGCTCCGACGGCCTCCCGCCCTCCGACCTGCTCGCCCGGGGACGCCGAGAGGTCACCGGATACGGCGGGCACCTCGTCCACGGCCGCGCCACCGACCTCCGCCGGGCCCCCGCCGACGGCACGGACGCCGTCGCGGTGTTCGCCGTGGCCCTGGCCGACCGCACCGCCCTGCACGCCCGACGCGTCCTGGTGACCACCGGACTCCGCGACGACCTCCCGGACATCCCCGGGGTCCGCGGACGCTGGGGACGCGACCTGCTCCACTGCCCCTACTGCCACGGCTACGAGGTCCGTGACCGACCCGTCGGGGTTCTCGGCGGCACCACCGACGCCCTCACCCACGCCCACGTCGTGCGTCAGTGGTCCGACGACGTCGTCTACTTCACCAACGGCCAGACACTCACCGCCGACCAGCGCCAGCAGCTCGTCGCCCGCGCCGTCGGCATCGTCGACGACCCCGTCACCCGACTCGTCGTCGACGACGACCGCCTCACCGGCGTCGAGCTCGCCACCGGACAGGTCGTCCCCCGCACCGCGGTGTTCGTCCGCCCCCGGCTCGTCCCCCACGACGAGCTCCTGACCGGGCTCGGCTGCGCCACCCAGCCGGGCGGCTGGGTCGCCACCGACGCCACCGGCCGCACCAGCATCCCCGGCGTCTGGGCCGCAGGCAACGCCGTCAACCCCCGAGCCCAGGTCATCACTGCCGCCGGCGAGGGATCGGAAGCCGCGATCGCCATCAACAACGACCTCGTCGACGAGGACACCACCGAGGCCGTCACCAGCTTCCGGCTCGGGCTCCAGGTCCCCACCCACGTCGCCCTCTGACCCACCGGCGACGCGCTCTTCCCCGCCAGGGGTATCCAGCACGACACATCGGTGTCAGATTGCGTGGAGTCATGAACCCGAACACCGAGCTGCCGGTCCGCGCACGCTCTCGACGCCCGCTGTTCCCGCGAGTCCTTCGCGAGGAGCCGCAGTACCGACTGCTCTTCTCCGGCCAGGTGCTCTCCATCCTCGGCGACCGGGTGATGATGGTCGTGCTGCCGTTCGCCGTCCTGGCCGTCGGCGGTGACGTCGGCGACGTGGCGATCGTGTCGGCCGCCCAGTTCCTTCCCTTCGCGCTGCTCTCGCTGCCGGCCGGGGTGTGGGCCGACCGGTTCGACCGCAAGAAGATCCTCGTCGCCTCCGACGTGACCCGCTTCGTCTGCCAGCTCGTCGCCGGCAGCCTTCTCCTCAGCGGCAACGCCCACGTCGTCCACCTCGCCCTGCTGGCAGCCGTGTACGGCGCCGCCGACGCCTTCTTCGCACCCGCCTTCACCGGGCTGCTGCCGGCCACGGTGTCCCCGGGCAACCTGCAGCCCGCCAACGCCCTGCGCGGTCTCAGCTTCTCCACCGGTTCGATCCTCGGCCCGGTACTGGCGGGGTTCCTGGTGACGGTCGTCGGACCTGGTGGCGCGTTCCTCTTCGACGCCGGGACGTTCGCGGTGTCGATCGCCTGCCTCATCCCCCTCCGCCCCCGGATCGTCGGCGACACGGTGCGCGAGGAGGACCTCGCAGCGACGTCGCCTCGCTTCACGTCCAGCCTGAAGGAAGGATGGTCAGAAGTACGGGGCCGCCCGTGGGTCATCTCCTTCCTCGGCGGCATGGCCGCCTACCACGTGGTCGTCCTCCCCGCGATCTTCGTGCTCGGGCCTGTGCTCGCCGCGGAGGAGCTGAACGGCGCGAGGTCGTGGGCGCTGATCACCGCCGGGTTCGGGGTCGGCTGCGTGCTGGGAGACCTCCTCCTGCTGCGCTGGCGCCCGAGGTTCGCGCTGCGGGTCGCGAGCCTGATGCTCGTCGGCGCCTCCTGCCAGGCCGCGTTCATCGGCAGCGGTCTCGGCGAGTGGGGCATCGCCGGGCTCGAGCTTCTCGCCGGCGTCTGCGTCACGGGCACCTTCACGCTCTGGGCAACCTCGCTCCAGGAACACGTCCCGGACCGCGCCCTGTCCCGGGTCTCCAGCTACGACTACCTCACCAGTGCCGGCGCGATCCCGCTCGGGAACATGCTCATCGGCTTCGTCACCGTGTCGATCGGCCTGCACCACGCCCTGCTCGCCATGACGGTCGTCGGCGTGACCGCCGCCCTGGCGGTCGCCTGCGTGCCGGCAGTCCGGCACCTGCCCCGCCCGGCGACGCACCTGGAAGCCGGTTCTGCGTGACGCACTCGCCGCAGCTCACAGAGCGTGCAGCATGCCGGTGCGCGTCTCGTCGAGCACCCGTGATCAGCCATCCGCCTCGTGATCAGCGCGGTGGCGGCTCCGAGCAGCAGCCACCTTCGCTCCAGCAGCGCGCGTTCTCGCTCATGTCAGACTGCCGACGTGATGCGCATCCCCTCCGAGGTCGACACTTTCCTGAGGCGGGTGTCGGCCCTTCGCAACCCGGCCCTGGGGATTGAGCCCCTCACCCCCGACGAGGCGCTTCGCGCGACAGCCGACTTGTGGAGGATCTCGGCGGTGTCGCGTGGCGACCTCCTGCCCGAGGAGATGGGCTTCATCGTCCTTACCGCCGGGCATGACCCGTACGGCTTCGGCACGCGCGGGGCCGCGGCGGGAAGGGTGATCTGGTACCCGCACGACGCGACCGCCGAAGTCGCCTTCCCGTCGCTGGACGCCTTCGCCAGCGCCCTCCGCACGGCGCTCGCGACCGACACCGCCATCTGGGATCTCCCGCGGGAGACCGCCACCGACGGGCCGGCAGGTGACCTGCTCCACCCGGCGTCGTCGAGCGCGAGCGAAGGCCTGTCAACCCCGACAGCGCAGGCGTTCGTGGATGCCCTGGCCGAGGCGCCCCTGCTCGCCTGTGTGGGTGAGCCGTTGCCCGGCGACTGGGATGCCGTCGCCGTCACGTCTTGGAAGGATGCACTGCACGGCACGCGCAACCGCCACAAGACGAATCAGCACCTGGAGGCGCGCAACGCGTTCACCACGTCCTTGAGCAGGCACCACCCCCAGGACTACGGGACATGGAACGAGCTCGTTCGCCGGTGGAGACCCGTGATCCAGAGCATCGTCATCCCGATCTGCGAGACGGTGGTCGAACAGGAACGTCTCCGCCGCTCGCCCGTGGACGACCTCTCATGGGACCTGCTGGGGGCGTGTCTCGAGTACGAGTACGCGCCCGTCCAGCGGCCGGCGTTCTATCACCGGCTTGCGGGCTTCTACCTGGCGGGCCACTTTCCGTGCGGATACGAGGGCTGGTACCCCCACGGCCGCCACGAGATCTTCTGAACCGATGCGGTGGCACCATGGTTCATCCAAGCGTGAACGGCATCGAGCGGTGCGAGGTGGGCGATGAGGTCCGAGGGACGTCGAGCACCCGACGTCACCGTCCGCGTCCTGGACCCGAAGGTGTCCGCCGACACGGTCAACGGCTACCTCGACACCCTCGCCGACGTCGTCCCGGCCATCACCGACTTCTTCAATCCCGCGACGACGACCCGGATCCGCCTCGTCGTCGATCCTGGCTACACCGACGGCCCCGCAGCCACCGGTGGCGGCGTCATCACCGTGAGCGCGGCCTATGCCCGCTCCCACCCACGCGACCTCGACGTCGTCACCCACGAGGTCACCCACCTCATCCAAGGCTATTCCCCTGGTACGTATGCCGATTGGTGGCACTGGGTCGAGGGCGTCGCCGACTACGCCCGGTACCGGTTCGGCAGGGACAACGCCGCGGCCGGATGGTCGATCACCCACTACGAACGCGGCAGCGCCCTCACCGACGGGTACCGGGCCACCGCCCGGTTCCTGGCCTGGGCCGTCGCCGTCGGCGGCGACGGCATCGTTCAGGACCTCGACACGACTCTGCGCAACGGCACGTACACCGACAAGTTCTGGGCAGCGCGAACCGGCGACGACATCGCGGCGCTGTGGTCCCGGTACGTCCGCGCGTCCGTCAAGGGATGGAGACCCGTGTGATGACGACGCGGCATCACGGCCGGGCCGGACGCGGTGCGGCCGGCGGACGGGCGTTCTGACTCATCGAAGCCTCGATCACGACCCACCGGATGCGGTACTACCCCCGGATGGGCGACATCGAGGTCATCGCGTGCCCTTGCACCGACGTCCCGGTCCTGCGGATCACGGACCGGCAACCTCGGGTCTTCCGACCGCGTGGCTGCGGACCGTCGCTCCTCGCCCGGTCACGTCGCGTGCCCCTCGGTGCTGACGCACAGCACCCTGGGGTTCCAGTCCTTGTTCGCCCCGGTCGGGTTCGTTCTCCACGCCCACGCGTGCAGCTCGTAGAAGGCGGGCAGTCCGTAGCGGTTCGGCGTCGTGACGGTGGCGAAGGACTGCCCGAAGAGCCGTGGCGGTGCACTGTGCCCGGCGTCCCATGCCTCCTTGAAGACCACGTACTCGGCGCCCAGCAGCTCGAGCCGGCCGTCGGGGCGGACGTCGTACATCAGCGCCTCGGGTCGGGTGGCGTCGATCGCTCCGTCGCCAACCAGCGCCTGGTTGACGAAGTGCGTGCCCATCGCCCCGGCCAACGGCTCGTGCACGCAGCCGAAGAACTGCACGTAGCCGGCGGCGACGGCGCGGTCGACGTCCCGGTACTCCCGGGTGGCCTGCCGGACCTGGCCGAGCGGGTCGGAGCCCCCGACGGCTGCGACGCCGGGGACCAGGCCACCGGTCAAGGCGGCGGTGGTCGCGAGGACTGCTGTGACACCGGTGAACGTGATCGTGCGGCGGGCGGGCATCCGTCAGACCCCTTCCTGCACCTGGTAGATCGCGTCGGCGACCAGACCGTGCGCCTCGCGGTGCACCAGGTTCGCGGCCTCGGCGTCCGGTGCCTCGACCAGGCAGAAGACCTGACCGCCGGACTCGTCGACCCAGTAGCGCAGGTACCGCACGTCGTGGCCCGCCTGGGCGGCCAGATCGGCCTGGTGGGCCTTGGCGACATCGTCCATCGTCACCCCGTCGCCGAGGTGATGGACGTCCATGAACAGAGGCATCCCGTTCTCCTTCCGCGTGGCGCCGCGGCGCGGACGCACCGCTGGTCGCACGCCTCCGGTCTACCGACGGCCGGGACGGCGCCACATCGGTGAGGACTACCCATCCCCAACCCCCGCGGTACCTACCGAGGGTCGCGACGGGCTCTGCGGGGCCGCGACAGTTCAGGGCTGACGGGGTTCTGCGCGCGAGGCGGCCTCGCGACGGGACCGCACGCCGAGCTTGCGCAGGACGGCGGCGACGTGGTGCTCGACGGTCCGGCGCGACAGGACGAGGCGCTCGGCGATGGCGGCGTCCGGCAGCCCTTCGGCCAGGAGAGCGAGGACCTGAGACTCGCGGGCGCTCAGCCCGTCGGGATGCCGGCGGTCGCGGGCCCGCGGGGTGCGGGGCGCGGACCAGCCGCTGGCCCGCAGCAGCGCCCGGGTCCGGGCGGCCGCACCGGTCGCCGCCAACGAGTCGAAGCGCTCGACCGCCTCGGTCATCGGTGCGCGTTCACCGCTGCGTGCCAGGGCCAGGGCGTGCTCGTGGGGACATCCGAGCTCCTGCCACAGCTGCGCGGCCTCGACCCAGCGACCGGCCACCTCGAGGGCGTACGGCGGAGCGAGCGGTGCGTCGTCGCCGGCCGAGGGGTCCCCCAGCCAGGTGGCGACGGATCCCCGGTTCCACGGGCAGTCGGCCGCTGTCGCCTTCGGCCAGGTCTCCGCAGCGAACCTCCGCGCCCTCTCGGTCTCACCGGACAACCAGGCGATCTCGCAGCGGGCGGCGGTGACAGGCCCGAGACGCTGGATCTCCCCGATCCCCTCGGCCAGCCGGACCACCCGGTCCATCGGATGCCGCCACCCGTCGTCACCGGTCCGGGCCAGGGCCAGCGCCTGGACGACCAGCGGCTCGACCTGGCTGGTCGGTGCAGACTCGATGCGCTGCAGCACCTTCTCGGCGCCGACCCGGGCCGCGGTCGTCTGCCCGCGGTTGAGCATGAGCTGGGCCTGCAGGCCTTGGAGGTACAGCGTCCAGGCATCCAGGTCGCGATCGATGCAGTACTGCAGCCCTGCCTCCAACCGCGCCGCGGCGTCGGCGTGCCGGCGCTGCGCCACGGCACAGGACACCAAGTTGCAGTAGGCGCGCGCGGCATGCTCGTGCAGGTCAGCCGCCCGGGCCTGCTCCAGACTGGCGGTGAGCATCCCGATCCCCGCGTCGAAGTCGCCGGAGACAACCTCGGCCGTACCGAGGTTGTTCAACGCGTGCACCCGGACCTCGACCCGTTTCCGCCCGTCCGGCACGGGATCCAGCGCCGCCAGGGCACGTCGTCCCCAGAGCCTGGTGCCGTGCACGTCCGACGACAGCATCCGAAGCTGTGCGACGTTGCTGTACGCCATGGCGAGCTCGACGGTGCCCGACCCCTGGAGCGCCTGCACGGCAAGGTCCGCCTCCCGTTCGGACACGGCATTGCGTCCGGCGAACCAGTGGAGGCGGGACAGGCAACGATGGGCGTCGCCGACCCTGACCGTGTCACCGGACGCCGCCCAGATCTCCAGAGCCTCCTGGACCGCGTCCAGCGCATCCTCGACCTGGTCGGTGAGGTAGCACTCGTAACCCAGCACCCACAGCAGGTCCGCCCGGCGCCCGTCCGCCGGGCCATGGGCGAATCGCAGAGCGCGGCGGTACTGATGGACCGCTTCGCGATGCGCACCCAGGTCGGCTGCTCGCGCGGCCGCCGCAGGAGCATGGTCCACGACGGCTGCGGCGTCGCCTGCCGCCTCGGCGTGGTGCGCGACGCGCGCGTGGTCGACCGCGCCGTCTGCCGTGCGCGCCAGCAGGGCGGCGAGGATCCGCCGGTGGATCGCGACCCGCCGGAACGCCGGCATCGGCTCGGCGACCGCCAACCGGGCCAGCTCGTGCCGGAACGCCACCTCACCGGCCGCCGCGGTGAGAAGTCCGCGCTGCAAGGGCTCGTCGAGCACCTCCAGGTCGTCGTCCAGAACCTGCTCCAGCAGATCCATGTCCGCGCGCGCCCCGCACAGGGCCACGACGTCCAGCGCGGCGCACGCCGGCGCGGTCAGCCTGGACACCCGGGCCAGGACTGCGTCCCGGACCGTCGGCGGGACTGCACCGGTGCCGGCCGAGAGCACCTCGGTGACGAAGAACGGGTTTCCCCCGCTCACCCGGTACAGGCGCTCGACGTCCGCCGGTGCGACGTCCGGGTGGGCGAGGGCGTACTCGCGGGCCAGGTGCTCGACCGCCGAGCGCGACAGCCCCGGAAGATCCAGCCGGCGGGCACCCGGCGCGGTCGCGGCGTCGCCCAGCACCACCCGCAGCGGGTGCCCTGTGACGACGTCCTCCGGGCGGTACGTGACCAGCACCAGCGCCCGGCACGTGTGGACGCGGCGGGCGAGATGGCGAACCAGGTCGAGCGTCGCCTCGTCGGCCCAGTGCGCGTCCTCCACCACGAGGAGGAACGGCTCGCGGAGACCGGGCTCTCTCAGCGCCGTGACCAGTCGGGCGAAGACCTCGTGCCCGGTCGCCTCCGGAGGCCACACCTGTGCGGGCAGCCGCGGCAGCATCTCGACGAGCGGGCCCAGCGGCGCCGGTGTCGACGACCCGTCACAACCACCGACGGCGACCCGGGCCACCTCTGCCACCCGCTGCACGAGGCGCCCCACGAACGCGGTCTTGCCGACCCCCGCCTCCCCGGCGACGAAGACGATCCGGCCATGACCGTCCGCGGCCTCGGCGAAGTAGCCATCCACCGCCGCGGCCTGCTGGTCCCGTTCGAGGAGCCGCACCATCCGATGCTAGGAGGCAGCAGCGGGCCCGCACATACCTCGAAGGCTCCCGGTCCTGCCCCGGACGTGCCGCGCGGCACGTCGACGCATCGCAGGCCGGTGCACCGGCCGGACACCGGTTCGACACTCCGGGACAGCTCGTCGAGGCCGCACCGGCGCGGGTCGCGGGCACGGGCGACGCCGCGCCGCGTGTGCCCTCAGAGTCTCAGGCACCCACGGGCAGCGGACGGCGGGCCACGTCGCGGGCGTCCTGCGGCGGGAGCCCGAGCACCACGAGGATCCGCTCGGCGAGGTCCTCCGGGGTCGTGGCGTCGCTGCAAGACCTGCTCGGACAGCTCTTGCTCAGGGCCTTCGTGCCTCCTCGCCTACGCCGATGCGCTGTCGGGGCGGTCGGCGGTTCGAGCGCGCACCAGCCGCACGCCGGTCGCGAGCAGCCACACGAGCCAGGCGGCGTAGCCGGGCATGCCGACGAACAGGAACGCCGAGCCGTCCGCGATCGCGAGGTTGGCCGCCCCGGCGGCGACGAGCATGCCGCCCCCGGCCACTGCGAGCAGGCGCTGCCACCGGGGCGTCAGCCCGCTCGCGTGCGCCGCCACCGCAGCGCCGATGAAGGTGGTGCCGAGCGCCGGCAGTGCCAGCGCGAACGCTGCGGCGTGCAGCTGCCAGGCGAGCTCGAACGCCGGGCTCGGCTCGGCGAGCCCGTCGGCGGACAGCACGGCTCCGTCCCACAGGACGGCGTACAACGCGAAGACCGCCGAGAGAACCGCGCCCGCGGCGACCGCGAGGCGCGACCAGTCCGCGCCCGCACCCCCGCGGCGCCCGACGAGCCCGTGGAGACCGGCCACGAACCCGAGCAGCAGCGGCAGGTTCAGCGCCTCCAGACCGACCGCGACCGCGACCGCGGACCGGTTCTCCGCGTGGAATGCGAGCACCTCCTTGATCGGGTCCCCGTAGGCGGGCGCTCCCGCCCAGATCACCACCGCGTTCTGGATCGCCACCGACGCTGCCAGGGCGATCGCCGTCGCGCCGACCACCCGCTCCGTGAGCGCCCAGGTCGGGGTGGTTCCTGTCGTTGCCACTGCCGCACTCATTCGAAGCCTCTCCTGCTTCCCCAATTGACCCATGCCGTTTCGTACGCCGTACGTCGTACGCCGTACTATCGGCGTACGGCGTACGATTGTCAAGCCGTGCGAGGGAGCGAGGAGACCTCTGCCCGTGAGGGAACGACGTCTGTGAGCGGACCACGCCAGGTCGCGTCGGACGCGGGGCTGAGCAAGCAGCGGGTGGTGGTCGAGGCGGTCCGGCCGGCCGCGAGGGGGTCGACGGGCTGAGCATGCGCCGACTCGCCAACTGTCCGCTCGACAGCTACGTCTACGGGCACGCCCTGCAAGAAGCCAGCCTGCCCTTCGACACCGCCGACGACCTCGCCGGCATGACCCAGGACGTCTTCCTGCCCCAGCTCCCCCCGGACCAGTTCGCCTACCTCAACGAGTCCGCCGCCACGCTCCTCGTAACCGGCTACGACCCGGCAGAAGAGTTCACCTTCGGCCTCGACCTCGTCCTGGCCGCCCTCGAACCCCTGAGAACCACCGCCTAGCAACACTCACGGACCGTCGCGCGCCCCGGCCCAGCACATGCAGAACGACTGTCCCGGAACGGCGGGGCAGGCGTACCTTGCGGGCGATGGGATCACTTCAGGAAACGGTGGACGCGGTGGCAGCGCGCTCGGGGTTCTCGGGAGTGGTCCGCGTGGACCGCTCGGGGGAAACGGAGCTCTGCACGGCGTACGGGCTCGCCGACCGCGCCCACGACATCGCCAACACGGTCGAGACGGTCTTCGCGACAGCCAGCGGAACGAAGACCCTGACGGCACTGGCCGTCATGAGCCTGGTCGAGCAGGGCACCCTCGGGCTCGCCACGACCGCCCGGTCGCTGCTCGGCGAGGACCTGCCGCTCATCGGCGACGACGTGACGGTCGAGCACCTGCTGGCCCATCGATCCGGGATCGGTGACTATCTGGACGAGGACGCAGTCGCCGACGTGCGCGACTACGTGATGCCGGTGCCGGTGCACCGGCTCGCCACCACCGAGCAGTACCTCCCGCTCCTCGACGGGCACGAACCCGTGTCTCCCGCCGATGCACGCTTCGCCTACAACAACGCCGGTTACGTGCTGCTCGCCCTGCTGGCCGAACGGGCCTGCGGCGTGCCGTTCCACGATCTCGTGCGCACCCTCGTGACCGAGCCTGCGGGCATGGCCGACACCGCGTTCCTCCGCTCCGACGAGCTACCCGGTCGCGCCGCGCTCGGCTACCTGTCGTCGGACGGGCTGCGGACGAACGTGCTGCACCTGCCGGTGCGCGGCAGCGGCGACGGCGGCATCTACTCGACCGCTGCCGACCTCAGCGCCTTCTGGGACGCCCTGTTCTCCGGACGGATCGTCCCGCCGCGGCGCGTCGCCGAGATGACCCGGCCGCGCAGCGACTGGCCGGAGGAGTCCAGGCGGTACGGCCTCGGGTTCCACCTCCACGAGAGCAGCGACGCCGTCTGGCTCGAGGGGTACGACGCGGGCGTGTCGTTCACGAGCCTGCACCGGCCCACGACGTCGACCATCTGCACCGTCATCTCGAACTGGTCGGACGGCGCCTGGCCGATCATCCGGCTCCTCAACGACCACCCGGACAGCTGACTCCGACCGCGGCACAGACCGGCCCTCAGGGTCTGAGGGCGCTCCGGCGTCCCGGACGTCAGACCGGCCCGGCCTCGAGGCTGAAGCCGGGCGACCCCGGGTCGGCGGCGAGCAGCCGCCGGGTGTACCCGTCGGACGGGCGGGCGAAGACGCTCTCGGTCGGCCCGCGTTCCACGACACGGCCGTGCAGCAGGACGGTCACCTCGTCGCTGATCTCACGGACGACCGCGAGGTCGTGCGAGATGAACAGCATCGTCAGGCCGAGACGCGCGCGCAGGTCGGCGAGCAGGTCGAGGATCTCGGCCTGGGTCGTCAGGTCCAGGGCCGAGGTGATCTCGTCGGCGACGAGGAGGTCGGGGTCCCCCGCGAGCGCGCGGGCGACGGCGATCCGTTGCCGCTGGCCGCCGGAGAACTGGTGCGGGTAGCGGTCGGCGGCGTCCGCGTCGAGCCGGACCTGTTCGAGCAGCGCGCTGATCCGGGCCCGGGCCGGGGCGACGCGGGCCCGCACCGGGTCCACCGCCTCGGCGATCGTCTCGGCGACGGTGCGCCGGGGGTCGAGGGACGACCACGGGTCCTGCGGCACGAGCTGCACCCGCGGCAGGCCCGCGGCGCGCCGCCCGCGCATCCCGCGGCGCGGCAACGGGATCCCGCCGAGGCTGATCCGGCCCGAGGCGGGCCGGTGGACGCCGACGAGCGCCTTGGCGAGCGTCGACTTGCCGGACCCGGACTCCCCGACGAGACCGTGGACGCCGCCGCGCTCGACGGTGAGGTCCACGTGGTCGAGCACGGTGCGGGCGGAGCGGCCGTGGCCGAGGACGACGACGAGGTCCTCGACGTGGACGAGCGGTGGCGTGGGCACCTCGGTGGCCTCCGGGGACGTCGCGCCGGCGGGGGTGAAGGGGCTCATGCCGTGGCCCGGTCCTGCCGGGTGCCGGGCCGGGCGGCGAGCAGAGCGGCCGTCCACGGGTGGTTCGCCTCGCCGGCGCGCAGCGCCGCACCGGTCGTGCGGTCGATGACCCGGCCGTCGCGCAGCACGAGGACGGTGTCGCAGAGCGCGCCGACGACGCCGATGTCGTGGGAGATGAAGAGCACCGCGGTGCCGTGCTCGCGCTGCAGCCGGCGCAGCTGGCGCAGCACCTCCGCCTGGACGGTGACGTCGAGCGCCGTCGTCGGCTCGTCGGCGACGAGCAGGGCCGGGCCCGTGGTCAGCGCAGCGGCGATGGACGCGCGTTGGAGCATGCCGCCGGACAGCTCGTGCGGGTGCTGGTGCAGACGGCGCCGCGGCTCGGTGACCTTGATCTCGGTGAGCGCCGCGACGACGGCGTCCCGGGCGACCGCGCGCGGGCGGCGCAGGTGCACGCGGAGCACCTCGGTGAGCTGGGACCCCAGTCGCAGCGCGGGGTTGAAGGTCGCGGACGGGTCCTGGAAGACGATGCCGAGCTCGGTCGCGAGGCGCCGCGCGGGCGGCCGTCCGAGCAGGTCGAGGTCGCGCAGCCGCAGCGTGCGGGCGTCGGCGACGAGACCGTCGGCGAGCAGTCCGGCGACCGCCATGGCGATCGTCGACTTGCCGGACCCGGACTCGCCGACGAGACCGACGACCTCGCCGGGCCGCACCCGGAAGGAGACGTCGTCGACGAGGCGCCGGCCGCCGGCCTCGACGACGAGACCGTCGACGACGAGCACCGCGTCGTCCGCCGCGTCGTCGTCCTCCCCCAGCACCACCGCGTCCGGGGGACGACGGGCGGCCGGGGCAGGGGCGGCCGCCGGTGCGCCGTGCACCTGGCGCGGGTCGACGAGCCGGGCGACGCCGTCGCCGGCGAGCATCGCGCCCGCCCCGGCGAGGACGAGCATGAGCGACGGCGCGAGCACGAGCCACGGCGCGGTGTAGATCGACGGCAGTGCCTCGTTGAGGAGCCGGCCCCAGTCGTACTGCGGGCTCTGGACGCCCAGGCCGACGAACGACAGACTGCTGATCTCGAGCAGGGACAGCGCGAACGACGACGTGAGGAGCACGAGCAGCGGGCCGGACACGTTCGGCAGCACGTGCCGGGTGAGGACGCGCGGCCCGGGCACGCCGAGCAGGTGCGCCGTCGTGACGAAGTCCCGCGTGGCGACACCCTGGGCGAGGTTGTACGTGAGCCGGGCGAAGCCGGGGATGCCGGCGAGACCGATCGCGACGACGGCGGAGCCGGCGCCGGCGCCGAGCACGGCCGCGACGACGAGCGCGAGCACGAGCGAGGGGAACGCGACCGCGGCGTCGAAGACCCGCAGGAGCACCTGCCGCACCCGAGGCGGCGCGAGGAGCGCTCCCGCCCCCAGGGCCACACCGGCGACGAACGACAGCGCCGTGGCCCCCGCGGCCATGAGGAGCGTGAGCCGGGTCGCGACGAGCGCCCGGGCGAGGATGTCGCGGCCGAACGGGTCGGTGCCGAGCCAGTTCCCGGCACCGGGGGCGAGGTTGGCGTCGCCGGTCAGCGTCTCCGCACGCCCGGACAGCACGAGCGGCGCGACGACGCCCACGACGACGAGGAGAAGCAGCACCGCGCCCCCGGCGAGCAGCGACGGCGAGCGCCGCCAGGCCCGGCGCTGGGCCGGCCCGCGGAGCGCGGCCTCGGCGAGCAGCGCGGTGTCAACCGCCATGGTGGCCTCCGGTGAGCGTCCGCGGGTCGACGAGGCCGAGGACGACGTCGACGAGGAGGTTGACGAGCAGTGCGAGGACGCCGACGCAGAGGATGATCCCCTGGATCACGGGGTAGTCCTTGCTGACGATGGCCTGGACGATCTCCGTGCCCAGCCCCGGGTAGCTGAAGACGTTCTCGATGACGACGGTGCCGCCGAGCAGCGACGTGAGGACGAGGCCGGTCAGGGTGAGGACGCTCGTCAGCAGGTTGGGCAGGGCGTGCCGCAGGTAGAGCCGGCCGGCCGGCAGCCGGCGCGCCCTCGCGGTGCGCAGGAACTCCTGCTCGAGCACCGACGACGTCTCGGCCCGCACGACCCGCGCGACCGCGCAGGCGGGCCCGAGGGACAGCGCGAGGATCGGCAGCACGAGCGAGGCCGGGGTCTGCGCCCCGCCCGGCGGGAACAGCTTCAGCCCGATGGCCAGCGTGACGACGAGCAGCGTGCCGAGGACGTAGGGCGGGACGGCGGCCACGGCGCCGGCGACGACGCCGAACGCGACGTCGAGCCGCCGGCGGCGGCCGCCGCGGGTGAGGACGCCGACGGCCATCCCCAGCGGGACCGCGAGGGCGAGCACGAGCACGATCGCGGGGACGGCGAGCTGCACGGTGTAGGGCAGCCGGGTCGCGACGACGTCCGCCACGGGCACCCGGTAGCGGAACGACGTGCCGAGGTCGCCCCGGGCGAGGCCGCCGACGTACTCGACGAAGCGTTGCGGGAGCGGCCGGTCCAGGCCGAGGTCGGCCCGGATCGTCGCGACGGCCTGCGGGGTGGCCGCGCTGCCGGCGATGGCGCGCGCCGGGTCGCCCGGCAGCAGTGGCACGATGAGGAAGGTCACCGTGACGAGCAGCGCGAGGGCGAGCACCAGGCCCCCCGCGCGACGCACCGCGAAACGCACCCACGGCAGGTCGAGCACCGATCCCCGACCGGCGCGGGCGTGCCCGTTCCCGGGGGCGGCCGGGGCGGGCGCCGCGCCTGCCGTCGCCGTCGTCATCGCCCTGCCGGGACGAGGAGGCCCTCGTCCGCCGGGTGCGCGCCGACGAGGGGCAGCATCGGCTCGACCTGCGACGCCAGCCGGAGGAGCTTCGCCTCACCGAACGGTCCGCCGACGAGCTGCGCGCCGACCGGGATGCCGTCCGCGGTGCGGTGCGCCGGGAGCGTGACCGCCGGCAGCCCGCTGACGTTGCAGAAGGCGGTGAAGGACACCATCCGCAGCTCGGTGAGCCGGGGCGTCTCGGGAACAGCGTTGGCCTCGTCGCGGACGAGGCCGACCGGCGGGGCGACGGTCGCGGTCGTCGGGGTGAGGAGCACGTCGTAGTCGCGGCCCCACTGGGCGACGACCCGGCGGGTCTCGAGCTGCAGCCGCGCGGCGACCTCGGCGTACTGGCCCGCATGGACGGTCTCGGCGACGCGGCGGCGGCGGGCGATGTAGCCGTCGACCCTGTCCGGGTGGTCGAGCGGCAGTGCCCACGTCGAGGCGCTGATGACGACCTCGGCGAACGCCAGGAACGTGTCGGCGTCGAAGAGGTACGGCGCCACGGGGACGACGTCGTGCCCGAGCGACTCGAGCGCACGGGCGAGGGTGAGCGCCGCCTCCCGGCACGCGTCGTCGACCGGCATCCCGGTCGGCGCGTCGAGCAGCAGACCGACCCGCAGCCGCCCGGGGTCGACGCCGAGCTCGGCACTGAAGGGCCGCTCGGGGGCCGGTGCGTTGTACCAGCTCAGGGGGTCGAACCCGCTCATGACGTCGAGGAGCAGGGCAGCGTCGGCGACCGTGCGGGTGATCGCCCCCTCGGTCGTCGAGTGCTCCCATCCCCGGACGAGCGTCGGCACGCGACCGCGGCTCGGCTTGAGCCCGACCAGCCCGGTCACCGACGCGGGCACGCGGATCGAGCCGCCGCCGTCCGAGGCGTGCGCGGCCGGGGCGAGGCCCGCCGCGACGGCAGCGGACGCGCCGCCGCTCGACCCGCCCGACGTGAGGTCCAGGCGCCACGGGTTGCGGGTGACGCCGTGCCGCAGGTTCTCCGACACGGTGAGGGCACCGAACTCCGGAGAGTTGCTGCGCCCCAACGGGATCGCGCCCGCGTCGAGGAGGGCGGCGACGTCCGGGTCGCTCTCGGTCTCGATGCGCTCCTCGATGGCGAGGGAGGACATCGTGTTCGGCTGCCCCGCGCACGAGTGCAGGTCCTTGATGGGGATCGGGACGCCGTGGAGCGGGCCGAGCGGCTCGCGACGGACGACCGCGTCCGCCGCTCGGGCGGCCGCCGACCGCACGGCGTCCTCGTCGAGCCAGACGATGGCGTGGACCGCGCCGTCGAGGCGGGCGATCCGGTCGAGGTAGAGGTCGGCGACCTCGACCGGGCTGACCTGACCGGTCCGGATGAGGTCGGCGACCGTCGTCACGGGTGTGTAAGGGTCCAGCACGGCGGGCTCCTCAGTTCGTGATGCGGAAGGTGGGGTCGTCGAGCGCGCCGCCGAGCATCGCGACGCTGAAGCCGGGGCGGACGGCGTAGACGAAGGAATCGTTGACGAGCGGCACGGTGTCGGCGGCCTTGACGAGCGCCTGGTGGGCGGCACGCAGACCGGCGCAGCGGCCCTGCTCCTCGGTCGCCGCGAGGCCCTGCGCGAAGGCGGCGTCGGCCGCCGGGTTCTTCACCGCGCCGATGTTGCCGCCGCCGGCCTCGACGGCCGGGCCGCCGAAGAAGGGCAGCGGGCTGGCGAGCGAGCCGATGAAGTTGAGGTCGGCGAACACCGTGACGTCCCAGCTGTCCTGGGCGCCGAAGACCTTCGAGATCCACGTGCCGACGTCGGTGTTCTGCAGCTCGACCTCGGCGCCCGCAGCCCGCAGCACCTCCTGCAGGTAGACGTTGCCCGCGCCGTTCGTGCCGACGATCTGCGGGCCGAGCAGGCGGATCCTCTTGCCTGCGAGCACCTTCTTCGCGGCGGCCGGGTCGGTCGGGACGACGAAGGAGGTGTCGCCGTCCCAGCACGGTGTGTTCTTGGACGCCAGGTAGGTCAGGGTCTCGCCGGTGCCCTTCGAGGTGACCTTCTCGAAGGCGGCCCGGTCGATCGCCTGCGCGACGGCCTTGCGCAGCGCCGGGTCCGTGAACGGGCTGCCCGGCCGCTCGTTGAAGACGAGGTAGAAGTCGGAGAACGGGAACACCGCGGCCTTCGCCGAGCCGTCGCCCTCGATCCGCGGGACGGACTCGGCGTTGATCTTGGCGATGTCGAGCTGGCCGTTCTTCACGAGGTTGGCCGTCGCCGTCGGGTCCAGGGAGACGACGTACTCCACGGTCTTCGGCACCTCGCCGGCCGGCGTCGTGGCGCGCTTCGGCCAGGCGGTGTAGTCCGCGCGCAGCGCGTACGAGTACGTCGCGCCGGACTGCTGCGCGGTGAGCGTGTACGGCCCGGACCCGGCGCCCTTCACCGTGCCGGCGGCGAGCCCCTTCTCGTCGGCGAGACCCGCGGGGCAGACGATGCCGGAGGACGCGATCGTCAGGCCACCGGCCAGGTCCCACGGTCGCTCGACGGTGACCGTGACGCTGTCGGCGGTGTCGTCGGCGGTGACCTTCGGGACGTTGCCCGGGCCGAACACCGATACTGCGGTCGAGGCCGCCGTGGCCGGTGCGGCCAGGCGGTCCAGGGACTTCTTGACCACCGCCGGCGTCACCTTCGTGCCGTCGGAGCACGTGGCGTCCGTGCGCAGGGTGAACGTCGCACTGGACGGCGTCGTCGTCCACGTCGTCGCCAGGCCGCCGACGATGCCGTCGGTGTCCTTGCGCACGAGGGTGTCGAAGCTCATCCGCGCGAGCAGGAAGTCCGGCAGTGACGCCGCCTTCGCCGGGTCGAAACCGGCGGGGACGTCGATCGTCGTGCGCACGGTCGTCGTCGCGGGACCGGCACTGCCGGCCGTCGTCGCCGACGGCGTCGAGCCGGTCGTCGCGCAGCCGGCGACGAGGAGGACGCCGCCGATCGCGGCGGTGGACGACGTGACGCGGGTACTGCTCCAGCGCATGGGGACTCCTGCGGACTCGTTGCCGGTGGACGGAAGGGGTCGGGCGAGGGTCAGGCGAGGACTTCGAAGACCTCGACGGTCGTCGCACCGGGGCCCGCGTGGGCCCGGCCGACGAACACGGTGCTCGTGAGGTGCTGCAGGTCCGGCGACGCGGTGCGGAAGACGGGCGTGGACTGGAAGTAGCGCATCGCCGTCCAGTCACCGGTGTCGCCGGCGACGTGACGCAGGTAGCCGACGTTGTGGACGTCGACGAGGTCACCCGCGTCGGTGCGGATCAGGTACCGGGCCTCGACGCGGAAGACGCCGTCGGCGCGGACGAGGCACCAGTCCCCGCCACCGGGGAGGACCGTCCCGGACAGCTCCCCGGTCACGCGGCCCCCGGTGATGGGGATGTACTCCAGCGTCGCGTCGCCGCGGTGCTCGAGCACCTCGGGCGGAGCGACCTCCGCGACGATGGTGAACGCGTGGCGGAGGGTCGGCGGCGTCGTCGTCATGCACCAGGACTATGGGACTAGTTAGCGTTGTAGTCAATAGTGTTCACTAAATCCGGACGAGCCCTCCGGGTATCGTCGGGGCGAGCTACAGGAGGTGCGATGGCCGGGTCCTCGGTCTCACGACGCCGGCTCGCCAGAGGCTCGCTGTCGAGGCAGGTCATCGTCGAGGCGGCCCTCGGCCTGCTCGACGAGGAGGGGCCGGACGCGTTGACGTTCGCCCGGCTGGGGTCGGCGCTCGACGCCTCGACGACTGCCGTCTACCGGCACTTCACCAGCCGGGACGAGATCGTCGTCGCCCTGGCCGAGGAGCTCGACCGGCTCAGCCTCCACGGTTACGAGGCGCACGAGGACTGGCGCGAGTCGCTGCGCGACCTGGCCTGGCGCGCATGGCGGACCGCGAGCGAGCACCCGGCCGCGGCCTCGACCGCCATGCACCGCACGACACGCGGCATCCACGAGCTGCGCGCGGTCGACGCCGTCCTGGAGGCCCTCCACCGGGCAGGGCTGCGCGGCGAGGATGCCGGCACGAGCTACGCGGTCTACGCCCACCTCGTGCTCGCCGTGTGCAGCCAGCACGCGACGCGCCTGGTCTCCATGTCGGCCGAGGGCGTGGAGGGGTGGGTGCAGGTGTACCACCCGACGGACCCGACGGCGTACCCGTATGCCGCCCGGGCCGCGGCGTACCTGTCGGCGATCGACCACACCGAGGTCTTCCGCCGCCAGGTCGAGCTCGTCATCACCGACCTCGAGACGCGCGCGAGCCGGGCCGGCGTCTGACACCGGCCCGCGTCTCGGGCGTCGCAGTCATCCTGCGGACGGGCAGAACTCGTTGCCGTCCGGGTCGCCGTCCACCACGGCGAGCTCGAAGCGCTGCCGGTTCCGCACGACCTTGGGCGCCACCGGCGGCCCGCCCCACGCCACCTTCGTCCCGCCGTGCGGTGACTGGACGGCGGTCTCCTCGTCCTGGTCCCACACGAGCGGCCAGCCCAGCGCCTCGCTCCAGAAGACGCCCACCGCCCGGGTGCCGTCGCAGGCCAGCTCTCCCAGGAACCCGCAGCGGGCGGCGCCGCGCGCCCGCCCGGTAGCATCTGACGTGCCGGGCCGGAGTCTGTCGTCGTGACGACGCGAGGCCGAGGCCGCACCCGAATCCTCCACGTGGAGCCCTCAGTGCCGCATGCAGTCGTCCGCTGGTTCGACCCCGACCGGGGCTTCGGCTTCCTGGCCCCCGACGACGGCGGCGAGGACCTGTTCGTCCACGCCTCCGAGATCGTCGTCGCGGCCGGTGGCCCGAAGATCCTCCGCGAGGGCCAGGCCGTCGAGTTCGAGGCCGGTGAGGGCGACCGCGGCCCGCAGGCGCTCCGCGTCCGCGTGACCGGCGAGGCCGCCCCGGACTCCGCGGTCGGCCTCCTGGGCACGGTCGTCTGGTACGAGCCGAGCAAGGGATACGGCTTCGTCGCGCCCGACAGCGGCGAGGCGCAGATCTTCGTGCACAGCTCCGCCATCGTCACCGGCGGTGTCGTCACCGAGGGGCAGCGGGTGGCCTTCCTCGTCGGCGAGGGCGAACGCGGCCCCCAGGCCGAGCACCTGCTGCCGCTGGGCTCCGACGTCGGCCGGCCCGCCGCCGGCGACGGCGCCGACGGCACCGTCTCCTGGTACGACGAGGGCAAGGGCTTCGGGTTCGTCACCCCCGACTCCGGTGGTGACGACGTCTTCGTCCACGCCCGGGCCCTGGGCGACGGTCTGACCTGGCTCTCCGAGGGCGACCGTGTCGCCTACGAGGTCGTCCAGGGAGACCGGGGCCCGCAGGCCCGGGACGTGCACCTGGTCCAGGGCAGCGCCGGCCCGTCCGGGCCCCCACCCGCAACGCACGAACCGGCAGGCCGGCGCAGGCCGGCCGACGGGCCGGCCGGTGGCGGACCGACCCGCGGCGGGGAAGGTGTCGTCGCGCGGTTCGACGCCGATCGCGGGTTCGGCTTCATCACCCCGGACGCCGGTGGAGCCGACCTGTTCGTGCACGTCTCGGTCGTGTCGGGCGCCGCGCCCCTGCAGCAGGGCGAGCGGGTCCGCTACTCCGTGCGCCAGAGCGACCGCGGCCCGCAGGCGGACCGCGTCGAGCGCCTCTGAGCGGCACAGCAGGACGTCGTACGGATCAGCCGGCGTCCGCACCGGCCCGGCCGACGGGTCAGACGGCGCCGGCGAGGACGGTCCGCACCGCGGGGGCCAGCTCGTCGGCGATGTCCGTCCAGTCCCGCGAGATCTCCTGCGCCAGCCGGGGGTACCTGCGGGTGACGGCCTCCAGCACCCACGCCGGCGGCGGCTCCCCTTCGCCGTCCTGGCGGGCCAGGAGGGCGAAGGAGCGGGTCAGGCCGTCGAGCAGCAGGGCGACCCGCATCGGGTCGTCGACCTGCCCGCGGTCCAGCTCGCGCAGGAGCACCTCCATCCAGCCGAGGCGCTGCGGGTAGAGCGGCATCCCGGAGACCGGCGCCGTGGCGAGCCACGGGTGCGCCCGGTACCTGCCCCACAGCCCCTGCACCCACGCCAGCACCCCGTCGCGCCAGTCGTCTGCGACCACCCGGGGCGCAGGCCCGACCGCTGCGTCGACCATGAGCTGGACGAGGGTCTCCTTGGAGTCGACGTACCGGTACAGCGCCGTCGTCGTGAGTCCGAGCTCGTGCGCCAGCGCCGCCAGCGCGACAGCCGAGAGCCCGCCGCGGTCCGCGAGGGCGACAGCGGCAGCGGCGACGTCGACGATCTCGAACCGCGCCCGCGGACCGCGGCGCAGCGGGGGTACCTCGTCCCAGACCGCCCGCAGTGCCCGCTCGTCGGCGCCTTGACCGTGCATGGCGTTCACAGTACAGTCATTAATTGTGAACATCATGCACAGTAGGGTCATGGGGACCGCGCTGGTGACCGGCGCCTCCTCCGGTCTCGGCGCGCGCACGGCGCAGATGCTCGCTGCCCGGGGCTACCGGGTCGTCGGGGCCGCGCGACGCGTAGAGCTCATCGAGCGGCTGGACGGCGTGCACCCGGTGCACCTGGACCTCACCGACCCGGAGAGCATCGAGCGCGCCGTCCGGGACGCCGAGACCGCGGTCGGTCCGATCGAGCTGCTCGTCAACGACGCCGGGTACGGCGAGTTCGGCTCCGTCGAGGAGACCCCCGTCGAGCAGGCCCGACGCCAGTTCGAGGTGAACGTCTTCGGCCTCGCCGGCCTCACGCAGCGCGTGCTCGGCCCGATGCGCCGCGCCGGCCACGGGCGGATCGTCAACGTCTCCAGCCTCGCCGGCGAGTTCAGCTCGCCGATGGGTGGCTGGTACCACGCGTCGAAGTTCGCCCTCGAGGCCCTCTCGGACAGCCTCCGTGCAGAGGTCCGCCCGTTCGGGATCGCCGTGACCGTCGTCCAGCCCGGCCCTGTCCGCACCCCGTGGCACGAAGCGGCGATGACGCTGCTCGAGCAGACCTCCGGCCACGGCGCCTACGCACCGATGGCCCGCGCCGTCGCGCGCTACCACCGCGCCAACCAGGACAGGCCCATCACGAGCGACGTCGAGGACGTCGCGGCGGCCATCGTCAGGGCAGCGACGGCGCCCCGGCCACGAGCGCGCTACCGCGTCGGCCGGGGAGCCGGAACCGCGGTCGCGCTCAGCAGGCTTCCCGACCGGGCCTTCGACGCCATGATGCGCCGGCAGCTCGGGCTCGCGGCGGGCGAGCCGACGCGAGAGCACGACCCGAGGGTCTCAGCCAGGACCGAGGCACGACGATGAGCGTGGCCCGCCACGGCACCGACACCGACCTGACCGACATGACCGGTCTCTTCGAGCGCATGTGCGCCGCCTGGACCGCAGGCGACGCCGCGGCCTACGGCGCCTGCTTCACCGAGGACAGCGACTACGTCTCCTACGACGGCACGCACGCCAGGGGCCGGGCGCCGATGGTCGACAACCACGACAGGCTCTTCCGCGGCGTCCTCACCGGCTCCGCACTCGTCGGGCACATCGAGTCGATCCGGCACCTGGGACCTGACGTGGCCGTCCTCCACGCGACCGGCTCCGTCCTCATGCCCTGGCGCTCGCGCCTCCCCCGACGGCGCCTGTCCCGGCAGACGATCGTCGCGGTGCGGACGGACGACGGCTGGAAGGTCGCCGCGCTGCACAACGGCCGGGTGCGTCCGATCGGCGTCCCGGCCCCGGGCTCCCTGCCCTCGCGCGCCTCCCGGGCCATGACCCGCACCGCTCGCGCGCTGCACGTCGGGGGTCGCCCCTGACCTCCACCGCGGCACGTCAGACGTCGCGCCGCTGGACCGAGACCAGGCCGGCGACGGCAGGGACGAGGGCCCATGCGGCAACCGCGAGCAGAGCGGCCCAGATGCTGACGTCGGAGCTGACTCCCGAGAGCACGGCCAGGAGCGCCGTGGGGATCCAGGAGACGGCAGCGCCGGCCAGCTGCACCACGAGGGGCGGGGCGAGGAACACGACGAGCACCGCCGCCGTCACCGCGCCGCCGGTGTTGCGGATGACCGTTCCGAGTCCTGCGCCCAGGACCGCTCCGATCGCGCCGGCGGCCGCCGAGGCGAGCAGGAGCTGGACGACGTGCCCCGCGGAGACGAGGAACGCGTACTGGGTGGTCTCCAGGGCCACCGCGACTGCGGCGATCATCAAGGTCTGACCGATCATCCCCAGGGCCGCCCCCGCGAGCAGGACCGCGGTGAGCTGGGCCAGGACGGCGCGCGCGCGGCGGGGACTCGTGAGGAACATGGGGACGACGGTGCCGTGGCCGTACTCGCGGGCGGCGGCGATGGCGCCGAACAGGGCGGTGCCGAGCAGGGCGTTGAAGCCGAACGCGAGCAGCGACTGCTGGTCCGCGGCGGTGGCGACGAACGCCTTGCTCCCGTCGGTGTCGGTGCCGAACGCGACGATGGCCGCGTTCAGCCCGGCGATGGCGATCAGCACGCCGAGGAAGCCCCACGGCAGCCTGGTCGTCGTGAGCTTGCGGATCTCGCCGCGAAGGAGCCGAAGCGTCGTCATAGCGGGAGCACCTGCCTCTCGGCGCCCTCGACATCGACGATGCCTGCGCCCTCGGTCGTGCGGTTTCCGGCGGTGGAGTCGGTGATGGGGGCCTTGGTGGCTGTGGTGCTGGTGGCGGTCCAGTCGAGGAACAACTCCTCGAGCGAGCCGGCCTGGGGGCTCAGCTCGTGCAGGGCGATCCCGGCGGAGCATGCACGGTCGCCGATCTCGACGATGCCGAGGCCGCGGACGACGAGGTCTGTGTCGCTGCCGGGCCGGACGGTGGCGCCGGCCGCTGTCAGCAGCTGGGTGAGCCGTTCGGGGTCGGGGGTGCGGACCGAGGTGCCCGCGTGCTGCAGGGTGGCCAGGGCGCCGGTGGCGACGAGCCGGCCATGGTCGAGGACGACGACCTCGTCGGCGAGGTGCTCGACCTCGGACAGCAGATGGGTGGACACGAAGACGGTGCCGCCGGCCGCGGCGCGTTCACGGAGAAGGTCACGTAGCCAGCGGATCCCCTGCGGGTCGAGGCCGTTGCCGGGCTCGTCGAGGACCAGCACCGGCGGGTCGCCGAGGAGCGCCGCGGCCAGCCCGAGCCGTTGACGCATGCCCAGGGAGTAGCCGCCGACGTGCCGGTCCGCGGCGTGGGTCAGCCCGACCATCTCCAACGTCTGGTCGATGCGGACCGGCCGGATCCCGGCGCCGTCCGTGAGGACGCGCAAGTGGTTGCGGCCGCTGCGCCCGGGGTGGAACGCGTTCGGTTCGAGGGCGACGCCGACGGTTCGTGCGGGGTCGTCGGTGTCCCGGTAGCGGGTCCGGCCGATCGTGGCGTGGCCATGGTCGGCCTTGGCCAGGTCGAGCAGGATCTTCATCGTCGTCGACTTCCCTGCCCCGTTGGGGCCCAGGAAGCAGGTGACTCGTCCCGGCGGGACGGTGAAGGTCAGGTCGTCCAGGACCACGTCGTGGCCGTAGCGCTTGGTGAGATGGTCGATCTGGAGCGGGTACATGGTCTCGTTCCCTTCAGGGGCAGCAGGATCGAAGAGGTCCGGTAGACGGCGGACACCCCGTTCGCGTCACCCGCCCCGCGTCTGCGGCAGCACCGTCCCGGTCATCACCTCGTAGAACAGGTCAGGTTGCTGGAAGAGCGCACGGTGGCCGGAGTCCGGGAAGGTGATCAGCTGCTTGGTGGGCGCCTGGAGCAGGCGGAACCACTGCGCGGCGGGCTCGGCCCTGGCCCGGGTCTCGTGCCCGCCCTGGACGAGGTACACGGGGACGTCCAGCGAGGGGACCTGGGTGCGCAGGTCGACGCCCTGCAGCTGCGGGTACAGGACCGAGAACACGGTGAGGAACCCGGCGAGCAGGTGCACCTGCTCGATGAGGCTGTACTCGGGATGGAACAGGTTCTCCGAGAAGCCGTTCGCGCCTTCGGCCAGGCTGCTGTCGTCGTAGGGGTAGACCTCCTGCTCGTTGCCCAGGACGGCCTCGTACTTCAAGGCGTCCGCGTAGGGCGGAGGCCCGTTGCGGGTCAGCTGCTGCACGAGTGCGGTGTTGCCGGTGCGAGTGGCCCAGGCGAGGGTGTCCTGGAAGTACAGCCGGTCCGTGGCTTTCAGGTCGACCATCTGGCCGGAGCCGACGAACGCGGCGAACAGCTCCGGGTGCTGCTGCGCGGCGAGCACTCCGAGCACGGTCCCCCAGGAGTTGCCGACCAGGTAGATCTTGTCCTGGTGGAACCGCCCACGGAGGTAGTCGGTGACGGCGACCGCGTCGTCGACGGCGCCGGCCAAGGTGAGGGTCGAGATCGGGTCGAGGCTGTCGAAGGACTTCCCGGTGCCGCGCTGGTCGTAGCTGGCGACCGTGAAGGCCTTCTCCAGGGCTTCGCCGTTGCGGCGCAGACCGCCGAGGTCGCTGCCGCCCGGACCACCCGACAGGTACAGCAGCACCGGGTTCGCGGTGCTGTCACCGCGGATCATCATCCCGAGCTGGTGTCCGTTGATGTCGACCTGCCGCAGCTCTGCGACGCTGCCTGCGAGCGGCGTGCCGTCCGCACCGACGATCCGGTCGGTGGTGGCAGGGCGGGCGATCCCGGCGCCGAGGGCGGCCACGGCGATCGCGACCACGACGGTGACGGTCCGCCGGCCCCACAGGCCGGTCTTGCCCCACCTGTGCTTGTCCCGGTCGGTGGCGTCCAGTTTCCGGGCGAGCCCGGCGCCGATCACGGCACCGAGGCACATCGGGATCAGGACGAGCAGAAGGTCGAGACCGCGACCGGTGGCGAAGGCGATGAGCCCGTAGGTGCCTCCGAGGTGGATCCCGTCCACCAGGGGCCCGGTCGTGCCGATCCGCGTGAGCTCGAACAGCGCCGCGAAGCCGACGGGGGCGAGCAGGATGGCCCACCGCGACCGGCTCAGCAGCCCCGCTGCGGCGCCGACCAGCAGGCTGACCGCGATCGCTGCCAACGCCTGCGGCGTCGTGGCGGCACCTCGCGGGGTCAACCAGCCGGTGACCAGTGCGTCTGCACCGACGACGGCGAACGCAGCCGCTGTCCCGGCCCGTCGGCTGCGCCACACAGGCGCGACGCCACCGAGGTCCGGTCCGCGCGGGCCGGCGTCATGGTTGCCGGCGGTGTGAGAGCCGGCGGGGTGAGAGCCGGCGGCTTCTGGCGCCGGAATGGTGGCGCGTCGGCGGATGCTGCTCATGCTGGAGCCCTTAGAAGTGCGTGGTCATGCCTGGGTCGCTGCAGGAGCCACGCGGCGCGTCTTGGCGTGCGTCCGCTGCAGGCAGGGTCGTGGTCAGCCGGCGGTGACGGTCGACGGGTCAGGGGCGTTGACGGCGGACTGCAGCCGTTCTGCGCGTTCCTTGATGCCTCGCAGCATCTTCCGGGTCATGACCAGGCTGACCAGCGAGGTCGGCTCGACCACGAGCGCGGCCCAGCGGGCCGTGTACCCGTACCGTTCCCGGACCAGGAGCCGGGTCGAGCCGTGGCCGGCGTCGGCCAGGACGAAGGCCCAGCTGAAGGTCCACGGTGAGGGCATGGCGCCCATCAGGATCCCGCCGGTCAGGACCAGGCCCGCCCCCGGATCGGCGACCGCAACGGTCAGCGGCATCTGCGGAGCGAGCCTGATCTGGTCACCGACGCTGATGTCCTGATGACCGGGGAGCACCACGTCCGAGCTGTGGATGTCGCAGCCGAGCAGGTTCTCCACGCGGTCGTAGCTGTAGAAGCCGCCACGCCCCTGACCGAGCTGAGCCACCCACGGCCAGACCGAGGCGGAGCCGGCGTGGATGGTGAGGGCACGTGTCGACTGCAGGTCGGCACGGGCCACCAGTGCGTCCCCGGGGAGAGCACGGGCGACCTCGTCAGTCGTTGCCCCCCAGTGCATCGCGCCTCGACGAGCCATCGCGAGTGCTGCCGCGCCGAGAACGACCGTTGACAGTCCGAACAGCTTGCGTGGCCACATGAGTAGGGCCTCCCCACGTCCCACACCGTACGCGCAGCAGGGCTGCGTGCCCGGTGCCCAACGTCCGGTATGCCGGTCCTGGGTGGTGTCCGTGCGGCGTGTGTACGGTGGAGGCATTGCCCCGGTCCCCGGTGATGGACAGTCCGGCTCTGCTCGGACCGTGAGCCACCGACAAGGGCGGGATGTAGCCATGCGCACCATGCTTCGCCGGGCTTTGGTCGTGGTCACCGTGCTGCACGGCCTGATCCACCTTCTCGGTGCGGTGAAAGGCCTGGGCTGGGCGCAGGTACCGGCGCTGCAGGAGCCGATCGGCGGCGTCGCCGGGGTCGGCTGGTTCGTCGCGGCCGTCCTGATGCTCGTCACCGCGGGGCTGGTCGCGCTCCGCGCCCGCGGCTGGTGGTGGGTGGCGGCGCCGGCGGTGCTGGTCTCCCAGCTCGTGATCGTCACCTCCTGGAACGACGCGAAGGCGGGGACCCTGGCCAACCTGTTGCTTGCAGCGGCCGCCGGGTACGGCTACGCCTCGCACGGCCGCCCGAGCCTGCGCGCCCGCTTCCACCGTGAAGCGGCATCGGCCCTGGCCGGCGCCGCTCAGGAAGGGGATGCTCAGGCGGGCAACGCTTCTGGCGCGGTGGTCACGGACGCCGACCTCGAGCAGCTTCCGGGCTGCGTGGCCGGTTACCTGCGCCGTGCTGGTGTCGTCGGACAGCCCCGGGTCACCAGCTTCCGCGCCACCATCCGCGGGCGGATCCGGTCCGATCCCGCTCATGCCTGGATGCCGTTCACCGGCGAGCAGGTCAACACCTACGGCTCGGCACCGACACGTCAGTTCTTCATCGACGCCACCCGGTCCGGGCTGCCCGTCGACGTCCTGCACGTCTACTCCCGCGGGCACGCCAGCATGCAGGTACGGCTGTGCTCGCTGGCCCCTCTGGTGGACGCCCGCGGTCCTGACCTGGACCGCGCCGAGACCGTCACCGTGTTCAACGACCTCTGCGTGCTCGCGCCCGCGGCACTCATCGGCCCGGCGGTGGCCTGGCTGGCCCACGACGAACGCCACGCGCGCGCTGTCTTCACCGTTGCGGACAACGCCGTCACCGCGGACCTGGTCTTCAACGACGACCATGAGCTCGTCGACTTCGTCTCCGACGACCGGTCGACGGCCTCGACGGACGGCAGGACGTTCGTGCCGCAGCGCTGGTCGACCCCTCTCGGCGGCTACCGGGACCTCGGTGGGCGACACGTCGCCGTCGACGGCCAGGCCCACTGGCACTCCCCCGGACCCGACGCCGAGTTCAGCTACCTCGACTTCCACGTCGACCGGATCGACTACAACGTCGCAACCCTGAACTGACGACACCACCTGGAGTGGCTCTCATGGCCCGTCTCATCGACTCGCCGATCGGCACGCCCGCTCCTGCGCCCGCTCTTGCAACTGACCGGGTCACCCCTCCAGCGCCGTCAGTGATCGCTGCGGCGATCGGGCTCTCGAAGATCTACGGCACGGGAGACGCGACCGTGACCGCGCTCGACGACGTGTCCGTCGAGTTCGCCCGCGGCCGGCTGACCGCGATCATGGGCCCCTCGGGCTCGGGGAAGTCCACGCTCATGCACTGCATGGCAGCCCTGGACTCCCCGACCTCCGGTCGCGTCATCATCGACGGGGTCGACATCAGCGGCCTGAAGGACAGCGGGCTGACCACGCTGCGGCGAGACCGGCTCGGGTTCGTCTTCCAGGCGTACAACCTGGTGCCGACGCTGACAGCGCAGGAGAACATCACCCTCCCGATCGACATCGCCGGAGCCACGCTCGACCGGCCATGGTTCGACACCGTGGTGGACACCCTCGGGATCCGCGACCGGCTCTCCCACCGGCCCAGCGAGCTGTCCGGCGGCCAGCAGCAGCGCGTCGCCTGCGCACGAGCCCTGGTGAGCCGACCCGCGATCATCTTCGCGGACGAGCCCACCGGGAACCTGGACTCCCGCGCCAGCGCCGAGATCCTCGGGTTCCTGCGCCGCTCCGTCGACGAGTTCGGCCAGACCATCGTCATGGTCACGCACGACCCGTCCGCGGCCGCCTTCGCCGACCGGGTGCTGTTCCTGGCCGACGGCCGGATCGTCGACGAGCTCGACGACCCCACCGCGGACCGCGTCCTGGAACGCATGCGGGGTTTCGAGCTGGGCGGGCGGAGCTGACATGTTCCGGTTCACCCTGGCCAGTGTCCGCGGCCACCTCGTCCGGTTCCTGCTGACCGCGTTCTCCGTGATGCTCGGAGTCTCGTTCGTCGCCGGGACATTCATCCTGCGCGACAGCATCGACACCACCCTGGACGGCCTGTTCGCGTCGGCGTCCAAAGGCGTGGACGTCGTCGTCCGCGGCTCGGGCGAGACCTCGGCGATCGTGACCGGCGCCCCGCGGGGAACGGTGCCTCTGGCGCTGCAAGCCACCCTCGCGTCCGTGCCAGGCGTCGCCCGGGTCGTCCCCGACTTCCAGGGCACCGCGATCCTGGCCGGCAAGGACGGCATCGCCGTCGGCACCGGGGGCGCTCCGGCGCTCGGGTTCGCGTTCCGTACCGACGACCCGTCGTTCACCCTGGTCCACGGCCGCGGACCCACCGGCCCCGGTGAGGTCGCGGTCGAGTCGGTGACCCTGGCCAAGGCCGACCTTCACGTGGGCGACTCCACCACCGCAGTCATCGCCGGACAGGCCCACCCCGTGACGATCACCGGAGAGGTGACGTTCGGAGCCCTGTTCGGCGCGACCGCGGTCCTCGTCGACGAGGCCACGGCACGGACCGCGTTCGCCCCCGACGGGACCGTCTCCACCTTCTCGATCACCGCGGAACCAGGAGTCACGCAACAGGCCCTGCGGCAGAGCGTCGCCGCGGTCCTGCCCGCCACGGACGAAGCCGTCACCGGAGCGGCGATGACCGCCGAGAACAAGTCCTCGGTCGCGGCCGGCCTGGGCTACCTGACCACCTTCCTGCTCGCCTTCGCCGGCGTCGCCCTGTTCGTCGGATCCTTCATCATCGTCAACACCTTCTCGATGCTCGTCGCTCAGCGCACCCGCGAGCTCGCCCTGGTCCGCGCGGTCGGGGCCTCCCGCGGGCAGGTCGTGCGCAGCGTCCTGACCGAGGCCGTCGTGATCGGGGTCGTCGGCTCGGCCCTGGGGCTGGGCCTCGGCCTGGCGATCGCCGCCGGCGCCAAGTCCCTCGTCCGGGTCGCCCTGGGGACCGACATCGTCGCCGCGCTCCCGGTGCACCCGGCCACCGTGCTCTGGAGCGTGGCCGTGGGCACGATCGTCACCGTGGGGTCGGCCGTCCTCCCGGCCCGGCGCGCGTCCCGGATCTCGCCGGTCGCCGCGATGCGCGACGACGCGACACCCCCTGCCCGCAGCCTGCGCCGGCGCGGAGTCGTCGGGCTCGCCTTCCTCGCCGTGGGTGCAGTCCTGCTGACGGTGAGCGTGACCCGCGACAGCCCCTCCTGGCCGGGTGCCGCGGTGGCCGCGGTCCTCGCCGTCGTCGGGATGCTCGTCGCCGCCCCACTGGCCGCGCGGCCGGTGGTCACCGCGGTCACCTGGCCCTTCGTCGCGCTGACCGGGGTCATCGGCCGGCTCGCACGGCAGAGCGCCCTGCGCGTCCCCCGCCGTACGGCCGCGACCGCGAGCGCCCTCATGATCGGCCTCGCGCTGGTCACCGGCGTCTCGGTGATCGCCCAGAGCGTCAAGGCCAGCGTCGCCGACGTCCTCGCCCGGGAACTGACGTCCGACTTCGTCCTGCGCGGAGCAAGCTCGGCCGGCATCCCGGCGAGCATCGGACCGGCGGCAGCCGGCCTGCCCCAGGTGCAGTCGGTCACCCGGACCAGCGTCGTCGGCGTCACTGTCGACGACGTCGCAGCGAGTGCGGTGGTGACGAGCGCGGCCGGTCTCGCAGACAACATCGTGATCACCATGAGGTCCGGTCCCCTGACGGCGCTGGCCGGCGACACCGTGCTGGTCAACCAGACCACCGCCACAGCCCACGGGTGGACCGTCGGCAGTGTCGTCACCGCGGCGGTAGGCACCCTGACCGCCCACCGGCTCACCATCGGCGGCGTCTTCCAGGACAGCCAGGCGCTCGGCACCGAGTTCGTCGTCGACCGGTCCCTGTACGACCAGGCCGTCCCGGTCAGCGCCCGTTCGGACCGGGGCGTCTACGTCCGCGCGGCGCCCGGCGCCGACCTGGGTCTGCTGCGGAGCCAGCTCGTCACGCTGGCCAAGCCGTTCTTGATCGTGTCCGTCGAGGACGGCCAGGAGTACAGCGATTCCACCGCCGCATCCGTCGACACGCTGCTCAACCTGCTCTACGTGCTGCTCCTGTTCAGCGTCATCGTCGCCGTCCTCGGCATCATCAACACCCTCGCGCTGTCCATCGTCGAACGCACCCGGGAGATCGGGCTGCTGCGCGCCGTCGGACTGCGACGGCGGCAGCTGTCCGGAGTCATCACCGTGGAGGCGATCGCCACGGCCCTGTTCGGGGCCGTCCTGGGCTGCCTGCTCGGGCTGGGGCTCGGGATCGCCATGCAACGAGGTCTGCGCTCCCAGGGCCTGGACCAGCTCGCGATCCCCTGGACGACGATCGTCACCGTGCTCGTCGCATCAGTCGTCGTGGGCGTCCTCGCCGCAGCCCTCCCCTCGGCCCGGGCGGTCCGCCTCGACATCCTGCGTGCCATCTCCACCGAGGCCTGAGCGGCTCACCCACCGGGACGTCGGCCGCGGGTCTTTCCTCGGACGCCCTCGGACGGCAGGGTGGCCCCTGAGCCGCCGCGACGTCGTCCCGATGCCGGTGCGGCGACCCGTCGCCCGCCCGTCGTCCTTGGAGGAGCAGTGCCGGCTGCCGCGCTCGTCGGTGAGTGCCTCGTCCCCGGTACGGGCTCGGGGGACGTCCTCTTCTCGGACGTCCCCCTGAGCTTCATGGGCGGCGTCGACCCGTTCACCGGCATGGTCACCGACATCCACCACCCGCTGCACGGCGCCTGCGTCTCGGGCAGGGTCCTGGTGATCCCGAGCGGTCGCGGGTCGTGCTCGGGCAGCGGTGTCATCGTCGAGATGCTCGTCCACGGATCGGCCCCGGCGGCCCTCGTGTTCTCCCACCACGAGTCGATCCTCACCCTCGGCGTCGTCATCGCGCGCGAGCTGTTCGGGCCCAGCATCCCCGTGCTGCGTCTGGCGGGCGACGACTTCGCCGCACTGCGCGGGACGGCGTCCGCGGCCGTGACGGACGGCGTCGTCCACGCGGTCGGCTCCGTCCCGCCGTCCGCACCGGACGACGTGCAGCAGCCCGCGATCCCGCTCACCGCGGACGACGAGCGGATCCTCGCCGGTGAGTACGGCGAGGGCGCGCGGACGGCGATGCGGATCGTTCTGGAGGCCGCCCGGCTCGAGGGAGCGACCGACCTCCTCGACGTCGAGATGGGCCACATCGACGGCTGCTTCTACCAGGGCCCGGCCAGCCTGGCCCTCGCCCAGCGGCTGGCCGCGACCGGCAGCACCGTCCGCGTCCCCACGACCATGAACGCCCTGCTCGTCGACCGGCGGCGTTGGCGCGACCTCGGTGTCAGCCCGGACGTCGGCGAGCCCTCGGACCTCATGGCGGACGCCCTGGTGACCCTCGGCGTCCAACCCTCGTACACCTGCGCGCCGTACCTGCTCGCCACCCGGCCGCGGTTCGCGCAGCAGATCGTGTGGGCCGAGTCCAACGCGGTCGTCTACGCCAACTCGGTCCTCGGCGCCCGCACGATGAAGTACCCCGACTACCTCGACCTCCTCGTCGCCCTGACCGGCCGGGCACCGGCGACGAGCACGCACCTGCCGCTCGCGCGACGGGCGACGGTCCGCGTCGACGTCGACGTCCCGGGCGCGCTGCTGGACGACGCGCTGTGGCCCACCCTCGGCTACCTCGTCGGCTCCGTCGCCCCCCACGAGATCCCCGTCCTCACCGGGCTGCAGGACGCCGCTCCCACCGACGACGACCTCAAGGCCTTCGGCGCCGCGTTCGCCACGACGTCCGCCGCACCGATGTTCCACATCGTCGGCGTCACGCCCGAGGCGGCCGGCCTCGAGGAGGCAACGGCGGGCGCCGACGTCCGTGTCGTCACCGTGGACCGGGCGGACCTGACCCGCACCTGGGCGGAGCTCAACTCCGCGACCGCGGAGCACGTCGACCTGGTCTCCCTCGGCAACCCCCACTTCTCCCTGACCGAGTGCGGCACCCTCGCGGACCTGTGCGACGGACGCCGCGCCGCCGACGGCGTCCGGCTCGTCGTCACGTGCGGACGGGACGTCTTCGAGCAGGCGTCGGCGGCCGGCCACGTGGCACGGGTCGAGAGGTTCGGCGGCACCTTCCTCAACGACACCTGCTGGTGCTTCCTCGCGGCACCCGTCGTCCCCGACAGCGACGCCGCGATCGTCACCAGCTCCGGCAAGTACGCCCACTACGGCCCGGCCGCCGTCGGGCGCGGGCTCTACCTGCGCAACCTGCGCGACTGCGTCGAGACCGCCGCGACCGGCCGGATCGCGACGCCGTCGTCGCCGTGGCTCCAGGGCTGAGCAGCAGACGTCGACACCCGACCGCGGCGACGATGTCGTCGAGAGCCTCCTGCCCGAGCCGGATCACGTGGACATCCCGAGCAGGGCACTGATGTCCGGGGGCAACGGCTCGAGGGTGTCGACGTACTCACCGGCATCGCGCTCGTACTCCGGGTACGAACCCCGCAGCCCACGCAGCCTGGCCAACGGCGCCAACGCGGCGAACAGGGTCCGCTGGACCGCCCGCGGCGGCGAGGTGAACCGGATGACGTCGTCGAACTCGCGGGCGAGCAGCGCGGCCTGCAGAAGGCCGGGTCGTCCGGTGGCGTCGGTGCGGCCGTCGGTCGCGAGCCCGAAGAGGTTGCGGATCATGGCCTCGAACCGCCGGCCCGGGTCGACCTCCACCACGACCCAGGCCGTGTCGTCACCGGCGTTCCACCAGTCGTGCGGGGTACCCGGGGGGACGACGACGCGGGTGCCCGCCGTGGCGAGGCGCTCGGTCCCGTCCACGCGGAGCCCCAGGGTTCCCCGGACGACGGTGAAGGCCTCCGTGCTCGCCGGGTGGACGTGCTCACCGACGACGGCTGCACCCGGGCGCGCGTACAGGTCGGCGACCAGACCGGGACCGGCCGGTCCGGGCGCTCGCCTGACGATGCCGCGCTCGCCGGTGACAGGGTTCTCGATGACGGGGTATCTCATGGCTGTGCTCCTCAGTGGTCGTCGTGTCGCGTCGTCGTGCTGATCGGGTGGAGCGGCCGGCGTCACGCTGCGCTGCCGGCGCCGCCTGACGCCCCGTGGTCCAGGAAGGCTGCCGCCGCCTGCTGCACGAGACCGGCGGACGGCGACGTGGACCACGCGGCGACGGGTACGCCGTCCGGACGCAGGAGCACCGCTCCGCGCGGTCCCAGCCCCAGCGAGCGGGCGTTCAGGACGGAGACCCCGGTGACGGAGACCGGGGCGGCCACGGCAGGGCGGCCGAGGGTGCGACGCCAGGCCGGCGGGTCCGCGGTCAGCAGGCTGAACCCGTCGTCGAGCAGATCGAGCGTGGAGACCCCCGGCGCCACCCACAGGTGCTTGATCCGCCCGGAGAGGTCGACGGGGACCTCCAGCGGCGCTGTCCGCCGGGCGCCGGACGGGTCCACGGAGCGTTCCAGGTTGTGCCGGACCGCTGGTCGCCGCTCGGGCTCGTAGCTGCTCATCAGGGACCGCCCGGCCAGCCCGCGCAGGACCCAGCCGAGCTTCCACCCCAGGTCGTACCCGTCGGCCAGCGCGATGTTCAGCCCGGTCCCGCCGCGCGGGGTGACCCGGTGGGCGGCGTCGCCCGCGAGATGGACCCGCCCGTGGGAGAAGCGCTCGGCGAGCTCGCCCCGCGAGCTGAACCGGTCGTGCCGGGTGATGCGCGGATCGAGTCCCGGCACGTCGATGGCACGCTGCAGCCGGCGACGCAGGTCCGCCACGGTCGGGTTGCCCGGGAGATCGCGACCCGGCTGCGCGGTGACCGCGAAGATCCACCGGTCCCCCAGACCGGCAGGCAGCAGGACGCCCTCCGCAGACGGTGCCGTGACCGCGTACAGCAGGTGCCGGTGCTCGCCGAGCAGGTCCCACAGCGGCGCCCGGAACTCGATGCGCGCACCGGCGACGGTCGCGCCCGAGCTTCGGACGGGGATGCCCAGGGCCGTCCGGACCGTGCTGCGAGCGCCGTCGGCGCCGATCAGGTAGGCCGTGCGGAGAGTGCGTCGCTGTGCCGTGTGGTCCCGGATCGTGAGCCGCACACCGGACGCGGCGGGCTCCACCCCGACCACCTCGACCCCTCGCTCGAGCCTGGCCGTACGCAGGGAGGCCAGCTCCTCGAGCAGTACAGCCTCGAGGTGGTCCTGCGCCACGCAGGCTGCCCTGGTGGGGCTCAGCACCGCGCTCTGCTGCGCGCTCGGGTAGCCGACGTCGATCGTGGCCCCTTCGGCGACGCGCGCCAACGTCGGGGTCTCCCGCATCGTCATCTCGACGTCGTCGGCGCCGGCGAGGACGCGGTCCGCAAGACCCCAGCTCCGCAGCAGCTCCATCGAGCGCAGGCTCAGCACCGTGGCGCGGGGCAGCGGCGACGTCCCGACCCGGCGTTCCAGGACCAGGACGTCGATCCCGACCCGCGCGAGGGTGATCGCCGCGGCCAGGCCGGCAGGCCCGGCGCCGACGATCACGACGCGATGCTCGACCACCGGATCCTCCATTTGGTCAGACACTATGTATTGATAAGACACACTGTAGTTCGCCGGACGAGTTGTCAACCAATATGGGACGCTGGATCTCATGGGCACGCGGAAGTACGACCAGAGGCTGCGCGCAGAAGCCGCGCTGCAGACGCGGACGCGGATCCTCGAGGCCGTCGAGCAGCGGCTGCGCACCGCACCCGCCGAGCCGCTGGCCCTGGACAAGGTGGCCGAGATCGCCGGCGTGGCCCGCTCGACGATCTACACCGTCTTCGGCTCGCGGGCGGGCCTCTTCGACGCCTTCACCGACGAGCTGTGGCAGCGGAACGGCCTCGGCGACCTGACCGCCGCGGTCCGGGCGCCGGACGCCCGCGCGCACCTGCGCGACGGCATCCGCGCGGCCTGCCGGATGTTCGCCGGCGAGCTGCCCGTCTACCGGGTGCTCTTCTCCATGGCGCGGCTGGACCCGGACTCCATGGGCGGGGCCGTCGCCGCCAAGGAACGGGACCGGAGCGGCGGGATGACCCATCTCGCCCGGCGACTCGACGACCAGGGCGCCCTGCGACCGGGACTGAGCGTCGAGCACGCGGCCGACATCCTGTGGGTGCTGTGCAGCTTCGAGGCCTTCGACCTCCTGCACACCGGGCGTGGCATGGACGTGGACGAGGCCGCGGCCTCCCTCGCCGACACCGCCGAGCAGGCCCTGTGCCGCTGAGGGTCAGGGCCGAGCAGGTCCAGGAGGAGCGGACGACGAGCCGCCGATCCGGACGCGCATCGTCCGGCATCCGTTCTACGGTGCGTCCATGGAGACCGGGACGATGACCGACGCGACGTTGGAGGTCAGGCCGCTGACCGCCGAGACCTGGCCGGCCTTCGACGCCCTCGTGCAGCGGCACAACGGGATCTTCGGCGGCTGCTGGTGCATCTGGTTCCATCCCGACGGCCCCGAGCGCGGGCAGGGTGCCGAGGCCAACCGGGCGCTGAAGAAGGGGTACGTCGAGGCCGGCGCGGCCCACGCGGCGCTCGTCATGGACGGCGACGAGGCCGTGGCGTGGGCGGAGTACGGCACCCCGGTCGAGCTGCCCACCATCCACCATCGCAAGCAGTACGACGCCGAGAAGGACCGCGACCCCGACTACCGGATCACCTGCGTCTTCGTCGACCGCAGGTACCGCCGCCGGGGCGTCACCGAGATCGCGATCCGCGGCGCCCTCGACCTCGTCGCGCAGGCCGGTGGCGGCGTGGTCGAGGCCTACCCGCACGACCTGACGCACCAGACGAAGCAGCTGTCGTCGTCCTTCCTCTACAACGGCACCCGAAGCCTGTACGAACGGCTCGGCTTCACCTACGTCCGGCCCAAGGGGCTGAAGAACTGCGTGATGTCGATCGAGGTGCGCGCGCAGCGCTGACGCGGTCGCAGCGCGGTCGGGCCGGGTCCGACGTAGGGTCCCCGGCCATGGACATGCTGACGCGTGACGAGATCGCCGCGGCCCGGCTGACCGACTGGCGCAAGCTGGCGCAGGGACTGCACGCCCGCTACCTGGTCGCCGACTTCGCCGCCGGCGCGCGGTTCGTCACCGCGGTAGGTGAGGCCGGCGACGCGACCGGGCACCACCCGAGCGTGTCGCTCGGTACCGGGTACGTCGACCTGAAGCTGGTGACCGCCGACGCCGTCTACCGCGACGACGAGGGCACGAAGCATCTCGTCGAGTGGGTGACCCAGCAGGACATCGACCTCGCCCGGCGGATAAGCGAGATCGCCGCCGACGACGGGCTCGACGCCGACCCGGCCGCGGTGAGCGTCGTCGAGCTCGGCCTCGACACAGCGCGCTCCGCGACCATCGCCCCGGTGTGGGCGGCCCTGCTGACCGGGAACCCCGGCTCCCAGGGCCACGGCTCCCCCGGCGACGAGATCCGGGACGCCACCGGGCGGGTGCCGAACCTGTGGTTCGGCGACGGCGACGAGCACGGGTCCCCGCGTCAGCGGTTCCACGTCGAGGTGTACGTGGCGCCCGAGGTCGCCGAGCGACGCATCGCCGCCGTGATCGCCGCGGGCGGGTCCGTCGTCGACGACAGCGACGCACCGTCGCTGACCGTGGTCGCCGACCAGGACGGCAACAGGGGCGTCCTGTGCGTCGCCCAGGCGGCCGCGAAGGGCTGAAGCGCTCACGCTCGAGGTCGTGCTCGAGTCACGATCGCTCAATCCGGTGGCCGCGCCGCAGGGCTGCATGCGATGCTGCCGCCGGGTCGCTAGCTCAACTGGCAGAGCATTCGACTGGTCAGCGCGTCCGCTCTCCGCCTCGTGCGGGCATGGGTGCGCTTCCTTCTCCCTTTCTGGATCGAAGGGTTCGGGGTTCGAGTCCCCGGCGGCCCACACAGTCGCACCGGAGGACACGTGCTGGACAAGCAGATCATCCAGAGGACCCTGCGCGTGCCGGCGAGCAAGGGCCCGACCGGGGACGGCGCTCCCGTGGCCCGGCAGCTGGACGCAGCGCTGCTCGACGTCGGGTTCTCGGCGTCCCGGGAGCTCCTGGACCACCTCGGCGGGCTGGAGCCCGGGCCGGCGATGGACCTCGCGGTGACGGTCGTGTCCGCCGTGCGCGAACTCGTGGGCGACCACGTCCGGCACAACGCGTACTTCATCGGCTTCCCCCACGACGTGCCGGACACGGTCGAGTTCTGGCTGGAGCGGCTGCGGGCGGCGGTCCTGGCCGGCGGTGGCAGCGCGACCGACGCGCAGCTGCGCACCGCGCTCGCCGGCGGGGGGATCGACCTGCTCGATCTGCCGGCGTACGGCGCCTACCAGCACACGTACGACGAGCTCCTGGCCGCGCACGACGCGCTCGTCACGACGGCGGGCGACCGGGTGACCCTGCTGCATCTCGGAGACCCCCTCGAGGTGGAGGTCTCGCGGCTCTACCTCGCCCTGGGCGGGAGCACGACGCCGCTCGGCGAGTCGGACCTCGCCCTGCTCGGCGAGCTGGCCGTCGCCTGCCTGGACGGCCCGCAGCCGGACCAGGTCCCGGTGCGGGAGAACCGTGCCGTGCTCAACGGGATCCGGCTGGTCCTCGACCGGCCCCTGGTCGCCACGGACACGACGACCGACGTGCTCCGCGTCGCCTGCCAGGTCTCCGGCGGCGACGTCTCGCTCGCGACCCCTACCCGGTTCCGCGGCTTCCGGCGCGCGGAGCGGCGGATACTGCTGGCCGCGCTCGACGAGGTCGTCGGAGCATCCCCGGGCAAGCTCGCGGACGTCGCCCGGCACGCGGAGCGCTGGAAGCGCCTCGGGGAACGGCTGCACCCGCACGAGTACGGCCGGTGGCCGCACGCCCAGCAGGTGTTCGCCGTCGCACGCGGCGAACGCCGGGTCCCCGGTCTCGCCGGTCGCGCGGAGACGGCCGTCCGCGGCGGTGCCGTCGGGCAGGCGGCCTCGGTGCTGTCGGCGGCACCGGGCCTGCTCCTGAGGTCCGCCGACCGGTTGCTGCGACTGGCCTCGCGGGCAGAGCGCGCAGAGGTGGTCGACGCCGTCACCTGTGCGCTCGGCTCGGCGTCCGGCAGGGTGCTGCTCGGTCTGCGCGAGCACATCGACAACCGGCTGCTGCCCGCACCCGCCCGGGTGTACGTGGGCCGGTCGCGGCGGGCGTGGGTGGAACCGGACCGGCGACCGGCGCTGCCGGCCGACCTGGTGGCCGACCTGTCCGCTCGGATCGACACCGAGATCACCGCCAGACTCGCGCCGTCGCCACGGCCGCTGCTCGTGGACCCGGACGTGCTCGACGTCGCGCTCCCGTTGTCCGGCAAGGCCTCAGGGGCCGGCTTCGGAGTGCTCCCCCGGGGTTCGCGGGCCGCCGTGCGCGGTGACGTCCTGCGCTTCTTCATGTACTGGCGCCAGACGGGTCGCCGCACCGACTACGACCTGTCGGTGCTTCTCCTCGACGAGCAGTTCCACGCCGCCGGGCAGGTGTCCTGGACGAACTACCGGCAGGACGGCGTCGTGCACTCCGGCGACATCACCTCGGCCCCCGACGGCGCGACCGAGTTCATCGACGTGCCGCTCGACCTCGTGGCGCGCGTCGTCGTCCCTCAGGTCAACATCTACGCCGGTGAGTCGTTCGAGGACGTCGCCGAGTCGTTGTTCGGCTACCAGACCCGGACGCGGGACCAGGGCGGGCCGCCTTTCGACGCCCGCACCGTCCGGATGACCTCGCAGCTGCGCGGCACGGGTCGGATCGCGCTGCCGATGGCGTTCGTCAACGGCGAGAACGGCTGGCAGGCCGTGTGGCTGCACCTGTACCCGAAGGGGCGCCCGTCCTTCAACCGGGTCGAGGACAGCACCGTCACCACGGCGGAGCAGGTCCGTGCCCTCGTCGAGCGGCGCTACCTGACGCTGGCCTACCTCGTCGACCGGTGGCGGCCGACGACCGAGGTGCTGACCTGGAACGGCGAGGTGCCGGACGAACCGGTCACCTACCTCGGCATCCAGGCGCCCGAGAACCTGCCGACCGGGTCGGAGACCTTCACGCTGCCCAGGCTCGGCGAGCTGATCCCCGCGTAGCCCTCCAGCGTCCCGGGCGCGGTGCGACACAACCCGTCCGCGCCCGCGCGGATAACCGGCCGCAGCGCGGGCACCGGGGATGCGGGGCGCCGTCCCCCGAGCGTCGTCCCCCACCGGCGGCGATCGCGTTCCCACCCCTCAGCTACGGAGCATCATGTCGACCGACGCCATCGTCATCCTCAAGGACGACCACAAGCGGATCCGTTCGCTCTTCAAGCGGTTCCAGGACTCCGGCCCGACCGCGCACACCACGCGCGGCACGATCGTGGACGAGATCATCCAGGAGCTCACCGTGCACACGTACATCGAGAACGAGGTGATGTACCCCCAGGTGCGCGCCCTCGTCCCCGAGCTCGAGCAGGACGTCCTCGAGTCCTACGAGGAGCACCACGTCGCCGACCTCCTCGTCATGGAGCTCATGGCCCTCGCACCCGACGCGGAGCACTTCCGGGCGAAGGCAACCGTCCTCATCGAGAACGTCACGCACCACATCGACGAGGAAGAGAACGACTGGTTCCCCAAGGTCCGCAGCGCGCTCGGCCGCAAGCAGCTCACCACCATCGGCGAGCAGCTGCTGGAGAGCAAGAAGACCGCGCCGCGCCACCCGAGCCGGCCGAGCGCCCTGAAGAAGGCCGCTGACGCACTGCTCGCCTGAGCAGACCCCACACCTCGCAGGCACCCCTCACCCGTGATCCACCCGAAGGAAGGCTCAGCACCGTGACCGCACGCAACACCCTGGTCCGTTCCCTGCACGACGTCGGCGCAGCGGTCTGGCTCGGGGGCGCCCTCATGGGCGCCGTCGGCCTCAACGGCGCCGCGTCCGACATCAAGGACCGCCGCGAGCGCGCCGAGATCGCCGCCGACGGCTGGGCCCGCTGGGCGCCGGTCAACGCGGCCGCGATCGGCACGCACCTCGTCGGGGGCCTCGGGCTGCTCCTGGCCAACCGCCACCGGGTCCGCGGCCAGAAGGGCGTCACCGCCAACACCGCCGTCAAGACCGCACTCACCGGCGCAGCCCTGGCGACCACTGCCTACAGCGGCATCCTGGGCACCAAGATCGCCGCGGCCGGCCGCGACGCCGAGGCTGCGGGGGCCACCACCCCGGACGCCGGCACCCCGGACGACGTGGCGGCCGCCCAGAAGCGCCTACGGACCCTGCAGTGGGCGACCCCCGCACTGGCTCTCGGCGTCGTCGTGCTGGGAGCCCAGCAGGGTGAGCAGCAGCGGCCGACCGAGGTCGTCGCGGGCTTCGCACGCAAGCTCCGGTCCAGGGTCTGAGCGATCGCACCACCGACGTGCGGCGGCCTGCATCGAGCGGCCGCCGCACGGGCGTTCCCGGCCCGCGGCGGTCGCGTCGTCCGCACCCGTACTTGCCGTTCCAGCAAGGCCACTTGCCATCCTGCATGGGAGTGACGACTCTCTGAGGATGACGCACGCGTTCGACAGGCAGTACTGGGACGAGATCTGGCAGGGCGACCGGGCCGGGTCCATGGGATCCGGCGCACCCAACCCGCACCTGGTCCGGGAGATCGCCGAGCTGCCGCCCGGGACAGCCCTCGACGCGGGCTGCGGGGCCGGGGCCGAGGCGATCTGGCTCGCCGAGCGCGGCTGGCGGGTCACCGGCGCCGACATCGCCACGGCCGCGCTCGACCGCGCGGCGGAACGTGCCGCCGAACGCGGCGTCGCCGGGCAGGTGGAGTGGGTCCTGGCGGATCTCTCCGCCTGGGACCCGGGTACCCGGTTCGACCTGGTCACCACGCACTACGCACACCCCGCGATGCCGCAACTCGAGTTCTACGACCGCGCGGCGTCCTGGGTCGCGCCCGGCGGCACCCTGCTCATCGTCGGCCACCTCCACCAGCCGGCCGACGGCGACGGGCCCTCGCACGGTCACGGCCACGGGCACGGCCAGGGGCACGGCCACGGCCACGGGCACGGCCACGGCCACGGCGGTGACGCGCCTCCCGCCGCCGCCTCGGCGACCGCGGCCACCATCACCGAGCGGCTCGACCCGACCGCGTGGGACGTCGTGACCGCCCAGGAGTCCCGACGGGTCCCGGACGGTCACGACGGGCCCGAGGTGACGCTCCACGACGTCGTCGTGCGGGCCACCCGCCGCCACTGAGACGGCCCGGCGTCGCCGGGCCGCCCCGCTGGTCAGAGCTTGATCGAGACGGTGTGGACGGCCGTGCCGTCCGGCCGGTTGACGATCGTGTCGGTGCCGCCGGCGCCGACCCAGGCGCCGGTCCCGCCGACGATCGTCAGCGTGCCACCCGTGGCCGGGTCGAAGGGGCCCGCCATCCGGTACGAGTTCCGGCCGACCGTCACGGTGACGGAGCAGTCGTCGAGGGTGCCGTTCGCGCGGATCTGGAGGCAGGACCCCTCGAGCGTGCCGACCTTCTTGCCGGCCTTCAGCAGGTCCGACTCGAACGTCGCGAGGTCACCGGCCTGGCCGTCCGCGGCGGACGCGGGGAGGTCGAGCACGTGCACGGCGGTGCCCTGCTCGACGAGACGCAGGCGCACACCCGCGTCGGCGCCGGCCGAGCCGGCGACGACCGGGGCGAGCAGGGCGAGCACCGCGCCGGCCGTCAGACCGCCGGCGACGAGAGTGGTGGAGCGCTTCACGGGGACCTCCTGGGTGGTCGGCGCCGCCGTCCGGCGCCTGCGACGGGCGGTTACGCCGCCGTCCTCACCCCGGTTCACGGATGTGATCCACGCCACACGATCGAACGGTTCGCCTCCTGGCCGCGTTTCACCCGGCGCCATGGACGACGACACGATGCTCGCGGAGCTGCGTTCCGGAAGCCCGGACGCGGTGCGTGCGCTGTACGCCGGGTACGGACCGGGGATCTTCGGGTTCGTCTTCCGGCGCACCGGCGACGCCGAGCTGTCCCGCGAGATCGTCCAGGACGTCATGACGAGCGTCTGGCGCTCGGCACCCCGGTTCGACGCCTCCCGCGGGTCGTTCCGGTCCTGGATCTTCGAGATCGCCCGCAACGCCACGACCGACGCCGGACGGCGGGCCTCCGCGCGGCCCCGGGTCGTCGCCGAGATCGTGCCGGACATCGCCGCGGACGCGCACGACGAGGTCGAGTCGTTCCTGCGGTCGACGCTGATCCGGACGGCGCTCGAACGGCTCCCCCGGGAGCACCGCGACGTGCTCGACCTGGTGTACTTCCGCCAGCTCACGGTCGCCGAGGCCGCTGCCCACCTGAGGATCCCGGAAGGAACGGTCAAGAGCCGGTGCTTCTACGCGATGAAGAACCTGCGCACCGCGTTCCGCGAGCTGGGGGTGGTCACCGGTGACGTGTGAGATGCAGGAGTCCGTGGCCGCGCTGCTCCTCGGCGGCCTGCCGCCCCGCGAGGCGGTCCGCGTCGAGGAGCACCTCCTCGGCTGCGACGAGTGCGCCGCGACCCGCCGCGAGCTCGCCATCGTCCGCACCATGCTCGACACCCTCGACCGCGCCGACGCCGGGGCGCCCGGCGACCTCGTCGCGGCCGCGGCCCTCCCCGACGAGGCGGAGATCGCCGCCGTGACCGGGGTCCGGCAGCATCGCGGGCGTCGTGAGATCCGGCTCGCCGTCGTCGCGGCCGCCGCCGCGTTCCTCGTCGGGGTGCTCCCGGCCGGCCTCTGGATCGCGACCCACCGCGACGCCACGGTCTCCGTCCAGCTCGCGGGCACCGTCCTGGCTCCCGACGCCTGGGCCACGGTCCGGTTCCTGCCCCGTGCCGAGGGCACGATCGTCGACGTCGAGGCCGGCGACCTCCCGACGTCGGGCGGCCGCTACGCCGTCACGGTCTCCTCGCCGGGTGGTGGCGTCCTCGCCCGGCAGGAGTTCACCGTGAGCCCCGACGGCTGGGCCCAGGTCGTGCTGGCGACGACCGAGCCCGTCGGGAACGGCGGCATCGTCACGGTCGACCGGGTCGACGGGCCCGCCCCCGGCACCGTCCTGGACTGCCGCTGCACGGCCTGAGCCGTCAGGCTGCGCCCCGGGTCACGGCGCCACCGCACCCACCGCGAGCAGGTAGACCGCCGCTTCGTGACGTCCGTCCACGCCGAGCATGTCGTTGAGGGCGTCGTCGAAGAACGCCCCGACGGCGCAGGCGCCCAGGCCCATGGACGTCGCGGCGAGGTAGGTGTTCTGCCCGAGGTGGCCGGCCTCGAGGAGGCCGTAGCGATAGCTGCGATGCCGGTACCGGAAGCGCATCCGCTCCGGGATGACCGTCAGGCACAGCACGACGCCGGCGTCCGCGAGGAACGACTGGCCGAGGCCGTGGTCGGCGATCCGGTCGCGCAGGTCCGCCTGCCGGAGGACCCGGAGCGCGTTCCGCGCCGGGTCGTAGTGGTAGAGGCCGCGTTCGAGGCCGTCGACCGCGTTGACGACGGCGTAGACCTCGATCGGGTAGAGCGCCCCGGACGACGGGAAGGCCCGCCCGCCCTGCCGCCGGCTCCCGGCCGTCATGAACAGCACGTGGCTCAGCTCGTCGAGCGTCAGGGGGCGGTCGGAGTAGTCACGGACGGAACGCCGCTCGAGGACGGCGGACAGCAGCCGGCCGTCGGGGGCCGCGCCGCCGCCGACGGCCGGGAGGTCGAGGACGGGCGCCCCCGGGTACTCCTTCGGCGGTGCGGGGCGCCGTCCCCAGGTGACGACCGCGTCCACCGCGTCGGCCACACCCGGCCGACTGAGCCGGTGGTAGACCATCCCGGCGTCGTTGCCCACCGGGTCGTTCTCGATCCCGATCCGCCGCGCGACCGCCCACCCGCCGAGCGCGCCGGCGGTCGTCGCCGCGGAGGTCAGCATGACGCGTCGCGTCACGCTCCCCGGACGCCGTCGGCCGCCCGGCGCGGCCGGCCTCCCGCCGGTCGCGGACGGCGCGCGGGACCGCGGTACCGGAGCCGGCACTGCGCCGTCCGGTGCGTCTCGTAGCCGCGCCTGCAGCCCGCGCACGCCCTGCCGCGCCCTGAACCGCCAGTAGGTGACGAGACGGTCGAAGTTCAGCGCGACGTGCGCGACCGCGAAGGCGGCCATCGCGTACCCGCTCCACGTGTGCCACGTGAACGCGTTGAGGTCCCAGACATGGGCGATGAAACCGGTGACGCACGCGGCGACGACCGCGATGAGGAGCAGCACGCTCGTCGCGTGGTCGACGTCCTGGCGGAGCCTCCTGGCAGACATACTCCAGGGTGCGACACCGTCCGGCCGTGCTCAACCGGGAGCGGGGCGTCCGCCCACCGCCACGGCTCCGGCGGCGCGCCCGAGCCGGACCCGTGACTCAGCCGGTCGCGCCCTGGAGGGCGAACGTCGGCCGACCGTCGACCTCGAGCGGCGCGTCGTGGTGGGACGTCGTCCGCGGGCCGGTGTCGTCCGGCCGGAAGGGCTCCGCCGGACGCCCTGCAGAGGTGACGGGCCGGGGCGCGGTCATCCGGGCCGCGCGGACCCTGGGCGTGACGGGCGGGGTCATGCGGGCTCTCCTGTCGTCGGGGCGGCGGGCGGGACCCGCCCGGAGCTGCCGGGGCCGGGGGCCTGGGCCCGGGAGCGTTCGTCCAGTGCAGCACCCGTCCGCCGACGACGCCCGTCCACGTGGAGGAGCACCGCCGGCCCGTCAGCGCCGGCACGGGGGTGCTCGCGACGGCGACGCCCCCTCCCCGCGCGAGGTCCGAACGGACCCGGAGTCCGGCCCGCCAGAGTCAAGAAGAGTGCCGCAGTGGTCAACCACCGTCCGGAGCGAACTGTGAAAGTTCCTCTGCGACAAGGGAGTTGCCATGACACTCATGCACAGGTCGGCGGTGTCGATCGCCGCGGCCATCCGCCGCAGGGAGATCTCGGCCGAGGAGGTCGTCCGCGAGGCGATCGACCGCGCCGGGACCGCCGCCCCGTTGCGGGCGCTCGTCTGGCGCAACGACGAGCAGGCCCTCGAGCGCGCGCAGGAGACGGACGCCGCGATCGCTCGTGGCGAGGACGTCGGCCCCTTCGCCGGAGTGCCGATCCCGGTCAAGGAGCTGACCGTCGTCGCGGGCCAGCCGTGCACGTTCGGCTCCCTCGGCGTCTCGGACGCCCCGCGCGACCACGACGACCTCGTCGTCGAGCGGCTGGTCGGCGCAGGGTTCGTCCTCTTCGGCCGGAGCAACGCCCCGGAGGCCGGCCCCATGTCGGTCACCGAGAACCGGCGCTTCGGCGTGACGCGCAACCCGTGGAACCCGGCATTCTCACCGGCCGGGTCGTCCGGCGGGGCGGCGGTCGCCGTCGCGGCCGGGATCACCCCGGTGGCGCATGCGGGCGACGGCGGCGGCTCGATCCGGATGCCGTCGTCCGCCACCGGTCTCGTCGGTCTGAAGCCCTCCCGGGGCCGGGTGCCGGCCTTCGTGCCGACGTGGGAGCACTCGATCACCGACGGCGTCATCACCCGGCACGTCGTGGACTCGGCGGCAGTCCTCGACGTCCTCTCCGGCAGCGACCCGCGGGCCCCCTACAGCGCACCGGGGCCGGGCCGGCCGTTCCGGGACGCCGTCGGGGCCGACGGGCCGCGCCTGCGGATCGGCGTCCTGCGGGACAGCCCGAGCGGGGTGCCCGTCGACCCCGCCTGCCTGGAGGCGGTCGACGCCCTCGCGCTGGCCCTGGAGGGCCAGGGCCACAGCATCGAGCCGGCCCGGCCGACGCTGTTCAGCCTCGAGGCGATCATGGGCTTCCTCGACATCGTCATCAACGCCTGGCTCTGGGCGACGCCGTACGACGACCCCGGGCTCGCCGAGCCGTACATCCTGGCCCGTCGCCGGCGGGCGACCGACTTCCACGCCGGCGAGTACGCGATGGCCGTCGCCCGGCTCTACGCCGAGAGCGCGCAGCTGGTGACCCAGTGGGGCCGGGACTTCGACCTGCTCCTCACCCCGACGATGGCGACCACCCCGCCGCTCGTCGGCACCGTCCTCGAGGAGGCGAACCGGGACTTCGCCGGCCCACGCCTCACCGAGAACCAGATGGTCGCCTTCACGGCGTTCTGCAACGTCGCCGGGCTGCCGGCGGTCTCGTTGCCGGTCCACGCATCCCCCGACGGCCTGCCGGTCGGCGCGCAGCTCGTCGGGGCACCGTTCGGCGAGTTCGACCTCCTCCGCATCGCCGCCTCGGTCGAGGAGCACTTCGGGTGGGCCACCCGGTTCCCCGACCCCTCGCTCTGGTCAGCCCCTTCTAGCGAAAGCCGGTGACGAACATGAGCTCCACGGTGTCCAGCAGGCCCCGTCGACGTGCGGCGACCGCTGTCGTCGCAGCCGCGGTCCTCGCCCTGACCGCCTGCTCCGGCGCGGGATCCGCGGCTCCGGACGACGCGACCGGCTCCGCCGCGTCCCCGTCGGGCGGCGCCGTCCCGGCGGCCGCGGCGACCGCGGTCGAGGCGGCCTACGCCGGCACGAGCGGGCCGCTGCCCGACGCCGCGCCCGCGGTCTCCCCCGGTCACAAGGTGTGGGTCGTCTCCGCCTTCCAGCAGGTCAGCGGCCTGGCGAAGATCGCCTCCGAGATCGAGGCCGGCTCGAAGGTCCTCGGGTGGACGTCCTCGGTGTGCGACGGGCAGAACGACCCCGCGCAGTGGGCGACGTGCGTCCGGCAGGGGACCGCCGCCGGCTCCGACGTCATCGTCCTCGCGGGCGTCGACTGCGCGCCCGTCGCGCAGCCGCTGGCGGAGGCGAAGAAGGCGGGCGTGCTCGTCGCCGGGATCTCGGCGTTCGACTGCTCCGACGCCACCCAGGGCGGGTCGGCCCCGCTCTTCGACGTGTCGCCCTCGTACGGCGACGACTTCGAGGGCACCGCGGACTTCTTCACCCAGGTGGGCCGGTTGCGGGCCGACTACGTCATCGCCAGGACGCAGGGCCGGGCGAAGGTGCTGCACGTCGCGTTCCAGGGCGTCTCGATCGGGGAGTACCTCTCGAAGGGCTTCACCGAAGGGCTCGCGACGTGCGCCGGGTGCGAGGTCGTCGGCACGGTCGCCATCACCCCGGCCGACGTCCCGAACCTGCGCCAGAAGTTCGACTCCGGCTACCTCCAGGCGGCGTCCGCCAACGCGGTGGTCGTCGATCTCGACTTCATGCTCTCCCTCGGCGTCCAGCAGTCCCTCGAGGCCTCCAAGGTCACGGACAAGGTCGTGCTCGGCGGCGAGTGCGTCGTCGACACGATCGCCTTCATGCGCGCCGGCGGCGGCGTGAACGCCTGCATCGGCTTCTCGAACGGTCGCACCGCCTGGTCCCTGCTCGACAGCATCAACCGCACCTTCCAGAAGCAGCCCACCGTGCAGTCGACCATCGGCTGGCAGCTCTACGACGAGACGAACAAGGACTCCTGGCCGGCCGACAAGGCTCCGTACGAGGGCCCCGTGGACTACCGCGCCGGGTACACGGCGCTGTGGACCGCGGCGCGCTGACGCCGGGATGACCGTCACCGTGCCGGCTCACCCGGAGCCTGTGCTCCGGGTGAGCCGGCTGTCCAAGACCTACGCCACCAGGGTCGTCGACTCCGTCGACTGGCAGCTGGCCCCGGGGCGCGTCCACGCGCTCCTCGGCGGGAACGGGTCGGGCAAGTCGACCCTGCTCAAGATGCTGGCGGGCGTCGTCCCGGCCGACCCCGGCGGCCGGATCGAGGCCGCGGGGCACCGGCTCGCGAGCGAGCACTGGACACCGCAGGTCGCGGCGGGGACCCTGCGCTTCGTCCATCAGGACCTCGCGCTCGTCGACGGCCTGAGCATCGCGGACAACTTCGGGCTCGCCCGGCGGTACCCGCGCTCGAGGTGGGGCCGGATCGACGGCGCGGGCCTCGCCCGGCACGTCGCGGCGCAGCTCGGCCGGCACGGCCTGGACCTGGACCCGCAGCGCCCCGTCGCGAGCCTGCGGCCGACGGACCGCGCGCTCGTCGCCATCGCCCGCGCGCTCGACGGCATCGGCGACGACGCGACGACGCTCGTCCTCGACGAGCCGACCGCGAGCCTGCCCGTCGACGAGGTCGCGCACCTGTTCGCGTCGATCCGCACGTTGCGGGAGAACGGTCACAGCGTGGTCTTCGTCAGCCACCGGCTCTCCGAGGTGGCCGAGATCGCCGACGACGTGACGATCCTGCGGGACGGCGTGGTGGTCGGTTCCGGGCCCATCGGGCAGTTCCCCGAGGAGAGGGTCGTCGAGCTGATCGCCGGGCATCCCCGGGCGACCGTGGCAGCCCGGTCACGGCCGGCGGCCGCGGACGACGCGCCTGTCGTCCTCGACGTCCGTGGCGTGAGCGCCGGGCCGTTGCGCGGGGTGGACGTCCGGGTCCGTCGCGGTGAGGTCCTCGGCGTGGCCGGCCTCATGGGGTCGGGACGTTCCTCGCTGCTGCGCGCGCTCTTCGGTGACCTCGGGGACGGCGTCAGCGCGCGGATCGACGGCCACGAGGTCGAGATCCGCACCACCGGGGACGCCGTCGCCGCCGGGATCGCCCTCGTCCCGGAGGACCGGGCCCGGGACGGTGCCTACCTCGACCGGCCGTTGTGGGAGAACCTGTCCGCGGCGGTCCTGTCCCGGTACCGGCGCCGTGGCCGCCTCGCGACGCCGGCCGAGCGCGCCGACGCCGCGGATGCGATGCGCACGTTCGGCGTCCGGGCGCCGTCCGTGGACGCCCCGCTCGGGGCCCTGTCGGGCGGGAACCAGCAGAAGGTCGTCGTCGCGCGCTGGCTGCGGGCCGGGCCGCGCGTCCTGCTGCTCGACGAGCCGAGCCAGGGGGTCGACGCCGTCGCCCGGGACGAGATCCACACGCTGGTCCGGGACGCGGCCCGCGCCGGTGCCGCCGTCGTCGTCGTCTCCAGCGACCTCGACGAGCTCGAGGCGCTGAGCGACCGGGTGATCGTCCTGCTCGCCGGCCGCGTGGCCCGGGAGCTCTCGGGCCCCGACGTCGACCGCAACGTCATCATCGCCGCCATGCACGCACCAGGAGTGGATCCGTGACCGCAGTCGCCGCCCCGTCCCCGGCCCGCACCGTCTCGTGGCGGTCCGTCGCCGAGCGCTACGCCCTCGTCGTCCTCGTCGCCGTCGAGTTCGTGCTCTTCGCGGCGCTGCCCAGGTCGGGCGAGGTGTTCGTCAGCGCGCTGAACCTGCGGACCCTCGTCGCGAACCAGGGCGTCGCGCTCGTCGTCGCCGTCGCACTGATCTTTCCCCTGGCGGCCGGCATCTTCGACTTCTCGGTGGGCGCGGTCGCCGCGTCGTCGTCCGTCGTCGCGGCCGCGGCGGTCGTCGACCTCGGCCTGCCCGTGGTCGTCGCCGCGCTGCTGGGGATCGGGTTCGGTGCGCTCGTGGGCGTCGTGCTCGGGGTGCTCATCGCCTACGGCGACGTCAACCCGTTCATCGCGACGCTCGGTGTGGCGACCCTGCTCGGCGGCGCGATCTTCGCCTACACGGCAGGGCTGCGGATCACCGGGGTGCCCGCCGGCCTGACGAGCATCGGCTCCGACGACTGGTTCGGCGTCCCGCGCATCGTCGTGGTGTCCGCGGCCGTGGCCGGCGTCGCGTGGTGGCTGCTGTCGCAGACGGTCTTCGGCAGGCGTCTGTTCGCCGTCGGCTCGAACCTGCGCGCCACGCACCTGCTCGGGGTCGACGTCCGCCGTGTCCAGCTCCTCGCGTTCGTCGCCTCCGGGGTCACCGCCGGCATCGGCGGGGTCCTCCTCCTCGCCAGGAACGGGGGCGCCACCTCGGACAGCGGCATGTCGATGCTGTTCCCCGCCCTGACGGCCGTCCTCCTGAGCACGATCGTCATCGACCTCGGCCGGCCGTCGGTCCCCGGTGTCGTGGTCGCCATCTTCTTCATCGCGATCACGGTGAGCGGCCTGACGCTCGTGGGCACCCCGGCCTGGGTGAACCAGGTCTTCAACGGCGCCGCGCTCCTGCTCGCGGTCGGGGTCGCCCGGCTCGCACGCTCGCGCGGCGGCGCGGCCGGACGACCGTGAGGTGCGCGACCATGGGTGGTGCGTCGACGACGACCCCCCGGGAGGCGAACCGCGCGATGACCCCGCCCGAGATCACGCTGCACGGGTGGCTGGAGTCCGAGACCCTCGGCGAGACGCGGCCGCAGCACACCACCGACGCCGTCGTCATCCGTACCGACGGCCCCACCCCGCAGATCCACCGCCAGTTCCGGATCGGCACGGTCGACGTCGCGTACGTCTCCGCCGAGCAGGTCGACGTCGAGCCGATGCCCACCGCGCGCCGGTGGAAGGGCGTCGTCCTCGGCTATCTCGTCGCGGGCGCACTGTCGGTCTCCCAGGGCGACCGCACGGTCCACCTGGCCCCCGGGGAGTTCGTCTTCTACACGGCGGCGCAGCGGTACCGGATCACCGCGGCCGGCCACCACGAGTTCGTCGTCGTCCGGATCCCGACCACGTCGATCGCACTGCGCCACGACGCGTTCGCCGACGTCGTGGCGACGGACCTGTCGCAGGTGCCCTGCGCCAACGTCCTGCGTGGCATCCTCCAGGCCCTCGCCCGGCCGGACACGGTACCCACGGTGAGCTCGGGGGCGCACCTGTGCGAGGCGCTCCTCGCGGCCGCCCACGCGGTCATCGCCGACGCGCGCCCGCCGGGCACCGCAACGGCGATGTCGCTGTTCACCACTCTCGTCATGTGGGTCGAGGACAACCTCGCGGACCCGGACCTGTCCTCCGGCCGGCTCGCGGCGGCCCACTACCTGTCGACCCGGTACGTCCGCCGGGTCTTCGCCGCCAACGGCGTCACGGTGACGGCGGTCATCCGGCAGCGGCGGCTCGAGCGGATCCGCGACGAGCTCGTCGACCCGCGCCAGATCCGCCAGCCCGTCGGGTCCATCGCGGACCGGTGGGGCTTCAGCGACCCCGCGGTGTTCAGCAGGGCCTTCCGCCGCCACTTCGGGGTCTCCCCGAGCCGGTACCGCGCCATGCACCTGCACCAGGGGCAGCCGGCCACGGTGCCGCTCGTCGACGAACGCCCTCCGGCGTACGGATCCCCGGACCCTGTCCTGTCATCGCCCGCCTAGGTCACGAGGAGGTCCTGTGCCCGGACCCGCTCCCGAGCTCGAGCTCGTCGCCCGGCTCACGGTCACCATCAGCGAGCCCATCGAGGTCGGCGCCGTCGACGCCGGGTACCTGCGCGTCATCCCCATCACCGGCGGCACCGTCGAGGGGCCGCTCGTCGTCGGCGAGGTGCTCGCACTGGGCGCCGACTGGAACCTCAGGGTCCGGGAGGGCAGGGAGCTGGTGAGCGCCCGGTACCTGATCCGGACGGACGACGGCGTGGTGCTCAGCGTGACGAACGAGGGAGTCCTGTCCGTCTCGGGGACGTCGGTGACCGGCGTGACCCGTCCGCGGATCGAGGCACCGCACGGGCGCTACGCCTGGCTCAACGACGCCGTCCTGACCGGAACGCTCGCCCCTGTCGTGGAGAACGGGGTGATCAGAGGTGTCGCGCTCGAGTTCTGGCAGGCCGCCGGCACGCCCGGGCTCGCTGTCCCTCCGCGTTCGGCCGGTGGCTGAGGAGCCCGTCACCGGACAGGACGTGCCCCGGGTCAGACCGGCCGCGCAGGCCCCGCGCCGAGCCGGTGGAGCGTCAGCGCCACCATGGCCCGCGTCCGCCCGTCCGCCGTGCCGATCTTGAAGCCGAGCAGCTCCTCGAGCCTGGTCTGACGCGACTGGACCGTCGAGTGGTGCAGCCCGAGGACGGCGGACGCCGCCCTGCTGCTCTCGGTCCGCACGACCGCCTCGAGCGTGTCCAGGCCCCAGGGCTCGGCGGCCGCCTCCCGGACGGCGACGACGTCCGGGTGGGCCGCGGCGACCTCCACCGGTACCGACGCCAGCAGCGCCAGGGAGCCGAGCTCGTCCCAGCGGACGATCGGCGCGATGTGCGTGGCCAGGCGGAGCGCGACGAGGGCGTGCGACCACGAGTCGGGCAGGTCCTGGAGCCGGACGGCCGACCCCACCCCGGCGATGCAGGCCGTGGAGAACCGCACGGCCTCGACGATCGACGCCCGCACGTCACCGATCGGCGTCGACAGCACGGCCGACCGGCGGGAGAACGGCGGCGGCGCGTCGGCGGCGGACGCGACGACGTGCACCCGGCAGTCCTCGGGGAGGCGCAGCCGGCGCGCGGCCTTGCGGCGGGCGTCGTCGGACGCCTTCGAGAGGAGGATCTCCACGGCCGCCGCGTCGTCCACGGACAGCGGCGAGACCCGCTCGAGGGTCAGGTGCACGCCGGCCGCCAGCCGCTCGAGGAGCACCCCGTCGAGGACGCTCTCCTCGGGGCGCTCGATCCAGACGACGGCGCCGGACCCGTCGTCGAGCTCGCGGTGCGGCCACTTCCGGACGGCGTCGGGCTCCTCGACCGGCTCGGCGGACCTGCCGTTGGCGTCGACCCGCAGCCACAGGTGGTGCTGCGGGTGGGCGAGGCCGGCGGGGTACCCGGACAGGACGGCGGCTCCCCGGACGAAGGACTCCGGCCCGGCTCCCCGCCCCAGCAGGGTGTCGAAGTGCAGGATGATCTTCACCGCTGCCGACGCGTCCTCGTCGAGGGCGCTGAGCCGCTGGATCAGCTCCTTCATGGGCTCGCCTTCGTCGTGCCGCCCGCCGCGGGCGGACGGGCGGGGCGTGCGGTCATGGACGGAGCCGGCCGGTCACCCTCGACCGCTGAACCCCAGGATACGGTCCAGCCAGTTGCGCAGGGAGCCTGCGGCGCCCTGCGCGAGCACCGTGTGCTCGAACGTCCCGAAGCCGTGGAACCCGCCGGACCACACGTGGAGGTCGGCCTGGCCGCCGTCCGCCCAGATCCGGCTGGCGAAGGTGACCACCTCGTCCCGGAACACCTCGGCGCTGCCGGCCTCGAGGAAGGCCGGCGGGAGCCGGCTCAGGTCCGAGGCACGGGCGGGTGCCGCGTAGGCGGGCACCGCCTGCGTGCCGTAGAGGTCGCCGAGGAGCGAGCGCCAGGCGAGCTCGTTCTCGACGGCGTTCCACATGCCGGTGGGGAACTGACGTGTGGAGCGGGTGTCGCCGCGGTCGTCGAGCATCGGCGCGATGAGGAGCTGGCCGGCGACGGCGGGACCGCCACGGTCCCGGGCCATGAGGGCCACCGAGGCGGCGAGCCCGCCGCCGGCGCTGATCCCGGCGAGGATCCCCTTGGACACGTTGACCTGCAACGCCTCCGCATGGTCCGAGAGGTGGACCAGGCCCGCGTAGCAGTCCTCCTGCGGCACCGGGAACCGGACCTCGGGAGCGCGGCGGTACTCCACGGTCGCCACGACCGCGTTGTAGCGCTCGATCCAGTCGACGAAGACGTCGGCACCGCTCCACCGGGTGCCGAGCATCATGCCGCCCCCGTGCACGAAGTAGACGAGCGGGCTGCTCGGGCTGCGGTCCGGCCGGTGGACCAGCGACATCGGCACCATCGCTCCGTCGAAGCTGCGCACCTCGACGTCGACCGTCACCAGCCCCAGCGCGGCGATCCGGGCCCGGGCCTGGACCGCGGCGGCCTCGTCCTCGGCGCGCTTGACCGGGATGTCGGCGTCCGTGATCGGCGACGGGCGGTCGAGCTGGACCGCGAGCGCCGCCGCCACCTCCGGGTCGAGCGGTGGAGCGGGGACCAGGCGCCCGCCGTGCGACAGCGTCATACCCTCACCGTGCCTCGGAGCCGAACGGACATCCACCAGAGTGGGGCCGACCCTGCCGGGCGGGTAGCCGCCAGCGCAACGCAGAAGGGTCCCCCCGGGGCGCCAGGTGGCGGTTGTGCCCGCCATGACCGAACCGGACGATCGGTGGGGTCGCGCCCATTGCCAAAGGAGGCAACAGGATGTCCGTCCCCCATGTCCGGGCTCGCTCCGGACGACGTCCGTTCACGCTCGCCACGCTCTGCGTCGCAGGGCTCGCGCTCGCGGCCTGCAGCGCACCGGGGAGCGAGGCCCCCGCGTCGTCCTCCGCAGCAGGGCCGTCGGCGACCGCCACTGCCGACGGGGCGCCCACCTGCGGCACCGCACCGGTGACGATGTCCGCCTACTTCGAGACGGGCTTCCCGCTGCCGAAGGCGCTGACCGACGAGTTCACGAAGCAGAACCCGAACGTCACCTGGAACATCCGCGAGGACCAGTTCGCGGTCATCACCCAGAACGCGCCGCGGGTGCTCGCGGACAACCCGCCCGACCTCATGCGGCTGCCGCAGATGTCCGAGCTCGCCAAGGACGGCCTGCTGAAGAACATGGACGGCTACGCCACCGCGTTCGGCTGGGACACGTGGCCGAGCTCGCAGCTCGAGCAGCTGCGGGTGGACGACGCCGGCCGGCGCGGGACGGGCTCGCTCTACGGCATGGGCCTGAACTTCAGCCTCACGGGCGTGTTCTACAACAAGGACCTCGCCGCGAAGATCGGCATGACGTCCCCGCCCGCGACCCTCGCAGAGCTGGACGCGGCCATGGAGAAGGCGAAGCAGGCCGGGATCACGCCGATCCAGCAGTTCAACGGCGGCGCCACGGGCGGCCTGCTCTTCCCGCTGCAGAACCTCATGGCGGTCTACGGCCCCACCGGCCCGGTCAACGACTGGATCTTCAACAAGCCCGGCGCCACGATCGACACACCCGCGAACCTGCAGGCCGCCCAGCACCTCGAGAAGTGGGTCAAGGCCGGCTACTTCGCCAAGGACGTCAACTCCGTCGACTACGCGACGATGATGAGCCGCTTCATCGGGGGCAAGGGCCTGTTCATCTTCGACGGCGACTGGGAGTCGGCGAACCTCGACAAGCAGATGGCCGGCAAGGCGGGCTTCTTCCTCATGCCGCCGCTGGAGGCCGGTGGGAAGCAGGCAGCGATGTCCGCCCCGCTGACCTTCGGGGTCGCGGAGAAGGCCAAGAACGCCGACTGCGCCGCCTTCTTCCTCAACTGGGTGGCGACCGACCAGAAGGCGCGCGAGATCGCCGTCACCGTCGGCGGCTCGCACCCGCTCGGCCTCCCGGACGCCTTCATGCCGCCGACGACCCCGGGCTCGGTGACCGCCGCTACCCTCGAGGCCGGCGCGAAGGTGGTGCAGGACAACGGCGCCATGGACTTCATCGCCAACGCGACCGGGGCCATCTACGCCAAGAGCTGGACCCCGCAGGTGCAGAAGCTGGCCGCCGGGCAGCAGAACCCCGAGGACCTGCTCGCCGCGGTGCAGAAGGACTACGAGAGCCAGGTCGGGAGCTGACGTCCATGCCACGTCCGGTCGAAGGCACCACGACCCGCCCTCCCGGCCGGGTCGCCGCGGAGTCCTCGCCGGCTGAGAAGGGTCGCCGCGTCCGTCGGGCGCGGCGACCCGCTCCGGCCCTCGTCGGCTGGCTCTTCGTCGCGCCGGCGCTGGTGATGTACGGCGTCTTCGTGCTGCGCCCGATCGCCGTCACGCTCCAGTACTCGCTCTACGACTGGGACGGCGCCGGGCCCTCCACGTGGGTCGGCCTCGGCAACTACGCCAAGATCTTCACCGACCCCGACCTGCTCGGGCCGATCCTGCACGCCTTCCAGCTCATCGTCTTCTTCAGCGCGGTCCCCGTCACCCTGGGGCTCTTCGTCGCGACGACGATCCGCCGGATCGCCCAGAGCCGCCTGGCCGGCATCGCCCGGACGATCCTCTTCCTGCCGCAGGTCATCCCGCTCGTGGCCGCGGGCATCATGTGGAGCTGGCTGCTGTCCTCGACCGGGCTGGTCAACCAACTCCTGTCCGCCGTCGGTCTGGGGTCCCTGACCCGTGGCTGGCTCGGGGACTTCACCACGGCGCTGCCCGCCGTCGGGCTCATCGGTGCGTGGGTCCTCCTCGGCCTGTGCACGCTGCTGCTGCTCGCCGGCATGAGCAAGATCGACCAGACGCTCTACGAGGCCGCCCGGCTCGACGGCGCGGGCGCCGTCCGGGAGTTCGTGTCGATCACCCTGCCGAGCCTGCGGCAGGAGATCGCCGTCTGCGTCACCATCACGGTGATCGCGGCCCTGTCGAGCTTCGACATCGTCTACATCTCGACCCAGGGCGGTCCGGGGAACTCGACCCTGGTGCCCGGGCTGCAGGTCTACTACCTGGCCTTCTCCGAGCGGGACATCGGGACCGCCTGCGCACTGGCCATGGTCCTCATGACGCTCGTCCTGGCCACCGTGCTCCCTATCCAGTGGTTCAACCGGGAGGACTCACGATGATCGTGGGACGCCGCGAGGCACTGGTCGGCAGGGCGCTGCTCGTCGCCCTCATGGCGGTGACGATCGTGCCGTTCGTCAGCCTCTTCGTCACCGCGCTGCACCCGTCCGGGACCTACCCGCCGGGCGTCCAGTGGCCGGCCGACCCGCAGTGGAGCAACTTCGGCGACGCGTTCCGGGCCGCGAACATGGGCCGGCTGCTGGAGTCGACGGGGCTCATCGTCCTCGGCGTCGTCCCCGCCTCGCTGCTCTTCGGCACGATGGCCGGTTTCGGCCTGGGGCAGATCAGGATGCGAGGCAGCCGCGTCGTCTTCCTGCTCTTCCTCCTCGGGCTGACGCTGCCCTTCGAGGGCATCATCATTCCGCTGTACTACACGATCCGGGACATGGGGCTGCTCAACACCCGGTGGGCCATCATCCTGCCGCTCATCGGCCTCTTCATGCCGTTCTCCATCGTGTGGATGCGGGCGCACTTCATCACCATGCCCGCAGAGCTCACCGAGGCGGCGAAGGTGGACGGCGCCAACGTGTGGCAGCTCTTCTGGCGCATCCACGTGCCGCTGGCGATGCCCGCCCTGTCCTCGCTCGCGATCCTGCTGTTCCTCTGGACCTGGAACCAGTTCCTCCTGGCCATCGTGCTCGTCGACGACCCGCTCAAGCGCACGATGGCCGGCGCCCTGGGCGCCTTCCAGGGGCAGTGGGGCACCGACATCCCGTTGCTGTGCGCCGGTTCCCTGCTGATCCTCACCCCGACACTGCTCGTGTTCTTCGTCTTCCAGCGCCAGTTCGTCTCCGCGCTGCTCGCGGGAGCCGTCAAGTCCTGAGTGCCGGACCGGCCGCCGGCCCCTGTTCTCTCGGGCGCGAATCCTATATTCTCCAGGATCTATCATGGAGGCAACGCTCCGCCCACGGAAGGGCTCCCGACGCATGCTCATCGACCGCACCTCGTCCGCCGCCGCCGGCGTCCCCCCGCACGAGGCCTGGGATGGCAGTGCCCCGCCCTGCCCGACCGCGCTCCCCTAGGGCCGGACGGCGGCCGGCGTCACTGCGCGGCGGCCGCCAGGGAGGGGCGGGCACGGGGCCACGCGTCCAGCGCGACCCGGATGTCGCCGCGGGTCTCGGCCCGGAGCGCCTCGCGGTGCGCCTCCTCGAAGACGTCGTCGAGGACGACGCGCCGGCCGCCGGCGGCCGACCGCACCGCGGCCTCGACCATGGCCAGGCTCATGACGTTGCCGTGCACCTCGCCGTCCGGCGTCCGGCCCGAGCGCAACGCCGCGACGAAGGCCCGCAGCGCCCCGGCGATGCCGTCAGGACCGTCGACCACGGGCGCCGGCCGGCCGTCGGCCGGGTCGCCGGGTCCCTCGACGTAGCGGCGGCCGGCGTGGTCCGGCTCGGTGAAGACGACGGGGGCCGCCTCGCCGTCCCAGCACACCGTGCCGTGCTCCGCGACGGCCCGCCAGGCGCCGTTCCACGACGTCTCGGCGCCGGGTGCGCACCACGAGCCGTCGTAGACGTACCGCGCACCGTCGTCCATGGCGAACGTCGCGCTCGCCGCCGCGTTGCCCGAGAACCAGCTCCAGGGCGGGTTGTAGGCCTCGCAGTACACGCTCGTCGGCTCGCTCCCGAGGAGGAACCGCGCGCTGTCGAACGCGTGGATCGCCATGTCGACCAGGAGCGGGTCGGCCATCTCCTCGCGGAACCCGCCGAAGTGGGCCGCCTTGAAGAACTGCGTCGTCAGGGTGCCCACCGGCCCGAGCGACCGGGCCGTCTCACGGAAGGCCGCCAGCCGGGGGTTCCAGCGGCGCGACTGGCTGACCATGAAGAGCTCGCCCGTCACCTCGGCGGCGGCGCAGAGCGAGAGCGCCTCGGCGAGCGTGGCCGCGGCCGGCTTCTCGCCGAGCACGGGCAGTCCGGCGAGGAGCACCGCAGTGGTCACCGGGTGGTGCGCGGACGGGACGGTCACGTCGACGACCGCGTGCGCGGCCGTCTCCCGCGCGAGCGCGACGACGTCGGTGCCGACCGGCACGGCCGGGGAGCCGCTCCGGGCGACAGCCTGCGCGACGGCGTCCCGCGCGACGCCGAGGTCGACGTCCGCCACCCCGGCCAGCTCGACGCCCGGCTCGGCCGAGATCACCTGCAGCCAGGCGCGTCCCATGTTCCCGGCGCCGGCGAGCACGACCCGCACCGGCTCGTCGGCGGGGATCCCCAACGGCCGGTGGGTCACGCCTCGTCCTCGATCGGGCCGGTGTAGTCGTGCCCGGTGAAGAAGTCGTCCGTGTCGTAGCGCTGCAGCGTCGGGAGGCTGCGCCCAGGCCGGTCCGTCACGGCCCACTCGACCGCGTTCGCGATGACCCGGCGGACGTCGCGGTGGTGGTAGGTCGGGTAGTCCTGGTCCCCGGGCCGGAAGTAGAAGATCTTGCCGTGGCCCCGGCGGAAGGTGCAGCCGGACCGGAACGCCTCCCCGCCGCTGAACGTGCTGATGAAGACGAGCTCGTCCGGGACAGGGATGTCGAAGAACTCGCCGTACATCTCGTCCTCGTCGATGACGATCGGGTGCGGCACCCCGCGGGCGATCGGGTGCGTGGGGTCGACCGTCCAGATCAGCTCCCGGTCGTGCTCGCTGCGCCAGCGCAGCGTGCACGTCGTCCCCATGAGGCGCACGAACAGCTTCGACCAGTGCCCCGAGTGCAGGACGACGAGGCCCAGGCCGGACAGGACGTGCCGGTGGACCCGCTCGACGACCTCGTCGGCGACCTCCGCGTGCGCGGCGTGCCCCCACCAGACGAGGACGTCGGTCCGTGCGAGCACGTCCTCGGTGAGGCCGTGCTCGGGGTCGTCGAGGGTCACCGTCGTCACCTCGCACCGGTCGGCGAGGTTCTCGGCGATGCCGGCGCCGATCGTCGTGTGCATGCCGTCCGGGTAGTGGCTTCGTACGCGCTCGTCGAGCTTCTCGTGCCGGTTCTCGCCCCAGACGACGACGCGGATCGGTCCAGTGATGACGCACCTCCCAGACGTATGACGAATGATGACTATGCTAGCGTGACCGCTCCTTGCGCCCGCATCAACGGTACGGACAACCACAAGCGGGGCACTTCTTCTTCCATTTGCAGAACAAAGTCTTCCCATGGACGTACAAAGTCACTAGCGTGACGCTGGAATCGCTCCCAGCCCGGAGGGGTCGACATGGAACTCCTGCCCCGCCCCGAGAACCGGCACCAGGCGGCCCTGCTGGGCCTGCTGCGCGACAACGGGCGCCTGTCCCGCGCCGAGCTCGGTGACCGCGTGGGCCTGTCCCGCTCGAAGGTGGCCCTGGAGCTGGACCGGCTCACCGACCTCGGGCTGGTCGAGATGCCGGGGCTGGCGAGATCGCGCGGCGGGCGCCGGTCCCATCTGGTGTCCCTGGGCTCCGGCCTGCGGTTCGTGGGCATCGACATCGGGGCGACGTCGGTCGACGTCGCGATCACCGACGGCGAGCTGCGGATCCTGGCGCACACGGCGGACGAGATCGACATCCGGCAGGGTCCCGTCGCCGTCCTGCAGCACGCGGTCAGCCTCGTCGAGAAGCTCCGGGCGGACGGGTCCGCCCCGCAGCTGCACGGCATCGGCGTCGGCGTGCCCGGTCCCGTGAGCCAGCGCGAGGGCGCACCGGTGTTCCCGCCGATCATGCCGGGCTGGAACCACTTCCCCGTCCGCGACACGTTGTCGGCGCGGCTCGGAGCACCGGTCCTCGTCGACAACGACGTCAACATCATGGCTCTCGGGGAGCTCCATGCCGGCACGGCCCGCAGCGTCCGGGACTTCCTGTTCGTCAAGGTGGGCACGGGGATCGGCTGCGGCATCGTCGTCCACGGAGAGGTCTACCGGGGTGTCGGCGGCTGCGCCGGGGACATCGGCCACATCGCGGTCGACGAGTCGGGCCCCACGTGCACCTGCGGCAACACCGGGTGCCTCGAGGCCTACTTCGGAGGTGCGGCGCTCGCACGGGACGCCGAAGCGGCCGCCCGGTCCGGGCGCTCGGACGTGCTCGCCGAACGCCTGCGCGCCACCGGCCGGCTGACGGCCCGCGACGTCGGGGAGGCCGCGGCGGCCGGCGACCCGGCCGCTGTCGCCCTGATCCGGGACGGCGGCGCCAGGCTGGGTGCGGCCCTCGCCACGCTGGTCAGCTTCTTCAACCCGGCCATGGTCGTCATCGGCGGGGGCGTCGCCGGGCTCGGGCACCGGCTGCTCGCCGAGATCCGCAGCGTCGTCTACCGCAGGTCCCTGCCGCTGGCCACCGGGAACCTGCCGATCGTGCTCTCCGAGCTGGGCGGAACGGCGGGTGTCGTCGGCGCGGCCCGGTTCGTCTCCGAGTCCGCGTTCAGCACCCTGGCCGAAGCGGACCCGCGACCGCGCCGAACGCCCGGGTCCGTCCCGTGACGCCGGGCGACGTCGCACAGGTCCCCCTCCTGCAGATGCGAGGGATCGTCAAGCAGTTCCCGGGCGTCCGGGCGCTCGACGGGATCGACCTGACGGTGCACCCCGGCGAGGTGCACTGCCTGCTCGGGCAGAACGGCGCCGGCAAGTCGACCCTCATCAAGATCCTCTCCGGCGCGCAGCGGCCCGACGCGGGAGAGATCCTGTGGCGCGGCTCGGAGCTCGTCCTGGCCCGGCCGAGCGACGCCCTGCGGCAGGGGATCGCCACGATCTACCAGGAGCTCGACCTCGTCGACGGCCTGACGATCGCCGACAACGTCTACCTGGGCCAGGAGCGGTCCCGCGGTGGCATGCTCGACCGCCGTCCGCAACGGCGGGCGACCGGCGAGGCCCTGCGCCGGCTGGGGCACCAGGACATCGACCCCGACAGCGAGGTCGTCGACCTGTCCCCCGCGAGCCGGCAGATCGTCAGCATCGCGCGCGCACTCGTCCACGACGCACGCCTGATCGTCATGGACGAGCCCACGGCCGCCCTGGCGCAGGCCGAGGTCGACAACCTGTTCCGGGTCATCGGCGAGCTCACCGCGGCCGGCGTCGCGGTCGTGTACATCTCCCACCGGCTCGAGGAGATCCGCCGGATCGGGGACGTCGTGACGGTCCTCAAGGACGGCCGCACCGTCGCGACGGACCTGCCCGCCCGCACCACCCCGACGCAGAAGATCGTCGGCCTCATGACGGGCCGCGCGATGGAGCGGGCCTTCCCGCAGCGGCGCACGCCGGCCGGCGACGACCGGCCGGACGCCGCGGCGACGCCCGGCGCGGCGCTGCTGGAGGTGCACGGCCTCGCCCTGGACGGCGTGCTCCGCGACGTCGACCTGACCGTCGCCGCCGGCGAGGTCGTCGGCATCGCCGGGCTCGTCGGCTCCGGACGCTCCGAGCTGCTCGAGACCATCTACGGCGCGCGACGGCGCACCGGAGGGCAGGTGCTCGTCGACGGCCGCCCGCTGCGCCCCGGAGCCGTGACAGCAGCCGTCCGGGCCGGCCTCGGACTGGCCCCCGAGGAACGGAAGGCGCAGGCCCTGCTGCTCGACCAGCCCGTCTCCCGCAACATCACGCTCGCGTCGCTGTCCCGCTTCGCCCGTGCGGGGTGGTTCGACCGTCGCGCCGAGCGGCTGCAGGCGGCGCGGTCCGTGCAGGAGCTGGAGATCCGCCCGACGGCGGTGACGCGGCCCGCGCGGAACCTGTCCGGCGGCAACCAGCAGAAGGTGGTTCTCGCCCGCTGGCTGCTGGGGTCCACGCGGTTGCTCCTTCTCGACGAACCCACGCGCGGCGTGGACGTCGGCGCCCGGCTCGAGCTCTACGAGCTCATCCGTCGGCTCGCCGGCGACGGCATGGGCGTCCTGCTCGTGTCGAGCGACGTCACCGAGGTGCTCGGCCTGTCCGACCGGGTCCTCGTCATGCGGGACGGGCACATCGTGCACGAGGCGCTCGCCGCCGACCTCGACGAGGACGCGGTCCTCAACCTCCTCATGGAAGGGAGCCCGGTGTGAGCGACGCAGGCGTGACGGGACCGACCGTCGCAGAGGGCACAGTCGCAGAGGGCACAGGGGCCGCCGAGCCCCCGCCCGGTCCCGTGCACGAGGTGGTGGCGGCGCATCCCGCACGCAGCGGCCTCGCCCGGGGCCTGAGGTTCGCCGACGCCGGCCTGGTCGTCGTCCTCGTCCTGCTCGTCGTCGCAGGCTCGGTGACGAGCGACGCGTTCCTCACCGGGAGCAACCTGCGCAACATCCTGGTGAGCTCCTCGGTCATCGGCGTCGTCACGGTCGGCGCGACCCTCGTCATCATCGGCGGCGGGATCGACCTGTCCGTCGGTGCGATCGTGGCGTTGGCCTCCGTCTGGGCGACGACCCTCCAGACGCAGTCGTACGGGCCGGTGGTGATGGTCCTCTGCGCTGTCCTGGTCGGTGCCGGTGCCGGTCTCGTCAACGGGCTTCTCATCTCCTACGGCCGTCTGGTTCCGTTCATCGCCACCCTGGCGATGCTCGTCGCGGCCCGGGGGCTGGCCGCGCGGATGGCCGAGAACCGCACCCAGCTCGTGACCCAGGACGCGATCAAGCGGATCGCCACGACCGACGTGCTCGGCGTCCCCGCCCTGGTCCTGGTGCTGCTCGCCACCGGCCTCGTCGGCTGGTTCCTTCTCGAGCGCACGACCTTCGGGCGCCGGCTCGTCGCGGTGGGCGGCAACAGCGAGGCCGCCCGGCTGGCCGGGATCGACGTGCGGCGCGTCACGGCGAGCCTGTACGTCATCTCGGGCGTCTGCTGCGGCATCGCCGCCGTGATGATCATGGCGCGCACCACCACCGGCTCCAGCACCCACGGCTCGCTCTACGAGCTCGACGCCATCGCGGCGGCCATCATCGGCGGCACCCTGCTGACCGGCGGTCGCGGCACCATCGTCGGCGCCCTCCTCGGCGTGCTCGTGTTCACCACGATCACCAACATCTTCATCCTCAACAACCTCTCGACCGACGTCCAGAACATCGCCAAGGGAGCGATCATCGTCGCCGCCGTGCTGATCCAGCGCCGCACGGGGACCCGGTCGAGCCCAGCACCCACCTGAGTCCCGACGCCATCACGCGTCGTGTCCCGTCCTGTCCGTTCTGCACGGCACTGCCTGTTCCCCGTGTCCCCATCCACGCGAAAGGTGTGTCCCGCCATGTCCGAGAACCCCGCCCAGCCCATGCTCGACCGACGCCGCCTCCTGTTCGGTGCCGGAGCGCTCGGTGCCGGTGCCGCCCTCGCGGCCTGCACGAGCAACAGCCCTGCCGAGAGCGCGACGACCGCCGCGACGGCCGCCACCACGGCCGCGGCCGCGGCGGCCGGAACCCCCGTGACGATCGGCTTCTCGGCGCCGGCCGCCGACCACGGCTGGATCGCCGCGATCACGACCAACGCGAAGAGCCAGGCCGCCACCTTCAGCGACGTGACGCTCGAGGCGGTCGAGGGCAGCAACGACGTCAACCAGCAGATCAGCCAGGTGCAGACCCTCATCGACAAGAAGGTCGACGCGCTGGTGATCCTGCCGTTCGACGGCAACGCCCTCACCGAGATCGGCATCACGGCGATGGAGGCCGGGATCCCGGTCATCAACCTGGACCGGATCTTCGCCTCGCCGCGCGGCTCCCGGACGTGGATCGGCGGCGACAACTACGGCATGGGGGTGGCTGCCGGCCGCTACATCGGCGAGCAGCTCAAGGCCAAGGGCGTCAGCGCCCCGGTGATCGGGGAGGTCCAGGGCATCGCCAACCTCCAGCTCACCCAGGAGCGTTCCAAGGGCTTCGCGGACGCGCTGGCAACGTTCGGGTTCAAGGTGTCGCGCCAGGTGTCGGCCGAGTTCACCGTCGAGTCCGGGCAGAAGGTGACCGCCGACCTGCTGCAGGCGGCCCCGAAGCTGGACGCCGTGTGGAACCACGACGACGACCAGGGCATCGGTGTGCTCGCCGCGATCGACCAGGCCGGCCGCAAGGAGTTCTTCATGGTCGGTGGTGCCGGCTCGCGCAACGCCATGGACCTCATCAAGGCCGACTCCGGCGTGCTGAAGTGCACCGTGACGTACCCGCCGACGATGGCCTCGTCCGCGATCAACCTGGCCCGTCTCGTGGCCCAGGGCAACGGGATGGGCGACCTCGTCGAGAACGAGATCCCTGCCTCCATCACGCTCGCGAGCGCCACCGTGACGAAGGAGAACGTGGACAAGTACCTCCCGCTCGGCTTCGCGTCGTGAGTGCGCCACCCTCCCGGCTCGGGGTGGCGCTCGTCGGCTACGCCTTCATGGGGGCCGCGCACTCCCAGGCCTGGCGCACCGCGGGCCGGTTCTTCGACCTGCCGTACGAGGTCGACCGGCGCGTGCTGTGCGGTCGCGACCGGGAGGCCGTCACCACGGCGGCCTCCCGGCTCGGCTGGGCGGAGGTCACCACCGACTGGCGCCAGGTGCTCGACCGGGACGACGTCCACCTCGTCGACGTCTGCACCCCGGGGGACAGTCACGCCGAGATCGCCGTGGCCGCGCTCGAGGCAGGCAAGCACGTGCTCTGCGAGAAGCCGCTCGCGAACACCGTCGCCGAGGCCGAGCAGATGGCCGCGGCAGCGGCCAGGGCCGCCGCCCGCGGGGTGCGGTCCATGGTGGGGTTCAACTACCGCCGGGTCCCGGCGCTGGCTCTCGCCCGGCAGCTGGTCGCGGCCGGTCGGCTCGGCGAGATCCGGCACGTGCGCGCGCAGTACCTGCAGGACTGGATCGTCGACCCCGCGTTCCCTCTCGTGTGGCGGCTCCAGAAGGAGCGGGCCGGCTCGGGCGCGCTCGGCGACATCGGCGCGCACATCGTCGACGCCGCCCAGTTCGTCACCGGGCAACGGATCCGGGGTGTCAACGCGATGACGGAGACGTTCGTCCGCCGGCGGCCGCTGCCCACCGCCTCCGCCGGGCTGTCGGCGTCCGCCGGGTCCGACGACACCGGCGCGGTCACGGTCGACGACGCCGCACTGTTCCTCGCGCGCTTCGACGGCGGTGCGCTCGGCGCGTTCGAGGCCACGCGTTTCGCCACCGGCCGCAAGAACGCCCTGCGGCTGGAGGTCAACGGCAGCAAGGGTTCGCTGGCCTTCGACTTCGACGCCATGAACGAGCTGCAGGTGTACGACGGGACCGCACCCGCCGACGGGGCAGGGTTCACCCGGATCCAGGTCACCGAGCCGACGCATCCGTACATGGCGGCCTGGTGGCCGCCCGGTCACCTGATCGGCTACGAGCACACGTTCACGCACGAGGTCGTCGACCTGTTGGGCGACATCGCCGCCGGGCGTGACCCGAGCCCGTCGTTCGCCGACGGGCTCCAGGTGCAGCGCGTGCTCGCCGCGGTCGAGGAGTCCGCGGCGAACGAGGGGCGGTGGACCGGGTGCGGCAACGACCCCGCGCCGGACACCGCAGCGACGAACGGGAGGTTGTGAGATGGCTCGACCTGTCACGCTCTTCACCGGCCAGTGGGCGGACCTGCCCTTCGAGGAGGTGGCCCGGCTCGCCTCCGGCTGGGGCTACGACGGACTCGAGATCGCCTGCTGGGGCGACCATCTGGACGTCGTCCGGGCCACCGAGGACGACGCCTACGCCCGCAGCCGCCGGGACGTGCTCGAGCGTCACGGGCTGCAGACGTGGGCGATCTCCAACCATCTCGCCGGCCAGCTCGTCTGCGACGACCCGATCGACGAACGGCACCGGGGCATCGTCTCCGCCCGGATCTGGGGCGACGGCGACCCCGAGGGCGTGCGCCGGCGCGCCGCCCGGGAGATGGAGGCCACGGCCCACGCGGCGAAGGCGCTCGGCGTCGACGTCGTCGTGGGCTTCACCGGCTCGAGCATCTGGAAGGCCGTCGCGATGTTCCCGCCCGCGACCCAGGAGTTCGTCGACCGGGGGTACGCCGACTTCGCGGACCGGTGGAACCCGGTCCTGGACGTGTTCGACGCGGTCGGGGTCCGGTTCGCCCACGAGGTTCACCCGTCGGAGATCGCCTACGACTACTGGACGACGGTGCGGACGCTGGAGGCGATCGGGCACCGCCCGGCGTTCGGGCTCAACTGGGACCCGAGCCACTTCGTCTGGCAGGACCTCGACCCGGTGGGCTTCCTGTGGGACTTCCGGGACCGGATCTACCACGTGGACTGCAAGGACGCGAAGCGCCAGGTCGGGAACGGGCGCAACGGCCGCATGGGGTCGCACCTCGCCTGGGCGGACCCGCGCCGCGGCTGGGACTTCGTGTCCACCGGTCACGGCGACGTGCCGTGGGAGGCGTGCTTCCGGATGCTCAACACGATCGGCTACGCGGGCCCGATCTCGGTCGAGTGGGAGGACGCCGGGATGGACCGGCTCGTCGGCGCGCCCGAGGCGCTGGAGTTCGTCCGCCGGCTCGCGTTCGACCCGCCGGCCACCGCGTTCGACGCCGCGTTCTCCTCCGAGTAGCCGCCTCCCAGCGGCTCCTCGCAGGGCCGGGGCCGGGGGTCGCCGTGCGGCGACCCCCGGCCGTCGTCAGCCCTTACCCCCGTGGGGTCATCCCCACTGCTGCTCCGACATCGGCCGCAGCGCTGTCTCGAGGATGCGCATGTGCCGGGGGCGCGTCAGCACGAAGACGATGAGCTCGGCGACGTCGTCCGCGCGCATCATGTCCTCGACCTGGGCGCTGCCGTGCTGACGACCCCGCCCGTCCCCCATGGCGAAGTTCGTCCAGACGCCGCCCGGGCAGATGTTCGTCGCGCGGATCCCGTGCTCGCGCAGCTCCCCGTCGAGCGCCCGGGTCAGCCCCACCTGGGCGAACTTCGTGGCGCAGTACACCGCCTCGCCCGGGAAGCCTCGCCGTCCCGCCTCGCTCGTCACGGTGACGAGGTCGCCGCGGCCGCGCTCCAGCAGGTACGGGACCGCTGCCCGGTAGAGGTTGATCGTGCCTGTCACGTTCGTGGCGACCATCTCCGCGTCGTGACGACGCGGGACGTCGAGGAAGCCGCCGTACGAGCCGACCCCCGCGTTCGCCACCGCGATGTCGAGACCACCGAACTCGGCGACGGCGGCGCCCACGGCAGCGTCCACCGCCTCGGCGTCCGTGACGTCGACGGCCAGGGAGAGCGCACCGGGCAGCTGCGGGCCGCGCCCGCTGCGACTGAGCAGGGCGACCCGGGCACCCCGGGCGGCCAGCGCGTGCGCGAGGGCCTCCCCGATGCCCGAGCTCGCCCCGCTGATCACCGCGGACCTCCCGGTGAGGTCCTCGGCCGGGTACGTGCCGTTCGGGTAGGGGGCAGGAGCACCTGGCTGGGACATCGTCGTCATCCTCCGGTCGGGAACGTGACCCCGGCGCACCGCGCGCCGGAGCGTCGGGCTACTTGAGCGCCCCTGCCGTCGCGCCGGCGGCGACGTACTTCTGCGCGACGAGGAGCAGGACGACGGCAGGCAGGGACGCGAGGACGGCGGTCGCCATGACCGCGCTCCAGTCCTGCACGTACGACCCGATGTACTGGTAGAGCCCCAGGGTGACGGGCCGGACGTCGTCCGTCGTGGTGAGCGTCAGGGCGAAGAGGAAGTCGCTCCACGTGAAGAGGAACGTGAACAGCCCTGCCGTGACGAGCGCGTTGCGGCTCATCGGCACGACGACGGACCAGAACGTCCTCAGCTCACCCGCGCCGTCGACCCGCGCGGCCTCGACGACCTCGCCCGGCACCGTGGCCATGAAGGCCCGCAGCACGAGGACGGCGAACGGGATCCCGGTGCTGGAGTCGGCGAGCACCAGCCCGGGCAACGAGTTCAGCAGACCCAGGTCGCTGTAGACCCCGTAGAGCGCGTTGGCCACGACGATGCCGGGCACCATCTGGCTGACGAGGATGCCCAGCAGGAACGCGTCGGTGAACCGCAGCCGGAACTGGGCGAGGGCGTACGCCGCGGGCGTCGCGAGGACGAGGCTCACGACGACGCTGCCCAGCGACACCACGAGGCTGGTCAGCAGGTGCGGGCCCTGGTCGCGCAGCGCCTTGGCGTAGCCGGACACGTCCGGGTGCAGGGGCAGCCACGGGCTCGCGACGGCACCACCACCACCGGGCTGCAGCGACACGTTGAGCATCCAGTAGACCGGGAAGAGCATCACCGCGACGAGCAGCACCGCCACCGCGGTCGACCCCCAGCCGCTCCGGCCCCGGCTCACGGAGGATGCGGTCGTCATCGCCTCACCCCTGCTCCCGCTGCCGGCTCAGGCGCAGGTACAGCACGGCGAACAGCAACGACACGAGGATGAGCAGGTTGCCCGTCGCGGCCCCCTGCCCGAAGTCGAACTCGACGAAGGACAGCTGGTAGGCCTGCGTGGCCAGGGTCTGCGTCGCGTTGGCGGGCCCGCCCTTGGTCAGGCCGAGGATGATGTCCAGGACCTTGAGCGTGTAGACCACCCCGAGCACGAGCACCACGTTGACGACCGGGCGGAGCAGCGGCCAGGTGACGTACCGGAACGCCCGCCACCCGGTCGCGCCGTCGAGCGCCGCCGCCTCGTACAGCTCGTCGGGGATGTCCTGCAGGCCACCGAAGAGGATCGTGGCGTTGAACGGGATGCCGATCCAGATGTTCACCATGACGACCGCGGCGAGCGCGAGAGTGGTGCTGGTCAGCCAGCCGGGGCGGGCGTCGGTCAGCTGCGTGGCCCGCAGCATCCGGTTCAGGGCCCCGTTGTCCTGGTCGAGGATCCACTTCCACACCGCGCCGGACACGATGAGCGGGATGAGCCACGGCATCAGCAGCAGCGAGCGCAGCACACCGGCGCCCGGGAACGTGCGCCGGAAGAAGACCGCGAGCGCCAGGCCGATGGTGAACTGCCCGAGGATCGAGCCCGCGGTGAACAGGAGCGTGTTGACGAGCGACCTGCCGAAGATCGGCGAGCCCATGACCTGCTCGTAGTTCGCCAGGCCCACCCAGGGGGCCTCGCCCGTGAAGAACGTGCGGGTCGTGTACTCCTGGAAGCCCATCACGAGGTTCTTGACGAGCGGGTACCCGTAGAAGGCCAGCATGTACAGCGCGGCGGGCGCGACGAACAGCGCCCGCCCCAGGTGCTGCACCCGGCCACCGGTCCGCCGGCGCGGCCGGCGTGCGAGCGGGAGCATCGGCCACCTCCGGTCCGACATCGGCCGGTGGGCGGGGGCCGTTCTCCCGCCCACCGGCGTCTCCAGCGCGTTCATGCCCGGGCCGTCAGCCCGCCTGTGCCTGCTGCAGCGCCGACAGCGGAGCCTCGCCGCTCGTCATCGCCGACTGCATCGCGGTGTAGATCTTCGTCGCCGCCTTCGGCCAGTCCGGGCCGAGCTGTCCGGTCCGGGAACGGGCCGTCTGCACCGCGTCGGTGAAGCCCTTCATCTTCGGGTTCTGCGCCACGAACTCGCCGAGCAGGCTCGTCCTGGTCGGCACGGTCTGCCGGGCCTTGGCGAGCGCGAGCTGGTTGGCGTCGGAGTTGAGGCAGGCCACGACCTTGGCGGCAGCGGCCTGCCGCGCCTTGTCACCCGTCTGCGGCACGGTCCAGGTCTCGCCGCCCAGCGGCGCGACCGACGTCATCCCGGCCTTGGGCACCGGGACCGGCACGACGTCGTAGTTCAGGCCAGCCACCGAGTCGAGCACCGGGAACTGCCACGGCCCGTTGACCATCATGGCGGCCTTGCCGGCCTTGAACTGGTCGTTCACGTCGGCCTGGGACCAGGTGACGACCGACTTGGAGGCGGACCCGTCCTTGACGAGGTCGACCCACAGCTGGAGGGCGTCCGCCGTCTGCTGGGTCGCGATGTCCTTCTCCTCGCCGCCGTTCGACCACATGAAGGGCAGGAACTGCCAGGTCCCCTCGAACGTGTTGATCGCGGAGAAGGCGACGCCGTACCGGTCGCCCTTCGTGAGCTTCTTCGAGGCCGCCTCGAGCTCGTCCCACGTCGTCGGCACGCTCACGCCCGCCTCGGCGAGGATGTCCTTGTTGTAGATGAGGGCGATCGTGTTGGTGACCGGCTGCAGCCCGTACAGCTTGCCCTCGTAGGTCGAGGCGTCCACGACACCCTGCTGGTACCCGTCGGCCTTCAGCCCGAAGTCGTCCAGCGGGGCGAGGGCGCCGGAGGCCGCGATCTGCTGCAGGTCGGGGTTGTCGAGCATGAGGACGTCGGGGAGCGTCTTCGACGAGCTCTGCTGCAGCACCTTGGCGATGAGCTTGTCGCCGGGTACCGCCTCGCGCTCGATCTTCACCCCGATCTGGGTGCCGCAGGCCTCCACGGTCTGCTGGACGACGGTGTTGTCGGGTTCGTTGGCGTAGTAGTCCAGGACGCGCAGGGAGGTGACCGCCGCCGCGCCGCTGCTGCCGCCGGACGGGGCGTCGCTGCCTCCGCCGCAGGCCGACAGCACCAGCGGCACAGCGCAGGCGCCGGCGAGGACCTGCCGGACGCGGACGCGCTTTCGAGGTGTGGGCATCTGGGTGTTCCTCTCGTGAGTGCCGTCGGAGGACGGCGGTGGGGGAGCGAGCCGGGCGGACCGGCGGTGGGGCGCGGCGGCCGGGGCGGTCATCGCCCCAGCCACCCGCCGTCCACGGGGAGCACGACCCCGTGGACGTAGTCGGAGGCGGCCGATGCGAGGAAGACGGTCGCGCCGGCGAGGTCGGCAGGGGTGCCCCAGCGACCGGCCGGGATCCGGTCGAGGATCGACCGGGCGCGGGCCGGGTCGTCCCGCAGCGCCCGGGTGTTGTCGGTCGCGACGTAGCCCGGTGCGACGGCGTTGACGTTCACGCCGTGCGGCGCCCACTCGTTCGCGAGCGCCTTGGTCAGCCCGGCGAGCCCGTACTTGGCCGCGGTGTACGCCGCGACGTTGAGGCCGCCCTGGAAGCTGAGCAGCGAGGCCGTGAACAGCACCTTGCCGCGGCCCCGGCGGACCATGTCCCGGCCGACCCGGCGGGTGAGGACGAACTGGTTGGACAGGTCGACCTCGAGCACCCGGTCCCACATCTCGTCGGTGTGGTCGACCGCCGGAGCCCGTTCGATCGTCCCGGCGTTGTTGACGAGCACGTCGACGGGGCGCTCGCCCGAGCAGAGCGTCTCGGCGAGGTCGGCCACGGCCGCCCGGTCCGCGAGGTCGACCCGGTACCCGGTGAAGGACCGGCCGAGCGCCTCGACCGCGCGCTGGACGTCGCTGCCCTCCGCCTCGAGGTGGGCCGACACCCCGACGACGTCGGCGCCGGCCGCGGCGAGGGCCGTCGCCATCGCCAGCCCGAGCCCGCGGCGCGCGCCCGTGACGACGGCCAGCCGACCGGTGAGGTCGAAGGGGTTCGTGGTCGGCTCAGGCATCGGACCCGCACCTCACGAGGACCTTGAGCTCCCCGCCCGCGTCGAGCCGGGCGAAGGCGTCCGGCGCCGCCTCCAGCGGCACGACCCGGGTGACCAGCCGGTCGGCGGGGACGACGCCGGCGGCGACGAGCTCGACGGCACGTTCGACGTCCGCCCGCTCGTACACCCGGGCGCCGAGCAGGGTGAGCTCGCGCCAGAACACGCGGAACAGGTCGACCGGTCGCGGGTGCGGGTGGATGCCCACGACGACCAACCGGCCCCGGACCGCGAGCGACTGCACCGCGTCGTCCAGACCGGGACCCGAGCCCGAGACCTCGAACGCCAGGTCCGCCCCCGCCCCCGCCGACCACTGCGCGACGACCTCCGGGACGGACGCCGCCCGCGGGTCGACCACCTGCAGACCGAGCGCCTGCGCCTGGTGGCGGCGGACGGCGTCCACCTCGGCGACGAGCGGCTCGGCGCCCGCGGCCCGGGTGACGAGTGCGACGAGCAGGCCCACCGGCCCGGCTCCGACGACGAGGGCACGTTCCCCCGGCCGCGGTGCGGCGCGCCGGACGTCGTGGACGGCGACGGCGGTCGGCTCGACGAGCGCGGCGGCCTGCAGCGCGAGGCCGTCGGGCAGCCGGACGAGCAGCTCGGCGGGCACCGTCCAGCGCTCCTGCAGCGAGCCCGGGGAGTCGATCCCGACGAAGTCGAGCCGTTGGCAGACATGGCTGAACCCGCGGCGGCAGGCCGGGCAGGTGCCGCACCAGCGCAGCGGCATCACCGTGACGGGGTCGCCCGTCGCCCACCCGGTGACACCGGCCCCGACCGACCGGACCCGGCCGGACATCTCGTGACCGAGGACGGCGGGAGTCCTGACCCTGGCGTCCATCTCGCCGTGCAGCACGTGCAGGTCGGTCCCGCAGATCCCGGTGTACGCCACGTCGAGCGTGACCTGCCCGGCGCCGGGCGGCCGGTCCTCGACGTCCGCGACCTCGAGAGCACCGGCTCCGGTGTAGTGCACGGCGCGCATCACGAGCACCTCCGTCCTGCGGTCGTCGTGGCGAGGGGCCGGGTGTACGTGGCGACCGCGTTGGCGCGCATGACGAGGTCGCGCGCCGCACCGTCGAGGTCGTCGACCGCCTGCAGCACGACGTCGAGCCAGTGGTCGTAGGTGGTCACGAGCGTCAGCACCGGCCAGTCGCTGCCGAACAGGCACCGGCCGGGGCCGAAGACGTCGAGCGCGTGGCGCAGGAAGGGCAGCAGGTCGGACGCCGCGCGGTGGTCCGGGTCGGCCTCCGTGACGAGACCGGAGAGCTTGCACCGGACGTTCGGCAGCGCCGCCAGCCGCCGCAGGTCCTGCGCCCACGGGCCGTACGCGTCAGCGGTGATCCGCGGCTTGCCCAGGTGGTCGAGCACGAACTCGACGTCCGGCAGGCACCCGACCAGCTCGACGGCCTCCCGCAGCTGCCGGCTGCGGACGCACAGGTCGAACGGCAGCCCGCGCGCACCGATCGCCGCGACCGCCGCGACGACGTCCGGCCGGGCCAGGAAGCCCGGCGCTTCGTCCTGGAGCAGGCGACGGGCCCCCGCGAGGCCGACCAGGTCCGCCAGGTCGTCCAGCGCCCCGGCGGTGGTCGCGGGGCCGGTGCCGGTACCGGGGCCGAACGGGACGTGTGCCACGGCACCGAGGACGGGCAGGTCCGGGGTCGACGCCGCCAGCACCCACTGCGCCTCCGCGCGCGCCTGCCGTGGCAGCCGGTCGGCCTCCACGACGACGACCCCGGCCGGGGGCGCACCGGCGGACCGGGCGGCGGCCAGCAGGTCGGGCGCGAGGAACGGCCGGTCCAGCCCGGCCGACCCGGTGAGCCACGGGTACGTGAAGCGCCCGGGATCCCACAGGTGGACGTGGGCGTCGACGTAGCCGGCGCTCACGGCGTCCGGTCCGGGACGAGGCGGTGACCGGCACGGGCCGGCCGCACGTGGGGACCGGACGGGGGCGGCCGCTCGCCGGCCGCGACGGCCGCCACGGCGGCCTCGTCGACGACGATCCCGAGACCCGGGCTGTCGCCGAGGACGAAGGCGCCGTCCTCGACCCGGACGTCGACGAGCAGCCCGACCGGCGGCACGAGGTCCTGGAGCTCGCTGGCGATGTGGTTCGGCACCGCGGTGGCGGCGTGCAGCAGCCCTGTCGGCGTCGTCCCGATCGGGCTCACCGGCAGGTCGTGCGCCTGCGCGAGGGCCGCGACGCGCAGGAAGTGCGTGACGCCCCAGACCGCGGCGGTCTGCACGATGTCGACGGCCCCGGCCGCGAGCAGGGGCCGGAACTGCTCCAACCCGGTGAGGTTCTCGCCGGTCGCGACCGACGCCCGGATCCCGCGGCCGACCGTGGCCAGCCCCTCGGCGTCCCAGCGCCGGACGGGTTCCTCCACCCAGATCAGGTCGAGCGACCGCTCGAGCTCGTGGACGTGCCGCACGGCCTGCTTGCGCGTCCAGGACTCGTTGGCGTCGAGCATGAGCCCGGGGCGACCTCCGCCGGAGGTGTCCGCGAGCACGTCGCGGACGAGGCCGAGCCGGCGGCGGTCCTCGTCGACGTCGAGGCCGCCCTTGAGCTTTGCGGCCCGCACACCGCGCTCCGCGTACGCCCGGTAGACCTCGACGAGGGCGTCGTCCGGCAGCCCCATGTCGAGGCCGGAGGCGTACGCGGTGACGGTGCGGTCGCGACCGCCGAGGAGGCGCCACAGCGGCTCCCCGGCCAGCTGGGCCTTGATGTCCCACAGGGCGGTGTCGAGCGCACCGATCGTGCCGAAGACCGCTCCGGCGTGCCCCGCCTTGAACGTGCGGCGCAGCATCCGGTCGTAGAGCGCCGTGACGCAGCGCGGGTCCTCGCCCTCGATCGCGGCGAACACCGCGTCGAGCCCGACGTGCGGGCCGAGCCCGACCCCGGTGACGCCCTCGTCGGTGTCGACGAGCACGAGCGGCACCGGGACGAGGCCGTCGGAGAACGCCCCGTTGGCGTCGCCGACCGGACGACCCCAGCGCTGGAGCGTCGTCAGGGCCCGGTAGCCCGTGACCTGCATGGCGTCCCCTCCTGCTCCGTCGACGTCGTGCCCCGGATGCCGGCGACGGCGCGCCGCCGACATCGGCGGCAAACGTAAGTCGTATGACGAATGATGTCAACGTCTGGGGTGGCTATACTCGGCGCGACCGGACTCGGGTGTCCGGCGGCACGACCGGAGGGACCATGACGGCTTCGGACCAGGCACCCGCGACCGCGGGCGCCGCGCCGCCGTGGGCCCGCCGGCCGGCGAACCTCGCCAGCGCGGTGGCGGCGGAGCTCGTCGCCCGGATCGTCGGCGGCGCGCACCCGCCGGGGTCGCCGCTGCCGACCGAACCCGTGCTGTGCGAGACGTTCTCGGTGAGCCGGACCGTCGTCCGCGAGGCCGTGAAGATGCTGCAGGAGAAGGGCCTGGTCCAGGTCCGCCAGGGGTCCGGGACGACCGTGACCCAGCCCGCCCTGTGGAACCTGCTCGACGAGCTGGTGCTCGCGGCGACGATCGGCCAGGAGGACGGGCTGGCGGCGCTGGACGACCTCGTGGTCACCCGGCGGCTGCTGGAGTCCGACATGGCGTTCGTGGCCGCCCGCCTGGCGGACGACGAGATCGTCGGGCGCCTGCGGGCGCTCGTCGACCGGATGGACGACCTCGTCGACGACCACGTCGCCTACGCCGAGCACGACCGCGCCTTCCACGACCTGGTGATGCAGACGTCCGGCAACCGGATCGCCCGGGCGGTCGTGCGGGCGCTGGAGAGCCAGGTCGTCAACACGGTGCGCTACATGGGGCACCCGTACCGCGAGCAGTGCGTCGCGTCGAACCGCGGTCACCGCCGGATCTACGAGACCATCGCCGCCCACCGCCCGGAGCAGGCGTCCGAGGCGATGTTCACCCACATCACCGAGGCCTGGCTCGTCCGGCGCGAGGGCCGCGGGGACGCGACCCGGCTGGCCCGCTGACCCGGTCGCACGCGGCCCGTCCTCGCGGGCGTCCGCCGACACCGGCGGCGCCGCCTGCGAACGATCTCGGCGATAACGTTGTCAGAAGCGACCCGAAGGAGTCGTTGCACATCGGTAGGATCCGGATGTGCAACCCCTCGGCCGCGTGAAGATGGCGGACGTCGCCCGCGAGGCCGGCGTCTCCGTGGCGACCGTCTCCAAGGTGGTCAACGGCCGCTACGGCGTCTCACAGGCCACGCTCGCGAAGGTCATGGGTGTCATCGCCGACCTCGGGTACGAGGGCAGCCTGGGCGCACGGAGCCTGCGCAGCCTGCGGACCAACGTGATCGGCGTGCTCGTCGCCGAGTTCGAGCCGTTCAGCACCGAGCTCCTCAAGGGCGTGTCGGAGGCGATCGGCGACACCGGCTACGAGCTGATCGCGTACTCGGGCGGGCATCACGACACCGTGGGCTGGGAGCGCAGGTCGCTGGTCCGGCTGGCGGGGTCCGTCATCGACGCCGCCATCGTCGTGACCCCGACGATCGTCGACGCGAGCATCGGCGGCATCCCCGTCGTCGCCGTCGACCCGCACACCGGGCCGCTCGACGTCCCGACGGTCGACGCCGACAACCACACCGGCGCCGTGCACGCCACCGAGTACCTCCTGTCCCTGGGGCACCGCCGGATCGCGCACCTCAGCGGGCGGCCGGACCTGGAGTCGGCCAGGTTGCGCGAACGCGGGTTCCGCGACGCGATGGCCCGGGCCGGGGTCGAGGTCGACGAGAGCCTCGTCGTCGTGGGCGGGTTCCGCGCCGAGTCGGCCGAGGCGCCGGCCCGCGAGCTGCTGACCCGCCCGGACCGGCCCACGGCGGTGTTCGCGGCCAACGACCTGTCGGCGATCCGCACGATGGAGGTGGCGGACTCGCTGGGTCTCGCCGTCCCGGCGGACCTGTCCGTCATCGGCTTCGACAACGTGCCCGAGTCGGCCCTGGCGACTCCCCCGCTGACGACCATCGCGCAGCCGCTCAAGGCGATCGGGGCGACGGCGCTGCGGATGCTCGTGGCGATGCTCGCCGGCGCCACGCCGGACCCGGTGCACGTCCACCTCCCCACGACGATGGTCGAACGCGCGACCTGCCGGGCGCTCTGACCCGTCACCGGGCCCGGGCGGAGCTCACTCGGCAACGGTCCATCGCCCGTCGGACACGGTCACCGGGTGCACCGGTCCCTCGATCACCGTCGAGGTCTGCACCGCCCGGTCGGCCGACGTCCCGACCCACAGCTCGAGGTCGCCCGGCTCGACGACGCGACGGCCGTCACGCCCGGTGAACGCGAGGCGTCCTGCCGGGACCCGGAACCGCACGACGGCCCCGGCCCCGGGCTTGAGGTGGACCCGGCGGTAGCCGAGCAGCTGCGCGACAGGACGCGTGACGCTCGCGAAGAGATCGCGGCCGTAGAGCTGGACGACGTCGTCGCCGGCCGTCGGCCCGGTGTTGCACACCTGCACCGACACCAGCAGGCCGCCGCCCGTCGTGGGCGTGCCCAGGACCGCGAGGTCCTCGTAACGGAACTCGGTGTACGACAGGCCGTGCCCGAAGGGCAGCGCGGGAGCGCTGGACAGGCTCGTCACCTCGCCGTCCGTCCCCAGCTGCGGACGCAGGTACGAGAACGGCTGTGCCCCGGCGGAACGGGGCATGCTCACGGGCAGCCGGCCGGAGGGGTTGACCCGCCCGCCGAGGACCCCGGCGATCGCCGGACCGCCCTCCTCGCCGGGGAAGAACGCCTGGACGACGGCCGCGCACCTGTCCAGCGCCCAGCCGACCGCGTAGGGGCGTCCTGTCACCAGCACGAGCACGACGGGCGTCCCGGTCGCCAGGACCTCCTCGACGAGCAGACGCTGCGCACCGGGCAGCTCGAGGTCCTCGCGGTCGTTGCCCTCGCCGACGGTCCCGCGGCCGAACAGCCCGGCCTGGTCGCCGACGACGACGACCGCGACGTCGGCGCCCTGCGCGGCGGCGCACGCCGCGGCGATCCCGGCGGTGTCGTCCCCCTCGACGTCGCACCCTGCGACGTGCACGACCTCGGTCCCGGGCAGCTCGCCGCGCAGCGCGTCCAGCACCGTCGGGACGGCGATCCCCGCCTCGGTCCCGGGGTGGTGCGGCAGCACGTGGTTGACGAAGGAGTAGCAGCCGAACATCGCCTCCGTCCGGTCGGCGTTCGGCCCGAGGACCGCGACGCGACGCGGCGCGGCGAGCGGCAGGGTCCCGTCGTTCGTGAGCAGGACCACCGACTCCTCGGCGAGGCGACGCGCGATGTCGCGGTGCTCGGCGTCGTCCAGGTCGGGCGCGACCGGCGGCTCGCCCTCGAACGTCGCGTCGAGCAGACCGAGCTCCTCCTTCTGCCGCAGGGCCCTGCGGACCGCCCGGTCCACGAGGGCCTCGTCGACGGCGCCGCTGCGCACCGCCGCGGCCAGCGGGGCGAGGTAGGCGTCGCCGGTCGGGAGCTCGACGTCGATGCCGGCCGCCAGGGCCTGACCCGCCGCGTCCGCCAGGTCGGCCGCGACGCCGTGCAGCACGTGCAGGAAGGCGACCTCGAAGTAGTCGGCGAGGACGGTCCCGTCGAAGCCCCACTCGCCGCGCAGGACATCGGTGAGCAGCCGCTCGTCGGCGGCCACGGGCACCCCGTCGACCTCGTTGTACGCGGGCATCACCGACCGCGCGCCGCCGTCCAGCAGCGCCATCTCGAACGGCACCATGAACACGTCCCGGAGCTCGCGCGGCCCGGCGTGCACCGGCCCGAAGTTGCGGCCGGACTGAGGACCGGAGTGTCCGACGAAGTGCTTCAGGGTGGCGTGCACACCCTCGGACTGGAGCCCGCGGACGTACGACGTCGTGACGGTGCCCACGAGGTACGGGTCCTCCGAGACGCACTCCTCGACCCGCCCCCACCGCGGGTCGCGGATGACGTCCAGCACCGGAGCCAGACCCACGTGGACCCCGAGACCGCGCATGGACCGGCCGATCGCCGCACCCATCCGCTCCACGAGCGCGGGGTCGAAGGCGGCGCCCCAAGCCGTCGGCACCGGGAAGGTCGCGGCTCCCCACGCGGCGAGCCCGGTGAGGCACTCCTCGTGGACGAGCGCCGGGATGCCGAGGCGGGTCTCGGTGACGAACCGTCGCTGGCGGCCCCACAGCCAGCTCAGCCGCTCCCCGGCGTCCACCGGCCGGGTGCCGTACACCCGCGACAGATGGCCCAGGCCGTGCCGGGCCGCGTCGTCCAGGCTCGCCGGCGGCGCGAAGTTGTCCTGCAGCGGCGCGACCGCCTCCCCGGCGTCCTTGTCCCAGAAGCCGACGATCTGGGCCAGCTTCTCCTCGAGCGTCATCCGGGCGAGGAGCCCGGCGACGCGGTCGGCGGCGACGGCCTGCGGGGCGTGGTGCAGCTGGGTCACAGTGGAACCTTCCGACGGTGCGGTTCGGGCTCAGCCCTTGACGGCGCCTTGCAGCCCGTTGACGATGCGGCGCTGCATGGCGAGGAAGAAGACGAGCGCGGGGACCATGGCGAGCGTCGTGAACGCGAACACTCCCGCGGTGTCCGAGGAGTACTGCGAGGAGAAGTCCGCGACCCCGAGGGGCAGCGTCTTGCGGTCCTCCTGCAGGAGCAGCAGCGGGAGCAGGTACGCGTTCCACGACGCCACGAACGCGAGCACGCCGACGGTGACGACGCCGGGCCCGGACAGCGGCACGACGATCCGCCAGAAGAACTGGATCCGGCTCGCGCCGTCCAGGACGGCGGCCTCCTCGAGCTCGGTCGGGATGGCCATGAGGACCGGCCGGAGGATGATGATCGTCGTCGGCAGGGCGAACGCGGCCTGCGGCAGCGCGACACCCCACCACGTGTTCCCGAGCTGGAGCTGCCGGGTGATGATGACGAACAGCGGGATGATCGCGACCGTCGCCGGGAACAGGAGCCCGAGCACGAAGACCATGTAGAGCGGCTCGCGCCAGCGGAACTGGTACCGCGCCAACGGGTATGCCGCCATGAGGCCGAAGGTGACAGCGACGACCGTCGTGACGACCGCGATGACGGTCGAGTTCAGCGCGTAGGTCCAGAACGTGGAGCCGGTCAGGACGCGCCTGTAGTTGTCCAGCACCCACGGGTCCGGCAGGCCCGCGGGGGACTGCGCGAGCTGGGCGTTGGTGCGGAACCCGCCCAGCACCGCGTAGAGCACGGGGCCCAGGGTGAACCCGACGACGACGAGCGCGACGAGGTACACCAGCGGGGAGGCACCGCGGTGCGGGCCACCCGCCCTCGACGCCCCGGGCACGGACCGCCGGAGGGCGGACACGCCGCTCATCGCACACCCCTGCGGGCGTCGGCGTCGGCGTCGGCCACGTCGCGACGCAGGACGAAGTACTGGTAGAGCAGGGCGAACACGAGCGCGACCGCGAAGAGGATCACCGACGCCGCCGTGGCGATGCCGTAGTTGTAGCGCTTGGTGCCCTCGTTGATGAGGAACGTCGCCATCGTCGTCGTCGCGTTGGCCGGCCCGCCGCCGGTGAGGATCCAGACCATGTCGAAGAGCTGGATCGACCCGATCATCGACAGGAACGCCCACGTGCGGACGGTGGGGCCGAGCAGCGGCACAGTGATCCGCCGCTGGACCTGCCACCACGACGCGCCGTCCATCTGGGCCGCCTCCACCAGCTCGTGCGGGACGCCCTGCAGCCCGGCGAGGAAGAGCAGCACCGCGAGCCCGAGGTACTTCCAGGTCAGCACGCCGAACACGGTGTACAGCGCGATGTCCGGGGTGCCGAGCCAGCCCTGCTCCGGGCCCGCCACGCCCACCGCGCCGAGGATCCCGTCGACGACGCCGTACTGCGGCTGGAGCAGCTGGAACCAGACCACACCCGCGATGACCTCGGAGAGCACGTAGGGGACGAAGATCACCGTGCGCAGCAGACCCTGCCCGCGCATCGAGCGGTTGAGCAGCAGGGCGATGCCGAGCCCGAGCGGGAGCTGGACGACGATCGACAGCCCGACGATGACCATGTTGTGGACGAAGGCCCCGACGAACACCTCGTTCTGCAGCACCGACACGTAGTTGCGCAGCCCGACGAAGTCGTCGAGCGGGCCGAAGCCCTTCCACCGGTAGAACGAGAACTGGACGGCCCGGGCGACCGGCCAGACGACGAAGAGCACGAACAGCGCGAGCGCCGGCCCGACGAAGAACAGCACCTCCAGAGCGGTCCGCAGCCGGCCGCCCCCGGACCTGGACGGGCCCCGGCGGACCGCCGACCGCGCGGTGGCGCGGTCGGCGGTGCCGGGTGTCACGCCGGGCCCGGGGTGCGGGGCGGCGCTGGAGCGGCCGAGCAGGGACGTCACTTCGCGTCGTCCGCCGCGGCCTGGGTCTTCTCGACGATGTCCTGCGGGCCCGCCTTGCCGGCGAACAGCAGTGCGATCTCGTCGTTCATGGCGCCGCCGACGGCCTGCCCGAACGCCGTGTCGAAGTACAGCTGGACGAACGGCGCCTGGTCCCGGACCTTGAGCAGGCCGGCCAGGGCTTGGTCCTTGACGGACCCGGATGCCGCCGGGTTCGTCGGCAGACCCATGTCGCGCTCGGCGAAGCCGGTCTGCACCTCGTCGGACAGCAGGTACTTGACGAAGTCGACCGCCGCGTCCGGCGCGTCCTTCGCGACCGCCCAGGCGTCACCGCCGCCCAGGGCCGACGCCGGGTCACCCTTGCCGCCCGACACCGCCGGGAAGGGGAACCAGCCGAGGTTCTCGCCGAGCCCCTTCTTGTCCTCGGTCAGGCCCTGCATGACGCCCGGCTCCCAGTGGCCCTGCATCTCCATGGCGACCTTGCCGGTCGCCAGCAGCCCCGACGCGCTCGTCGGGCCGGTCTGGGCCGGCGTCGACAGGAAGCCCTTGTTGAACGGCTTCGCCTTGACGATCTTCTCCAGCTCCGTGCCCGCGGCCACGAAGCAGGGGTCGGAGAAGTCGAGGCTCTTGACGGCGTCCTGGAGGACCTGCTGCGGGCACTGCCGCAGCGCCAGGTAGTACCAGTAGTGGGCGGCCGGCCACTTGTCGCCCGCCCCCACGGAGATGGGCTCGACGCCCGCCCGGCGCAGCGTGTCCGAGGTCGCGATGAGCTCCTCGACCGTGGCCGGGGGCTTGTCGATGCCGGCCTTCGTGAAGAGCGCCTTGTTGTACCAGAACCCGACGACGCCCACGGAGAACGGCAGGGCGTACGTCTTGCCCTCGACCTGCCACCCGGCCACCGACCCGCCGAGCTTCGTGACGACGTCCTGGGCCGGGGCCGAGAGGTCCTTGACCAGGCCGGCCTCGACGTGGTCGGCGAGCTCGCCGCCGCCGCGCTCCATGTAGACGTCCGGGGCGTCGCCGCTCTGGAACGCCGCGTCCAGCTTGGTGAGCATGTCCTCGTGCTGCATGGCGGTGACCTGCACGGTCACGCCCGGGTTCGCGGCCTCGAACTTCTTCGCGACCTCGTCGTAGTACGCCTTGCCCGGGTCGGTGTTCGAGTTGTGCCACCACGTGATGGTCGTGGCCGCCCCGCTGCTCGACGCCGGTGCGTCGCTCCCGCCGGTGTCGTCGCCACCCGTCCCGCACGCTGCGAGCACCGTCATCGCGGCGACCCCGAGGGCAACCGACGTGACCGTTCTCCGCCTCATATCGACGCTCCTCGTCCTCGAGTGAGTTGAGACCTCACCGTCGCATCGCGGCGAGCGGCTCGTCAATCGTTATCGATAACGTTATCGTCACGCACCGGACCGCGGGGCGGAGCCGGACGGCGGTCAGCGGCCGGGCGGCTGCGTCACCCGCGGCAGGACGAGCGGCGGCCCGGCCCAGGCCAGCTCGGCCTGCAGGGCCCGGTAGGCGAGCTTCGGCTGGTAGCTCGCGTCACGGATGGTGGCCAGCGCCTCGCGCCCGGGACCGGAGCCGAAGTCCCAGGTGTTGGTCCAGCTCCGGCCGTCGTCGAACCCCCAGACCGTGTACGAGATGCACTGCCGGCTGGCGAGGCACCCCTGCAGCAGCGCGGCGTAGTCGTAGGCCTGGGCCTGCAGCAGCGGGTTCACGGTGTCGCCGGTCTGGGTCTCCGGCAGCAGGTTGCGCACGTCGACCTCGGTCAGCGCCGTGGCGACACCGAGCTTCGCGAACCGCAGGTGCATGTCGGCCAGCTGGAACGCGGAGTAGTTCCCGTAGCGCGTCGACAGGTGGGCCTGGCTGCCCACACCGTCGATCGGGACGCCCTTGCGGCGCAGGTCGCGGACCATGTCGTACACGAACTGGGTCTTGTCCAGCGGGCCGCCGTCGCCGAAGGCGTCGATGTTGTAGTCGTTGTAGAACAGCAGCGCCTTCGGGTCGGCCTCGCGGGCCCACCGGAACGCGTCGGCGACGTACCCGGGGCCGAGGTTCTGCGCCCAGAACCCCTTGTACCCGATGCGGCCGTCGGTCGCGTCGAACGAGTCAGTGACGGCCTCGTTGACCACGTCCCACTGCCAGATCCGGCCCTTGAAGTGCCCGGCGACGGTCTTGACGTGGTTGCGCAGGATGCCCCGCAGCTCGGTCTTCGTGATCGAGCCGTCGGCCACGCCCTCGGTGAGCCATGCCGGCAGCTGGTTGTTCCAGACCAGCACGTGACCGCGGACCCGCTGGTCGTTGCTCTTCGCGAAGGCCATGAACTTCTCGGCCTGCGACCAGTCGTACTGACCGCGGACCGGCTCGAGCACCTCCCACTTCATGACGTTCTCGGCCGTGACGGTCGAGAAGTCGGTGCCGGCGATCTGCCGGTACTGCGGGTCGTCGAGGGCGTCGACGTCGATGGCCGTCCCGATCGCGAGCCGGTGGCGGTCCGCCAGGGCTCGCAAGGTGCTGTCCTGGGACGGCGGCGAGGCCGGCCGGCCGGCGACAGCCGTCGTCGTGGCACCGCCGCTCAGGGCGGCGACGACCGCCAGCCCGATGACCAGAGTCCGACGAGGTCTCATGACGACTCCCCCAGTGCAGTCGAGACGATATCGTTATCGATATCGTTTGACACACCATAGACACCTGGATGAAACCGGACAAGAGGGTGCCCACGGCACTGTCCCGAGGACATGGCCCCGCAGGACCGGCCCGCCCCTCGCTGCCGTGCCGGACCCTTGCCGCGACCCCGTCGAGGGCACAGGCTGGGCGCATGGAGACCGTCTCGTTCATCGCCATGGCCGACGGCACGCAGGAGGACTACGCCCTGCTCAAGAAGCACGAGGACGCCTTCGTCGCCGCCCTCCCGGACCGGCTGCTCGAGGCCCTGGACGCGCTGAGGTCCTCGCTCGGCGGGTACAAGATCACCCGGCTCGAGCACTCGCTGCAGTCCGCGACGCGGGCCGAGCGGGACGGCCGGGACGAGGAGTACGTCGTCGTCGCCGCGCTGCTCCACGACATCGGCGACGACCTCGCGCCCTACACCCACGGCGAGCTCGCCGCGGCCGTGCTGAAGCCGTACGTCCGGCCCGAGCTGACCTGGGTGATCAAGCACCACGGGGTGTTCCAGCTCTTCTACTACGGCCACCACGTCGGGGCCGACCGCAACGCCCGGGACCGGTTCCGGGAGTCGCCGCACTTCGAGGCCTGCGCCGAGTTCTGCGAGAGGTACGACCAGAACTGCTTCGACCCGGAGTACGACGCACTGCCCGTCGAGCACTTCGAGCCGGTCCTGCGACGGGTGCTCTCCGCGCCGCGGTACCTCCAGGAGGGCATCAGCTGACGGCCGCTCGTCCCGGGTACCAGCAGGGCCTGCCTGGACAGCGCACCCCGACCTACGGTGAGCACATGGACCCGACGGACCCGACGGACCCGACGGACCCGACGGACCTGCGGGCCGAGATCCGGCAGTACCTCAGCTCCCGCCGGGCCCGGCTGACGCCCGAGCAGGCGGGACTGCCTGCGTTCGGCGGCAACCGCCGGGTCAAGGGCCTGCGCCGCGAAGAGGTCGCCATGCTCGCCGGCGTCTCCGTCGACTACTACGTCCGGCTGGAGCGCGGCAGCCTCGCCGGCGCCTCCGAGGGCGTCCTCGACGCGCTCGCGACCGCCCTCCAGCTCGACGACGCCGAGCGTGACCACCTCTACGCGCTCGCGCGCGGGTCGGCCTCCGCCGGCCGGGCGCGTCGCCGGCGCACACCGGCGCACACCGTCCGGCCCCAGGTCCAGCAGGTCCTCGACGCCGTCACGGGCGCCCCGGCGTGGGTCCGCAACGGCCGCCACGACATCCTCGCGACGAACCCGCTCGCACGGGCCCTCTACTCCCCCGTGCTCGACTCCCCCGTGACCGCGGACCCGCGCCGTCCAGCCAACACGGCCCGCTTCGTCTACCTCGACCCCGACGCGGCGCGGGCGTTCTTCGTCGACTACGACCAGGTCGCGCGGGACGCGGCCGCCATCCTGCACCTCGAGGCCGGCCGCGCCCCGCACGACAAGGCGCTCGTCGAGCTCGTCGGCGAGCTGTCGACGCGCAGCCCCACGTTCCGGCGGCACTGGGCCTCGCACGACGTCCGCCACCACCGCAGCGGACGCAAACGGCTGCGGCACCCGGTCGTCGGGCTCCTCGACCTCGACTTCGAGGCGATGTCGCTCGCCGCCGAACCCGGTCTGCAGCTGAACGTCTACACGGCGGCCGCAGGAACGCCGACGGCCGACGGGCTGACGCTGCTCGCCGCCTGGGACGCCACCCGGCCGGCCACCCGCGCCGAGCGGTCCGACGCGGGCTGAACCGCGTCGGCCGGCGTCGGTCACCCGCTCGCGCAGAACGGGTCTGCCGTCACGCGGCGGTGCGGCCCTACCATCCCCTCGTGAAGCGGCGACCTCAGCATGCGCGTCCGGGCTGCACCGTCGGAACCGAGGGGCAGCGGTGAACCCGGCCTCCTGGGTGGAGCGGAACGCGCGGCAGCGGCCGGACCGCCCGGCGCTCGCCGAGGGCGAGCAGGTGCACTCGACGTGGGCCGGCTGGGCCGCGACCGTGGCCGCCGTCGCCGGCGGCCTGCGGACCGGGTTCGGCCTCGCGCCCGGCGACCGGGTCGCGATCGTCATGCGCAACCGGCCCGAGTACCTCGAGACGCTGTTCGCCGTCTGGCACGCCGGTCTCGTCGCCGTCCCGGTCAACGCCCGGCTCCACCGCGAGGAGCTCGCGTACATCCTCGGGCACAGCGCGGCGGCCGTCGTGCTCACCGACGAGGAGCACGCGGACGACGTCCGCTCGCTCGTCGGTGAGGTCGCCTCCCTGCGGGCGGCGGTGGTGGCTCCCGGCGAGGCGTGGACCCGGCTCGTCGCCGCCCCCGCCGCACCGCTGGCGACCCTGCGGCCGCTGGACCCGGCATGGCTCTTCTACACCAGCGGCACGACCGGGCGGCCCAAGGGAGCCACGCTCACCGCCCGCAACCTGCTCATGGCCTCCCTCAGCTACTTCGCCGACATCGACCCGGTCTCGGCGCAGGACGCCGTCCTCCACGCGGCCCCGCTGTCGCACGGCTCCGGCCTCTACGGCCTGCCGCACGTGGCCCGGGGCGCCGTGAGCGTCGTCCCGCGGTCGGGCGGCGTCGACGGCGCGGAGATCGCGGCACTTCTCCAGCGCTGGCCGGGCACGTCGTTCTTCGCCGCACCCACGATGGTCAAGCGGCTGGCCGGCGACGCGGCCGTGGCGGCCGTCGCGCGGGACCACCTCAAGACGATCATCTACGGCGGGGCACCGATGTACCTGGCCGACCTCGAGGACGCCCTGGAGGTCTTCGGCCCGCGGCTGGCCCAGATCTACGGCCAGGGCGAGACCCCGATGACGATCACCGCGCTCTCGAAGGCGGACCACGCCGACCGGGACGACCCCCGGTGGCGTGCACGCATGCAGAGCGTCGGCACCCCGCGCACCGACGTCGAGGTCCGGGTCGTCGACGACGAGGACCGTGAGCTGCCCGCCGGCGAGCCCGGCGAGATCGTCGTCCGCGGCGACGTCGTCATGGCCGGCTACTGGGACGACCCTGCGGCGACGGCCGAGACGCTCCGGGGCGGATGGCTGCACACCGGGGACGTCGGCAGCTTCGACGCCGACGGCTACCTCACCCTGCGCGACCGGTCCAAGGACCTCATCATCAGCGGCGGGATGAACATCTACCCGCGCGAGGTCGAGGAGGCGCTGCTCACCCACCCGGGCGTTCGCGCGGCCGCGGTCGTCGGCAGGCCGGACCCCGAGTGGGGCGAGGCCGTCGTCGCCTTCGTCGTGGCCGACGGCGAGGCAGCACCGCCGCCCGCCGACCTCGACCGGACCTGCCTGGACCGGATCGCCCGCTACAAGCGCCCCAAGGAGTACCGCTTCGTCGACGCCCTCCCGACGAACAACTACGGCAAGGTGGTCAAGAGGGAGCTGCGGCAGCGGCTCCGGGACGAGCCCGGGAGCGCCTTCCTCAACGGATGAACAACGCTGCCGCGGACCGTTCCGCTGCGGTGGTCGCGCTGTTAATGTCCGGGCAGCAGGCCAGGTCACCGGGCGTCGTGCCGCGGCTCACCGGGCCGTGGGATCCCGTACAGCGCCGTCCGGAGGTCGTCATGAAGCTCGCCCTGTACCTGCCCAACTTCCGCGACAAGGTCACGGTCAAGGAGCTCGAGGACCTGACCGCCCTCGCCGAGGAGCTCGACTTCGACTCGGTCTGGACCCTCGACCGGATCGTCGTCCCGGAGGCCTCCGACCGCGGGGAGCTGCAGTTCCCGTTCGGGATGATGACCGAGTTCCCCAAGGCGCTGCCGGTCTCCTCGCGCGGCGAGTGGTACCAGGGCTGGCCGCTCATCCCCTGGCTGGCGGCGAAGACGTCGAAGGTGCGGATCGGCATGAGCATCATCGACACGCCGTACCGCGCTCCCGGTGTCCTCGCGGCCGAGCTCGCGACCGTCGACCACCTCTCGAACGGCCGGCTCAACGTCGGCATCGGCTCCGGCTGGATGCCGGAGGAGTTCGCGGCCTCCAGCGCCGCGCACCTGTTCCCCCGGCGGCACGCGCACGTGCGGGAGACCATCGAGATCATGCAGGGCATCTGGGGCAACGACCTCTTCGAGTACCACGGGGAGTTCGCCGACTTCGAGCGCTGCGGCTTCGGCGCCAAGCCGCTGCAGGACCCGCACCCGCCGATCTACTTCAGCGGCCTCAAGGACCCCAAGCGCTCTGCCGCCCGGATCGCCAAGTACGACCTGGCGGGCTGGATCGGCATCCAGGACACCCCTGAGGAGCTCGCCAACTGGCGGACGGCGATCCACCGCGAGCTCGAGGACATCGGCAGCGCGCGGTCGGTCGAGGACCTCGACATCTGCAGCATGATCTGGTTCGTCATCACCGACACCGAGACCGACCAGACCCCCGCCGGCAAGGGCACCAACCTGCTCGCCGGCACCGCCGCGCAGATCACCGACACCCTCAAGCGCTACAAGGAGGCGGGTATGACGATGCCTCTGCTGTGGCCGCCGTTCGCGGACGTCCCCGTCTCCAAGACGCTCGACGACCTGAAGCGGCTCAAGGAGGAGATCATGCCGAAGGTCGAGGCCAGCTGACCCGCACCGGGTCCTGCCGATGACGGATGCCCTGCCCCTGCTGGGGTGCGGGCTCCCCGTCGCGGGCAGCTGGGCGACCCAGGCGACCATCGGCCGGGTCGCCCGGCAGGCCGAGGCGCTCGGGTACGCGTCGCTGTGGACCTTCCAGCGTCTGCTCCGGCCGGACGACGCGGACCTCGAGCCTGCCCACCGGGCGGTGCTCGACCCCGTGGTCGCCCTGACCCTCGCGGCCGGCTGGACGACGCGGATCGGGCTCGGGACGGCGACGATCTGCGCGCCGTTCACGCCGCCGGTCGTGCTCGCCAAGACGCTGACGTCGCTGGACGTCCTGTCCGGCGGCCGGCTCACCGCCGGGCTCGGGATCGGTTGGCTGCCGCAGGAGTACGCGGCGGCCGGCGTGCCGTTCGAGCGCCGCGGCGCACGCATGGAGGAGTACCTGCACTGCCTCCACGCGCTGTGGACGCAGGACCCGGTGGAGTTCTCCGGCGAGTTCTACACGGTCCCGCGCTCGCGCACGGGGCCGCCGCCGGTGCAGCGCCCCCACCCGCCGGTGCTGCTCGGCGGCACCGCCGTCCCGGCGCTGCGCCGCGCGGGCCGGCTGACGCAGGGCTGGATCGGCAGCAGCCGGCACGACCCCGCCGCGATCGGCGACTGCGTCGCGGCGGTCCGCGAGGGTGCGCGCGAGGCGGGCAGGGACCCGCACGCGCTGCGGATCGTCGTGCGCGGCGTCGTCGACCTCGTCGACCGCGCCCCCGGCGGCACCCGCCGACCGTTGCAGGGGACGCGCGAGCAGGTGCTCGACGACCTCGCCGCGTTGAGCGCGCAGGGCGTCACCGAGGTCTTCCTCGACCTCAACCTCGCGCCCCGGGTCAGCGCGCCCGACGCCGTCGAGCACGCGTCGCTCGCCTACGCCGAGCACGTGCTCGACGCCTTCGCCCCGGTCCGCCTCAGCCCGCCGGCAGGGTGAGGGTGACCGTGGTCCCGACGCCGACGGCGCTCTCGATCCCGAGCCGGCCGCCCATCGTCGTGGTGAGGCCGTGGGCGAGCGAGAGACCGAGCCCGATCCCGCCGTCCGCGGCCAGCTCGCTCCCGAGCCGGTCGAACGGGACGAAGAGCCGCTCGCGCAGGTCCTCGGGGATCCCCCGACCGGTGTCCTCGACCCGCAGGACGACGCACCCGTCGTCGTCCGGCCCGGCCGCCGTGAGCGTCACCGTTCCGTCCGTCCGGTTGTAGCGGATCCCGTTCGACACCAGGTTGATGAGCACCTGGCGGAGCCGGCGCTCGTCCGCGCGGGCGTGCACGGCGGGCCCCGGCCCGACGACGAGGGTGACCGCGCCCGCCGCGGCGACCGGGGCGAGCAGCTCGACCACCTCGTGGAAGAGCAGGCCCACGTCGACCCGGACCTGTTCCACGGGAAGGGCACCGGCCTCGATCCGGGAGATGTCGAGGACGTCGTCGACGAGCGCGGTGACGTGCGCGGACGCCGCCTCGATGTGCTCGAGCGCGGCCGTCCGCCGGTCCGGCGGCAGCTCCAGGGTGCGCAGCAGCTCGGTGAAGCCGCGGATGGCCTGCAGCGGCGTGCGGATCTCGTGGCTCATCGCGGAGAGGAAGTCCGTCTTGGCCCGGCTGGCCGCCTCGGCGACGCTGCGGGCCACCTCGGCCTCACGACGGCCGCGGCGCTCGGCCTCGGCGATGTCCCGCTGGGTGACGTCGAGGAGGTTGAGGCTCACCAGCCGCGGGACGCCGTCCGCCGCCCGGACCGCGGACGCCGTGACCGCCAGCCGCAGCACCGTGCCGTCCGGACGGCGGGCCAGCGCCTCGAGGTGCGCGCTCCCCTGTGTGGCCCCCCCGACGATCCCGGCGACCGGGGCCGGCGCGCCCGGGTCACCGGAGGGCACGGGCGCGACGACGTCCGCGAGCGCCGTCCCGAGCAGCGCGGTCTCGCCGCGGCCCAGCATCCGGGCGAGCGCCTCGTTGACCTTGACGAAGCGGCCGTCGAGGTCGGTGAGGGCCATCCCGACGGCGTTGTCCTCGAACGCGTGCCGGAAGCGCTCCTCGCTCTCCGCGAGCGCCCCGAAGAGCCCGGCGTGGTCGATGGCGACGGACGCCAGGTGCGTGAGCCGCTCGACGAGGAGCTCCTCGCGAGGTGTCGGCCGGTGCGGGTGACCGGTGTAGACGGCGAACGTGCCGACGATGCCCGAGCGGGCCCGGATCGGTGTCGACCAGCACGAGCGCAGCCCGTGCGGGCGGGCCGTCTCGCGGTAGCGCGACCAGCGCGGGTCGGTCATGACGTCCTCGGCGACGACAGGGTGCCCGGTGTGGGCCGCGGTCCCGCAGGACCCGGCGTCCGGGCCGATGCCGAGGCCGTCGATGGCCTCGACGTACTGCGCCGGGAGGCTCGGCGCCGCGCCGTGCCGCAGCGTCCCGGTGGCGTTGTCCAGCAGGAGGATCGAGCAGCGGGCGGCGTCGAGCAGCCCCTCGAGCGCGGTGACGACCGACGAGAGGACGTCGCCCAGCGGCGCCCCGCCCGCGATGAGTTCCAGGACCCTCGTCTGGGAGTCGAGCAGCCGCAGGGTGTCGTCCCGGGCGAGGCCGCCCGCCGCGGGCCCGGGCGGCGCGACGGGAGAGGCCGTCGGAGAGGTCACGTCAGGGCTCCAGCCGGTAGCCGACGCCGCGGACGGTCCGCAGCCACCGCGGTCGCGACGGGTCCGGCTCGACCTTGGACCGGATCCGGTGCACGTGCTCGGTCACGGTGGCCTCGCCCTGCCAGCCCGCGTCGCTGGCCCACACCCGGGTCAGCAGCTGCGCCCGGGTGAAGACCTGCCGCGGGTGCGCGACGAGGAACGCCAGGAGGTCGAACTCCCGCGCGGTGAGGTCGACCGCACGACCGTCGACGAGGACCTCACGGGCCGCGGCGTGCACCCGAAGACCCGCGACGGGGCCGGCGGCCGGCGGGTCCTCCGTGCCGACCGGCCGGGCCGCACGCCGCAGCACGGACCGGACGCGCGCGGCGAGCTCCGCCGGCGAGAAGGGCTTGGCGAGGTAGTCGTCGGCGCCCAGGTCGAGACCGACGATGCGGTCCGTCTCGCCGCTGCGGCCGGACAGGATGATGACCGGCAGCGCCCCGTCACCCGTCGCCCGGACCCGCCGCAGGACGTCGAGCCCGCCCACCCCGGGCATCGACAGATCCAGGACGACGAGGTCGGGCCGGTCCTGGGTGAGCCGCTCGAGTGCGGCGCCACCGTTCTCGGCGCACACCACGGTGTACCCCTCTGCCTCGAGCTTCCAGGACAGGAGCGTGCGGATCCGCTCGTCGTCGTCCACGACGAGCACGCGGGTCGCGGCAGCCACCGGCACCTCCTCACCGTCGAGGCGTGCCCTGATCGTGCCGGGAGGGCGGCTCCGCGGCAATGGGGGGCGGCCGTCCGCGGGGCGATCGAGATGCCGTCGGTGCGTGCGGACCGGGCCTACGCCGTGGACCCGGCCTGCTCCTGCACCGCGCCGACGGCGCCGCTGACCGCACCGGCGTCGGCGTCGGCCGTCGCCGCCGGGCCGAGGATCCCGCGGAGCTGGTCGATCTGCGTCGCGATCTCGTCCCGCTGCCGGACCAGCGCGTCGACCTCGTCCCCGGCCGCGCCGCGGACCGACCCGGCCTCGGTGTCGGCCTCGGCCGTCGTCCGGTCGGCGAGCGCGCGGGCCTCGGCGAGCGTCTGGTCCGCCGTCTGCTGCGCGTCAGCGACGAGGGTCGTCGCGTACTCCTCGGCGTCCCGGCGGGCCTTCTCCGCCCGGGCGATCGCCGTCGCCTCCTCCTGCTCGGCCGCCTCCCGCCGGGCCGTCGCGTCCGCGAGCTGCCGGGTCGTCCCGGCGACGGACTGGTCCTGACGCTCGCGGCCGAGCCGTTCGGCNCACCGAGCGCGAGGTCGCCGAGCGGCGCGCAGCGGGGCGAGCTCGCGCTTCACCCCGGTCCGCAGCGCGGCGGTCTCCTGCTCCGCGGCGGACCGGAGCGCCGAGGCCTCCCGCTCCACGCCTGCGAGGAGGTCGGCCGCCTCCCGGTTCGCGGCGGTGAGGACCTGCTCGGCGTGCTCGGCGGCGGACCGGCGCAGCTGCTCGGACTCTCCGTGGGCGGCGACCCTGAGGTCCGCGGACTCGCTGCGTGCCGTGTCGCGCAGGGCGCGGGCCCGGACGGCGGCGTCACCCTCGATCTGGGCGGCGTCCGCGGCAGCGAGCTGGACGACGTCCCAGGCCTGCTCCTGGGTCAGCCGCAGCAGCCGGTCCACCCCGGCGCCGAGGCCGCTGCTGCGCGAGACCCGCTGCACCTCGTGCACCTGGCCGCGGGCCTGGGCCACCTGGTCGGCGAGGCCCTCCGCCCGGTGGTCGATCGCCTCGACCCGGGCCTGCGCATCCGCCACGGCCGCCTCGAGACGGGCCACCGCAGCGTCGACCTCACCGCGGTCGTAGCCGCGGGAGACCGTCCGGAAGTCGGGCCTGCTGTCCGTTGCGTCCACGCCCGTGCACCTCGCAGATCGCTGAGCCCTCGGAGTCGGTGGGGCGACGTGTTAAGCATCCCACGGCCGGTGCCCCGGGAGGCCCGGACGCGCAGGTCCGCCGGAGAACGCCGCTGCTCCGGCCCACTAGCATCTGAGCCGTCGTGTCCCCGGAACGAGCCCCGGCGCCGCCGCTGGGACGTCGGAGGTCCCTGTGCCACATGTCGTCGACTTCCGGACGGTCTCCACGACCGGTCTGGAGTCCTCCCCCGTCGCCGACGCGCTGGCGGGCCTGCGGGCCAACGAGGCCCGCTACTTCAAGAACAAGTACGACCACGTCTTCACGGTCGAGGCCGCGGACGACGCGGCGGACACGATCGCCTGGGTGCACCGCATCCTCGAGACCGAGCGCGACATCGTCGTCGCGTCGCGCCCGCTCGAGGCCTGCGGCTTCGTCACCGGCGGGATCCGCTTCGCGTACGTCTTCTACGAGTCGGGGCTGGCGATCAACGTCATGTACGGGCTCGAGGACGGCGGGAAGCGCGCCGTCGGCTTCAAGCTGTCCGAGGGCATGCCGGTCCCGGACGAGCTCGCGTCCCGGTTCAAGTTCGCGACCCAGCGGTCCACGCTCGCCGGCACGATCCGCGGCTCCTTCTTCGTCATCAAGGGCGAGCACTGACGAGCGCGGTGCGTACGACGACGAGGTTCAGCGCGCGCCGCGCGCCGGTGCCGGGGTGGACGCCCGCAGGACGAGGCGGGTCGGGATCGGCGTGTCCTCGGTGACCGTGAGCGGTTCCTCGACGGCGAGCAGGACCTTCTGCATGATCAGCTGTCCCAGCTGCTCGAACTCCTGCCGCACGGTGGTCAGCGCCGGGTACAGGTAGCCGGCCTCGGGCACGTCGTCGAACCCGACGACCGCGACCTCCTCGGGGACCGCGAGCCCGCGCTCCCGCAGCGCCGACAGCAGCCCGATGGCCATGTGGTCGTTGCCCACGAAGACGGCGTCCCCCGGCCCGAGCGCCTGCTGCAGCCCCAGCCGGTACCCGCTCGCGGCGCTCCAGTCGCCGTGCTCCGGCTCGACCACCTCGAGGCGGCGGGAGGCGAGCTCGTCCCGCCAGCCGCGGACCCGCTCGATGGCGTCCAGCGCCGTGGGAGGGCCGGCCAGGTGCAGGATCCGCTCGTAGCCGAGCTCGGCGAGGTGACGCACGGCGGACCGCGCCCCCCGGTACTGGTCGATCGACACCACGAGCGGTCCGCGCCGGGCCGCGGACGCCGCGGCGACGAGGGGGACCGCCAGGTCGAGGCCCTTGACGGCCTCGAGCACCGAGACGTCGGCGACGACGAGGACGAGCCCGTCGACCCGCTGGCGCAGCAGCCCGTCGATGACCTCGCGGACCGCCTGGGGGTCGTCGGGCGCGCTCACCGACTGCACGTGGTAGCGCGCGGCACGGGCCGCGAAGCTGAAGTGCATGGCGATCGACGTCGGGCCGTAGTCGGAGACCCCGGGCGTGACCAGCCCGATCGTCCGGGTGCGTCGGGTGACCAGGGCCCGGGCCGCCGGCGAGGGGCTGTACTGGAGCTGGGCGATGGCCTTCTGCACGCGCGCCCGTGTCGCCGGCCGGACGCTCGGGTGGTCGTTGATGACGCGCGAGACGGTCTGGTGGGACACGCCTGCGAGCCGCGCGACGTCGAAGATGTTGGCGTCCCGGTCCCGGCGCCCGGGGACCGCCGACGTGCCGGGCTCAGCCATCGATCCCGTCGGCTCCCGTGACGAGCGCCGTGAGCGAGTCGACCGTGAGGTCCTCCGCCGCCAGTGTCTCCAGCACCCGCCCACTCTGCAGGATCGCGACCCGGTTGCCGACCCGGAGCACCTCGTCGAGCTCGACCGAGATGAACATCACCGCGACCCCGTTGTCGGCCAGCTCGCGGACGAGGTTCTGCACCTCGACCTTCGAACCGACGTCGATGCCTCGGGTCGGCTCGTCGAGGACGAGCACCCGCGGTGCGAGTGCGAGAAGCCTGGCCAGCAGCACCTTCTGCTGGTTGCCGCCCGACAGGGTGCCTGCCGGGCGGTCGAGGTCGGCCGGCCGGATGTCCAGCGCCTCCACCCAGCTCGCGGCCAGCTCACGCTTGCGGGCCTCGGGCAGCCGGCGCAGGACGCCGCGCTCCGCCTGCAGGGCGAGGGTGATGTTCTCCGCCACGCTCAGCTCGCTGATGATGCCCTCGGTGCGGCGGTTCTCCGAGGAGTAGACGACCCCGAGGCGGATCGCCGGACGCGGCCCGGGGAACGACGCCTCGTCGCCCCGGACCCGCAGGACACCGCCGCGGACCGGGTCGATCCCGGTCATGGCCCGGGCCAGCTCGGAGCGGCCCGAGCCGAGCAGCCCGGCCACCCCGAGGACCTCGCCGGGCAGCAGGTCGACGTCGGCACCGTGCACACCGGTCGCGACCAGCCCGCGGGCGCTGAGGTACGGGGGCTCCTGCGGCCCGGCGACGCGCAGCACCGGCGCGAGCCGCCGCGCGACGCGCCGGTCGCCGACCATCGCCTGCACGAGGTCGATCCGCAGCAGCTCCCGCGTGAGGTACTCCCCCACGCAGCGACCGTCGCGCAGCACGGTGACGCGGTCGCACAGCTCGTAGACCTGCTCGAGGAAGTGCGACACGAACAGGACGGCGGCACCGCGCGCCTTGAGCTGCCGGACGACGCGGAACAGCTCGGCGCACTCGTCGGCGTCGAGGCTGGAGGTCGGCTCGTCGAGGACGAGCACCCGCAGGTCGGTGGAGACCGCCCGCGCGATCGCGACGAGCTGCTGCACCGCGAGCGAGTGCGTCCCGAGCTGCGACATCACGTCGAGGCTCACCCCGAGGGTGTCGAGCGCACGGCGGGCGTGCTCGCGCATCGCGGGCCAGTCGACCATCCCGAAGCGCCGGGGCTCGCGACCGAGGCAGATGTTCTCCGCCACGGAGAGGTTGGGCAGGAGGTCGATCTCCTGGTAGACGGACGAGACACCGGCGCGCTGGGCCTGGAGCGGGTTGCGGAAGACGCACGGGCGGCCGTCGACCGTCATGACGCCCGCGGCGAGCGGGAGCGCACCGGTGATCGCCTTGACGAGGGTCGACTTGCCCGCGCCGTTCTCGCCCATCAGGGAGTGGATCTCCCCCGGGAGCAGCCGGAAGTCGACGCCGTCGAGGACCAGCTCGTCGCCCAGGCGCACCGAGGCGCCCCTGAGCTCCAGCAGGGGGGTCGGCTCCACCGTCTCCGGGACGGCGCGCTCTAGCGTCGCCGGGCCGATCGCACGACGATCACCTGCTGGATCACGATGAAGACCAGCAGCAGCATCCCGATGGTGATCTGGGTCCAGGATTGCTCGGCCCCCTTGAACGAGATGATGGTCTTGATGGTGCCATACACGAGCACACCGACCAGGGATCCGAGGACGTACCCGACCCCGCCGCTCAGCAGGGTCCCGCCGATGACCACGGCGGCGATGACGTCCAGCTCTGTGCCGATGCCGTTGCGCGGGTACCCCGCACCGGAGTAGGCGGTGAGCACCAGGCCGCCGAGACCGCTGCAGGCCCCGCTCACCACGTAGACCAGCACCCTGGTCCGGGCCACGTCGAGGCCCATGAGGCGTGCCGACTGCTCGTCGCCGCCGATGGCGTAGACGGTGCGCCCGAACCGGGTGTAGGCCAGGGTGAACGCCCCCGCCGCCAGCACGACGACGGCGATGATCCCGGTGGGGGTGATGTACCAGTCGCCGACCCCGAACCGGGTGGACTGCAGCCACAGGATCGAGGAGCTCTGCACCTTGACGGACTGCAGGCTGACGACGAAGGCGAGCCCCCGGGCCAGGAACAGGCCTGCCAGCGAGGCGATGAACGGCTGGACGTCGAAGTACTGGACGAGGACGCCGATCATGAGGCCGATGGCCGCGCCGCCGAGGATCATCACGGGGACGACGACGGCCGGCGACAGGCCGGACGCCAGCATCCTCGCCCCGAGGATCCCGGTGAACGCGAGCACCGAGCCCACCGACAGGTCGATCCCACCGGTGAGGATGACCAGGGTCATCCCGACCGCGAGGATGATCAGGTAGGCGTGGTCCAGCAGCAGGGCCGACAGGTTGCGCGGCGTGAGGAAGTTGCCGAAGTAGACCTGCGCGCCGACGAGCAGCAGGGCGAGGATGCCGACCGCGGCCGCGGTCGGCAGCGCCGACGCGTGCCGGTCGACCAGGCGGGAGAGCCCTGCCGTCGGGCGGGCGACGACCGGGGGCTCGAGGGTCGTCATGCGGACACCTCCACGTCTCGGGCGGGCTTCTCGGGGGCGGGGACTGCCCTGCGCCGTCGGCCGGACAGCCGGCGGACCCGGCTGTGCAGCTGCGGGGACTGGACGAGCACGACGACCGCGACGACGACCGCGAAGAAGACCGGGCTCTGGGCGGACGAGACGCCGAGGAAGAGCACCGTCGACTGCAGGGTCTGGATGACGAGGACGCCGACCACGGTGCCGGCGATGCTGAACTTGCCGCCCAGCAGGGACGTGCGGCCCAGGACGACGGCCAGGATCGCGTAGAGCTCGATGAACTCCCCGGCGGCGTTCGCGTCCGCAGCCATGATGTTCGAGCTGTAGAGGATGCCCGCGAGCCCGGCGAGCGCGCCGCTGGCCACGTAGGCCGTGAAGACGATGCCGCGGGAGCGGACGCCGGCCAGCCGGCTCGCCTCGGGGTTGATCCCCACCGCCTCGGTGAGCAGCCCCAGGGCGGTGCGCCGCTCGACCAGGGCGACGACGGCGATCGCGGACGCCGACAGGAACAGGGCGAAGGGCAGGCCCAGCAGGTAGCCGCTCGCGACGAACTTCAGCGGCGGGCTCACCACGGTGGTGATGAACCCGCCGGTGACGAGCAGGGCGACACCGCGGCCGGCCAGCATGAGCACGAGGGTGGCGACGATCGGCTGGACGCGCAGGACGGTCACGAGGAACCCGTTCCACATGCCGAGGACCACGCCGATCCCGACGCCCGCAGCGATCGCGACGATGACCGTGCCGACGTCACCGGGGTCGGCGGAGCGGTCGATGAGGGTCAGCGCGACCGCGCCGGAGACGGCCATCACCGCCCCGACCGACAGGTCGATGCCGCGGGTGGCGATGACCAGCGTCATCCCCAGCGCGACCATCATGAGCGGCGCGCTCTGCCGCAGGATGTCGACGAGGGCGCCGTAGAGGTGCCCGTCCCGCACGGCGACCCGGATGAAGCTGGGCCGGACGGCGGCGTTCAGCACGACGAGCGCGAGCAGCGAGAGCACCGGCCAGAAGAGGCGGTGGTGCACCGTCCGGGCCATCACCGGACCTCCTCCGGATCCCCCGCGCCGGGCCGGCCGGCATGTGCCATGAACGCGACGAGACCGTCGATGTCGGTCTCGCGGGAGTCCACCGCACCGATCCGCCGCCGGTCACGCATGACCACGATCCGCTGGGCCAATCGAAGCACTTCCTCGAGCTCGGAGGAGATGAACAGTACGGACAGGCCGCGGTCGGCGAGCTCCGCCACCTTCCGCTGGATGTCGGCCTTCGCCCCGACGTCGATGCCGCGCGTCGGCTCGTCGAGGATGAGCAGCTCCGGCGCCGTGGCGAGCCACCGGCCGAGCAGCACCTTCTGCTGGTTGCCGCCGGACAGGTTGCGCACCAGCATGTCCGGGTCCGCGGGCCGGACGCCGAGCGCCTGCATGTACTCGGCGACGACGGCGGTCCGCTCGGACCGGCGCAGCGGCCGGAGCCAGCCGCGGCGGGCCTGCAGACCGAGCAGGATGTTCTCGGCGACGGTCAGGTCGCCGACCACTCCCTCGCCCCGGCGGTCCTCGGACGAGAAGGCGATCCCCTGGAGCATCGCCTGGCGCGGGGTCGACAGGCGCACCGGCTCACCGCGCACCTCGATCGTCCCGCTGGTCGTGGTGTCGGCGCCGGCCAGCAGGCGCGCGAGCTCGGTCCGCCCGGAACCGAGCAGCCCGGCCAGCCCGACGACCTCGCCGGCGTACACGTCGACGTCGACCGGTTCCAGCGAGCCGGCGCGCCCGATCCCGGTGGCCCGGAGCACCGGCGGCGGGGTCCGGTCGACGACTCGGGCGGCGCTGCGGGCGATCGTCTCGAGCTCCTCGAGCTCGCGACCGATCATCTTGCTCACGAGCTCGCCGCGCGGCAGCTCGTCCGCCAGGTACTCCCCGACCAGCCGGCCGTTGCGCAGCACGGTGATGCGGTCGCAGATCTCGTACACCTGGTCGAGGAAGTGGCTGATGAAGACGACGGCGACGCCCTGGTCGCGCAGGTCCCGGACGACTGTGAACAGCCGCTCCACCTCTCCGCGGTCCAGGCTCGAGGTCGGTTCGTCGAGGATGAGGACGCGGGCGTCGAGGACCATCGCGCGGCAGATCGCCACGAGCTGCCTGACGGCGAGCGGATGGCTGTCGAGGGTCGAGCGGGGGTCGACGTCGAGCCCGAAGCGGCGCAGGTGGCCGAGCGCCGACTCGTGCGCGGCACGCCAGTCGATGCGGCCGCGGCGACGGGGCTCGTGCCCGAGGGTGATGTTCTCGCCGACCGACAGGTTGGGGCAGAGGTTCACCTCCTGGTACACGGTGGCGATCCCGGCGCGCTCCGCGTCCGCCGTCGAGGCGAAGGTCCGGCCGACGCCGTCGACCGCGATGCTGCCGGCGTCGATGCCCTGCACCCCGGTCAGTGCCTTGATGAGGGTGGACTTCCCGGCCCCGTTCTCACCGAGCAGGGCGTGCACCTCGCCGCGCCGCAGCCGCAGGTCGACCCCGTCGAGCGCCAGGACGCCGGGGAACTGCACCGTGATGCCGCTCATCTCGATCACGGTGTCCCGCTCCGTGGGCCGGGCCTGCAGCGGCGGGTTCGTCGGGGACATGCGCGGAGCCTCCAGCTGGTCGTGGAGCGGCCCACCCGGCGCCGGTGTGCCGGCGCCGGGCGGGCCTTGCGAACGGTCGGTCCGGTCGGGTCAGTAGGCCCGGGTCGGCAAGGCCGCCACCGCGGCGTCCTTGTCGAACGCGCTGTCCTTGGCGAACTGGACCTTCTCCACCGGCTCGCCGGCGACGACCTTCTTCACCAGCTCGGCAGCCTGGTCGCCGAGGAGCGGGTTGCACTCGACGATGTAGTTGATCTTCCCGTCGATGAGCGCCTGCATCCCGTCGCGGACGGCGTCGATGGACACGATCTTGATGTCCGTGCCCGGCTTGCCGCCCGCCGCCTCGATGGCCTCGATCGCGCCGAGCGCCATGTCGTCGTTGTGCGCGTAGACGAGGTTGATCCCCTTGACGCCGTACTTCTGGAGGAAGCCCTCCATGACCTTCTTGCCGCCGTCACGGGTGAAGTCGCCCGTCTGGCTCGCGATCGTCTTGATCTTCGTGCCCGCGATCGCGGAGGCGAACCCCTCGGCGCGGTCGTTGGCCGGCGCCGAGCCGGTCGTGCCCTCGAGGACGACCATGTTCGTGTCGGCCGTGCCGAGCGTCGACGCGGCCCACTTGCCGGCCGTCTCGCCCTCGGCCTTGAAGTCGTCGCCGACCCACGCGGCGTACAGGTCTGGCGAGGCGCTGACCGTGCGGTCCTCGAGGATCACGGGGATCTTCGCCGACTGCGCCTCCTTGAGGACGTCGTCCCAGCCGTCCGAGACGATGGGCGCGATGACGATGGCGTCGACGCCCTGGCTGATGAAGCTGCGGACGGCGGCGATCTGCGCAGCGGGGTCGTTGTCCGCCGCGTTGAAGACGAGGTCGAAGCCCTTCTCCTTCGAGAAGGCCTCCTTCATCGACTTCGTGTTGGCGGCCCGCCACCCCGACTCGGAGCCGGTCTGGGCGAACCCGACCTTGATGGTCTTGGCCGCGGCCGACCCACCGTCGGACGCGCCGCCGGCGGACGTGCCGCCGCTGGAGGACCCCCCGCCGCAGCCCGTCAGCGCCAGGGCCAGGACGGCCACGGTCGCGACTCCCGACAAGAGCTTCACCTTCATTGTGGAACCTCCTGGTCACGCCGGCCTCGATGCCGGACTGCCTTCTGGGCGAACGTCTGACGCGCTCGGCGTCTGCCGAATGTTAGCCTTCACATTTGACCGTCGGGCAGATTGTTCGCGGTAACACTTCGGTAACAGATTCGTGCTCTCCTGCGCAGGTTTCCGTGCTCAGGACACCTGCTTGTGAGCCGTCACATCCAGGATGTGACGGCTCACAAGCAGATGTTCTAGAGCGCCCGGACGGCGGCGCGCTCGACCTCCAGGCCCGCCTCGAAGCGCGCGAGGAACTCGGCGAACCCGGCGACGTCCCGCGGGTCGGGCGCGACGACGCTGCCGGAGGAGGCCCCGAAGACCTGCTCGTCGAGGTACGTCCCGAGGTCGGTCACCGCCGCGTGCCGCAGGTAGCCGGCGAGCAGCGCGATCCCCCAGGCCCCGCCTTCGCCGGAGGTCTGCGCGACGGACACGGGGGTGTCGATCGAGGCGGCGAGGAGCCGCTGCGCGACGCCCTCGGTGCGGAACAGGCCGCCGTGGGCATGCATCACGGCGACCTTGACGCCACGGGTGCGCAGCAGGCGCATGCCGAGTGCGAGCGTGGCGAAGGACGCGTAGACCTGGGAACGCATGACGTTGGCCAGCGTGAACCGCGCGTCGGGGGTCCGGACGACGAGCGGCCGGCCCGCCGCCAGCCCGGTGACCGGTTCACCGGCGAGGTAGTTGTAGGACAGCACGCCACCGGCGTCGGGCTCGCCGTCGAGCGCCGTGCGCAGCAGTGCGGCGTAGATCCGGTCCGCCTCCACGTCGAGGCCGAGCGCCGCGGCGAAGTCGGTGAACAGCCCCGTCCAGACGCCGATCTCGTGGGCACCGTTGTTGCAGTGGACCATCGCGACCGGCAGCCCGGCCGGTGTGGTGACGACGTCGATCGCTTCCTCGGCGCCGGGCAAGGGGGCGTCGAGGACGACCATGGCGAAGATGCTCGTCCCCACCGACACGTTGGCCGTCCGGGGGTTCACGGCGTTGGTGGCGACCATGCCCGTCCCCGCGTCACCCTCCGGCGGGCACAGCGGCGCACCGGGCCGCAGCGCGCCGCCGGGGTCGAGGAGCCGGGCCCCCTCCGCGGTGAGCGTGCCCGCCGGCCGGCCGGCCGGGAGGACCTCGGGCAGGAGGGCGACGAGCGGCGGCAGGTCCCCGCGCGACGCCAGCAGGCGGTCCGTCGCGGAGAGCATGGCGGCGTCGTAGGTGCACGTGACGGGGTCCACCGGGAACATCCCCGAGGCGTCCCCCACGCCGAGGACCCGGCGCCCGGTCAGCCGCTCGTGCACGTAGCCGGCCAGGGTGGTCAACCGGGTCAGGTCCGCGAGGTGCGGCTCGCCGTCCAGGACCGCCTGGAACAGGTGCGCCACCGACCAGCGCATCGGGATGTTCTGCCCGAGGGCCTGCGTGAGCCGTGCCGCGGCCGGCCCGGTCGAGGTGTTGCGCCAGGTGCGGAACGGGACGAGCAGCTCGTCGTCGGCCCCGAACGCCAGGTAGCCGTGCATCATGGCCGAGACGCCGATCGCCCGGTAGGTCGAGGGGCGCACGCCGAAGAGGCGCTCGGTCTGCGCCGCGAGCGAGGCGTAGCAGTCCTGCAGGCCCGCCCAGACCTCGTCGAGGGAGTAGCTCCACACGCCGTCGACGAGGCTGCTCTCCCACTGGTGGCTGCCGGTGGCCAGCACGGCGCCGCCGTCGTCGACGAGGCAGGCCTTGATCCGCGTGGAGCCGAGCTCGATGCCCAGCACCGCGCGACCGCCGGCGATCACGTCGCGGGACATGTCACCGGCCTCCGGTGAGCCCGGCCGCGAGCCGGTGGTACGCGGCACCCGCCTCGAGGTCGGCGCGGTGCCGACGGATCGTCGTCCCGCCGTCGATGACCACGAGCTCCGAGGCAGCCATCCGCGCCAGGTGCTCGACGGCGGCGAGCGGGACGTCCGTGGTGAGGACGGTGTGGTGGCTGCCGGCGGCGAGCATCCACGCCTCGGCGGAGGTCGCGAGGTCCGGCGCCGGCTCCCAGACCGCACGCGCGACGGGCAGGTTCGGCAGCGACTCGTCCGGGGCGACGACGGTGATCTCGTTGGCGACGAACCGGAACCGGTCGCCGAGGTCGACCAGGCACACGACGCGGCCCGGACCCGGCCGGCCGGTGAAGACCATCCGGACCGGGTCCTCACGGCCGCCGATGCCCAGGGGGTGGATCTCGATGCGGGGCGTGCCGTCGGCGATCGAGGGGCAGACCTCGAGCATGTGGGCCCCGAGGACGCGCTCCGGCCCCGGCCCGAAGTGGTACGTGTAGTCCTCCATGAAGGAGGTACCGCCGCCGGGCGTCGTCATCGCCTTCATCGTCGCGAGCAGCGCGGAGGTCTTCCAGTCGCCCTCGCCGCCGAAGCCGTACCCGTCGGCCATCAACCGCTGCACGGCCAGGCCGGGAAGCTGGCGCAGGCCGCCGAGGTCCTCGAAGTTGCTCGTGAAGGCGCCGAAGCCGCCGGCCGTGAGCAGGTGCCGCAGGGCGATCTCGATCTTCGCGCCGTAGACGAGGCTCTCGTGCCGGTCCCCGCCGCGGCGCAGCTCGGGCGCGACGTCGTACAGCTCCTCGTACTCCGCGGTGAGAGCTTCCGCGTCCGCGTCGGCCACCTCGGCGACGGCGTCGACGAGGCTGTTGACGCCGTACTGCTCGACCGACATCCCCAGCGCGAGCTGGGCGCCGGTCTTGTCGCCGTCGGTGACGGCGACGAAGCGCATGTTGTCGCCGAACCGGGCCAGCCGCAGGGTCCGCATCGTGTGCCACCCCAGGGCGGCCCGCGCCCAGTCGGTGACCTTGGCGGCCACCGCGGGGCTCGTCGGGTGACCCACGACGATCGTGCGTGCGACGTTGGCGCGGGCCGCGAGGTGCGCGAGCTCACGGTCGCCGTGGGCCGCCTGGTTGAGGTTCATGAAGTCCATGTCGATGGTCGACCACGGCAGCGACTGGTTGGCCTGGGTGTGCAGGTGCAGCAGCGGCTTGTGCAGCACCTCGAAGCCGGCGATCCACATCTTCGCCGGCGAGAAGGTGTGCATCCAGACGACAACCCCGACGCAGTCGTCGTCCGACGTGGCGTCCAGCAGCGTGCGCCGGATCTGGTCGGCGGTGAGGACGACCGGCTTCCAGACCAGCTCGACCGGGGCCTGCAGCCCGTCGGCGAGCTGCCGGACCACCTGCCGCGACTGCTCGGCGACCTGCTCGAGCGTCTCGGGCCCGTACAGCGCCTGGCTGCCGGTCACGAACCACACGGTCTTGTTCGGCGTCTTTGCCTGGGACACGACGGCTCCTAGCGTCCGTAGACGTTCTGATAGCGGGTGTACAGCGAGTCGATGTCGCTCTGGTCGATCGGCAGCGGCTCGCCGAGCTGCCGCGCGACGTGCACGGTCCGGGCCACGTCCTCGCACATCACGGCGGCCTTGACCGCGGCCCTGGCGGTCGCACCGATGGTGAAGACCCCGTGGTTGCGCATGAGGACGGCCGGGGAGCGGCTCGCGCGCAGGGTCTCGACGATGCCGCGCCCGATCGAGTCGTCGCCGATCAGCGCGAAGGGCCCGACCGGGATGTCGCCGCCGAACTCGTCCGCCGCCATCGTGAGGACGCACGGCACCGGCTCGCCGCGCGCCGCCCAGGCGGTCGCGTACGTCGAGTGGGTGTGGACGACGCCGCCGACCTGCGGCAGGTGCTTGTAGACGTAGGCGTGCGCCGCGGTGTCGGACGAGGGCGTCCGCCCGCCGTCGACGAGGACGCCGTCGAGGTCGGTCACGACCATGGCGTCCGCCGAGAGCTCGTCGTACGACACCCCGGACGGCTTGATGACGAGCAGGTCGGCCCCCGGCACCCGGGCCGACACGTTGCCTGCCGTCCACACGACGAGGCCGTAGCGCGGCAGCTCCGCGTGCAGGGCCGACACCTCGGCCCGCAGCCGCGCCACGGTCGCCGCGACGTCCGCGATCACGCTCATGCCACTCCGTCCAGCGTCGGTCGTCCCGCACAGATTGTTAGCGCTCGACAATTCCGCCGTCAAGACGCAATCGCCGACCGGTCAAGGCTTCGCACACGGCCACGGGGCATGCGATGACGACGGCTCGCGCCTCGTGGTGAGCACTAACACCGGGCTGGCTATCATGCAGCCGTGACTCAGAGCCGCCCCGCCCCGGGCCGTCGGGCATGACCGGCGGGAGGCAGACGCGCGACCCGTCCATGGCCGACGTCGCCGGGCTGGCCGGGGTCTCCCACCAGACCGTGTCGCGTGTGCTCAACGACCACCCGAACGTCAGCGACCGCACCAGGCTGCGCGTCCTCGCGGCGATCCGGGAGCTCGGCTACCGGCCCAACCGGGCCGCGCGGGCGCTGGCGACCGGGCGCTCGGACACGGTCGGGATCATCGCCCAGGGGTCGACGCTCTACGGGCCGGCCTCCATGCAGACCGCCTTCGGCCAGGCCGCGGCGGACGCCGGGTTCGCGGTGAGCGTGGCGAGCCTGCGCGAGCTCGACGGCCGGTCGATCTCGCAGGCGGTCGACAGCCTGCTGGCGCAGCAGGTCAGCGGGATCGCGATCCTCGCCCCGGTGGCGACGCCGGACCTCGCGCTGGCGTCGATCGCGCCGGACCTGCCGCTGGTCCTCATCGACGCCGGCCCGGACATCGACCGCAGCGTCGTCTCGGTCGACCAGGCGCTCGGCGCCCGGCTCGCGACCGAGCACCTGCTCGGGCTCGGGCACGAGACGGTGTGGCACGTCAGCGGGCCCGCCGGCTGGTTCGACAGCACGGGCCGGATCGACGGCTGGCGGCGCACGCTCGAGGAGGCGGGCCGCGAGGTCCCCCCGCTGCTGCCGGCAGACTGGACGGCGGCCGCGGGCTTCGAGACGGGCCAGCTCCTCGCGCGCATGCCGGACGTGACCGCCGTGTTCGCCGCGAACGACCACCTGGCGCTGGGCATCCTCCGGGCCCTCGGCGAGCACGGCCGGCGGGTCCCGGAGGACGTCAGCGTCGTCGGCTTCGACGACGTCCCGGAGTCGGCCTACTTCCGCCCGCCGCTGACGACGGTCCGGCAGGACTTCGCGGCCCTGGCCCGGACGGCGCTCGACGTCCTGCTGGGCCACGTCCACGAGCCCACCGGGCCGCACCGGACGACGATCCGCCCCGAGCTCGTCGTCCGGGCCTCGAGCGCACCGCCGGCCCGGGCCTGACCCTTCGGCGTCCGCTACCCGCCGGCCGTCGCCGGCGCGCCGGCGACGAGCGGTTCGAAGGTCCACCGGATCCTGCGCAGCCACGTCCGCCCCGGGAGCAGCTCGCTCGACCCGAAGGCCGGCGTGCTCGGGGTGTCCGGGAAGTCCTGCGGCTCCAGGCAGAGCCCGTCGCCCTGCCGGATCGGCGCCCCGTCGAGCCCACGGGTGGACCCGTCGAGGAAGTTGCCCGTGTACACCTGCAGGCCCGGCGCGTCGCTGCGGACGGTCAGGCGCAGGTCCGGCACCTCGAGCACGGCCACGACCCGCAGGCCCGCGCCGCGCGGGACGAGGTTGTGGTCGATCCCCCGGGGGGCGGTGAGCACGTCGTCGTCCGGTCGGCGGACCGCCGTGCCGATCCGCGTCGGTGCGCGCAGGTCGAGCGCGGTCCCGGCGACGGGGGCGACCTCGCCGGTCGGGATGAGCAGGTCGTCCGTCGGCGTGTAGGAGTCGGCCGGGACCGTCAGCACGTGGTCGTCGATCGAGCCGCCGCCCGCCAGGTTGAAGTAGGCGTGGTTCGTCAGGCTCACGACCGTGGGCGCGTCGCAGGTGGCCCGCAGCTCGAGCTCGACCCCGTCCGGGTGCACCTGGTAGACGGACGTCGCATGCACCGCACCGGGGAACCCCTGGTCGCCGTCCGGGCTCGTCAGCGCGTACTCCACCCGGTCCGGCGTGGACGACACGAGGGTCCACACCCGGGACCCGAACCCTTCCCGCCCGCCGTGGAGCGTGTTGCCATTCTCGTTCGCGGACAGCGGGTACGAGCGTCCGCCCAGCTCCAGGCGGGCCGCCGCGATCCGGTTCGCGAACCGCCCCACCGTCGCACCCATGTGGTCGCCCGCCGCCGCGTACTCGGCCACCTCCCGGTGCCCCAGGACGACCTCCCTGGGCCCGGTGCCGGCCTCGACCCGGAGCCGCCGCACCCGGGCCCCGGTGGCCAGGGTCTCCAGGAGGACACCGCCCGAGGAGCAGGTCACGATCTCGTTCTCGTCTCGGTGCGCCACGGGGCAGCCTCTTCCGGTCGGTGCGGTCGACGGTGCAGGCGGCAGCATAGTTAGCGCTAACAGCCCTGCGTCAACAGTCGGTTCCGAATCCGCGCGGTCCGGTCGGACCGCCTCATCGGGCGACCCGGGCGCCCCCGCCCTCGACGAGCCGCCGGACCTCGGCGAGCGTGGCCATCGAGGTGTCGCCGGGCGTCGTCATCGCGAGCGCGCCGTGCGCGGCGCCGTACTCGACGGCCTGTGCGACGTCCAGCCCGCTCAGCAGCCCGTAGACGAGTCCGGAGGCGAAGCTGTCGCCGCCGCCGACGCGGTCGAGGATCTCCAGGTCCGGCCGTGGCGTGGCCCGGTGCAGCCGGCCGCCGGCCCACGCGACCGCGCCCCAGTCGTTCCGGGTCGCCGAACGCACCTCCCGCAACGTCGTCGCGACGACGGACAGGTGCGGCAGGTCGGCGACGACGGCGTCGATCATCGTCGCGAACGCGTCGACGTCGAGGTCGGTGAGGTTCTCGTCGACCCCCGGCACCTCGAAGCCGAGGGCCGCGGTGAAGTCCTCCTCGTTGCCGATGAGGACGTCGACGTGCTGCACCAGACGGCGGTTGACCTCCCGGGCCCGTGCGGGTCCGCCGAAGTCGCGCCACAGGCTGGGCCGGTAGTTGAGGTCGAAGGAGACGACGGTGCCGTGCCGGTGCGCAGCGGACATGGCCGCCTCGGCGACGTCCGCGGTGTGCTCGCCGAGGGCGGCGAAGATGCCCCCGGTGTGCAGCCAGCGGACCCCGTCGACGCCGAACAGGTGGTCCCAGTCGACGTCCTCGGGGCGCATCCGGGAGGCGGCGGTGTGCCCGCGGTCGGAGACACCGACGGCGCCCCGGACGCCGAAGCCGCGCTCGGTGAAGTTGAGGCCGTTGCGCACCGAGCGCCCCAGCCCGTCGTACGGCACCCACCGCAGCAGCGCGGTGTCGACCCCTCCGGTGCAGATCAGGTCCTCGACGAGGCGACCGACCTCGTTGTCCGCCAGCGCCGTGACGACCGCCGTCCGCAGCCCGAAGCACTTGCGCAGCCCGCGGGCGACGTTGTACTCGCCGCCGCCCTCCCAGACCCGCAGCTGCCGCGCCGTCCGGATCCGGCCCTCGCCCGGGTCGAGGCGGAGCATCACCTCCCCCAGCGCCACCGCGTCCCACCGGCACCCGCCCGGCGGCCGGGTCACGAGCACCGCCCCGCCGGTCACGGCCGGACCTCGCGGGCGATCGTGACGCACTCCTGCGTGAGCCGCCGGACCTCGTCGTAGCGGCCGGCGCGCACCAGCGGCGCCGCGACCATCCAGCTGCCGCCCACCGCGGCCACGGCGTTGACCGCGAGGTACTCGGCGAGGTCGGCCGCCCGGACACCCCCGGTCGGCACGAACCGCAGGCCCGGGAACGGCGCCGCCAGGTCGCGGACCCCGCCGGGGCCGCCGAGCCGGCCCACGGGGAACACCTTGACGACGTCGACGCCGGCGTCGAGCGCCCGCATGATCTCGGTGGCCGTGGCCACCCCCGGCAGGGCGGGCACGCCGCGCGCGCGGCAGCGGGCGAGGACCTGCGCGCTCAGACCGGGACTGACGACGAACCGGGCCCCCGCGTCGACCACCTCGTCCACCTGGTCGACGGTCCTGACACTTCCGGCGCCGACGACCATGCCCGGCTCGCGGGCGAAGGCACGCAGGGCGTCCAGCGCGCCGGGGGTGCGCAGGGTGACCTCGGCGCAGGGCAGCCCGCCGTCACGCAGCGCGGCCGCCAGTGCGGGGACCTCGCGGCCCGAGTCGAGGACGACGACGGGCACCACGGGGACGCCGGCGAGCAGGTCGGTGAGCGACCCGTCGGCCGTGCCCCGCGGGACGGGGCCGGCGGAGGAGCTGATGTGACCGGTGATGGCGTTACCTTCCTTCCACGGTCGAGGGTGCGGGCGCCGTCGCCGCCTGCGCCGGGGCGACGTCCCAGAGCGCGCGGACGGCCTCGCGCACGTGCGCGAGGTACGCACGCTCGCGGGGTTCGGCGGGGTCGAGCAGACCGGGCAGGGTGAGGAGCCGGTCGGACGCCGCGTCCGGGCCTCCCGATCCGGCCGGCGGGTGCCCGGCGGCCCGGAGGGCGGCGTCCGCGACCCCGAGGCCGGGGGCGCGGGGGCCCGCCAGGCACACGACCCAGGCGGCGAGCAGCCGGGCGCAGCCCGGAGCCGCCAGCCCGGCGGCGAGGCGCGCCCGCACCGTGGGCAGCACCCGCACGGCGAGCTTCTGCGAGCCGTCCCCGGCCACCTTCGCCGTCGTGTACGGCAGCGCCGCGTTCGAGAACCGGCGCAGCACGTCCTCGGCGTAGGACGCGAGGTCCCACCCCGGCGGGCACTCGAGCGTCGGGACCACCTCGTGGGCGAGCAGGTCCCGGACGGCGGCCAGCAGGGCCGGGTCCTGCGCGGCCTGTGCCACGAACCGGTGCCCGGCGAGCAGCCCCCAGTAGGCGAACGCCGAGTGCGCGGCGTTGAGGACGCGCAGCTTCGCGTGCTCGTAGGGCGTGACGTCGGCGACGAGCTCGACACCGGCGAGCTCCCAGCGCGGCCGGCCGGTCGGGAACACGTCCTCGAGCACCCACTGCGAGAACGGCTCCGTGACGACGGGCCAGGCGTCCTGCACCCCGGAGGCGGCGAGCCGGGCGCGGTCGGCATCGGTCGTCGCCGGCACCATCCGGTCGACCATGGACGACGGGAACGCGACGCTGCCGCGGACCCACTCCGCCAGCCGGGCGTCGAGGCACTCCGCGAGGTCCGCGACGACCCGGCCGACCGCCCTGCCGTTGCCCGGCAGGTTGTCGCAGGAGGCGACGGTGAACGGCGGCGTTCCGGCCGCCCGCCGCAGGCGCAGGGCCTCGACGAGCAGCCCGGGCAGCGAGCGCGGGGCCGAGGGGGTCACGAGGTCCTGCCGGACCTCCGGGCGGTCGACGTCGAGCGGCCCGCCCGGCGCGACCGCGCAGTACCCGTGCTCGGTGACCGTCACGGTCACGACCGTCACGGCGGGGTCGGTGAGCGCCGCCAGGGCTGCCCCGACGTCCTCGGGCGCGACGTCGATGCCGAGCACCGACCCGACGGCCCGGACCCGCTCCGCCGCGCCACGCTCGATGACGTGGTAGACGAAACCGTTGGGCGCCAGCGCGTCCCGCGCACCGGACGAGCGCAGCGAGATCCCGTGCACGGCCCCGACCCGCTCACCGGTGCGCAGCACCGTGTCGCAGTAGACCGCCTGGTGGGCACGGTGGAAGACGCCGGGCCCGATGTGCACGACGGTCGGCCGCAGCCGGCTGCGGTCGTAGCCGGTCCACCGCGGTGCCCGGGTCATCGCACCGTCGGGAGGCACGCCGGCCCGGTCGGTTCGCTCGACTTGTAGGTGAGCACGAACTCGCGGTGACCGAGCTCCTCGCTCGCGGTGGGCCGGCCGCCGGCGACCGCGTGCAGCAGGTCGAGCACCTCGTCGGCGACGTCGTCGATCCCCTCCCGGCCCTCGAGGATCCGGCCGGCGTCGACGTCCATGTCCTCGCTCATCCGCCGGTAGGTCTCCGGGTTGGCGCAGATCTTCACGACCGGCGACACCGCCGACCCGACCACCGAGCCCCGCCCGGTCGTGAACAGCACCACGTGCGACCCGGCGGCGACGAGCTCGGCGATCTCGGCGTTGTCGTTGATGTTCGGGAACCCCCAGCGCGGCGGCCCCTCGGGAACGACGTCGAGCAGGTACAGCCCGGGCGCCGGGATCGGCTGCCCGGGCGTGACGACGCCGTGGATCGGTCCGCTGCCGGACTTCGAGTACGCCCCGAGAGACTTCTCCTCGAGCGTCGTGAGCCCGCCCTCGGCGTTGCCGGGCGAGAAGCTGCCGTGCCCCATCGCCGTGTAGTACGCGGCCGCCTTCTCGACCCGGCCGACGATCTGCGCACCGAGCTCCGCGGTGACGGCCCGCTCGGCCATGTGGTGCTCGCACCCGATGAGCTCGCCGGTCTCCTCGAAGACCGCCGTCCCCCCGGCCGCGACGAGCCGGTCGAAGACCCGGCCCACCACCGGGTTCGCGGTGATCCCGCTCGTACCGTCCGAGCCGCCGCAGATGGTCCCGGCGACGAGGTCCGCCAGGTCGAACGGCACCATCCGGCCACGCGCCGACCTGGCCCGGGTCGCGTCGACCCACGCCCGCCCGCGGGCGACGGTGGACCGGGTACCGCCGAGGGCCTGGATGACGAGCGTCGTCACCGGCCGCCCGGACGCCGCCACGGTGCGCGCGAGCGCCTCCCGGTCGAAGCCCTCGCAGCCCAGGGAGACCAGGACCACCGCACCGACGTTCGGGTGGGTGCAGAGCTGCTCGAGCATCCGGTAGGCGTAGGCGCTCGGGTAGCAGCCCCCGAAGCCGATGACGTGGACGTCGTCGCGGCCGGCGGCGATGGCGTCCGCGACCACGCGCGCGCACTCGACGAGGTAGACGACGGCGACGACGTCCCGGATGCCCACCCGGCCGTCGGACCGGGGGTAGCCCAGCAACGGCGCGGGGGACGTGGTCACGCCTCACCGCCACGGTGCGCGAAGGTCACGATGTAGTCGCTCCTGAGGTTGTGGGTGTGGACCCAGTCCCCGGCGGCCACCGGGGCGGTCGCCGAGCCGATGGACATCCCCGACCGGACGACGTGCTCCGCGGCGGCGATGTCGCGCACCGCGACCTTGTGCCCCAGGCGGACCGGTCCGGACGTCCGCAGGACCCGGCCGTCCGACGTCCGCCACGGCCCTGCAGCGAGGTCCCGGACGGCGACCGCCACGTCGTCGCCGGCGGCGAGCAGCAGCAGGTCGTAGGGCCCGTCGGCGGCCGGCGTCCCGGCGGTCCCGCTCACGGCGCCCCCTCGGGGCCGAGGTCGACGACCGCCTTGACGACGTCCCCCGGGGACGACGCGAGGCGGGGCAGGTCGTCGACGACGGACGTCAGCGTGCTGCGGTGGTTGACCCAGGTGGTGGCGTCCAGCGACCCGTCGCGGACGGCGGCGAGCACCTGCTCCCAGTCCTGCGCGGTCGCGTTGCGGGACGCGTGCAGCGTCACCTCCCGCGCGTGGAAGCCCGGGTTGGCGAAGCTGACGACGCCGCGGGTGTGCCCGACGAAGACGAGCCGGCCGCCCGGGCCGACGAGCTCGAACGCCCGCTCCATCGAGGCGTGGTTCCCGCTGGCGTCGAACACCACCGAGGGCAGGTCACCGTCCGCGTGCTCTCGGACCCGCGCGACGAGGTCGCCGCCGACGGCGAAGGCGCGCAGCCCGGCACCTGCCGCGAAGCCGACCCGCCGGGGCACCGGGTCGGCCAGCAGGACCCGCGCCGCCGTCCGCTGCGCGGCCTGCGCGACCGCGAGCCCGACCGGTCCCGCGCCGAGGACCAGCACGGTGTCGTCGGGGCCGGGGTCTGCCCGCCGCACGGCGTGCCAGCCGATCCCGAGCGTCTCGACGAGGACGAGCTGCTCCAGCGCGAGCCCGTCGCCGGGGAAGAGCTGCGCCGCCGGCAGCAGCATCCGCTCCCGCAGGCCGCCCGGGCGGGTCACGCCGAGCACCTCGATGCGCTCGCAGCAGTTGCTGCGGCCGCGCCGGCAGGCGCCGCACACGCCGCACGACAGGTAGGGCATCACCGCGCACCGGTCACCGGGCGCGACCCGCGTGACGTCACGGCCGACGGCCAGGACCTCGACGGCGAGCTCGTGCCCGAGGACGCACGGGTACTCGATGAAGTTCTGCGTGCCGTCGTAGGCGTGGTAGTCCGTCCCGCAGATCCCGACCCGGCGGACGGCGACGAGCACCTCGTCCGGGCCCGGCTCCGGCTCCTCCGGCCGTTCGACCAGCTCGAGCCGTCCCGGTCCTGTCAGCACTGCCGCGAGCACGAGCCGTACCTCTCGTCCGGTCCCCCCGGGGGACGTCGAAGGAGCGGGCCCGCGGCAGCGTCGGCGGCGGCCGCCGCGGGCCCGCCCCGGCTCACTGGAACTTCAGGAAGTCCGCGGCGTTGTCCGTCGTGACCAGCGCCGTGCCGGTGTCGATGAACGCCTCGACGGGCTTGCCCTGGACGGCGTTGACGGCCGCCTCGACCCCGAGGGACGCCATCTTCCCCGGGAACTGGGCGATGGTGGCCCGCATGTCACCGGCCTGGATCGCCTTGGCCGCGTCCGGCAGGCCGTCGTAGCCCATGACGAGCACCTTCTTGCCCTTCTGCTTGGCCACCTTCGCCGCGGCGATCGCCGGGTCGTCGCAGGCCGAGTAGATGGCGGTGAGCTTCGGGGCCCGGGTCAGGAGGTCCTGGGCGACCGTCGCCCCCTTCGCGGCGTCGCACTTGGTCTCCGCGCCACCGATGATCACCTTGACCCCGGTGCCCTCCAGGGCGTCCTTGACCCCCTTGATCCGGGCGTCGAGGGCGGGGACGCCACGGACGCCCTCCATGAGACCGATCGTGTCGCCGGACTTGAGCACGGACTTCAGGTAGGCGCCCGCGGCCTCGCCGCCCTTGACGTTGTCCGTCGCGGCGACGGCGGTCCGCTTGGTGAAGGCCTCGAGGTTGTTGTCGACGAGGATCACCTTGAGCCCCTTGTCGGCGGCGGCGTTCATCGCCGGCACGACCTCCGGGCCCATCGGCGTGATGACGATCGCCTGGAAGCCCTTGGCGACGGCGTCCTCGATCTGTGCCGTCTGGCACGGGACGTCCGACGGGGACTTGCACGAGAAGTACGAGATGTCGGCGGCGCCGGCGTTCTGGTCGGACCAGGCCTTCGCCGAGTCCTCCATCGCGGTGAAGAAGGCGACGGGGAACTTGGTGATGAAGGCGACCTTCACCGGGCCGGCCGCGGCGGCGGTCGAGGTCTCCGCCGCCGGTGACGCGGACGACGACGGGGCCTGCGACGAGGCGGCGGGCGTCGCGCCGCTGCTGCCGCCTCCGCAACCGGCGGTGGCCAGCGCGAGCGCGCCCCCCACCGAGACGAGGATCTTCCGGCTTCTCATGATGACTCCCTGGCTGGGTGATGGGCGGGNGGGGCGATCGCGGACAGGGTGGAGGCGGAACCGTTGCGGGTCGGACGGTGCGGGTCGGACGGTGCGGGTCGGATGGTGCGGGTCAGATGGTCTGGTGGCCGGCGGCGCCGACGATCCACGCCACCAGGCGTTCGTGGTTCTCGGCCGTGGGGACCGTCTCCCCGACCGACCGGCCGCGGCGCAGGACGATGGCCCGGTCGGCGACCGCCATCACCTGGTCCATGCTGTGCGAGATGAGGATCACGGCGACGCCGTCGTCCTTGAGGCGCCGGACGAGGTCGAGGACCCGCGCCGACTCCCGCAGGCCGAGCGCCGCCGTCGGCTCGTCGAGGATGACGAGCTTCGAGGAGAACGCCACGGCCCGGGCGACCGCCACGGCCTGCCGCTGGCCGCCGGACATGAGCGCGACCGGGGCGTCGAGGTCCGGCAGGCTGACCTGGAGGCGGTCGAGCAGCTCGCGGGTCCGGTCGGTCATCTGCCGGTGCCGCATGAGCCGCAGCGCACGCGGCATCCGGGACGGCCCGGCCAGCTCGCGACCGGCGAAGAAGTTGGCTGCCGCGTCGAGGTTGTCGAAGAGCGCGAGGTCCTGGTAGACGGTCTCCACCCCGTGCGCCCGCACCGCCATCGCTCCCGCCGCGGTGATGTCGACGCCGTCGAGCAGGACGGTCCCGGAGTCGAGCCGGTGGACACCGCTGATGGCTTTGATGAGCGTGGACTTCCCGGCGCCGTTGTCACCGAGCAGGGCGACCACCTCGCCGCGGCCGACGTCGAAGGAGACTCCGTCGAGGGCCCGGACCGCACCGAAGCGCTTGGCGGCGTCCCGCACCTGCAGCACGGGCGGTGCGGAGGTCGTGGTCACGGCGCGCTCACCGCCTGCAGGCTGCGGAACCGGCTCTCCAGGTGCCCCCGGACGACGTCGAGCTCGACGGCGACGACGATGACCACGCCGGTGGCCATGTACTGCCAGTTCGGGTCGATGCCCAGCAGGTTGAGCCCGTTGCGCATCACCGCGATGACGAAGGCGCCGGTCAGCGCGTTGAGCACCGTCCCGCGGCCGCCGAGGAAGCTCGCGCCGCCGATGATGACCGCCGCGATCGCGTCGAGCTCGGCCAGGGCGCCGGCCGTCGGTGACCCGGCGTCCGCCCGGCCCATCGTCAGCAGCGCGGCCACCCCGGCGAGCAGACCGCAGACGGCGTAGACGGAGACGAGGACCGAGGGCACCGGGATCCCGTTGCGGACCGCGGCCTCGGGGTTGCCGCCGACCGCGTAGACCCAGCGCCCCCAGACGAGCCCGCGGGTCGCGAGGACGAGCAGGGCGGCGACCACGACGACGACGAAGGTCGCCGTCGGGAACCACCCGATGTCGCCGCCACCGGGGACGGCGGCGATCCGGCCGGCACCGACCTCGTCCACCAGCGGCGGCGCCCCCTGGATGGTCTCGCTGTGGGAGAGGTAGAGGGCCAGCCCGCTCGCCGCGGTGAGCATCGCGAGCGTGGGGATGAACGGGTGCGGCAGCCGGCCCTTGACGAACAGCAGGCCGTTCACCAGCCCGACGGCCGTGCCCGTCGCGAGCGCCGCGGCGACGGCGAGCACCGTGGACGACTGGTGCTGCCACACGAGCGCCCCCACGACGGCGCTCAACGAGAGGTTCGACCCGACCGACAGGTCGATGCCGCGGGTCACGACGACGAGCAGCTGCCCGAGCGCCAGGACGCAGATCACGGCCGACTGGTTGAGGACGTTGCCGATGTTCTCCAGCGACCAGAAGACGTCCGAGACCAGGCCGAGCACGAGGACGAGCAGGCCCAGGATCGCCGCAGGTCCCGCACGCAGGACCGCCAGCGCGAGCGTCAGCCCACGCGCTGCCGCCGCGGCCCGGGGCGGCTCCTGGGGAGCACTGCCGCCGGCCACGGCGAGCGCCGTCTGCGGAGCTTGTCGGGCCACGTCGCCCCTTCCTGTGCTGGTGGGCCGGAACGTTAGCGATCCGATCCCATAGAGTCAACAGACAATTTCCTATAGGATCCTTCCTGGAGACGTCCTCTATGATGCGCTGAGCGACGACAGCATGGAGACCCGTGGAGCACCCCGACCTCGCACCCGCCGCGGACGCCCCGGCGTTCGTCGAGCGCCTCGCGCGGCGTCAGCCGCTCGTCGACGACGTGCACGACGTCCTCGTCGACATGCTCATGAACCACGCGTTCGAGCCCGGCTCCCGGCTGAACATCGAGGCGCTCGCCCGCGCCCTGGGGGTCTCGCCGACCCCGGTCCGGGAGGCGCTCGCACGCATGGAGGCCGGCGGTCTGGTCGTCAAGGAGCCGCGCCGCAGCTACACCGTGGCGCCGCTCATCGGGCTGGAGGAGCTCAGGTCGCTCATCGACTTCCGGCTCATCGTCGAGCCCGCGGCCGCGGCGGCCGCGGCGCGCGCCGTGACCGCCGAGCAGGCCGCCGCGCTGCGCGCGTTCGCCCGTACCGGGGGCAGCGGCGGCAACAACGACGCGGCGGCCAACCGGCTCGACATGCTGTACGACGCGACGTTCCACGACCGGGTCGCTGAGCTGTCCGGCAACCCGTGGCTGCGCGAGTCGCTCGGGCACCTGCGCAGCCATCTGCACATGTACCGGCTCTACCACCACGCGCAGCAGGCCGCGGCCACCAAGCCCGAGCACCTCGCGATCGCCAAGGCGATCGCCCAGCGCGACCCCGACGCCGCGGCGGAGGCAATGCGCGCCCACCTGACCACGGCGATGCGCCGGATCGACGACGTCTTCGCCTCGGGCCAGGCCGCGATCCCGCCGACGGCCTGAGCTCCGGGCCGGCCGCGGGCGCCGACCTGCGGCGACTACCCCCGGCCGAGCCGCTCGACGAGCGCCCGGGCGCTGCAGCCGAACGTCTCGCGCAGCACCGCGCCGTCCGGCCCGAGGTCGAAGACCGCGTGGTCGGTGTAGAGCCGGGAGACGCAGGCCAGCCCGGTGAGCGGATAGGTGCACGCCGGCACGAGCTTGGACGTGCCGTCCTTGGCGAACAGGGTCATCATCACGAAGACCTGCCTGGCACCGGTCGCGAGGTCCATCGCCCCGCCCACCGCCGGGATCGCGTCCGGCGCACCGGTGTGCCAGTTGGCGAGGTCCCCGCGGGCGGAGACCTGGAACGCCCCCAGGACGCAGACGTCGAGGTGCCCGCCGCGCATCATCGCGAAGGAGTCCGCGTGGTGGAAGTACGCGGCCCCCGGCAGCTCGGTGACCGGGATCTTGCCGGCGTTCGTCAGGTCCGGGTCGACCTCGTCGCCGACGGCGGCCGGGCCCATGTTGAGCATGCCGTTCTCGGTGTGCAGGACGACGCCGGAGTCTGCCGGGAGGTGCTCGGCGACGAGCGTCGGCTGCCCGATCCCGAGGTTGACGAACGAACCGGCCGGGATGTCGCGGGCCACCAGGGCCGCCATCGCGTGCTTGTCGAGCGGCCCGGGTGCCGTCATCGGGACGGCGTCCAGGTCGGCCGGCCCGGCCAGCACACCGGCGACCAGGGCGTGCGTGCTCACGACCCCACCTCCACGACCCGGTCGACGTAGAGGCCCGGGGTGACGACCGCCTCCGGGTCGAGGGCTCCGACGTCGACCACCTCCCGGACCTGGGCGACGACGGTCGTCGCGGCGGTCGCCATCACGGGACCGAAGTTGCGCGCGGTCTTGCGGTAGACGAGGTTGCCCATCCGGTCGGCGCGGTACGCACCGATGAGCGCGACGTCACCGCGCAGCGGGTACTCCAGCACGTGGCTGCGGCCGTCGATCTCACGGGTCTCCTTGCCCTCGGCGAGCGGCGTGCCCGCCCCGGTCGGGCAGTAGAAGGCGCCGATCCCGGCGCCGGCGGCCCTCATCCGCTCGGCGAGCGTGCCCTGCGGCACGAGCTCGAGCTCGACGCGACCCTGCCGGTAGAGGCCGTCGAAGACCCAGGAGTCGGCCTGGCGGGGGAAGGAGCAGACCACCTTGCGGACCCGGCCGGCGGCGAGCAGCGCGGCCAGCCCGGTGTCCCCGTTGCCGGCGTTGTTCGAGACGACGGTCAGGTCGGTGGCGCCCTGCCGGATCAGCGCGTCGATGAGTGCGACCGGCATCCCGGCCATCCCGAAGCCGCCGACGAGGACGGTCGAGCCGTCGCGGACGCCGGCCACCGCCTCGTCCGGGTCGGCGCAGAGCAGGGTGGTCATGCCGCGTCCTCGTTCTCCAGGACGACGGCCAGCGCCTGACCGACGCCGATGCAGATCGCCGCGACGCCGTACCGCTCCCCGTCGGCCCGCAGCCGGGCGGCGAGGGTGGCGACGACCCGTCCACCGGACGCGCCGAGCGGGTGACCGATCGCGATCGCGCCGCCCTTGGCGTTGACCAGCTCCGGGTCGCGCAGGCCGTCCTTCAGCCAGGCGTCCACGCAGGCCACCGACTGGACGGCGAAGGCCTCGTTGAGCTCGACCGCACCGACCTGGGACCAGGCGATCCCGGCCCGGCGGAGCGCGGCACCGGCGGCCTCGATCGGGGCCAGGCCGAACAGGTTCGGGTCGTTCGCCGTGGCCCCGCGGCCGGCGACCCGGGCCAGCGGCACGGTGCCGAGCCGGTCCGCGGCGGACGCCGTGCCGAGGACCAGGGCGCTGGCGCCGTCGTTGAGCGGCGAGGCGTTGCCGGCGGTGATCGTGCCGTCGGGCCGGAAGGACGGCTTGAGGCCCGCGAGCCTCTCCGGGGTGGTGCCGTCGCGGATGCTCTCGTCGCGGGCGAGGTCGACCCCCGGCACCGGGACGACGAGGTCGTCGTAGAAGCCCTCTGCCCAGGCCTGCGCGGCGAGCCGGTGCGACCGGGCGGCGAAGTCGTCCTGCTGCTGCCGGGTGATGCCGGTGCTCTGCGCGACCTGCTCGTTGCACTCCCCGAGCGACGCCGTCCACTCGGCGGGCATCCGCTCGTTGACCAGCCGCCAGCCGAGCGTCGTGGAGACCGCGGTGACGTTGCCGGCCGGGAAGGTCCGGTCCGGCTTGGGCAGCACCCACGGCGCCCGGGTCATCGACTCCACGCCGCCCGCGACGACGACCTCGGCGTCGCCGGTCTCGACCAGCCGGGACGCCTGCATCACGGCGTCCAGGGAGGAGCCGCAGAGCCGGTTCACCGTCGTCGCGGGCACCGACGTCGGCAGGCCGGCGAGCAGCAGCGCCATCCGGCCGACGTTGCGGTTGTCCTCGCCGGCCTGGTTGGCGCAGCCCCACACGACCTCGTCGACCTCGGCGCGGTCGAGCGCGGGCACCCGGCGCAGCACGGCGTCGAGCGCGGTCGCGGCGAGGTCGTCCGGCCGGACGCCGGCCAGCGCCCCGCCGAAGCGGCCGAACGGCGTCCGGACGGCGGCGTAGAGGTAGGAGTCGGTCACAGACGCGACGCTACGCGGATTCACCGATATTCTCCAAGACCAGGATCGCGTCCGATTGAGACTCAGGAAGTATCTATGGAGCTGCGTCACCTGCGCTACTTCGCGATGGTCGCGCAGGAGCGGCACTTCGGCCGGGCCGCCGAGCGCCTGCACATGGCGCAACCGCCGCTGTCCCAGCAGATCCGTGCGCTCGAGCGCGAGCTCGGGGTCGAGCTGCTGCGGCGGACGACCCGGCGGGTGGACCTGACCGCCGCGGGGTCGGCGTACCTGGAGCGGGTCCGCCGGGTGCTCGCCGACCTGGACGACGCGGCCCAGGAGGCCCGGCTGGTGGCCACCGGCAGCGTCGGGACGCTGACCGTCGGCTGCGTCGGCTCGGTCACCTACAGCCTGCTCCCCCGGCTCGCCCGCGGCCTGACGGCCGCGCTGCCCGGCGTCGAGTTCTCCTTCCGCGGGGAGATGCTCGTCCCGGACCAGCTCGCGGCGCTGCGGTCGGGCGACATCGACCTCGCGCTGCTGCGCACGCCCGTCCACGAGCCGTCGGTCGTCGTGCTCCCGCTGCGGCAGGACCGGCTCGTCGTCGCGCTGCCGGCCGACCACGCCCTCGCCGGGCGGCGCCGGCTCGCCGTCCGGGACCTGCGCGACGTCGACCTGCTCGTGCACACCGGAGGGGGCGGCTCGGTGATGTTCGACCGGGTCGTGGGCCTCTGCCGGGACGCCGGCTTCGAGCCGCGGGTGCGGCACGAGGCGGCCGAGACGTCGACCCTGCTCACCCTGGTGTCGGGCGGGCTCGGCGTCGCCGTCGTCCCGGAGCCGGCGACCACCCTCGGGCTGCCGGGCGTCGTGCACCTGCCGCTGCGGGGTGCCGGGACCGTCGAGCTGGCCCTCGCGCGGCTGCGGGACCGGGCCGAGCCGCACCTGCTGCGGGCGGCGGACGCGGTCGTCGACCTGGTCGCGGCATCCGCGGGACCACGGACGTGACGACCGCCTGACGACCGCCTGACGACCGACGTCCGGGGCACGCACGGCGCGGACCTCGGTACCGTGGACGACGTCGCCCCGGACCCCGGTGACGGACGACCCGGCCGCCGCCGGGCCGCGAGCCGTCCCGAAGGATCCCGATGCCGGACACGACGGCACTGCTGAGCGCCGCCGGTGCGGACGCGCCCGACGTGCTGCGCTCGCTCGACGTCACCCTCGAGGCCGGTCTGACCTCCGACGAGGCGGCACGGCGGCTGCTGCGCGACGGCCCGAACGCCGTCGCGTCCCACGAGGCCCGACCGCTCGCCGTCCTCTGGCACCAGCTGCGCTCACCGCTGCTGGGGCTGCTCCTCGTCGCGGCCGCGGCGTCCGCGCTCGTCGGCGAGCGCGGCAGCGCGGCGATCATTGCCGTCATCGTCGGGCTGTCGGTCGCCCTCGGCTTCGTCAACGAGTTCCGCGCCGAGCGGGCCGCGGAGGACCTGCACGACCGGATCGTGCACCGCGCGCGCGTGCTGCGCGACGGCCGGCACGTGCTCGTGGACGTCACCACGCTCGTCGTCGGCGACGTCGTCGCCCTGGCGCTCGGCGACATCGTGCCGGCGGACCTGCGCCTCGTCGAGACGGACGGGCTGGAGTGCGACGAGTCGGTCCTCACCGGTGAGTCGCTCCCCGCGGACAAGGGCGTCACGGCGACCGCGCCGGGCACCGCGATCGCGGACCTGTCCGACGCCGCCCTCATGGGGACCGTCGTCCACGCCGGCCGCGGTGTCGCGGTCGTCGTCGCCACCGGTCCGCGGACCCAGCTCGGCGCGATCGCCGCGGGCCTGCGGACCCGCCCGCTCGACACCGAGTTCCAGGTCGGTCTTCGCCGGTTCTCGATGCTCCTGGTGCGCGTCGCGGCGACCCTGACCACCGCGATCTTCGTGCTGAACGTGCTGCTCGGCCGGCCGCTCCTGGACGCCCTGCTGTTCTCGCTGGCGATCGCGGTCGGCATCACCCCGCAGCTGCTCCCCGCGGTCGTGTCGTCGAGCCTGGCGGCCGGCTCGGGGCGGATGCGCAGGCGCCGCGTCCTCGTGAAGCGGCTGGTGTGCATCGAGGACCTCGGGGACGTCGACGTCCTCTTCACCGACAAGACCGGCACCCTGACGGACGGCCGGGTCCGTTACGCCGCAGCGGTTCCCGGGGCGCGGTGGGCGGACGGCGCGGCCGCCGACCCGACGGTCCCGCCCGGGTACGCCATGCCCGCCCCGGACGGCGACGCGCTGCGCTGGGGCCTGCTGTGCACCGAGTCAGGCGGCTCCGCCGACGGCGCGGCGGCGGGAGCCAACCCGCTCGACGAAGCGCTGTGGGACGCCCCGGAGGCGGTGTCGCTGCAGCCCTGGCTCGACCGGTACACCCATCTGTCCGTGCTGCCGTTCGACCACGGGCGACGGATGGTCTCGGTCCTCGTGCGCAGCCGGTCCGGGGACCTCACGCTCGTCACCAAGGGCGCGCCGGAGACGGTCCTGGAGCGGTGCACCGACGTGCCGCCGAAGGCGCGGGAGGCCCTGGCGGCGCAGTTCGCCACCGGCCACCGGGTCGTCGCCGTGGCCAGCCGGCCGCGCGCGGACGCCGGGCCGCTCACCCCCGACGACGAGCACGGCCTGCACCTCGTCGGGCTGCTCGTCTTCCTCGACCCGCCGAAAGCCGGTGCGGCCCAGGCCCTCGCGCGGCTCGCCGGGCTCGGCGTCACCGTGAAGGTGGTGACCGGGGACAACGCGGCGGTCGCCGTCACGGTGTGCCGCACCCTCGGGCTGCTGCCCGCCGCACCGGACGGCGACGACGGCACGCCCGGTGCCGGCGTGCTCACCGGCGCCGACCTCGACGCACTCGACGACGAGGCCCTCGCCGCCGCCATCCCGCTGACGACGGTGTTCGCCCGGGTCAGCCCCGAGCACAAGGCCCGGATCGTCCGGGTGCAGCGACTGAGCACCGGCGGCGTGGCGTTCCTCGGGGACGGCGTCAACGACGCCCTCGCGCTGCACGCCGCGGACGTCGGGATCTCGGTGGACTCCGCGACGGACGTCGCGAAGGACGCCGCCGACGTGATCCTCCTCGAGAAGGACCTCGACGTCCTCGCGGACGGCGTCACCGAGGGGCGGCGGATCTTCGCGAACACGGTGAAGTACGTCCTCATGGGGACGTCCAGCAACTTCGGGAACATGTTCTCCGCGGCCGGTGCGTCCGTGTTCCTGTCGTTCCTGCCGATGCTTCCCTCGCAGATCCTGCTCAACAACCTGCTCTACGACGCCGGTCAGCTCGCGATCCCGACGGACGGCGTCGACGAGGAGCAGCTCCGCAAGCCGTCGCACTGGGACATCGGGTTCATCAAGCGCTTCATGCTGTTCTTCGGCCCGCTCAGCTCGCTCTTCGACGCGCTGACGTTCGTCGTCATGCTCGCGGTCTTCCACTCCGGCCCGGCGCAGTTCCGCTCCGGCTGGTTCGTCGAGTCGCTCGCGACGCAGACACTCGTCGTCTTCGTCATCCGGACCCGGCGCGTCCCCTTCTTCCGCAGCCGCCCCAGCCGGGCCCTCATGCTCGCCGCCGCCGCGGTCGTCCTCGTCGGTGCGCTGCTCCCGGGCAGCCCGCTGAGCGGGGCGCTCGGCTTCCAGCCGCTGCCGTGGGCGTACTTCGCCGCCCTGGCCGGCATGGTCGTCGGGTACCTGGCCCTCATCGAGGCGGGCAAGCGGGTCTTCTTCTCGGCCGCGCGGACCGCCGCACCGGCGCTGCGGCGGCCGAGGCCGCACGCTCACCTGCGGCGCCGGGCCGCCTGGTTCAGCGCGCCGGGGCGCAGGACCCCGGTGCGCAGCGACAGGTAGGCGAGTGCGGCGAGCGGGATCGGCAGCCAGAACTCGGCGAGCCGCCACGTGATGACGCCGAGGACGGCGTGCGCGTGCGGCGTCCCGAACCCGACGAGCACGGAGATGAGCGTCGCCTCGACGGTACCCAGGCCGCCGGGGGTCAGCGGCAGGAGGGCGACGAGCCCGGCGAGCCCGTAGCCGAGCAGCAGACCCTCGAGCCCTTCCGCCGGGCCGAAGGCCCGCAGGAACACCCACAGGGCCGCCGCGTCGAGGAGCCAGTTGGCGCTGGCCCAGCCGAGTGCGCGGCGCAGGACGGCGCGGTCCGCGCCGAGCGCGGTGAGCCGCTCGGCGAGCCGGCCGACGACGCGGGCCGCGGTGGCCGGCTCGAGCCGGGGCACCACGTGCGCGCCCCGGCGCGCCCACCCCACGACGACGGCGGGACGGCGCACGAGCCCGACGACGCACACCGCCGCCAGCACGAGGACCGTCACCGCGACGCCGTCCACCACGAGGAACGCGGGGGTGTCGCCGCCGCCGGGCAGGGCCAGCGCGACCCCGGCCGTGAACACGACGGCGAGCATCGCCGCTGCGCCCGCCGTCTGCAGCGCGGCCGCCGTGACGACGTCCGCCGGCGCGAGGCCGGCGACCGTGAGCAGCCGGTAGCGCAGGCCGTTGGACGTCGCACCGCCGCCGGGGACGAGGTGGCTCAGGCCCAGGGCCGACAGGTCGACCCGCAGCAGGGTCCACAGCGACGGCCGGCCGGCGGCCGGCAGGACGGCGCGGGTCAGGGCGGAGTAGGCGCCGAGCGACCCCAGCTCCAGCACGATGCCGGCCGCGAGGTACCCGGGCGACACCGAGGAGAGCAGGGCGAGCGCGCTGCGCGCCCCGGCGAGCTGCGGGAGCACCGCGTACTCCACGACGAGGGCCATGACGAGCAGCAGGCCGCCGCGCCGCAGCCACACCGCGCGTCCGGGCACCGGCCCGTCCACGTGCCCTGCCGGTACCGCCACGACTTCTCCTGCGCGCCGACGGATCGAGCGCCGCCGGGTCCGGGACGACACCGTCAGCGTACGGGGGCAGGGGCCGTCATGCCGTTCGCCCCCTGGTGGGAGCCGGCGCCCGGGACGAGCATGAGGACGCAGGGGCGGGCCGGCCACCGACCTCGGCACCGTGCTCGACCCGCACCACGACGCTCCAGGAGATGACCGTCATGAGCTCCACCCGAGGTCAGGCCACGATCGCAGGATGCCTGCGGGTCGCCGACGGCTTCACCCAGGACGAGTGGCCGGGCATCGTCGACCGGCTCGCCGCTCTGGACGACAACCTCGCGTCGTACCCGGCGGACGGGACACAGCTCGACCTGTCGGTGCGCGACCGCGAACGCCCGGGCCAGAAGATGACCCTCGAGTGCTGGATCGCCGGCCGCACCCGGCTCGTCGCGACCTCGACGTCGCCGTCCGGCGACGTCGGCTCCGCGCTGGTCGAGGTCCGCACCGAGCTGCGCCGCCAGCTCGAGGACGCGAAGTCCCGGATCGAGGACCGACGGCACGGGTAGCCTCGCGGTGTTGCCCCGGACCCAGGTGACCGGTCGTCCCCGTCGTCGACACCGATCTACCGGACAGGGTCCCCATGACCAGCAACGCATCCTCAGATCCCTCGTTCCCGGGCACCGCGCGGCTCCCGGCGCCGGGCCTGCTCGCCCGCGCCGGGGAACGCCTGCGCTCGGTGGTGCCGGCCCTGGCCAGGCGCCCCCTCGCGCAGGACGCCTCGCTCCCCGTCCCCGCTGACGCACCGCCGCTGTGGGACAGCCCGCACTGGGCCTGGAGCCCCGACGTGCAGGACCGGATGCGCGCCGCGGTGCAGCGCGCATCGGTGGGCGAGGTGGTCTCCTACGGCGACACCATGCTCACGCCCGGCAACATGCTCGTCACCGTCGACCTCACCGTGGCACCCGTCGTCAGCCCGAGCGGGGTGAGCGAGATCGTGTGCTCCGTCGTCGATCACGACCACGAGGACCGCACCCTCACCCTGCGGACGTCCGGCGCGGGCTCCGGGCTGCACCGCGGTGCAGCAGCCGCCCCGGCCTCGGTGTTCGGCGGTGATGCCGAGCATGACGAGCTGCGACCCGGCCCGCCCCCACGGCACCGGGCCTCGCAGAACGACGCCGCGTCCGTGTGGCAGCTCTGACCCTCCGGTCCGACCACGACCGTTCCGCACCTCCTGAAGGAGAACGACATGACAGACGTCATCGCCGGCCCGCCCGCCACCTCCCCGCGCGAACCGACCGCGCTGCCTGCGGCCCCCGACGCCGTGGTCGCCGTCTACGCGACCGAGGCCGACCTGACCGCGGCCGTCCGCCTCCTCGAGCACGAGCGCTACGACATGTCGACCATCTCCGTGCTCGGCAAGGGGATGAGCGAGGAGCGGCACGTCGTGGGCTTCGAGACGGCGGGCGGGCGGACCACGCGCTGGGCCTCCTGGGGCGGGCTGTGGGGCTGGCTCTTCGGCGCCCTGGTCTTCGTCCCCGGCGTCGGTCACATCGCCGTCGGCGGCTACCTGCTCTTCATGCTGACCACCGCAGGGATCGGTGCCGTCGGCGGCGCCCTCGGCGGCGCGCTGTCGAGCACCGGGATCCCGGCCGACGGCATCCCTGTCTACGAGGCCGACCTGCGCGCGGAGCACTTCCTCCTCATCGCCCACGGCACCCCGGGCGACGTGCTCCGGGCGCGCGACCTGCTCGACCGCACCCCGCACGAGCGGATCGACCACCACCGGGTCGTCGACCTCGACACCGTCGAGGCGACCACGCCGCCCGTCGCCCCCTGACCCCGACCGGCCCCGCGGCGATGCTGCGGTACCCCGGGCGCTCCGACGCGGGCCGCCCGGGGTACCGCAGCATCCGCGTGGGCCTCTACGTCGCCGTCGCGCAGACCGCGGCGGTGGCCGCCGCGGCTGCCGTGACGCGGTCCGCGTCGCTCACCACGCAGACCGCCACCAGCCTGGCCGACGTGGCCGGCAGCGTCTTCCTGCTCATCGGCGTCATCAGCAGCGGGAGGGCCGCAGACGACCGGCACCCGCTCGGCTACGGCCGGGAGCGGTTCTTCTGGTCCCTGCTCACCGCGGTCGGGGTGTTCGTCGGCGGCTTCGGGGTCGCGGCCGCCGAGACCGTCCACGCCGTGCTGCATCCCCATGCCACAGGGTCGTACCCGGTCGGGTACGCGGTGCTCGCGGTCATGACGGCCCTGGACGGCGTGGCCCTCGCCGTGGGGCTGCGGCCCCTGCTGCGACAGGCCGCGCAGCGGAACCTCACCGTCACGCAGATGCTCTGGCGCGGAACGGATCCGGCCGTGACGACCGTGATCCTCACGAGCGCGGCGGGCCTCGTGGGTGCCGTCGTCGCGGCGGTCGGGCTGGCGGTCACCGAGCTCACCGGACGACCCCTGGCCGACGCGGCCGCGAGCGCGGTCATCGGGCTCGTCCTGCTGGCGACGTCCGTCGTGCTGCTGCACACCAACCGGGAGCTGCTCACCGGCCGGGGCCTGCCGGCCGGCGAGGTCACCCGGATGCAGGCGGTCGTGCTGGCCCGGCCGGGCGTCGTCGCCGTCCCGGACCTGTTCGCGATGGTGGTCGGCCCGGCCACGCTCATCGTCGACGGCGACGTCGTCTTCGAGGACGCGCTCGACGTCCCGGACGTCGAGGCCGCCATCGTCGACGCGGCGCAGGCGCTGCGCGCCACCTGGCCCGCCGTCGCCTACGTCTACCTCAACCCGGTCGCCGCGGCCCGGCCCCGCCGGCACCCGGCCCGGCGGCCCGGGGAGCGCGACGGCGATCCAGGGGTAGCGTCGCAGCGGAGGGACGGCACCGTGCCCAGCTCCGAGGGAGCCGTCGCCATGACCGCACCGAGCACGCTGTCCCTCCGCCCGCAGACCGATCTGGTCGACCGGCTCGCCCACCCCACGCAGGACGACGTCGCCGTCGTCGACGCCTGGTGGCGGGCGAACAACTACCTGACCGTCGGCCAGATCTACCTGATGGCGAACGCGATGCTGCGCGAGCCGGTGGCCACCGAGCACATCAAGCCCCGGCTCCTCGGGCACTGGGGCACCAGCCCCGGTCTGTCGTTCGTCTACGCGCACGCGTCGCGGCTCGTCCGCGAGACCGGCCAGCGGATGATCTACCTGGCCGGCCCCGGCCACGGCGGCCCCGCGCTCGTCGCCGCCGGGTACCTCGAGGGCACGTACAGCGAGATCTACCCCGAGGTCGGCCAGGACGAGGCGGGCCTGCTGCGGCTGTTCCGGCAGTTCTCCGCCCCCGGCGGCATCCCCAGCCACGTGTCGGTGACGACCCCCGGGTCGATCCACGAGGGCGGCGAGCTGGGGTACGTGCTCGTCCACGCGTTCGGGGCGGTGATGGACGACCCCGACCTCGTCGCGCTGGCCGTCGTCGGCGACGGCGAGGCCGAGACCGGCCCGCTCGAAGGCTCCTGGAAGGGCGTGTCCTTCCTCAACCCGGAGCGGGACGGCGCTGTGCTGCCGGTGCTCCACCTCAACGCCGCCAAGATCTCCGGCCCGACCGTGCTCGGCCGCAAGGACCCGGCCGAGGTCCGGGAGATCTTCCACGGGCACGGCTACGAGGTCATCGAGGTCGAGGGCGAGGAGGTGCCGGGGATGCACCTGCGCTTCGCCGCCGCCCTGGCCCGGGCCTGGGCCGGGATCCGGACGATCCAGGCCGACGCCCGCGAGGGCCGCTGGGACGGCACCCGGCCGCGCTGGCCGATGATCGTGCTGCGCAGCCCCAAGGGGTGGACCGGCCCGGACGTCGTCGACGGTGTGCAGGTGCGGGGCACCTGGCGCGCCCACCAGGTACCGCTGGCCAACGTGCGCGGAAACCCCGAGCACCTGCGCATGCTCGAGGCGTGGATGCGGTCGTACCGGCCCGAGGAGCTGTTCGACGCCACCGGGGCACCGACCGCGATCGTGCAGCGGGCAAACCCGTCCGGCGACCTGCGGATGAGCGCCGCCCCGGCCGCGAACGGCGGGCTCACCACCGTCGACCTCGACCTGCCGGACTTCCGCGACTACGCGGTCGACGTGCCGGAACCGGCCCGCGTCCGCGCCGAGTCCACGCGCAAGCTCGGCGAGATGATGCGTGACACCTACCGTCGCAACCCGCACTCGTTCCGGCTGTTCTGCCCGGACGAGACGAACAGCAACCGCCTCGGCGCGGTCTTCGAGGCCTCCGACCGGGCCTTCGCGGAACGGGTGGCGGACATCGACGTCTCGATCTCCCGCGACGGCCGGGTCATGGAGGTGCTCTCCGAGCACAACTGCCACGGCTGGCTGGAGGGCTACACGCTCACCGGCCGGCACGGCTGGTTCGCGACCTACGAGGCGTTCGCGATGGTCAGCGCCTCGCAGACGATCCAGCACGGCAAGTGGCTCCAGGAGGCGGACAAGCTGCCGTGGCGGGCCGCCGTCCCCAGCCTGAACGTCCTGCTCACCTCGACCGCCTGGCGCAACGACCACAACGGGTTCAGCCACCAGGGGCCGGGCCTGATCCAGAACGTCATCACCGCGCGCGGCAACATCGGCCGGGTCTACCTGCCGCCGGACTCCAACTGCCTCATGTCCGTGGCGGACCACTGCATGCGGTCCCGCTCCTACGTCAACCTCGTCGTCATCGACAAGCAGCCCCAGCTGCAGTGGCTGTCGATGGAGGAGGCCGTCGCCCACTGCACGCAGGGGGCCGGCGTCTGGGACTGGGCCGGCACGGACGACGGCAGCGCCGACCCGGACATCGTGCTCGCCTGCGCCGGCGACGTCGTCACGATGGAGACGGTCGCGGCGGCGGACATCCTGCGCCAGCACCTGCCGCACTTCCGCACCCGCGTCGTCAACGTCGTCGACCTCATGACGCTCCCGCGGCGCAAGGACCACCCGCACGGGATGGACGAGACGCTGTTCAAGGAGCTCTTCACCGACCACGTCGACGTCGTCTTCGCCTTCCACGGCTACCCGGGCGCGGTCCACCAGCTCGTCCACGGCCGGCCGGACGCCGACCGGTTCCGGGTCCGCGGGTTCATCGAGGAGGGCACCACGACGACACCGTTCGACATGGTCGTGCTCAACCGGGTGTCCCGCTACCACCTCGTCATGGACGCCCTGAACAACGCCCGGCGCACCCCGCCCGGGGCGAGCGAGCTCATGGCGTACTGCCGGGCCCGGCTCGCCGAGCACGAGGCGTACGTCGTCGAGCACCTCGAGGACCTGCCCGACATCCGGGACTGGGTGCTCGGCGACCCGACGCCGGCGGCCGGTCCGGCCGCCTGAGGCTCAGCCGGCCTCCCGGTCCACGGTGTCGCGGAGCAGGGCGTGCAGCTCGTCGCCGAGCCAGGCGGCGAGCTGCTCGACGTCCGGCACGAGCGTGGGGCAGCCGAGCAGGCCGAAGCAGATCCGGTCCCGGTAGCTCATGGCCGTGATGTTCAGGCCCTGACCGTCGATGATCGAGGACGCCGGGTAGTACCCGACGAGCTCCGCGCCCGCGTAGTACAGCGTCTCCCGCGGTCCGGGGACGTTGGACACGAACAGGTTGAACGGGTTGATCCGCTCCATGAGCCGCCAGTGCGCCCAGAGCCGCCAGCCGGGGTCGGCGACCAGGGGGAGCGCCAGCCCGCTCAGCTCGCCGAGCATCGTCGGCGGGAACGTCGCCATCTCGGCCTTGCCGGCACGCATCGCCGACGCCGTCGCGAGGAGGCGGTCGAGCGGCGTGCCGACGTTCGTGGGCAGCCCGGTGAGGATGACGGACAGCTGGTTGCCGGTCGGACCGCCCGGCGCGCCGCTGCGCAGGGACACCGGGATCGCGGCGACGAGCGGGTCGTCCGGCAGCGCGTCGTGCGCCAGCAGCCAGCGCCGCAGCGCCCCGGCGCACACCGCGAGGACGACGTCGTTGACCGTGAGGCCCGCGAACTCCTTGACCCGCTTGACGTCGGCGAGCGACAGGTCCGCGAAGGCCCACGCCCGGTCGGCCGAGATCGAGGCGTTGAAGGGAGTGTGCGGGGCGCGCAGGCCCCCGTACGGGAGCACGGCCTCCGGTGCGAGGACCCGCTCCAGCACGGGGACCCGGGCGGCCCCTGCGGCGACGAGGCCCGGGACCGACACGAGCAGGCCCAACGACACGCGGGCCACCCGGGCCGGCTGCCGCAGCAGCGAGAGCAGGCTGCGGACGACCAGCGAGGAGTCCCGGGGGACCTCGTCAGGCGGCGGGTCGCCGTCGGCCGGCGCGACGACACGGCCGGACGCCGTGCCGTCGAGCAGGGCCGTGAGCACGTCGTCGCCGGAGACGCCGTCCATCGAGGCGTGGTGGACCTTGGAGTAGACCGCGACCCGGCCGCCGCGCAGCCCGGTGACGAGGTAGAGCTCCCAGAGCGGCCGGGACCGGTCGAGCGGCTGGGCGTGCAGGCGGGCGACCGTCGTGGCGAGCTCGTGGTCGCCCCCGGGCCGGGGCAGCCGGACCTGGCGCACATGGTGCTTCAGCACCGGCTCGTCGTCGACCCAGTACGGCTGGTCGAGCCCGAGCGGGACGAACCTCAGGGACCGTCGGAGCAGCGGCAGCAGGTGCAGCCGGGACGCGACGTGCGCGGTGAGCCGCGCACGCGTCAGGGGCCGGGGCGCCGTCGAGGGGTCGAGGACGCACACGCTGCCGACGTGCCCGTTCACCTCGGGGGACTCCATGGCGAGGAAGAGCGCGTCGAGGCCGGTCAGCTGTTGCACGGCTGCACCGGTGCGGGGGCGGGCCCGGAGGTGAGCTGGGCCTTGAGCTGGAGCTTGAGGATCTTGCCCGTGGCGCTCTTCGGCAGGTGGAGGCGGACCTCGACGACCCGGGGGTACTTGTACCCGGCCAGGTGGTCGCGGCAGTAGGCGATGAGCTCGACGTCGGTCACCACGGCGCCGGGCCGCAGCGCCACGAACGCGAGCACCTCCTCGCCGAGACGCTCGTCCGGGATGCCGACGACGGCCGCCTCGTCGACGTCCGGGTGCCGGTAGAGGGTCTCCTCGACCTCGCGCGGGTAGACGTTGTACCCGCCCCGGATGATGAGCTCCTTCTTGCGGTCGACGACGAAGAAGTACCCGTCCTCGTCGACGTAGCCGAGGTCCCCGGTGTGCAGCCAGCCGTGCGCGAACGCCGTCGCCGTGGCGTCCGGGTCGTCGAGGTAGCCCTTCATCGTGTGGAAGCCGCGGGTGACGATCTCGCCGATGTGCTCGTGCCCGGCCGGCAGCCGCTGGTCGTGCTCGTCCCAGATCTGGCACTCGGTCCCCCAGATCGGGGAGCCGACGCTGTAGATCCGCCGGTCGTCGACGCTGCGGTTGAAGGTCGTCGACGAGGCCGTCTCGGACAGGCCGTACCCCTCGAGGATGGTCACCCCGAACGCTGCTCGAAGGCGTCGAACACCGCGGCCGGGATCGCCGCCCCGCCGGAGATGGCGATCCGCAGGCTCGAGACGTCGGCCTGCTCGAGGCCCGGGTGGGCGAGGAGGGCCGCGAACATCGTCGGGACGCCTTCGAAGACCGTCGCCCGGTCCCGTTCCACGGCGGTCAGCACGGCCTCGGCGCTGAACCTCGGGACCAGCGACAGGCTCGCCCCGAACCGCAGCGCGCAGTTGAGGATGCTCGACAGCCCGAAGACGTGGAAGAGCGGCAGCGCCGCGACGACCACGTCGTCCGCGTGCACGCCGAAGAGCCGGCCGGGGATGTCGGCGTTCATGTACAGCTGGTAGTGCGTCAGCTCCGCACCCTTCGGCACGCCCGTCGTGCCCGAGGTGTAGACGACGACCGCCGTGTCGTCCGGCCCGGTGTCGGCCATCGGGGGGACGGCCGGTGCCGCCTGGAGCAGGCTCGCGAACGGGAGCAGCGACGGCGCTCCGGCCGCACCGGCCTCCGACGGCGCGACGACGACCTCCCCCACGACGACCACGTCGTCGACACCGGCCTGGGCGGCGCCGGCCAGGGCGTGCTCGAGCACCCCGGCCCAGGTGACGAGCAGGCGCGACGAGCTGTGGCCGAGGTGGAAGGCGATCTCCTCGGTCTTGAGCAGCACGTTGAGGGGAACCATCACGGCGCCCGCCTTGAGGATGCCGAAGTAGGCCACGAGGAAGGCGGCGATGTTCGGCAGCTGGACCGCGACCCGTTCTCCGACGGCGACTCCACGGTCGGAGAGCGCACCGGCGAACCGGTCGGAGAGGTCGTCGAGCTCCGCGTACGTCATCGCTCCGCCGTCCCACGTCGCGACCGGCTTGTGCGGTGACGTCGCAGCGGACTCACGCAGGATGACGGCGAGGTTGAACATGCTGGGGCTCCTCGGTGGTGCCCTCGTGGTGCCCCCGGCAGAGCTGATGGTTCCCTTTTGCGGGGATCTACCACCAGTTGTCCCACAGTTACGGTGCGTCGCAAGCGGGACCAAGTGCGCCGATCCGGGACAAGGTCCCGGGTGCCGCGCGGACGGCGCGACTAGCGTCGCAGGTCCGGGCAGTCGGCCGCGCACGGCGCGGCGGGGCCCGGACAGGCGCCGCCCCGGTCCCCGGTAGCGCACGTCGTCCACCCCTGACGTGCACCGGAACCGAGGAACGTGGCCCTCCCCTGCTCAGCCTCCTCCTACCCGTCCCCTCCCTGCGGCACCCCTGCCCCGGTGCGCGGACCGGTCGGCCGACCGTCCGTGACCTTCGTGCGCCCGGTGCGACCGAGCGACCAGGTGCTGCGCCGGCTCGACCTGATGTGCCTCGCCCACGTGTTCGCCACCCTCGAGGCACGCTGCGTCCGGACGTCTCAGGAGGTGGACCCACGTGCTACCGCCGCATGACCCGGCAGCAGCGGGCGGGGCGGCGATCCTCGCCCAGGGCCTGGGGCGGTCGTACGGTCCCGTGCTGGGCGTGCGCGACATCGACCTGCACGTCGACACCGGAGCGGTCGTCGGGCTGCTCGGCCCGAACGGCTCCGGGAAGACCACCCTGATCCGGATGCTCGCGACCCTGCTGCGCCCCAGCGCCGGGCAGGCCCGGGTCGGCGGCGCGGACCTGCGCACGCAGCCGGGCGAGGTGCGCCGGCACATCGGGCTCACCGGCCAGTACGCCGCGGTCGACCAGTTCCTCACCGGTCGCGAGAACATCCGGATGACCGCCCGCATGCTCGGGATGTCCCGCGCGGACGCCGGACGCCGGGCGGAGGACCTGCTCGGGTCCTTCGACCTGCGGGACGCGGCCGACCGCCCGCTGTCGACCTACTCCGGTGGCATGCGGCGGCGGCTCGACCTCGCACTCAGCCTCACCGGGCGGCCCTCGATCGTCTTCCTCGACGAGCCCACCACCGGCCTCGACCCGCGGAGCCGGTTCGCGATGTGGACGGTCATCGAGGGGCTCGTGGCCGACGGGACCACGGTGCTCCTGTCGACCCAGTACCTCGAGGAGGCCGACCGGCTCGCCGAGCGGGTCGTCATCCTCGACCACGGCCTCGTGGTGGCGGAGGGCCCGCCGGACGCGCTGCGCGCCCAGGTCGGCGCGCACGTCGTCGATCTGACGCTGACGGACCCCGCCGACGGCCGGGCGGCCCTGGACGCCCTCGCCGGCCTCGCGAGCGCCCCCGTCGAGCACTCGCCCGGCAGCCGCGAGCTGCGGGTGCCGGTGGCGGGCTCCGAGGCGCTGCCGGACGTCGTCCGGCTCCTCGACGCGGCGGGGGTCCGCTTCCGCGGGCTCGCCGTGCACGAACCGTCGCTCGACGACGTCTTCCTCGCTCTCACCGGACGGCCGGCACCCCCGCCGTCCGGCATGACCGCACCGGAGAAGGACCCGACCATGCCCCCGATGGTGACCACGTGAGCACGCTGCCGCTCCTGCACCCCTCGGTCCGCGTGGAGGTGGCGGAGCTGACCGGCCGGAACCTCCGCAAGATCATGCGGGAGCCGACGCTGGTGTTCTTCTCCCTCGCGATGCCCGTCATCATGCTCACCCTCTTCAGCCAGGTGTTCCGGTCGGTCTCGCAGTCGTCGGACTTCCCCGCCGGGGTCTCGTACATCGACTACCTGCTCCCCGCCGTCCTGTGCACCACACTCGCCCAGAGCGCCACGACCTCGAGCACCGCGATCGCCACCGACCTCGAAGAGGGCATGGTGGACCGGTTCCGCTCCATGCCGATCCACGCCTGGACCGTGCTCCTGGCCCGCAACCTCAGCGACGTCGTCCGCGGGATGCTCCAGAGCCTCGTCATGCTGGTGCTCGGCCTGGCGGTCTTCGGGTTCCGGTTCCACGGGACGCTGCTCGAGGCCGTCGGGACGCTCCTCGTCGCGCTGCCCCTGAGCTTCGCCCTCAACTGGCTGTTCATCTGGATCGGCGTCCTGGTCCACAAGCCGGAGACCACCCAGATCGCCGGGATGCTCGTGACGTTCCCGCTGATGTTCGCCTCCAGCGCGTACGTCCCGATCGCCTCGCTGCCCGGCTGGCTCCAGGTGGTCGCGAAGGTGAACCCGTTGTCCTACACCGTGGACGCCGCACGCGGTCTCGCGCTCGGCCACCCCGACGCGGGCGCGTTCTGGAAGTCGCTGCTCGTCGCGACGGTGCTGGCCTGCGTCTCGGTCGCCGGGGCGACCACGGCCTACCGCCGGATCGACCGCTGACCCGGGACGTCGGCACTTGCCCGTCACCGCCGGGGGCGTAGCCTGATCACGTTGCCCTGGACCCCGGTGGCCGTTTCGCCGCGCTGAGCGGACACCACACCGGACGAGGAACCATGAGCAACGCTGCGGACACCCCCTCCTTCGTCTCCTCCTCACGCACCCGGCGACGGGCGGTCGTCGCCGGCACCGTCTGCCTGGTGCTCGGGACCGCCGCGTGCGGCGGCTCCGGCAGCGCCGGGGCGGACGCCACCGCCCAGAGCCACGGCGCGATCTCCATCTGGTACTCCAACAACGCGCAGGAGGTCACCTGGGGCAAGCAGGTCGTGGCCGCGTGGAACGCGGCGCACCCCACGGAGAAGGTCAGCGCCCAGGAGATCCCGTCGGGCAAGTCGTCCGAGGAGGTCATCGGCGCCGCGATCACCGCGGGCACCGAGCCGTGCCTCATCTACAACACGTCCCCGGCGTCCGTCCCGACGTTCCAGCAGCAGGGCGGGCTCGTCCCGCTCGACACCTTCAGCGACGGCGCCGCCTACATCGAGGCCCGCGCCGGGACCGCGGACAGCCAGTTCGTCTCGCCGGACGGCAATTACTACCAGATGCCCTGGAAGTCGAACCCGGTGATGATCTTCTACAACAAGAAGGTCTTCAAGTCCGCCGGCATCAGCACCACGGCCCCGCCGCTCGGCAGCTACGCCGAGTTCCTCGCGACGGCGAAGAAGATCGTGTCGTCGGGCGCCGCCAAGTACGCCATCTACCCGGCACCGTCGAGCGAGTTCTACCAGTCCTGGTACGACTTCTACCCGCTCTACGCGGCCGAGAGCGATGGCAAGCAGCTCGTCGTCGACGGGAAGTCGACGTTCGACTCCGACGCCGGACGGGCCGTCGCCGCCTTCTGGTCCCAGCTGTACGCGGAGAACCTCGCCGGCAAGGAGAGCTACAACGGCGACTCGTTCGCCGACGGCACCGCGGCCATGGCGATCGTCGGCCCGTGGGCCATCTCGACGTACGAGGGCAAGGTCGACTGGGGTGTCGTCCCGGTCCCGACGAGCGCCGGGGGCGGCGGCGACACCGTCCCGACGTTCAGCGACGCGAAGAACATCGGGATGTACGTGTCCTGCAAGAACACCGGCACGGCATGGGACTTCCTCAAGTACTCCACGAGCGTCGCCCAGGACGGCAAGCTGCTCGAGCTGACGGGCCAGATGCCGATGCGCAAGGGCATCGAGACGCAGTACGCCGCCTACTTCACGGCGCACAAGGACTACGTGACGTTTGCCGCCGAGGCCGCGCACGTCGTCGAGGTGCCCAACGTGCCGAACTCCATCGAGGTGTGGCAGGCGTTCCGCGACGCGTGGTCGTCGTCGGTCGTCTTCGGCAAGACCGACCCCGCGACCTCGCTCACCGGAGCGGCCACGAAGATCGACCAGCTCGTGGCGCAGTAGGCGCACGGCGATGACCACCACCGTCACCCCGGCGGCGCGGCCGGCGACCGGGCACACCCCCGGGAGCCGGCCGCGGCGGGCCGTCCGGCTGAGCCGGGCCGTGCTCGGACGCCAGCCGATCGGGCTGCTGTTCGGCGCACCCTACGCACTGTTCGTCGCGGTGCTCTTCGCCTACCCGCTGGGGCTGGCGGTGTGGATGTCGTTCCGGCGGTACTACTTCACCGCGCCGGGCGTCGAGGTGGCCCGGCCCTTCGTGGGCCTCGACAACTACCGCGCGGTGCTCACCGACCCCGCGGTCCGCAGGTCGTTCGTCAACATCGGCCTCTTCCTCGTCATCAACGTCCCCCTGACCGTCGTCCTCGCGCTGCTCCTCGCGACCGCGCTCAACGCGGCGATCCCGTTCCGGTCCTTCTTCCGGGTCAGCTACTACGTCCCGTACGTGACGGCCAGCGTGGCGATGGTCGGGGTGTGGCTCTCGCTGTTCGGGTCGGGCGGCCTGGTCAACCGGCTCCTCGGCAGCCTCGCGCCCGACCCGTCGTGGCTCATCAACGCGCACTGGGCGATGCCGTCCATCGCCCTGTTCGTCACGTGGAAGCAGCTGGGGTTCTTCATCCTGCTGTACCTCGCCGCACTCCAGAACGTGCACAAGGAGCTCTACGAGGCGGCCGAGATGGACGGCGCGAACCGTTGGCAGAGCTTCCGGGCGGTGACGGTCCCGGGCGTCCGCCCGGCGACGACGCTCGTCACGATCCTGGCGATCATCACCGGGGCCAACCTGTTCACCGAGCCGTACCTGCTCACCGGGGGCGGCGGGCCGAACGGCGCCTCCGCCTCCCCGGTGCTGATCATGTACCAGCGCGGCATCGAGCAGAACCACCCCGACGTCGCCTCGGCGATCGGCGTCATCCTGGTGCTCGGTGTGCTCGTCGTGGCCGCCGTCCAGCGCCTCGTCGAGAGGGACTGACATGACGACCGACGACGGGCGCGCCGCCGCCCGCGAGCCGCACCCGGCCGCCCGGTGGCTGCGCCTCGCACCGCTGGTCGCCGGGGCAGTCCTGTTCCTCTTCCCCTTCTACTACATGGTGTCCGGGTCGCTGCAGACCCGCCAGGACACGTCCCTGAACGGCGTGCTCCCGCACCCCGGCAACCTCACGCTGCACAACTACCGGGAGATCGGGACCGCGCTGAACCTGGGCCGGACGCTCGTGAACTCCGGCATCTTCACCGGCGGCGTGCTGCTGGCGACGGTCGTGTTCGGCGTCCTCGCCGGCTACGCCCTGGCCCAGCTGAGGTTCCGCGGGCGCGGGGTGCTGTTCGCGACGATGCTGCTGCTGCAGACGATCCCGTTCCAGCTGCTCATCGTCCCGCTCTACGTGCTCATCGTCCGCAGCTACGGGCTCGGGGACAGCTACCTGGGGATGATCGCGCCGTTCGCCATCAACTCGACGGCCGTCTTCGTGTTCCGGCAGTACTTCCTGCAGATCCCCGCCGAGCTGTTCGACGCGGCCCGCATCGACGGCGCCAGCGAGTTCCGCATCCTGCGCAGCGTCGCGATCCCGCTCGTACGGCCGGCCCTGCTCACCGCGATGCTCCTGACCTTCATCGGCCCGTGGAACGAGTTCCTCTGGCCGTTCCTCGTGACGAAGCAGGAGCAGATGCAGCCGCTCGCGGTCGCCCTCGCCAGCTACATCAGCACCGTCGCCGCCGCTGCGACGAACCCGATCGGCGCGATCCTGGCCGGCGCCTGCGTCCTCGCCGCTCCCGCGGTGGCGCTCTTCGTCGCCTTCCAGCGGCACTTCGTCTCGACCGACCTCGGGTCCGGGGTGAAGGGGTGACCCTGCACGTGGCGGCGCCGGCCCTCCCCTCGGTCCCCGACGCCGTGCCCTACCGGCTGACCCGGGCGGGCGTCGTCATGACGCCCGACCCCGGGTCGCCCGACGAGGCCGAAGGAGTCCTGAACCCCGGCAGCGGCCGCGACGGCGACGGCCGGCTCTGGCTGCTGCCCCGGATCGTCGCCGCGCACAACGTCTCCCGGGTCGGGCTCGCCGAGGTGCTCCTGCGTGACGGCGTCCCGCACGCCGTCCGGCGCGAGGGCGTCGTCCTGTCGCCCGACGCCTCGTGGGAGCGCGGCGGCGGGCACCGCGGCGTCGAGGACCCGCGCGTGGTCTGGGTGGCGAACCTGCAGCTCCACGTCATGACGTACGTGGCGTTCGGGCCGCTCGGCCCGCGCCCCGCGATCGCGGTCTCGCACGACCTGCGCACCTGGCGCCGGCTCGGGCCCGTCCACTTCGAGCACGACCCGGCCCTGGACTGCGACCTCAACCTGTACCCGAACAAGGACGTCGTGTTCTTCCCCGACCCGGTCCCCGGGCCGGACGGCGATCTCTGCTACGCGATGCTGCACCGGCCGATGTGGGACCTGGGGCTCGTCGTCGGCGGCGGCGAGGTCGTGCTGCCCGCGGGCCTGGCCGACCCACGCCCCGGCATCTGGATCTCCTACACGCCGATCACCCAGGTGCACCAGGACCTGCGGCGCCTCGCGCACGTGAGCGGGCACCGCCTCGTCGCGCTGCCGGAGCACGACTGGGAGGCGGTGAAGATCGGCGCCGGCCCGCCGCCGCTGCGGGTCCCCGAGGGGTGGCTCCTGCTCCACCACGGGGTGTCCGGCGAGGAGGCCACGGGATGGGAGCCCCAGACGGAGGCCCGCTACAGCGCCGGCGGGATGCTCCTCGACATCGCCGACCCGTCGCGTCTGCTGGCCCGGACCGCGCGCCCCCTGCTCGAGCCGTCGACGACGGCGGAGACGACCGGGACGGTGCCCAACGTCGTGTTCCCCACCGCGGTCGAGGAGGTCGACGGACGTCGCTTCGTCTTCTACGGCATGGCCGACTCGGCGATCGGGGTCGCGGTCCTCGACAGGACCCCTGCCGGACCCGGGGCCCCGTGATCCGGACGGCAGCAGTGGCTGGTACTACCGCAGAGTGACGAGCCGTCCGGCGATGTCGACGGCCAGGGCGATCTGGTGGTCGAGCGCGGCGGCGCTCCCCCACCACGACACGGACGTGACGACGAGCCCCTCGCCGGTCACCCGGACCGACCACAGCTCGGCCGGCCGCATCGTGCCGTCACCGTGCCGGGCGAGCGGCCAGTGCTCGACGCGCCGGTGCAGGTCCGTGTCGAGGACACCGTGCGGGTCGGTGACGACGAACCGGCCCGGCGTGCCGCCGTCGGGCGCGCCCCGCTGCGGGCGGCCCAGGAGCCGCCCCACCCGTGCCGCCCATCGACCGAGGTCGGAGTGCGGACCGGGCCTGCTCACGTCGAGCAGCGGGCCCGTCGACCCGGCCCCGGACCGGCGGGCGCGCAGCGCCGGGCACACCCATCTCACCGACGACGCCGGGTCGGCCTCGCCGGTCGGCGTCCCGTCGTCCAGGTCGCAGTACCAGGGCAGGGCGGCCGCCCGCGGCTCGAGCCTCAGCGCGTGCGCCCCGGCAGCCGTCACGACGAGGTCGCGAGCAGCGGCCACCTCGTGCACGAAGTCGTTCGCCGGAGCGACCATGACGGCATCGTAGGACGATCCGCCGATACCTGGCGGTCCAAGATCGACATGCGCGAACCGGCGGACCGTGTCTAATCCTCCAAGGATCTGCGAGAGGACCGGACGCGTGACAGGACGCCATCGGTGATCGAGCACGCGCTGTCCCGTGCCGGCACCGTGGGCACGGACCTCCTCGAGGTGCCCTGGGAGCAGCACCCCCTGGGCCCGCCCGGGCGGTGGCCCCACACCCTCGCGAACGCCGTCCGGACCATGCTCTCCTCACGCTTCGCCATGTGGATGGCGTGGGGTCCCGAGCTGACCTTCTTCTGCAACGACGCGTACCGCCGCGACACCCTCGGGTCGAAGTACCCGTGGGCCCTGGGCCGCAGCGCACGTGAGGTGTGGAAGGAGATCTGGCCGGACATCGGCCCGCGCATCGAGCACGTCGTGGGCACCGGCGAGGCCACCTGGGACGAGGGGCTGCAGCTGTTCCTGGAGCGCAACGGGTACGTCGAGGAGACTTACCACACCTTCTCGTACAGCCCGCTCGTGGACGACGACGGCACGGCGGCAGGGATGCTCTGCGTCGTCAGCGAGGAGACCGAACGGGTCGTCGGCGAGCGCCGGATGCGCACCCTGCGGGACCTGGGCACCGACCGGTCGGTCGTCCGCGAGGAGGCGGACGTCTTCGCCTCCGCACAGGTCCATCTCGGGGCCAACCCGTGGTGCCTGCCCTTCACGGCGACGTACCTCTTCGACGTGGACGGCGACGCCCGGCTGGTGTCCGCGACCGGGGCCGTGGCCGGCGACCCGGTCGCACCGCGCGTCGTCAGGGCCACGGCCACGGACCCGGTGTGGCCGCTCGCGAGCGCGGCGGCGGGCCGGGAGTGCGTCGTCGACGACCTCGCCGCCCGCTTCCCCGACGTCCCTGCGGGGGGCTGGCCGCAGCCGCCGGACCGGGCCGCCGTCCTGCCGCTCGCGCAGACCGCGACGGACGCGGTGACCGGCTTCGTCGTCGTGGGCCTCAACCGGTACCGGCCCTACGACGAGGGGTACGCCGGCTTCCTGCGCCTCGTGGCCGGGCACCTCGGCACCGGGGTCGCCGCGGCCCGTGCCTACCAGGCCGAACGGGCCCGGGCAGAGGCCCTCACGGAGCTGGACCGCGCGAAGACGAGCTTCTTCACCAATGTCAGCCACGAGTTCCGCACCCCGCTGACGCTCCTGCTGGGCCCGGCCGAGGACGCGCTCGCCGACACCGCGCACCCGCTCGACGCGACGCAGCGCGAGCGGGTCGAGGTCATGCGCCGCAACGCCGTCCGGCTGCTCAAGCTCGTGAACATGCTCCTGGACTTCTCCCGGCTGGGGTCGGGACGGATGACGGCCCGCTACGAGCCGCTCGACCTGGGCAGCACGACGGCCGAGCTCGCGGGGATGTTCCGGCCGGCGTTCGAGGCGGCCGGTCTGGACCTCGTCGTCGAGGTCGCGCAGGACACCGGCGGGGGCGTCGTCGCCCACGTCGACCACGAGATGTGGTCGAAGATCGTCCTCAACCTGTTGTCCAACGCGCTCAAGCACACGTTCACCGGCGGCGTCCGGGTCACGGTGTCGGCGGACGAGCAGACGGTGGAGCTCGCCGTCACCGACTCCGGCATCGGCGTCGACGCCACGGAGCAGAAGCGTCTCTTCGAACGGTTCCACCGCGTCCTCGGGGCACGATCGCGCAGCCACGAGGGGTCGGGCATCGGGCTCGCCCTCGTCGCCGAGCTGGCGCAGCTGCACGGCGGGAGCGTCGGGGTGGAGAGCACCCCGGGGCAGGGCAGCACCTTCCGGGTCCGCGTCCGGCGCGGCAGCGACCACCTGCCGCCCGAGCAGGTCGTCCGGCCGGCCGGCGCCCCGCGGAGCGGCGCCGCGGACCGGCAGGTGGAGGGCTTCCTCACCGAGGCGCTGCGCTGGTCGCAGCCACCGGACGACGCGGCCGGGCAGCACCGGGCGGGCCCGGACGCACCGCACGTGCTCGTCGTCGACGACAACGCCGACATGCGCGACTACCTGGTGTCCCTGCTGTCGCCGACGTACGACCTGGCCGTCGCCGGTGACGGCCTCGCCGCCCTGGAGCGCGTCCGCGAGCGCCGCCCGGACCTCGTGGTCTCCGACGTCATGATGCCGGGGCTGGACGGCTTCGGCCTGCTGCAGAAGCTGCGCGGGGACGACGCGACCGCCGACATCCCGATCATCCTGCTCTCCGCCCGGGCCGGGGACGAGGCGACGGTCGAGGGCCTCGACGCAGGTGCGGACGACTACCTCGTCAAGCCGTTCTCCGCCCGTGAGCTCACGGCCCGGGTCCGGTCGAACCTCGAGCTCGACCGCAGCCGCCGCAACGCGGTCGAGCTCGAGCACAACCGGGTGCTCCTCGACCAGGCGCAGCGCCTCGCCGCGGTCGGCAGCTGGGAGCTCGACATGGCCACCGGCGCGCTGTCGGTGTCCGACGAGCTCGTCCGGCAGACCGGGCTGTCGGCCGCGGAGGTGGGCCGGCTCGGGCTCGAGGGCGCGCTGGCGCACGTCATCCACCCGGACGACGCGGACGTCGTGCGGGGCGCGCTGGCCCGGGCCGTCCGGGGCGAGCCGCTGGACCTCCAGGTCCGGTTCGTGCGGCCGGACGGCGAGGTCCGCACCAACCGGGTGCTCGGCGAGCTGGTGGAGTCGGTGACCGGCGACCGCAACCGGTTGCGCGGCAGCTCGCAGGACGTCACCGAGCAGCTGAGATCCGTCGGGCTGCAGGCCGCCGCAGCGGCCGCGCGGGAGGCGGCCGCGCGCGAGCACGAGATCGCGCGGCAGCTCCAGCTGAGCCTGCTGCCGGAACGCTGGATCACCCCGGACCACCTGCGGATCGCCACGTTCTACCGGGCAGGGGTCGAGGGCGCGCACATCGGCGGCGACTGGTACGACGTCATCGAGCTGGGGGCCGGCCGGGCCGCGCTCGTCATCGGCGACGTCATGGGCCGGGGCGTCCGGGCGGCCGCGATCATGGCCCAGCTGCGGGCCTCGGCCCGGGCCTACGCCCGGCTGGACCTGCGGCCCGCGGACGTCCTCGAGCTGCTCGACGGCGTCGTCCGCGACCTCGGCGACGACCAGATCGTCACGTGCCTCTACGCCGTCTACGACCCGGGCGACCGGACCTTCACCTTCGCCAACGCCGGGCACCTGCCCCCGCTGCTCGTCACCGGCGGGTCGGACGTGCGGCGCCTCGCCGACACCGCCGGGCAGCCGCTCGGCACCGGACCGTTCACGCTGGAGGAGGAGACCGTGCTGCTCACCGGTCCGGCGACGGTGGCGCTCTACACCGACGGTCTCGTCGAACGCCGCGACAGCGACATCGACGCCGGCGTGGACGCGCTCGCCGCGGTGCTGGGACGCGCCGGCGCGGACGCCGTCACCCCGGACCGGCTCGTCGCCGAACTGCTGCCGGACGGCGCCGACGACGACGTGGCGATCCTCCTCGCGGACTTCCTGGGCGAGTCCGCCGGGACCACGACCCACACCTGGCCGGTGGCCGACGCAGCCGCTGCCGTGCAGGGGATCCGGCACGCCGTCGGCGAGGTCCTGCGGCAGTGGTCGCTCCCGCAGGAACGGACCGACGACGTCCTGCTCGTCGTGAGCGAGCTGACCACCAACGCGATCGTCCACGGGCGCCCGCCCGTCGAGCTGCGGCTGCGCCACGACGGCCGGCGGGTGGTCGTCGAGGTGCACGACGCGGCCGCCTACCTGCCCCGCAAGCAGCGGCCCACCACCGACGACGAGCACGGCCGCGGCCTCGTCCTCGTCTCCCGCGTCACCGAACGCTGGGGGACGCGGCCGACGGGTCGCGGCAAGGCCGTCTGGTGCGTGCTGCCGGCGGGGTGAGCCGGCTCAGGGCGACGCCGCGACCCGGACGGCGGCCACCGAGCGCCGGACGTCGTCCGCATCCGTCGACCAGTTGCTCACGGACACCCGGAGCACGTGCCGGCCGCGCCAGCGCGACCCGGACATCCACGCGTGCCCGCCCTCGAGCAGCCGGGCGATGACCTCGCGCGTGCGTGCGTCGTCCTCGAACGCCACGCACACCTGGGTGAAGACGACGTCGTTGAGGACCTGCGCGCCGTCGACCCGGCCGATGCCGTCGGCCAGCTCCCGGGCCCGGGCGGCCAGCCGGTCGACGAGGTCGGCGACGCCGCGACGCCCGAGCGCGCGCAGGACGGCCCACACCGGCACGCCGCGGGCCCGGCGGGACAGCTCCGGCACCTTGTCGTGCGGGTCCCCCGGCCCGGTGTCGTCGGCGACGAGGTAGCTGCTGCGCATGCCCATGGCCGTGCGCAGGGCGGTCGGGTCGGCGACGACCGCGACCCCGCAGTCGTACGGCACGTTGAGCGTCTTGTGGGCGTCGGTGGCCCAGGAGTCCGCCGCTGCCACGCCCGCCACGAGGTGCCGCAGCGACGGGGAGGCGGCGGCCCAGAGGCCGAACGCCCCGTCGACGTGGACCCACGCCCCGCGCTCGTGCGCGAGGCCGACGGCCGCGGCGAAGGGGTCGAAGGCACCGGAGTGGATGTTGCCCGCCTGCAGGCACACGACGACCGGGCTGCCCTCGGGGACCGCGGCGAGCGCCGCGGCGAGCGCGTCGGTGCGGATCCGGCCCTCGTCGTCGACGTCGACGACGGCGGGGCTGCCGAGCCCGAGGTGGCGCAGGGCGAGGTCGACGGTCTCGTGCCGCTCCCGCCCGACGAGGACGTGCACCCGCGGCGCGCCCGTGAGGCCGTCGGCGCCGACGTCCCACCCGGCCTTCGCGAGCACCGCCGAGCGGGCGGCCGCCAGGCACGTGAAGTTGGCGGTCGTCGCCCCGGTGACGAACCCGACGTCCGCGCCCGCCGGCAGCCCCAGCAGGTCCAGCAGCCAGCGCGCGGCGACCTCCTCCAGGGCGGCGGTCGCCGGGGAGGCGTACCGCAGGGCGTTGTTCTGGTCCCAGGCGCTGACGAGCCAGTCGGTGGCGAGCGCCGCCGGGTGCGTGCCGCCGATCACCCAGCCGAAGAACCGCCCGGCGGGCATGGCCATGAGCCCCGGCTCGGCGCCGGCCGCGAGCAGGTCGACGACCGCCGCCGGGTCGCAGCCGTCCTCGGGCAGGTCACCGCCGAACGTCGCGGCGACGGCGTCCGCGTCCGCCTGCGGCCGCACCGGCCGCTCGTCCAGCGAGCGGAGCCAGCGCACGGCGTGGTCCCGGGCCGCGTCGAGAGCCGGTGCGTACTGCTCCTCGCGCGCGTCCACAGCCCCTCCTGCCGTCGACGCACAGCCTTCCAGGTGCCGGTCGGCGGCGCCACGGTGCCGCCGGCCGACGACCCGGTCCTGCGGTGACCAGGACCGCCAGGCACTGCCATGTGAGGGCCGGACGCGGTTGGGTAGGTGTCACGCAAGGATGCGACACCCCGGTGACGTCGACGATCGAAGGAGCACCCCCATGGACAGGCGAACGCTCGGCGACGGGCTCGAGGTGTCGGCCATCGGCTTCGGCTGCATGGGCATGAGCCAGAGCTACGGCCCCAACCCGGGTGACCGCGACGAGATGATCGGTGTGCTCCGCGGCGCGGTCGAGCGCGGTGTGACGTTCTTCGACACCGCCGAGGTCTACGGTCCGTTCGTCAACGAGGTGCTCGTCGGCGAGGCGCTGCGCCCGGTGCGCGACGAGGTCGTCGTCGCGACGAAGTTCGGGTTCGCCTTCGACGACGAGGGCCGGCAGACCGGGCTGTCCAGCGCGCCCGCGTCGATCCGCCGGGCCGTCGACGGGTCGCTGTCCAGGCTGGGGATCGAGTCGATCGACCTGCTGTACCAGCACCGCGTCGACCCCGCGACGCCGATCGAGGACGTCGCGGGCACCGTCAAGGAGCTCGTCGCGGCCGGCAAGGTCAAGCACTTCGGCCTGTCCGAGGCCGGCGTCGGCACGATCCGGCGGGCGCACGCCGTCCACCCGGTCGCCGCCCTGCAGAGCGAGTACTCGCTGTGGTGGCGGGAGCCGGAGGCCGAGATCGTGCCGGTCCTCGCCGAGCTCGGCATCGGGCTCGTGCCCTTCAGCCCGCTGGGCAAGGGGTTCCTCACGGGCGCGGTCGGCGCCGGGACCGAGTTCGCGGCGGGTGACGTCCGCGGCACCATCCCGCGGTTCACCCCGCAGGCGCGTTCGGCGAACCAGACGGTCGTCGACCTGGTCCGCAGGATCGCCGGGGACCTGGGGGCCACTCCCGCGCAGGTCGCGCTCGCGTGGCTGCTCGCCAAGCAGGCGTGGATCGCCCCCATCCCCGGCACCCGGCGGCTCGAGCGCCTCGAGGAGAACCTCGGTGCCGCGGACCTCGCCATGACCGCGGACGACGTCCGGCGGCTGGACGACGCCTCGGCCCGGATCGAGGTGCAGGGCGAGCGCTACAACGAGCAGATGCAGCGCATGATCGACCGCTGAGTGCGGATCTTCGTCACACCGCCGCGTCGGGCAACCGGATGCCGCGGCGTCCGGCGGCGGCTAGCGTCGGTGGTGTGCCGGCGTCCGCCGGACCCGTAGCCACCGCCCGACCCGGCCCGATTGCGAGCGCCGACGATGTCCCTGCCCGTGCAGCGCCGGCCCGTGACGCCGCGCCGGCCGGAGCGCGCCGTCGCGCTCGTGCTGCTGTGCGGTGCGCTCGGCCTCGGCTACGTGACCCTGCAGGCCCTCGCGCCGCCCCCGCAGGGCGCGCCCGCGCCGGCCCCGACGGTGCTCGTCGCCGGCGACGGTGCCCCCACCGCGGGGTGCGGGGCCGGCGACACGCCGGGGCCGGCGGACGACCCCACGTACTGCGAGCGGCTGGACGCCGACCGCCGGTCCCGCGACCCCGTCGACCCGGGGCGCGTGGCCGACCTGCGGCACGACCGCGCCCGGGTGGCCGCTCTGCTCGCCCCGCCCTACGGGCCGCCGCCGGAGCACACCCCCGAGGACGTGCTCGTGACCCTGCGCGCCGCGGGGTTCCGGCAGTCCCAGGCCCGGCCGGCGCGCACCGACGACCCCGCCCCGGCGGGCTCCCTCGTCTACGCCGTGCAGGTCCCGGGCGGGTGCCTGGTCGGGTCCCTCGCCGTCGGCGACGCGGGGCGGGACGACGGACCGACGGTCGTCGGGACGCTCCCGGACCGGTCCTGTCTGGCGCTCTGACCGCCGCGGGCCGATCACGGTGTATACGTTTGCAGGGTGACCGACAACGACTACGTCATCGATCCCGTGAAGGGGCCCCGCGTGGTCCCGACCCACGATCGGGCGCTCGCCCCTGTCCAGTCCCCCGAGACCGACGTCGACGGCTTCGTCGGTGCGTTCCTGCGTGAGCTCAACTTCGGTCAGGGCGTGTCGCTGGCCCGCGCCTCGGTCAACGACCAGCACCTCGCGCTCGCCCGCACGGTGCGGCAGTACCTCATGGCCCGCTGGCTCGAGGCGATCGCCCAGCAGCGGAAGAACCCGGTCAAGGCGGTCGGCTACCTCTCGGCCGAGTACCTGCTCGGCCGCCAGCTCGACAACGCGCTGCTCGCGACCGGCCTGGTGGACGTCGTCGAGGAGGGCCTGGCCGCGTGCGGCCTGAGCCTGGACACGCTGCGCGACCAGGAGGTGGAGCCCGGGCTCGGCAACGGCGGCCTGGGCCGGCTCGCGGCCTGCTTCATCGACTCCCTCGCGACGATGAGCGTGCCGTGCATCGGCTACGGCATCCGGTACGAGTACGGGATCTTCCGGCAGACCTTCGTCGACGGGCGCCAGGTCGAGCAGCCGGACACCTGGCTCACCCTCGGCGGGCCGTGGGAGTTCCCGCACCCGGAGTCCTCGCAGCTCGTCAACTTCGCCGGCCACACCGAGAGGTTCACCGACGAGGACGGCGTCGAGCGCACCCGCTGGGTGCCGGGCTGGAACGTCCTCGGTGTGCCCTACAACTACATGGTCCCCGGGTACCGCAACGGCCGCGTCAACACGCTGCGGCTGTGGAGCGCCCGCGCCACGAAGGCCTTCGACCTGGAGATCTTCAACGCCGGCGACTACGCCGAGGCGGTCCGCGCGCAGACGTTCGCCGAGAACATCTCCAAGGTGCTCTACCCGGAGGACTCCACGCCGCAGGGCAAGGAGCTGCGCCTGCAGCAGCAGTACTTCTTCGTCGCCTGCTCGCTGGCCGACTACATGTTCGAGGTGCTGCACAGCACCTTCGACCCGGCGGCGCTGGCGGACCGGATCATCTTCCAGCTCAACGACACCCACCCGGTGATCGCCGTCCCCGAGCTCATGCGCCTGCTCGTGGACGTCCTCAAGCAGCCGTGGGACAAGGCCTGGGCCATCACCCGGCAGTGCTTCGCCTACACGTGCCACACCCTGCTGCCCGAGGCCCTCGAAGTGTGGCCGGTCGAGCTCATCGGCCGGCTGCTGCCGCGCCACATGGAGATCATCGAGCGGATCAACGCCGAGTTCCTCGACGAGGTCCGCGCGGCGTTCCCGGGCGACGAGATGCGGGTGCGCCGGATGTCGATCATCTCCGACTACCCGGAGCGCGGCGTCCGGATGGCGTTCCTCGCCACCGTGGCCGCGACGAGGGTCAACGGCGTCGCGGCCCTGCACTCGGAGCTGCTGCGCGACAAGGTGCTCCCGGACTTCTCCGAGCTGTGGCCGGAGAAGTTCATCAACGTCACCAACGGCGTCACGCCGCGCCGCTTCGTCCGGCAGTCGAACCCGCTGCTGTCCGGGCTCATCACCGAGGCGGTCGGCGACGGCTGGGTCACCGACCTCGACCGGCTGCGCGGCCTCGAGCCGCTCGCCGACGACGCCGGGTTCCGGGCCCGCTTCCGGGAGGTCAAGCAGGCCAACAAGACCCGGCTGTTCGAGCTGCTGCAGCGCCGTGACGGCTACGACCTGCCCGAGGGCAGCATGCTCGACGTCATGGTCAAGCGGCTGCACGAGTACAAGCGGCAGTCGCTCAAGCTGCTGCACATCGTGACCCTCTACGAGAGCCTCGTCTCCGGCCGCGTCGACCCGGCGGACATCGTGCCGCGGACGTTCATCTTCGGCGCCAAGGCCGCCCCCGGCTACCGGATGGCGAAGGAGACGATCTACCTCATCAACTCGGTGGCCTCCGTGGTCAACGCGGACCCCCGGGCGAAGGGCGTGCTCACCGTCGCGTTCCCGGCGAACTACAACGTCACCCTCGCCGAGACCCTCATCCCGGCGGCGGACCTGTCGGAGCAGATCTCGCTCGCCGGCAAGGAGGCCTCGGGCACGGGCAACATGAAGTTCGCCCTCAACGGTGCCCTGACGATCGGCACGGACGACGGCGCCAACGTCGAGCTGCGCCAGCTCGTCGGCGACGACAACTTCTTCCTCTTCGGGATGCTCGAGCCCGAGGTCGCCGCGCTCACCGAGCGGGGCTACGTGCCGAGCAGCTTCTACGAGGCGGACGACGACCTCAAGCGCGCCATCGACCTCATCTCGTCGGGTGCGTTCTCGGGCGGCGACCGCGGGGCCTTCGAGCCGCTGGTCTCCAACCTGCTCCACGAGGACCGCTTCATGGCCCTCGCGGACTACCGCGCGTACGTCGACGCGCAGGCGAAGGTCGACGCGGCGTACGGCGACCAGGAGGCCTGGAGCCGCTCGGCGATCCTCAACATCGCCCGGTGCGGGTTCTTCTCCTCCGACCGTTCCATGCGCGACTACATCGACCGGATCTGGCACACCGAGCCGGTCTGACCGAGCCCGCTCGACAGTGCCGTCCTGGCCGGTGCCGCACGACGCGGCGCCGGTCAGGACGTCGCGGCCCTGACCAGCTCGGCGACCCGCTGCTCGACGTCGGGGCTCCAGGCGGCGAGCGCGTAGGACGACGGCCACATGTCGCCGTCGTCGAGGGTCGCCGCGTCCTGGAAGCCCAGCGTGCAGTAGCGGTACGTGAACTTGCCGGCGTCCTGGAAGAAGACGACGACCTTGCCGGCCCCGTTCGCGTAGGCCGGCATGCCGTACCAGGTCTTCGGCGACAGACCGGGAGCGGCGGCGGTGACCGTCGCGTGCACGCGCTCGGCGAGCGCCTGGTCCTCGGGGGCCATCTTCGCGATGGCCTCCAGGACGGCCTCCAGGCCCTCCGCCTTCTTGGCGCCCTTCTTCCCCTCGGCGCGCAGCTCGGCGGCGCGCTCCTTCATCGCGGCACGCTCGGCCGCGCTGAAACCGTCGGTCTTCGCTGCCATCGTCGGCCCCTCTCCGGTGCGGGGCCCGGTCCGTACCGGGCCCTCCACGACGACGCTAGGTGCGGGCGCGGCGAGCGGGCTTCTCGATTCCTGACCGGTTCCGGCGGCTCAGAGCGCGCGCGCCAGCCGGGCCGCGTCGAGCATCGCCGCGTGCACGTTGCGGCCCGCCACGGCGTCCCCGATCCGGAACAGCTGGTACGTGCCGGCGGGGTTGCGGACGGCGGACTGCCGCCGGAGCGCGAGGAGGTCCTCGATGCGCACCTCGCCGTGGTTGCTCGACCCGGCGACGAGCTCGTCGTACAGGTCCGCGACGGCGACGGTGCCCACCTCGGCGACGACGGCGTCGACGCGCCGGGTCTCGGTGCGGCTCGCCCCCTCGGCGCCGAGGGTCACGAGGAGGCCGTCCGGCGTGCGCTCCACGGAGAGCAGCCGGCGCAGCACGGTCTGCCGGACGCCGCCCTCGGCGAGGGCGACGAAGTACCCCGCACCGACGAGCGCGCCGACCTCGGGCGAGACCGTGCGCTCCGGCGTGACGAGCTCGACCTCCGCGCCCGCGCGCAGCAGCGTCTCGGTGACGTCGAGGGCCTGGGTGCCGCCGTGGTCGTCGTAGACGAGCACCCGGCCGGTGGGCCGCCTGGCCCCCGAGACGACGTCCCAGCCGTCGAGGACGAGCTGCGCCCCGGGGACGTCAGGCCGGCCGGGCAGGCCGCCGGTGGCGACGACGACGACGTCGTACCCGCCGCCCGCGAGCGTGTCGGCCTCCACGTAGGTGTCGAGGTGCACCTTGACGCCGAGCCGCTCCAGCTCCTGGGCGCGCCAGTCGACGATGCCCTGCAGGTCCCGCCGCCGAGGCGACAGCGCCGCGAGCGCGAGCTGGCCGCCGAGCGCTGAGCCCGCCTCGAAGAGCGTCACGTCGTGACCGCGCTCACCGGCGACCCGGGCGGCCTCGAGCCCGGCGGGCCCGCCGCCGACGACCGCGACCCGGCGCGGCGCCGCCGCCGGCGCGACGACCTGCGGCACCTCGAGCTCGCGTCCGCTCGACGGGTTGTGGATGCAGAACGCCGCACCGCTGGTGTAGATGCTGTCGATGCACATGTTCGCGCCGACGCACGGCCGGATCCGGTCCTCCTGGCCGGTCGCGACCTTGAGCGGCAGGTACGGGTCGGCGAGCAGCGCGCGGGTCATCCCGACGAGGTCGAGCAGGCCCGCCTCGATCGCGTACCGCGCGGTCGCGACGTCGGCGATCCGGGCCGCGTGCATGACCGGCACGGTGAGCTCGCGCTTCATCCGGCCGGCGAACTCCAGGTGCGGGGAGGCGGGCGTCCCCATCGGGGGGATCATCCGGGACAGCGCCGTGTCGCTCTCGATGGAGCCCTTGACGAGGCTGATGAAGTCGATGCCGGCGGCGGCGATGTCACCGCCGATCCGCAGCGCCTCCTGCGGGCCGACGCCGGGCGCGCGCTCCTCGTCGAAGCTGACCCGGGCGCCGACGAGGAAGTCGTCGGGGACGGCGGCCCGGACGGCGCCGATCACCTCGAGCGGGTAGCGCATCCGGTTCTCGTAGGACCCGCCGTACTCGTCGTCGCGGTGGTTCCAGAACGGCGTCCAGAACGAGTCGAGGAAGTGCCCGTAGAGCATGAGCTCGATGCCGTCGAGCCCGGCCTCGCGGCAGGCCTGCGCGCCGCGGACGAAGTCGTCCTTGATCCGGTCGAGGTCCCACTGCTCCGCGGCCTTGGCGAAGGCGCGGTGGGCCGGCTCCCGGGTGGCGCTCGCGGAGACCGCCGGGACCCAGTCGTGGGTGTAGTTGCTCGTCCGGTGGCCGAGGTGCGTCAGCTGGATCATGACCGCGGCGCCGTGCTCGTGGACCTCGTCGGCGAGGCGGCGCATCCAGGGGACGGACTCGTCCTTCCACACCTGAAGGTTGCCGAACGCCGGGGCGCTGTCCCGGCTGACGAGGGCGCTGCCGCCGATCATCGTCAGGCCGACCCCGCCCCGGGCCTTCTCCACGTGGTAGGCCCGGTAGCGGTCCTTGGGCAGACCGTCGTCGCTGTACGCCGGCTCGTGCGAAGTGCTGACGATCCGGTTGCGCAGAGTCAGGCCCTTCAGACGGAAGGGGGTGAGCAGCGGGTCGGTCGCCACGAGCGCCTCCTGTGGGCCACAGGGCGTCGGGTCCGCGGCGCCTCCCCCACGATGCGGTCCGGCCGCCGCCCGGCGCGAGAGGGCACCGCGGATTCGCCCCGCTCGCGAGTCGCCGATGCATAAGTGCCTTACCCTCGGCAGGTGCGCGCGGAGCGGAGGGCGGGCCTGTCGTCGGCGCAGGTGAGGCTGCTGCGCCGGCTCGCCGACGCGGGGCCGGAGCCCGCCGTCGCGCGGCGGGCCCGGGTCCTCCTCGGCGAGGAGCCGGTCTCCCGGCAGACGGCGGCGAAGTGGGCCGCCCGGTTCGCCGAGCAGGGCGCCGACGGCCTGCGCGACCTGCCGCGGGCCGGCCGGCCGCCGACGCACGGCGACGAGTCGGTCCGCAGCATCCTCGTGGCGCCGCTGCTCGCACCGACGGCACGGTGGACCTCGCACACCGTCGCCGGGCTCACCGGGCAGAGCCAGACGGCCGTCGTCCGCGCCTGGCGGCAGGCCTTCGAGGTGGGTGCGGCGCACCCGGCCGGGCCGCTCCCCTCCGGCGGGCTGGCGCTCGTCGGGGCTCGCTGCGACGCGTCGAACAGCGTGCTCGTCCTCGCCGCCCACGCGACCGCCGTCCCGCCGGAGCGGGCCACCCCGTTCATGCGCTCGCCACGGCGCCCGCCGCTGCAGGCGCTGCTCGCGGCCGACCTGCTCGCGAGCACGCTCCCGCCGGACCCGGCGTCGACGCCAGGCCCCGCCGCGACGCCGGACCTCGTGGCGGCGGTGCGCCGCCGGCTCGGCACCCGGACCCCGCTGTTCGTCCTCTCCCGCCGGCCGCTGCCCGCGCCGACCGCCGACGTGCCCGGGGTCGAGTACCTGCCCCTCGCCCCGGGCGACCGGTGGCAGGGCCTCCTGGAGACCCTCGTCCGCCGCTGCACCGCGACGCCGCAGCCGCACCTGGCCGCGCTGCAGCAGCGGCTCATGGCCTGGGCCCAGGGCGTCGGCGGGCCGTTCGAGTGGCTCGAGGACGGCGCCCCGGACCGGGCCGGCCGCCGGCCGGCGCCCCCGGGCGGCGAGCCGCGGCCGACCGGCCAGGTGGTCGCGGACGCCGTCCTCGCCTCGGTCCTCGACCGGATCGCCGCGGGCCGGCTCGCGGCCGGCGACCGGGTCACCGAGTCGTCGCTGTCCCGGGCCGTGCACGCCTCGCGCGGGCACGTCCGGGAGGCGCTGCTCGTGCTGGCGTCCAACGGCCTCGTCGACCTCGAACCGCGCCGTGGCGCTCTCGTGCCCGCGCCCCAGGTGGCCGACGTCGTCGAGACGTACGCCGTCCGCCGGGCTCTCGGCGCGCTGCTCGTCCGCCGGGCGGCACAGTCGGCCCCCGGCTCGCTGGACCCGGTCGAGCGGGCTCTCGCCGCGCTCGTCACCGTCGCCGCCACCGGTGACGCCCGGGCCAGCGGCGAGGCGGACATCGGGTTCCAGGACGCCCTCGCCCTGAGCACCGGGATGCGCCGGGTGCCACGGATGTTCGTGGCCCTGTCGTCGCAGATCCGCCTCTTCACCGCGGTGATGGGCGTGCGCTACGCGTACTCCGTGCCGCAGATGGTCCGCGACGACACCCTCCTGCTCCAGCAGGTCGCGGCACGGGACGAGGCGTCGGCGCTCCAGACGTGGCACACGAAGATGGACGACGCCGTCGGCTACATGCTCACGCAGCTCGGGTCGCCGGGCCCGCCGGTGCGCCGGTAGCGGCGGCCGCGCGGCGCCGTCACGGGTGCCGGGCCTCGGGCACGACGGGCAGCCCGGTCTCGGCGCGGGGCGGGCGCAGCGGGCGGGCCGGGAAGTCGTGGTCGAGGTCGCGCAGTCGACGCTCGGCCTCGCGCTGCACGAGGACCGGAAGGTAGGTGCGGACCGGTGAGTCCGCGAACTCGTCGAAGATCCGGCGGACGAGCCGGTCGATCGTCCGGGGCCGGAAGAGCGGGTGACGCGCTGCCAGGACGGCCACCAGGCGCCGGGCCTCGTGATCGACGTCCATACGGCCTCCGGCGGCTGCGCGACCCTTCCGAGGAGTGTAGACACGGAACGTTCAGGCGCGAAGGAGCCGTCGTTGGCCGGCCGTCAGGCCGCCGGTTCCGGCAGGAGCTCGGCGAGGAGCCCCTCGACGTTGGCCCGGATCTGGTCGCGGATCGGTCGGACGGCGTCGATGCCCTGGCCGGCCGGGTCCTCGAGCGGCCAGTCGAGGTACCGGGTGCCGGGGTACCAGGGGCACTCGTCGCCGCACCCCATGGTGATGACGACGTCGCTCGCCTGGACGGCCTCGCCGGTGAGGACCTTGGGCGTGGCGGCGGCGATGTCGATGCCGACCTCGGCCATCGCCTCCACCGCGACCGGGTTGACCTGGTCACGCGGCGCGGTGCCGGCCGAGCGGACCTCGACGCGGTCCCCCGCGAGCGCGGTGAGCCAGCCGGCCGTCATCTGCGAGCGCCCGGCGTTGTGGATGCAGACGAACAGGACGGACGGCCTGTCGCCCTTCGTGGCGCGCTCGGCGGGGGCGGGGGTGCTGTCGGTGGTCACGTGGTGCTCCTTCGGGGTCCGTGCCGGCGGGTCAGCTGCTGTGGTGCGGGACGACGGCGTCGTCCGCGGTCAGGGCGACGTCCGGGTAGAGGGCGCGGACGAGGGCGATGCCGACGCCGCCGCCGACGACCTGGACGGCAACGAACGGCAGCACGGACGACGGGGCAATGCCGGCGAACGTGTCGGAGAAGACCCGGCCGACCGTCACGGCCGGGTTCGCGAACGACGTCGACGAGGTGAACCAGTACGCCGACCCGATGTACGCGCCGACGGCCGCCGCGGACAGCGGCGCCCGCCCGGTGCGGGCGAGGGCGAAGATCAGCGCGACGAGGCCGGCGGTCGCGACGACCTCGCCGACGAGCACCCCGGCGCTGACCCGCTCGTGGGTGGCGATCTGCGCGGCGTCGAGGCCGTACATGACGTTCGCGAGCACCGCGCCGGCGATCGCCCCGACGACCTGCGCGACCGCGTAGGCGAGGACGTCCGCGCCCGGCAGCCCGGTGCCGCCCCGACGGCCCAGCAGCCAGTCCGCCGCCGACACCACCGGGTTGAAGTGGGCGCCGGAGACCGGCCCGAAGAGCAGGATGAGCACGGCCAGCCCGAACACGGTCGCGGTGCTGTTCTCCAGCAGCTGGAGCCCCACGTCGTCCGGGGAGAGCTGCTGGGCCGCGATCCCGGACCCGACGACGACGGTCACGAGCAGGGCCGTCCCGACGCACTCGGCGAGGAGCCGGCGGGCCAGGTCGGGGCCAGGGTTGACATCTGCCATGCCTCGATCATAGTTGAGTCAATATGGCTGGAGGCAAGATGACCGGACGCAGTACCGGACGGCGGGACGCGGCACCACCCGCGGACCCGTCGCAGCGGCTGCGCACCCGGGCGGCGCGGTTCGCCGCGGTGGGCGAGCCGGTCCGGCTGGCGATCGCGGAGCACCTCGCGCTCGGCGACGCGGCCCCGAGCGAGCTGGGGGCGCTGGTCGACCTGCCGAGCAACCTCCTCGCGCACCACCTCAAGGTCCTCGAGGAGGCGGGCGTCGTCCGTCGCGTCCGGTCCGAGGGCGACCGGCGTCGCTCGTACGTCCGGCTGCGCCTGGAGGACCCGGCCGTCGCGGCCCTGGTCGGGCCGCAGCCCGCGGATCTCGGGGGCCGGTTCGGCGAACCCGGCACCGCCGGCCGGGTGGTGTTCGTCTGCACGCACAACTCCGCCCGCTCCCAGCTCGCCGCCGCGGCGTGGGAGCAGGTCAGCGACCTGCCGGCCACGTCTGCCGGGACGCACCCGGCGGCGCACGTGCACCCGCGGGCGGTCTCGACCGCGCGCCGGCACGGTCTCCGCCTCGCCGGCCGGCGGCCACAGCCCCTCGACGCGACGGCGCGGCAGGGCGACCTGCTCGTCGCCGTGTGCGACAACGCCTACGAGGACCTCACCCCGGCGCCCGACCGGCCCGGCGCCCGGCTGCACTGGTCGGTCCCCGACCCGGTGCGCGTCGACACCGACGCGGCCTTCGAGGCCGCCTACGACGACATCGACCGCCGGGTCCGGCACCTCGCCGAGACCCTCGGCAGACAGGAGCATCCGGCATGACCGTCCCCGACACCGAACGGCCCTCGTGGGCCTCCCTGCCGCTGGAGCAGTCCGTCGCCCTGCGCGCCGCGGCCGGCCGCCTCGCCGACGACTTCGCGGGCGTCTTCGGCACCGAGACCATCGAGCGGTTCCTGCACTCCTCGTTCGACCAGTTCGCCGGGCACGCGACCGTCCCGCAGTTCCTCCCGCTCATCGCCGAGCGGTTCGCCCGGCAGCGGCTGCGCGCCGTCGCGAAGATCGAGGGGCTGCACGACGACGGCAGGCCGACGGTGCTGTTCCTCTGCGTGCACAACGCGGGCCGCTCCCAGATGGCCATGGGCTTCTTCACCCACCTCGCCGGGGACGGCGCCGTCGCCTGGTCCGGCGGCTCCGAGCCCGGCGCCCGGGTCAACCCGGTCGCCGTCGAGGCCATGCGCGAGCGCGGCATCGACATCTCCGCGGAGTTCCCCAAGCCGTGGACCGACGAGACCGTCCGCGCCGCCGACGTCGTCATCACCATGGGCTGCGGCGACGCCTGCCCGATCTTCCCCGGCAAGCGCTACGAGGAGTGGACCCTCGACGACCCGGCCGGCCGCGCGATCGACGACGTGCGCGCCGTCCGCGACGACATCGAGCGTCGCGTGCGGCGGCTGCTCGAGGAGCTCGAGGTCCCGGTCCGTGCGTGACCGGCCGAGCGGGTCACGCCGTCGGGGCCGTCGCCGGTGACCCGGACCGCGCCGCGACCGGGCCGTGCGGCGCTGTCGCGGCGTCGACGGCGGCTCGGCACAGGTGGCACCGCACAGTGCGGGTCGCCGGTCCGACGACGACCGTCCGGTTCATCGCCCCGGTGCGGGTGAGCCGGCGCGGGGTGACCTCCGCGTGCTCGATGCAGAGGGCGACCCCGCAGTCGACGCACACGGCGACCGCCGGGGCGTCCATGGCGCGGGCGGCGCACTCGTAGCAGTTCACGGCGCCCCCGCCCCGGCAGGCGCGGCTGCGGCGACGGGACCGCGGGGGAAGAAGCGCCGCGCGGCGAGCGCGACGTAGACCAGTCCGACGAGCACGGGCACCTCGATGAGGGGGCCGACGACACCGGCCAGGGCCTGCCCGGAGGTGGCGCCGAACACACCGATGGCGACGGCGATGGCGAGCTCGAAGTCGTTGCTCGCGGCCGAGAAGGCGAGCGCGGCGGCGCGCGGGTACGTGAGGTGCAGCCGGTAGGCGAGGGCGAACGTGCCGAACCACATGACGGCGAAGTAGACGAGCAGCGGCAGTGCGATCCGGACGACGTCCAAGGGACGGCCGGTGATGGTGTCGCCCTGCAGGGCGAACAGGACGGTCACGGTGAAGAGCAGGCCCCACAGCGCGATCGGGGAGATCGCCGGCAGGAAGCGGGTCTCGTACCAGTCGCGTCCCCGGAGGCGTTCACCGAGCACCCGGCTGAGGTAGCCGGCCACGAGCGGGATCCCGAGGAAGATCGCGACGATGCCGGCGATCCCGCCGAGGGAGACGTGCAGCGAGGTGGTCTCCAGACCCAGCCAGCCCGGCAGGGTCTGCAGGTAGAAGTAGCCGAGCGCGGCGTAGGCGAGCACCTGGAAGACGGCGTTGAGGGCGACGAGGACCGCGGCCGCCTCCCGGTCGCCGCCGGCGAGGTCGGTCCAGATGAGGACCATGGCGATGCAGCGGGCCAGACCGACGAGGATGACCCCCGTGCGGTACGCAGGCTGGTCGGGGAGGAACAGCCAGGCGAGGGCGAACATGACCGCCGGGCCGACGACCCAGTTGAGGACGAGCGACGACGCCATCATCCGGCGGTCGGCGGTGACGACGCCGATCTCGCCGTAGCGGACCTTGGCGAGGACCGGGTACATCATGAGCAGCAGACCGAGCGCGATCGGCAGCGAGGTCTGCCCGACCTTCAGGGCGTCGAGAGCGTCGTCGAGCCCGGTGAACGCCTGACCGAGCAGCAGTCCGGCGACCATCGCCGCGCCGATCCAGACGGGCAGGTAGCGGTCCCGTCGGGACAGGGCGGCGACGACCTGGGGTTTCGCTTCAAGCGGCGTTGCAGCGTCCATGCTCGAAGCGTGACCCCCGGTCGGCGACGCGCGGTACGACGAACGTCCCGCCGGCGGCCGAGCTCGTCGTCCGCCGCAGCAGGCCTACGCGGCGTGCGTGTCCTCGCTCGCGCCGAACCGGTGCCAGCAGGTCCGCACGCAGCCGCAGGAGCCGGCGCGTACGCGCCGGCCCTCATGGTCCGGACGGCCGGTCTCGGCGGACGCCGGCGGGTCCGGCGTCTGAGGCTGGGTCGTGTCCACACCCCGACGGTGCACGGCCGGGATGACCGCCGGGGCACGGCGACGTCTCGCCCGGGTGAACACTCGTGGCGCCGCACCCCGTCCACCACGCCGCTGCGGGGACGCGTCAGCCGCTGGTCATCCGCCGCTCAACCGCCGGGCTGCCCGGCGTCCACCTCCCGCCGACACCGTGCTGCGCATGACGACGACCCCCCTCCCCCGCCGCAGCTTCCTCCTCGGTGCCGCCGGACTGGCCGGCGCCCTCCCCTCGATCTCCGCCGCCGCACCGGCCCGGGCGGCGTCCTTCGTCCCGTCGGCCGCCCCGCTCCTCACGCACGGCGTCATGAGCGGTGACGTCACCCGCTCCGGCGGCGTGGTCTGGGCGCGCGCCGACCGCCCGGCCCGGATGTTCGTCCAGCTCTCGCCGACCGGGGGCTTCTCGGCCCGCGACCGGGTGCGGACCGTCCGCGGCCCGCTCCTGCTGCCCGACAGCGACTTCACCGGCCGCGTGGTGCTCAGCGGGCTCCCCGCCGGCAGCGACGTCCCGTTCCGGGTCGTCCTCGCCGACCCGGACGCCGTGCGGCCGCACGGCGACCACGCCGAGGGCTCCTTCCGCACCGCCCCGCGGCACGGCGACGACGTGCGGTTCCTCTGGAGCGGCGACCAGGCCGGCCAGGGCTGGGGCCGCAACCCCGACATCGGCGGCTTCCCGATCTTCGACGCGATGCTCGCCCGCGACCCCGACTTCTTCCTCCACAGCGGCGACTCGATCTACGCCGACGGTCCCATCACCGGGGACGTCACGCTGCCGGACGGGCGGGTCTACCGGAACGTCCTGGAGGAGGCCAAGACGCACGTCGCGCAGACCCTCGACGACTTCCGCGGGGCGTACAAGTACAACCTCGGCGACGCCGCGATGCAGCGCTTCAACGCGCGCGTGCCGTTCGTCAACCAGTGGGACGACCACGAGGTGCACAACAACTGGTACCCCGGCCAGATCCTCGGCGACGCCCGCTACACCGAGAAGAACGTCGACGTCCTCGCCGCCCGCGCCTTCCGGGCGTGGACGGAGTTCTTCCCCGTCGGGCCGCTCACGGCGGACCGGAACCGGGTGTACCGCACGCTGTCCCACGGGCCGCTGCTCGACGTCTTCGTCATCGACATGCGGACCTACCGCGACGCGAACACCCCCGGCCTCGAGCCCGGTGCGCCGGCCGCGCTCGACGGCATCCTCGGCACCGAGCAGGCCCGCTGGCTCGTGCGCTCGCTGGCCGAGTCGGAGGCCACCTGGAAGGTCATCGCGTCCGACATGCCGATCGGGCTCGTCGTGCCCGACGGGGCGGTCGACATCGAGGCGGTCGCCCAGGGCGACGGCGGGGTGCCGCTGGGCCGCGAGCGGCAGATCGCATGGATCCTCCAGCAGATCCACCGCCGCGGCATCGAGAACACCCTGTGGCTCACGGCCGACGTGCACTACACGGCCGCGCACCACTACGACCCGGCGAGGGCGTCGTTCACGGACTTCGCGCCCTTCTGGGAGTTCGTGTCCGGCCCGATGCACGCGGGCGCCTTCGGCCCGAACCGGCTCGACGGCACCTTCGGCCCGACCGCCGAGTTCGTCGCCGCCCCGCCGCGGGCGAACGCCTCGCCGCTGGAGGGCTACCAGTTCTTCGGCGAGGTGAACATCGACGGCGGCAGCAAGCGGCTCACCGTCGACCTGCGGGATCTGTCCGGTGCCTCGCTGTGGTCGGTCACGCTGGACCCGCAGGGCTGAGAGCCCGCCGCGTCCCGGGGCCGGTCAGCCCCGGGACGCGGCGGCGTAGCCGTTGCTCGCCTGCGTCACCCGGGCCACGTAGGCGGACGACGCGTTGTAGGCCAGGACGGCGCGCCGCCACGCGGCACCGTCCCGCAGGTCGCCCGCACCGGCGTGGCACAGGTAGCGCCCGGCCGCGAGAGCGGCGTCGGGCAGGACGAACGGGTCGGCGACGCCGTCCCCGTCGCCGTCCGCGCCCCAGCGGCGCCAGGTGCCGGGGATGAACTGCATCGCCCCGACCGCGCGGTCGTGGACGGCGTCCCCGTCGAACCGGCCGCCGTCGCTGTCGGCGACGGCCGCGACCCCGTTGCCGTCCAACGGGATCCCGACGACCGGCGGGTCGGAGCGACCGTCAGCCCCCAGGGCGGCGCCGCGGAACCGGCCGTGGTCGGACTCCACCGCGCCGATGCCCGCGAGCGCCACCCAGGACAGGTGGCAGGCCGGGTCCTCGGCGGCCAGGCGCACCTCGGCGGCGCCGTAGGCGGCCAGGGCGACGGCCGGCACCCCCACCCGGGGGGAGAGCCCTTCGGCCCAGCCCCGGAGGCGTTGCGGCCCAGCCGTTCCCGCCGCGCCCCGGGCCGGGGCAGCAGCCGGTGCGGCGGCGCCGGCGACCGGGGCGGCCGCGGTGTCGTCGAGGACCGCCCCCTCGGCACCGACGGCGAGCGGGTCCTGCACCGTGGCGGCACCGCGGGCGATCGTCACGGCCCACGCCGCCTGGCCGCCGAGCAGGACCACGCCGGTGACGACCGCCGCCGCCCGGGCGGCCCTGCGCAGCGCCGAGGGCCGGTGCGGCACCGTCATCCGAACCGGCCGTTGACGTAGTCCGCCGTCCGGGCGTCGACCGGGCTCGCGAACATGAGGTCGGTCGGGCCGTGCTCGACGATGACCCCGGGCGCGTTGTGCTCGGCGAGGAAGAACGCGCACTGGTGCGAGACCCGGGCCGCCTGCTGCATGTTGTGGGTGACGATGACGATCGTCACCTCGTCGGCGAGCTCCTCGATCGTCTCCTCGATCCGACGGGTCGACGTCGGGTCGAGCGCCGAGCAGGGCTCGTCCATGAGCAGCACCCGGGGCCGGACCGCGAGGGACCGGGCGATGCAGAGCCGTTGCTGCTGGCCGCCGGAGAGCGCGCCCCCGGGCTGGTGCAGCCGGTCCCGGACCTCCTTCCACAGCCCGGCCCTGGTGAGCGACTCCTCGACGAGCCGGTCCTTGGTGCTGCGCGGCGCCTTGGTCCCGGTGAGGCGCAGACCGGCGAGGACGTTGTCGAAGATGGACATCGCGGGGAACGGGTTGGGCTTCTGGAAGACCATGCCGACCTGGCGACGGGCATCGGTGAGGCGCCGGTTGCGGTCGTAGAGGTCCTGGCCGTCGAGCAGCACCTCACCGGCCAGGGACGCGGAGGGGACGAGCTCGTGCATCCGGTTGAGGATCCGCAGGAACGTCGACTTCCCGCAGCCCGAGGGGCCGATGAGCGCGGTGACCCGGCCGGCAGGCATGAGCAGCGACACCCTGTCGAGGATCTTCCGCTCGCCGAACCACGCGGAGATGTTGCGCGCGTCGAGCGAGGCGAGCGCGGTCGTCAGGTCGACGGTGGTCGGCGGGTGCGTCGTCGGGCTCGTCATCGTCGTCTCCTCGTTCTCGGGCAACGGGTTCACATCAGGTTCGGCAGGAGGCGGGCCACCTGGGCGCTGAGCGCGACGCCGATCGCGAGCAGCAGGGGGCCGCCCGCGGTCCAGGCCTGCCGGGCGCCCCACCGGAAGCGGGCCCAGGTCACCGCAACGGAAGCGGCGAAGAGGAGCTGGGTCAGCAGGAGCACCCACACCCACACCCCTGGCTCGCCCTGCAGCGGGCGCTCCGGGAGCGGCAGGGACGCGGCAGTGAGGGGGCGCGGTCCGCTGTCGTGGACGGCCGGTGCCGGCCGCTCGCCCGGCTTCTGCGTGCTCACGAGGTCGGCGTCCACCCGCAGCGTGCCCTGCGGGACCCAGTCACCGCCCGCCGCGGTCATGAGGATCATCCGGCCCTTGCCCGCCTGCACGAGCGGCGGCGCCGGGTCCCCCGCCCGCCGGACCCCGATGACGCGGTACGTCGCCGTCCCCTGGCCGGTCGTCACCGTGAAGACCTGGCCCTTGCGCAGCCGCTTGATCTCGTGGAACGGCCCGCCGAAGGCGGCCTGCCGGCCCATGAGGACGCTGACGCCCTCCTGCCCGGGCAGGGCGCTGTCGCGGCGGTGCCCCGGCCCCGAGCGGAGCACACCGGACGTCGTCCCCTCGAGCACGACCTCGCGCAGGCCGATCTGCGGGATGTCGAGGACGGCGACCGGCGTGCCGAGCGAACGCAGCCGTCCCTTGGCGTCGGTCTGGGTGACCGGCGCCGTGCCCGTGGCCAGTTGCCCCCGCAGGAGGGCGAACGCCGTCTGCTGGTCGCGGGCGTGGCGGACGCCGCCGACGACGCTGATCGTCGCCATGAACGTCAGCGCCATGATGCTGACGATCGTCATGACCGACGAGACGACGTAGAGCGGACGGTCCTGGGCCGACGCCGCAGGCCGGCCGGACCCGGCGGGTGCCGCGGGCGGCGACGCACCCACGAGCGACACGTCGTCCGTCCGCCGGACCTCCAGGCCTGCGGCACCGGTGATGACGGGCGGCAGCGGCCGGGTGTCGTCCACGGCGGACGCCGTCCCCTCGACCGTCCGCGCCATCAGCGGGCCACCCTGACCGGCGGGCTCACGCGGTAGACGGCTCCCGAGGGGTTCGCGGCGGTGGCACGGCAGCGCAGCGCAGCCCCGCGGTCGGCGGCGACCGGCCGGTACGTCGCCCGGGTGGCGCCGGAGATCCGCACCCGGTTGCGCTCCCACCGGTAGCCGAGCGACGCGGCCCCGGCGAACCTGGCCGCGCACGTCACCGTCGAGCCGACCGCGGCCTTCCCGGTCACCGCGGCCTCGCGCTGCGGGACCGGCGGGAGCCCCTTCGCCATGACGAAGAAGGTCTCCGGGGAGACGGAGGTGTTGTACGGCGGGCTGTTCACAGGGTCCGGCACGAACGTCGCAGTGACGTAGTAGAGGCCGAACTCGAGCGCGGGGACCGACACCTGGGCCCTGCCGGCCTTCAGCACTGCCTCACCGAGCGCCGTGACCGTCCCGTCCTTGTCCGCGTCGAAGCGCACCTTCCCCTTCGCCGTGACCTGGTCGAGCGTCGCCTCGAGCACGACCGGCAGCCCGACGTCCTGACGGAACTGCGGCTTGACGACGATCGAGCTCACCGTGGGGATGCCGACGAGCACCGGGTCCTGGCTGAGCCAGTGCTCGCTGTCGTAGAACCACAGCCGGGCGACGAAGAACCCGGACGACTGCAGCGTGAGGCTGTCCTGGCACGTGACGAAGACGAAGTACTTCCCCGGCGTGATCGGCGCCACGAGGTCGACCCGCTTGAGGGAGACGGTCGACCCGGCCGTGGTCAGCGCCCCTTCGACCGGGACGGTGAGCCCCGCCGCCCACGCACCGGGACCCTTCATGGTCGCGACGACCGAGTCCCCGCCCGGGCAGGGCGTCGACGCGGCGAGGATGATCCCGAGCGAGTCCTTCGCGGAGCCGTTGGCACCGTCCACGGTGAGGTCGTCGACGAACGCACCACCGCCCCCGGTCGACGGGGCCACGGTGAGCAGCACAGCGGCGGAGGAGGACCCGGCGAAGGCTGCCACGTCGGCGGGCACGAACCTCGCCGACAGGGAGCGGCTCCCGGGGTCCAGCGCCGCCGTCGAGAACGTCGCCGTCCCCGCGGCCACTGCGCCGGTGCCGATCGCGGCGCCGTCCGCCAGGAAGGTGACGGTCCCGCCCGCTGCCGCCGGCGCGATCGTCGCGGTGAGGGTGACGGTGCTGCCCTGAGGCGCGGTGCCGGACGGGCTGACGGCGAGCGTCGTCGTCGTCGCCTGCTGACCGGCGGTGAGCACCGTGACCGACCGCGTCGGCGAGACGGACGTGAGGAACGTCGTCCCCGACGGCACGAACGTCGCGACGAGGTCGTGCGTCCCCGCGGTCAGCGTGGTGGTCGTCAGGCCCGCCGCCCCTGCCGAGAGGGGGACCGGCGCCCCGACGGGCACCGTGCCCTGCCCGGCGACGACCTCGCCGAACTGCACGCTGCCGGCCGCGGCCGCAGGGGTCACCGAGGCGCTGAGGGTCAACGGCGCACCGGCCGCGACCGAGTCCGGGGGGCTCAGCGTGAGAGCGGTCGTCGTGGCCGTCGCACCCGGGACGACCCAGGTGGCGGTCGGTCCCGGCCCGGTGCCGACCCCGCCGCTCACCGTGAAGGTCCCGTCGAACTGCGCCGTCGGCGAGGAGAACGCGTCGGGGTAGCAGACGAGCTGGACGTCGTACGAGCCGTTGACGAGCACCTTGCCGGCGGTCTGGGCGAGCCCCTTGAGGTTGTTGTCGAGCGGGATCCCGCTCGTCGTGATGGCGTTGACGTCGGTCTGGTTCGCCGAGATGACGAGCGCCCCGGGAGCGATCCCGGCGTCGACGCTCTCGAAGAAGCCGTTGATCGTCGTGGTCCCCGCAGGGCACGGCGCCGACGTCCGGACGGCGACCGGGATCCCCGTGTCGGTCGTCGTCACCGTCCCGGTCAGGGTGCCGATGCTGCGCGCGTACTCGTTCGGCGTCGCGTCCGCCGGCGCGCTCGCGACGAGCCCGGAGAGCACGAGCAGGCCGGCGGTCACCCCGCCGGCCCAGCTGCGCCACTGCGTCCGTGCCGCGGTGGCACCCGTGCGTACGGTCATCGCCGGTCCGCCCGGCCGGCGCCGGTCCTGGGCCGGTCGTCGTCGGGCCAGGTCACCGCTGCGGCACCGCGCGTCCGGGTGCCGGCGTCTGGCTGCCCGCCACGGGTCCACAGCCAGACGGCGCCGCTCAGGGCCGCGACGACCAGGAGCACGAGGACGGGGACCGTGAACGCCGACCCGACCGTGGCGGGACGGCGCGCGGCGGCCTCCTGCACCGACTTCTGGGGTGCGGCGAGCGTCTCCAGGGCCTTCGGAGCGGGCGACGCCGTCGCCCTGCCCTGCTCCGCCGCGAGCTCGGCGTTGCGGGCGTCCCCCTGCGCCTTGACCGCGGCCGCGTAGGCCGGGAAGACCTGGGCGAGCATGAGGTCCGGGACTCCCGCCACCGGGGGCTTCTTCGGTACCGGCGCGGTGAAGTTCTCCCCGTCGGTCACCGTGACAGTGCCGCTGAAGGTCGCTGAGGTCTTCGTGAGGAACTGGTCCGAGCAGCGGACCTCCACCCGGTACGGGCCGCTGAGCCGCTTGATGCCCTCCTCCTTCGCGAAGTTGCGCAGGTTGTCCTGCAGCGCGACACCGAAGGAGCCATCGTGCCGGACGGGGGCGTCCTGGTTGGGGACGACGATCTTGCCGGCCTTCGGGAAGCCCTGGCCGAAGATGTAGCCGACGACGTTCGTCGCCTCCTTCGGGCAGCCGGCCGACGTCACCGCGTAGATCGGGGTGCCGATGGTGGCCTTGCCGGGCACGAACGTCAGCCCGCCGTCCGCGGCGCTCGCGGGGGCGGCGCCGGTACCGAGCCCGGCGAGGGCGAGACCGGTGACCGTCAGGGCGAGCGCGGCGGCCGTACGTGCGGGACGGCGGCGGACGACGCCACGGCGGTCGGCGAGCCGCGGCATCGCCCCGGCCCGGGAGAGGTCGGGTGCCGGCGCCGACGAAGGACCGGTGCCGCCCGAAGGCCCGGCCGCGGCGCCGGAGCCAGACGGCGACGAGCACCCCGCCGAGGACGAGCAGCAGGACCACAGCGACCCAGGAGACGGCCAGGAACGACACCGACCCGACGGCCTGGGCGCTCGCCGGGTCGACGTTGCCGGTGACGGACACCGGGTCGACGACGACCTCCGCCTCGTTGAAGAAGGTGGGGACGACCTTCTTCACGGTCGTCGTGTAGGTGAGCTCGTTGCCCGGCAGCAGCTCCGCCATGTCGGGGACCGCCACGGAACGGTCCGCGACGCCGAACAGGCCACCGACCCGGACGGTCTGGGTGCCCTCGAGGCGTACGTTGCCGGTGTTGCGGACCGTGTAGGTCACCTCGGCGTCACCGGTGAACGGCAGGCCGCCGGAGAAGTCGACGTCCGTCCTCGCCAGCTCGATCCTCGGCGTCAGGTCGCCCTTGACCCGGACGTACACCCGGGTGCCCACCCGGTTGTCCCGGTTGACGACGTTGCCCTTGGCGTCCTTGGTCGTGGTCCGGAGCGAGGCGATGATGGCCGCGGCGTGGTCGCCGGGCTCGGCACCCTTCGGGACCCGGATCTCGATCGGCGTGATGTACGCCGAACGGGCGGGGACGGTGACCTGGCTGCGCCGGAGCCTGACCCAGGACCCGAGGTCGGTCGAGCGCTTGTCCCGGGTGAGGGCGTCGAAGGCACCCTCCGGGGTGTTCAGCGCGTCCGCGGGGTAGACCGTGAGGGTCACCGGCAGCGCGGACACGTTGACGAACGCGACGTGGTCGAAGAACCGCTGCCCGGGGGCGACGTCCCGGTACGTGAGGTTGGGGCGCGCGTCCGGCTTCTTCGCGGACGCCGGCTGCACCCCGAAGCTGCGCTTGCCGTCGTCGCCCAGCCGGTTCTCGGCCGCGAGCAGCGGACCGTGGGCGAGCGGGACCGTGACACCCGCGACGGACGGCGAGGCCGACGCCGGAGCCGCACCGGCCAGGGCGCTGCCGGCGGCGGCGCCGAGCAGACCGAGGGCGACGGCCGCTGAGGCGATGCGGCGGACGGTCGGGCGGGACGTCGGCAGCGTCGTCATGGCGGTTCTCCGGTTCCGGAAACAGGTGAGGCGGGGGGACGAGGGTGGTCCCCGCCGGGCCAGGAGGCCCGGCGGGGACCGGTGGAGCGCCTGACTCAGAGAGCGGTCAGGGTGAGCGTCGTGCTGTACGAGCCGGCCGTGGTGCTGGTCGGCGCCTGGAGCAGGAGCGCGGCGGTGAGCTGGGCGGTGCCGATGCTCGCGCCGTTGGCCGCGGTCGCGAGGACCTTGGAGGCCTTGATGCCGGCGCCGGTCGCGGCGGCACCAGGGGCGACGCCGTTGGCCGGAGCCACGGCCGGGCCCGCGGTCACGGTCTGGCCCGCGCCCGCCGAGATGACCCGCGGCGTCCAGCCGAGGTTCTCGCCGTTGATCTTCGCGGTGCCCGGACCGGTGAAGTCGGTCACCGACCCGTTGACCGTCCAGCCGAGCTGGCCCGCGCGGGTGTCCGTGACGGTCACCGGAGCGAGGTCCTTCGGCGTGGAGACCAGGAGCGTGTTGCCCGAGTTGAGGGCGAGCGTCCCGAGGTCGACCGCACCACCGGCGGTGATGGTCAGGGCGCCGGCCCCGACCGTGGCGGTGATGGTCTCGGTCGCGCTCACGCCGGCGAACTGCGTGACCGTGACCGTGACGGCGGCGGACGTCGACGTGAGGAACGCCGCGTTGCCCTGGTAGACCGCGGTGTAGGTGTGCCCGCCGGCGGTCAGGCCGGTGAGCGAGATCGACGCGGTGCCGTTGGTGACGGCGGCCGTGCCGACGGTCGTGCCGCCCTCGGAGAAGACGACGGTCCCGCTGTTGACGGTGCCGCTGCCGACCGTGACCGCCGCCGACAGGGTGACGGCGTCAGCCGTCGTCGGGGCCGCCGGGCTCGACGACAGGGTCGTCGTCGTCGCCTGCGCCGGGGCCGTGATCGTGAACGGCACCGCCGCGGACGTGGAGCCGGAGATGTTCGCGCCCGCTGCCGGGACGAACTCCGCCGTGAGCGAGAGCGTGCCCGCCGGCAGGGCGGTGGTGGTGAGCGACGCCGCCCCGCCGGTCACGGCGACCGGAGCGCCGAGCGCCGTCGTCCCCGACCGGAACTGGACCGTGCCGGAGACCGCCGCCGACGACGTGACCGTCGCGGAGAGGGTCACCGACGTGCCGAGCGCCTGCGGGCCGGCCGGGCTCACCGAGAGCACCGTCGTCGAGGACGGCGCCGCGGCGACGGCCCAGACGGCGGTGGTACCCGCGCCCGTGCCGACCCCGCCGGAGACGGTGAAGGAGGCGTCGAACTGCGCCGTCGGGGCCGAGAACGCGTCCGGGTAGCAGACGATCTGGACGTCGTAGACACCGTTGACGAGCACCTTGCCCGCCGCCTGGGCGAGACCCTTGAGGTTGTTGTCGAGCGGGATGCCCGACGTCGTGAGGTTGCCGACGTCGGTCTGGTTCGCCGAGATGACAAGGGCACCGGGAGCGATCCCGGCGGCCGTGCTCTCGAAGAAGCCGTTGATGGTCGTCGTGCCCGCCGGGCACGGCGCCGACGTCCGGACGGCGACCGGGATGCCCGTGTCGGTCGTCGTGAGGGTGCCCGTCGCGGTACCGATGCTCGGGGCGTACTCGTTGGGGGCCGCGGACGCGGGCGACGCACCGACCGCGGTGAGCGCGGTGAGGGTGGCGGCCGTGACCACGAGGGCGGCACCACGGAACGTGGAGCGCTTCATGAGCGGGTGACCTTTCTCGGTCGTGGAGGATGAGGAGCGACGCGGGTGGGGCAGGGCGCGCGTCACGGGCCGAACGTCGCGGTGCCGCAGGCGGTGTCGGGCGCGAGACCGTAGAGCAGGATCGTCGCCGACGAGGTGCAGACGTCCGACGTGGAGCCGATGAACGCCTGCTGGAAGCGGGCGACGTCGGCGGCCGGGACGTTCGTGAACGCGACCTGCTGCGCCGGCGCCGTGAAGGTGGCGTCGACGAGCGTGCGCGGGACGAACGTGAAGAGCTGACGGGTGAAGTTCGCCGTCGGGCCGCGGTAGCCGATGGCCGCCGAACCCTGGCCGTTGAGCGCGAACGGGTGCCGGACGTTGGTGTCGGACACCGTGTTGGTCAGCGACGTGAAGTCGACGGACGCGAGGACGGCGCCACCGCGGATGTCGGTGACGACGCCGGAGCCCTGGACCGTCCACTGCGCGACGGAGTAGGGCAGGATCTGGTTGCCGGCGTCGAGGAACGAGCCCTGGTGCTCCTGGATCGGGGTGCCGTTCGCACCGCCCTTGCGGTCACCGGGGAGGCCGTTGCCCGCGCCGGTGCCGACACCGGTCGAGTTGGCGGCGCCGCCGGTCACGCAGCTGCCCCACGTGGTGCCGGTCGCCGGCGGGGTGCCGATCGTGCCACCGGTGCCGCTGAAGTCGTAGTCCGAGATGCCGAGCGCCGAGGCCCAGAAGGCCCGGGTGCCCGCGGAGAACGACGGGACGAGCGGGACGATGTTGAAGCACGCGGCGGAGCCCGCGACACCGTTGCGGGTGTAGAGGTCCTTGAGGAACGTCGCCGTGAGCTTCTTCGGGACCGTGCTGTTCTTGAGGACGGCCGGCGCGAGCGCGTCGACGGCGAACGGGATGCGCGCCATCGAGCCGGCCGCGGTACCGGCGGGGAAGCTCGAGCTGGAGGAGCGGGCGATCCCGGCGCAGCCGGTGTAGTTCGTCGAGCCCGGGTTGACCGGGGCCACCGGGTCGAGCGGCACGTAGGCCTCGCCCTGCATGGACGCGCGCAGGCCGTTCTTGCCCTCCGTGGACCCGCGCGGGCCCGACGTGACGCAGTTCGCGGCCGCCGGGCGGCCGCCGGCCCCCGGGTAGTTCGCCGACGTGTCGATGTCGCGACCGATCGGGACGGTCTTGTAGTTCGCGATGTCGCCGGAGAGCGACGGCACGAGCGAGAGCGCCTCGTAGACGTCGTCGGCGGTGTCGGAACCGATCGCCGCGAGCGCGGTCGCGCTCGTGGTGTTCGTGTCGGCCTGGGCCGAGCTGAGCGGCAGCGTCGCGAGCATCGCTGCCGCGGCTGCCACCCCCGCGGCCTTTCGGGAGATTCGCACGGAGAGTCCTCTCACTGGACGGACGGACTGAGCGGTGTGTCCCGGTTCGTCGTCCGCGCGCGACCTCCCGGGGCGAGCGCGACCGTCGATCCGGTCGCCGGCAAGGGATCTGCCGGCACGCGGAGCCTCACGGCCGGGGGCAACGGCGGGTGAACGCAGGGGCGACGGGAGGTCTAACGGCGCACACCCAGTCGCTACGGCGTTCGCGGTCACGACCGGCTCCGGCGCAGGCGTTCGGCGATGCGCGGAAGCAGTGGTCCGACCATGAGACCGCCTGCGCCGACGAGCAGGGCGACGATCATCGCGTAGCGCGCCCAGCCGTTGACGAGGGCGTCGGGCGGGGTCCGGGTCAGCGCCGGTACCGGGGACTCGAGCGCGGTCGCGGTGGGGGCCGGGGCCGGGACGGCAGGTGCGGGCGCCGGTTCCGGCGCCGACGCCGACGCCGACGGCTCCGGCGCGGGGGTGTCGTCGTCGGGGACCGGTTCGGGCCGGGCCTGCTTCGGGCCCACCCGGGCCTGGATCCGGTCGGCGGCCGCGCGTGCCGCCGCCCGCTGCGCCGCGGTCATCGGGGCGTACCCGTCCGGCAGCGTGCCGGGCGCGCTCCCGGGGACCTGTCCGGGGCCGGCCGCGTAGCGGACGAACGCGGCGTACTGCTTCGCGGCCGCCGCGGTGAACTGGTTCGGGGCGGCGACCGCGTACGTGACGACCGTCAGCGGGTAGGCGTTCCGCGTCGCGGCCTCCGGGTCCGGCAGCGTGACACCGGAGGACGGCGTCCGAGCGAAGGAGGCGACGGCGGCCTGCATCGTCGCGGAGGTCGGGGCGACGAACTGCCCGGCACGGTTGCGCAGCTTGACCGCGGGCAGCAGGAACCGCTGTGCCGTCGCGGTGTCGGTGACGCCGAGCAGGTTCCGCTCGCCGGAGCGCTGGCGGGGGACCGACGCCGTCGTCGGCGGGACGGCCGCGAGGTTGCGGGTCCGCTCACCGCTGACACCGCGGACGACGGCCTGCGCGCCCTCGAAGAAGTCGGAGACGTACGGGTGCAGGTCGAGCGCGCACAGCGGGAGGTCGGGCAGGTTCGGGTCCCGGTCGCAGAACGGGTCCACCTTGGGGAAGCTCTGCTGCGGGATGTCGGTCCCCTGGAAGAACGGGTTCACGCGCATGCCCCACGGGTCGGGCACACCGGCGACGAAGTCGCGGGCCTCCTCGTCCGCCTCGATCCACTCCCAGACGAGCTGGGTCGTGTACGAGACGCCGGTCGGGATCCGCAGCTCGATGCTGGAGTTGGCCAGCGTCGCGAACTCGGGGTTCAGGGCGAGGAACTCCGGGTCCCGCTCGATCGTCACCGGGTTCCGGGCGAGGTACCCGGCGCGCAGGCTGACGTTCTTGACGTAGGAGTGCGTGAGCATCTTCGCGACGAGGCGGGGGGTGAGCTTCAGGTCGTCGATCCGCTCCCCCGCCCTCGCCGCGACGTCGGCCGGGGCACCGGAGGCCACCTGCCGTTCGACGAGCGCCACGATCGCGACACCGGACACCGCGACCGGCGCGTAGACCAGCGTGCGGTCCGAGGGCACCTCGCCGGTGAGGGGCTCGTTGAGGAAGCCCAGCCCGTTGGCCCCGGCGTCGGAGCCCGTGAGCCCGCTCTCGACGACGGCGTCGGGCAGCTTGGTGTAGCTGAAGACGGTGCCTCCGCCCGCGCACAGGGCCGGCTGCCAGCGCAGCACCGCCTGCGTCGAGGTCTCGACGCCGCCGACGGGCTGCTGCTTCGCCCCCAGCGGGCAGGGCTGCCCGACCGGCTGGAAGCCCAGCGGGAAGGCGATCCGGCGGTTCCAGTTCGTCAGGCTCAGCGGGGAGGACTGCAGCTGGCGGTTGGGGATGTCGAGGTAGCTGCGCCCGTCGACCTCGGTCTCCCCCCGCGGGACGACAACGAGCCAGCACCGGCGCGGCTGCCCCTTGGCGGCACCGGAGGTGACGACGTCGGCGCAGCCGAGGCCGTCGTTCTCGCGGAAGGTCAGGGTCTCGAACGTCTCGAAGCCCGTTCCGTCGGGCCGGGTCCTGGCCTGGAGGATCTCGTTCGTCGTGAGCTCGCCGAAGAGCGGGTTCTTGTCCGGGTCCAGCTCCTCGTGCGTCAGCACGTCGCCGTTCACCGCGGCGAACGGCACGCGGAAGTCGCGCTGCCCGTCCTTGACGTAGTCCGTCGACGAGAGGTCGACGGTCTCGGCCGGGTCGACCGGGCCCGGCGAGGTGGCCCCGAGCGCCGGCGGGAAGAGGAACCGCGTGCTCGTGAAGGAGCTGCTCGTGTTGCTGAAACCGCCGTAGACACAACGGGTCCGGTCCGGAGCGGTGTCGCCCCAGCACTGCATGACCTGCATGTAGTTGGCGAGGATCGTCGAGCCGTCGAGGCGTGTCGGGTGCTTGTCCGCCCCGGCCCACCGCCACGACACGGCGATGTTCTGGTTGACGAGGTTCTTGGTCTGGCTGACGGACACCGCGAGGTCCGCGAAGGGCCCGGTCCCGCGCAGCGTCATCGCGCTGCTCGTCACGGTGCCGACGGCGAGCGCGCCCGTCGTCCCGCCGGCGGACGTCGACGGGGAACCACCGGACGCCGCCAGCCGGAGCCGGTCGAGGCCCCCGCGGACGGCGACCCCGACCGGGCCGGGGAGCGCGGCGGAGACGAACAGCGCCAGGACGATCCCCACCGCTCCCGCCAGGACGGTCGGCCGGTGCCGGGACCACGACGTCGGGACGGGCACGTACGGCGCCGGCACCCAGTCGTCGTCGTCCGGCGCGCGCACCACCGGTGCCCGGTCGACGACCTCGCCCTCCAGCGGCGCCGGGTCGTGCTCCCCGGCGCCCTCGGGCGTGCGGCTCACCGGCCGCGTCCCATCCGGCGGGCGATGACCGGCGGACCGACCGTGGCCCCGAGGAGCAGCCCGGCGGCGATCACCATGAGCGTGGTGCGGGAGGGTCCGCCGGTCATCGCCCGCCGGATGGGACGCGGCCGGTGAGCCGCACGCCCGAGGGCNTACTACTTCCTCTGCGAGGGGCAGCAGCTCGCGCCACGGTTGGGGTACGCGCCGCTGCCGGAGCCGCTGCCGGCCTTCACCGGGGCACCGTTCGCGGAGCACTGGGTGCTGCCCTTGCGATCGCACGCCGAGGGCTGCGGCGCAGTCTTGGCGAGGGTGTTCTCACCGTTCTTGGAGAAGGTGGGGTTGTTGCAGCTCGCGATGTCCTTCTTCGCGGTGTCCGCGCCGGGGATCCGCTTCACCTGGTCCAGCCCCGCCCGCACGAGGTTGATCGGCAGCGGCGAGTACCCCAACCGTGGCGCGAGCTGCTGCCCCTCGCAGAGGAAGTAGTAGCTGAAGTCCCCGAGCGTCTTGCCCTTCTGCGCGGTGAACCGGCCCTGGCTCTGTGTGGGCAGGACCATGTAGCTGTAGCTGGACAGCGGGTACGCGCGCTTGTCCGAGTTGTTGTAGACCCCGTCGAGGATCTGCGTGAGGTAGAGCGGCGACGTCTTGTCGGTGTTGATCCGGGCCCCGGTGAGGGCCACCGCCACCGCCTGCGGGGTCGGCGGGACGTAGTAGTTCGCCCGGTTGAGGACCTTCGCGACCGGGAACCGTTGATTGAGCGCGTAGGAGTACTCGACATAGGTGATCGCACCCTCCGCCGTCGGCGACGCGACGTAGCCGGCGACACCGACCGAGCCGTTCTGCGCGGTGAACCCGAGCCCGCGCACGAGCGGGTAGTACGAGGTGAGGCCGCACGGGGTGGAGCGCCCGGCCTTGCGGCAGTAGGCGTCCCAGATCGCCGGGTGCTGCTTGCTCATCCACAGCGTGAACTGGGCGCTCGTACCGGAGCCGTCTGACCGGACGACCGGGATGATCTTGCGGGCCGGCAGCGTGAGCCCGGGGTTGTCGGCCTTGATGACGGGGTCGGACCACGTCCTGATGGCGCCGGTGAAGATCTTGGCGATCGTCTCGCCCGACAGCCGCAGGTTGTCCACCCGCTTCGCGCCGATCCTCAGGTTGTACATGAAGGAGGTCCCACCGGCGACGATCGGCATGTACGCGTAGCCGAAGTTCGGTGCCGGGTCGGAGCCGCCCCGGCTGTCCTGCTGGTTGTAGGGGATCTCGCTGACGCCGAAGTCCGTGACGCCCTGCCGGAAGAGCTTGCGCCCCTCGCTCGAGCCGTTCGCCTGGAAGTTGACCGTCATGCCGCTCTGGCGGACGTTGGCTGCCCACTGGGTCACCGCGTTGGAGGACCAGGTCGACCCGGCACCGGAGATGGGGACGTAGGTGGCGGCCTGCGCCGGGCCGGTGGCCACCAGCAGGGCCAACCCGGTGACGAGCGCCGCGCCGAGGACGCGGCTCACGCGTCTGGCGTGCATGGAGAACTCCTTGTGTCGCATGGGGTCTGGTCGGCTCATGGGGTCTTGTCGTCCGATCCGTGCGGTCCGTCGTCGTGCGGTCCGTCGCCGTGCTGTCCGAGGTCGTGCTCTGCGAGGTCGAGGCGGCTGTCCCGCTCCCACGGCTGCAGGACCGGGGCCTGCTCGGCCCGGCGGCGGGCGTGCGCCAATGCGGCGAGCCGGGCGGCGTCGTCCGCCGAACGCTTGGCTGCGCGGCGCTGCTGCCGCGGGCTCAGCACGCCCGGGCCGCGGCCGCCGATCGTCCGCGCGACGACGAAGAGCACGAGCACGAGCAGCAGGAGCGTCGTCCCGGCCCCGAAGGCGCGCGCGATCATCGCGTCCTCGGGGATGCGCCGCAGCTCGTAGGCCAGCAGCGGCAGGGACACCATCGGCCCCTCGCGGGGGTCGAGGTTGGTGCTCGCCCCGAAGCCCGCGGTGAGCAGCACCGGCGAGGTCTCGCCGATCCCGCGCGCCGTCCCGAGGATGACCGCGGTCGCGAGGCCGGATCTCGCCGTCGGCAGCGTGACCGTCCACACCGTCCGCCACCGGCTGGCCCCGAGGGCGAGGGACGCCTCCTTGAGCGAGCCCGGGACGAGGCGGAGGACGACGTCGGCGGCGCGCACGATGATCGGCAGCATCATCACGCCGAGTGCCAGCGCGGCGGCGAAGCCGGACCGCGGGAAGCCGAGGATGAGGACGTACAGGCTGAAGACGAACAGGCCCGCGATGACCGACGGCAGCGCCGTCATCGCCTCCACGACGGTGCGGACGACACGGGCGTACGGCCCGGGGAACTCGGTGAGAAACACCGCACACGTGAGCCCCAGCGGTACGACGACGACGAGCGCGATGGAGATCTCCATGATCGTGCCGACGATCCCGTGCACGACGCCACCGCTCGTGAGCGGCTCGAGCGGCCCGGTGACGGACAGGTCCCGCGTGAAGAAGTTCAGGTGCACCAAGGCCTTCACGCCACGGACGACGACGTAGAAGACGACGAACCCGAGCACCAGGAGCAGCACGGCCGCGAAGCTGTGCACGACGGCACCGGCGATCCGGTCCTTGACCGCCTGCCCGCTCTCGTCGAACGAGACGAGGATCGCGTAGAGCCCGAGGAAGCAGCCGTACCAGACGACGACCGCACCGAGCCGGCCGGAGAACGGCGCGAGCTGGGTGAAGATCGTCCAGGTGAGGGCGACGCCGCCGAGCGCCGAGCCGACGAGCGCCAGGACGTCGCTGACCCGGACCGAGGACAGGGTGCGCCGCGGCTCGTGCGCGGGGTCGGCCTGCGCCGACGCCGGCCGGACCGTCGTGCGGCGGGCGGCGGTCGCGGGCGCCGGGCCCTGGGCCGGCACACCGGGACGGGACACGTCGACGGACACGGTCACGCCTCGCTCGCGGCGCCGGAACGGCTGCGGTTGACGATGACGGACGCGCCGAAGTTCACGGCCATGGTCATGAGGAACAGCGCGAGCCCGGCGGCGAAGAGGGCCGACAGGCTCAGCCCCTCGGCCTCGCCGTACTGCAGCGCGATGAGGGACGAGACCGAGATCCCGCCCTTGGCGAGCAGCGTCCACTGGATCTGGAACACCGGGGAGATGATCATCGCCACGGTGATGGTCTCGCCGAGCGCACGGCCGAGGCCGAGCATCGTGCCACCGATCATCGCCCCCCGGCCGAAGGGCAGGACGACGTCCCGGATCATCCCCCAGCGGGTGGCCCCGAGGGCGTACGCGCCCTCGCGCTCGCCCTGCGGCGCCTGGGAGAACGCTTCCCGCATGATCGAGGTCATGATCGGGGTGATCATCATCCCCACGACCATCCCGGCCATGAAGATCGAGGACTTGAAGTCCGTCAGCGACGCGAGCGGGTCACGGGGGTCCCGGCCCGGGACCTCGAAGACCGGGATCCAGCCCAGGTACACCGACATCCACTGGGCGACGCCGACGGCACGTTCCTGGAGGAAGTACACGCCCCACAGGCCGTAGACGACGCTCGGCACGGCCGCCATGAGGTCGACGAGGCTGATGAACGTGCGCTTCAGGCCGGCCGGCGCGTACTCGGAGATGTAGAGGGCCGTCGCGATCGAGAAGGGGATCGCGATGACGATCGCGACGAGGCCGATCATCACCGTGCCGAAGAGGATCGCCGCGATCCCGAACGGGCCGGCCCCGGGGTCCCAGGCCTGGGTCGTGACGAAGCCCCAGCCGGCCTCGCGCAGCGCCGGCACCGCCTGGACGGCCAGGAAGAGCCCGACCGTCCCGGTGATGACGAGCACCGCCGTCCCGCTGAGCCGGGCGACCGCGCCGAAGGCCCGGTCGGCGGCGCCGGCGGTGCCTGCGGGCCGGACCCTGCGCTCGTCCGTCGCCGGGTCGGGCACCGGGGGCCGTGTGGTGGCCGGCACGGACGGGCCGGCCGGCGGGGCGGGGGAGGTCGTCACCGGGTGAGCTCCGCAGGCCCCGTGACGACCACGGGGACGGTGGACGCGGGCAGCGCCTGCCGGAACATCGAGGCGCTGTAATGGCACTCGCGCTGGCGCAGGTAGCTGCGCGACGAGACCGCGACGACCCGGCCGTCGAGCAGGAGCCGCCAGCGCCACTCGGCCTGCACGCCGTCCGCGAGCACCGCGACCGTGAGGTCGTCCGCACCGGCGCGGACGGAGGTGACGTCGTCGACCACGTGCTCGGCGGTCGGGAACACGACGGCGCTGCGGCCGAGCTCGTGGTTGTTCCGGCCGAGCAGCCGCCAGGCGACCCAGCGGCCTCCCGAGCCGGGCTCGCCGGTCAGCCCCGACCGGTCGGGCCAGGACGTCCTGCGGGCGCCCGAGGCGAGGACGCCCGACACCAGCACGAACCGGGGTCCGCTCATCGCCGTCCTCCTGCGCCGCCACGCCACGGCCGGTGGTCCGGCCCGGATGCCAGCTGATCTGGCGTTGCAAGAGTCGTGGGAGGACGGCAACGGGCTTGCCCCCCGTGGCTGAACGCCGGACGTGGGCCGGATGAAGGCCGACGCAGAGTCAGGACAGACCCGCACGCACCCCCCGCCGTCCCCGGCCGCGGTTGCCTACCGTGACGAGCATGGGACCGACCTTCCGGATCGCGCTGCCCGCCCGCTACCGACGTCCTGCGCTCTGGGGGGCGCTCGTCTGCTCACCGACCCTCCTGCTGCTCGGCAGCATGGGGGTGGCCTCCGCGACCTCCCCGGCCGTCTACGAGCCGGTCGGGGTCAACGCCGGCGACACCGAGTGGCTCGACACGCTCACCGCGCCGACGGCCGAGGGGCAGGGCGGCCAGGTCGTCCCGCTCGACCCGACCTCGCCCGTTCTGCCCTCGGGCGGCGACCTGCAGGTCCTCACGATCACCCAGGGCGGCGGGGCGGCGGACGACGTCGCGACGGTCCCGGCGGTGCCGGCGGTCGGGGACGTGACGCCGACGTTCCGGCTGAGCCGGTCCGGCATCCCGGTCCGGGTGCTGCAGTCGTACGTCGCGGCGGCGCAGATGATGGCCCGGACGGACCCCGGCTGCCACATCCACTGGTCGCTCGTCGCGGGCATCGGACGGGTCGAGAGCAACCACGGCAGGTTCGCCGGCTCGGGCGTCACCGCGAGCGGCCGCGTCGTCCCGCCGATCCTCGGGCCGCGCCTCGACGGCTCCCGCGCGGGATGGGCGGTCATCCGGGACAGCGACGGCGGCGCCTACGACGGCGACCGCGCGTTCGACCGCGCCGTCGGCCCGATGCAGTTCCTCCCCGGCACGTGGAAGCACTTCGGCGCGGACGGCGACGGCGACCGCCGCGCCGACCCGCAGGACGTCGACGACGCGGCGCTCGGGACGGCCCGCTACCTGTGCGCCGGCGACAAGGACCTCACCAAGAGGGCGGACCGCTGGAGCGCCGTCCTGCGCTACAACCACTCCGCGAGCTACGCCGCGCTCGTGCTCGGTCTGGCCGACACGTACGCGTCGGGGCGCGCCGTCCCGGTGCCGGCACCTCCCGCCGGTGTGAAGCCGCCGAAGGGCGAGACCGCGAGCCCGCAGCGCCCGCCGGGCCCGGTCACGCCGGTGACCCCCGTGACGCCGGCACCGAGGCCGACCCCGTCCGGGTCGGTCTCCGCGTCGCCGCTGCCGACCTCGACCCTGCCCGGCCAGCGACCGACCAGGCCGGTGCCGAGCCCGACGTCGGGGACGACGTCCCCGACCGTCACCACCACCCCGGACCCGGCAGCGTCGACGACGGCCGTGGACCCGGGCGGGC